>NZ_BMJT01000007.1 GCF_014643595.1 Lysinibacillus alkalisoli
AAAACAAAAAGTGGCACCGATTGAACAACTCTTATCTTTGGCTCATGTCACTTATCAAACAGAAATCTTACATGGCTCGCCTAGTGAAGAAATCGTACGTTTCGCTAACCAACATGCAATAGATATTATTATTCTTGGGAGTAGAGGTTTAAATACGTTACAAGAATTTGTGATTGGTAGTGTGAGTCACAAAGTGTTAAAAACAGCAAAATGTCCTGTACTGATTGTAAAATAAAAGAAAAAGATGGAGACAAACTTGTATTAGAAAATATATTATCATTTTGAATCTACAATCTACAGTACGTCTCAAGAAGTTGCAGATGGTAAAAAGGCTAAAGCTGTAATGAACATTATGGAAGTGGAAAATTATGATTTTCTTGAACTAAAAGAAAACTTAAAAATGTCCTTACACATTTTCAACCATGAAATTTTTGATGAGATTGAAAATATTCCTGTAAATGTAGAAATTAAATAAGCAAAGAAAAAACCGTTACCTATTAGGTTTAGTCCTAGTAAGTAACGGCTTTTATTATAGTTGCTTGCATACTTAAATTCTAATCTACACTCCCATGTAGGGAGTGACAGTATGCTAACACACCAAGCGATGCCGATGACGGAATTTCAATCCACACTCCCAATGCAGGGAGTGACTGCGAGATATGGTTATCTCACGCCTTTATGGTACTATGTCTAGGGTTTATTGGAAATTTCTTTATTCTATGCTATTTGATAAGCCCTTTATTTGAGTCATCTGGTGTGCGAACCCCCCGCTAATTTCATGGGCACTTGGGGTTCGCATTTCTATTATAATAGTTTCTTTAGCTGACTAACCTTTTCTTTCTGCTTTTTGGAACCCCTCATATTAGGTATTGATTGCCAATAATTCAATAGCTTTTCAGCTAACTTTGTATCTTCTGTACTCAATTTAATGACTTCGTTAAAGATTCCACTCTTTGAAAGCTCTATATCTTGCTCGTTTAGCGTTAGCTTATCAATTTGTTCATGTAAATAATCAATAGGTGATAAACTTGCTACACGCTTCTTTTCTCTTTCAGCTTCTTCTTGTCGAGTTTTTTGCTTTTTCCTTTGAAGAAATTTCTGTTGATATAACTGTGAGACATCTTCTACTGTATCCGCTAATCCATATCCCACTCCTGTTTTACCACCTAAACCATAATCACACAGAGCTTGTATACTATAATCTAAAATTTCTTTAGTAATCGGTTTTGATTTCTCTAAAATACCTATTTGAATAATAAATGTAGTATTTTCAGCTACATAAAAATTAAAAACATTTGGATTTGAATCATCAGTTGCCGGTTGACCCCCTTCACTTTGATAATATTTCCAATAATGTGGTGCTTGAATATCTTGAACCAAGTTATATTCCTTTTCAGGAAAACTATCTAAAAACACAATATTTCCTTGGCCATACTTATCCTTACTATTTTCGCTACTTACACCAAATGCATACTTAAACCACTCCTGCTGTTCAACAGTAGGCATTTCTTGAAGTATGCAACTTTTCACAAGCCCTTTTATTGAGGATCCCTCGATATAAGGGACACCATAAACACTATGTAGTGCTGTTGTAGCATGACCTGTATAGGGTGTTAGAGCACTATTAATTATTAATTTCTCTGGTTTATACGCCAATGTAATGACCTCATCAAAATTCCGGGTTAAATATTCTCGATAGAGAGTTAACTTTTGAGGTACCAGTTGCTTAATCAGAGACTTATTCATCTTAGGTACGAACTTACCACCCTCGGTTTTAAAGGAGTAGCGATAAAAATCAGAATAATGATTAGAACTTTTCCCTATAAAATCTTGAGCAGCTGATGGCACATAGTATTTATTTTTCATTTGGAGTCATTCCTTCTGCAAAACGCTTCACCCATATTAATAATTGCTGTACCTCATTAGCCATCGCTCGATATTGTTCATTGGTAGATTGAGTAATGGCCTTCATAAGTTCAGTTTCTTTTTTTAATAATTTTTGTGTGATTAACCAATTAGATATTATATTATAAAGTTCCTTATGTTCTTCTTCCTTCTTTTTAGAGTATAAAAAAGCTGTAGTCGTCGCTAGACCTGTCATTTGAATTTTAGCTGGGACCGTACGGACTAAAGAAAAAAATTTCTTTTTATCCTTTATACTACTTACACGTTCATAGGCAAAGGCTGCTCTTTCATTTTGGATATTTCTCATTATATGTCCCCTCCCTTGTAGATTTTAACAAATCCTTTCCCAAGAGTCATATTACCTCCTATTTGCAATACATCTAAATCTAAGAGTTCTATATATTTAGTCTCACCATGAATTTGCACGTAGAAAATAGCTTCCATCGGAACATATTCCTCACTAAACAATGCTCCGTCTGTTACGATACCTTTTTCGGAGTTTATAGCAGTTCTCGTAATAATCTCTGTATGATTTTTGACAAAATAAGCAAAGTCATCATCTGATAATAATAAAGCTCGGTCAGTAAGCTCTACTTCTGGCATATAACCTTGAATTCCACTAACTAACTCTTTAAAATCAGAGTCTTCTTCCACATTTTCATATAAATATTCATCTAATAATACATTATTATCAATGCATAGCTTCTTAGAAGTAACGCTAGCTTGGTTATCTTCGATACTAATATTACTACTAGCAGAATACCTTTTTAGTAAGGTCGGACAGGTAATTAAAGCATACACACCTTTTGCGGAGCGAATAGGGAAAAATAATATGCTTGCATCAGTAAATGTTAACTTGCCTGCTTGTTCAGTAGAACCAAACAACTGGCTCTCTTTCACTTCCTCACTCGTTACTCTTTCATAATAATGGCGGACACTTCCTTTAAAGCTTGATGCTTCAATTTTAGGAAAACCAGTGTGTCCCTCTCGCTGAATTGGTTGATCTACTACGCTAAATTCAAAATTGCCCCCTACATGCATTGGAGACAGTAAGTGTATAAATCTATCATGGATAATTGTCATTTAAATATTTCCTCCTCAACGCTACTTACGATTGTATAGCCAAACCCTCTATCACAATAAACCAATCTGCTCCACCACTCATAATCAAATCCTAGTTGATTACGGTAATCACTTATACATTTTTGATGGAAGAGTTTTTCTATATTTTCCAGCTTACCTTCTAAGACTTCAAAGTAATACACACTTCCTGCTGGGATTGCTAAGTGCATTTGACGCGGCCCATTGTTGGAGTATCCTCCTATAGGAACAGGTTTTCCTATTGCCGCTGCTAATAATTTAAGCTTTACACGTCTTCTTTTATGAGTAAATACGCCTTCCTTTGTTACAGGGTCTAACCATCTTGGTAACCACCCATGCTTTAAAATAGCTGGTGTTGCAAAATACAACTTGAAGTATTTACTTGTCTTAGGACCTTTTATGGTTAATCCATCCGTTTTAGTTACTGTAGCTAGTCGTTGATTAGCACCTAACTTTACTATGTCACCATCAACAAGAGGCGATTTTTTAATTACATCTGTCACTAACGAACAAGTATGGTTCGAAGTTTTTAAACGTATGGATTCTTCGGTATACCACATACCTTCTTCAGTAGTATGTGTATCACATTTCATCGCTATGCCTGTATGTGTCTCTTTTGTGATAAAGTTTCCTAATGCTACATACGCCTGTTGTTCTGTTCCTTCTAGATACTCTGCAAATGCACTGAGCTTCAGGTAAGCTCCACCTAGTATTTTTAGTTTTTTATCTACTTTTTGAGAAGGCACTAACTTATAAGCTAACTCATGACTACTATGACTTGACTTCTCTAGGTGCATTGTATGAATATAATCATTCACAACAATTGTATCTAGCGGCTGTGGAAAGGCGTATTCATTATCTAGCATAAGCCCATTAAAGCCGACTTTTAATTCTCTATCTTTCAGTTCATTTTTATTTTTAAATGCTCCCGCGTATGTGGCAGGAGAAGGAGGAAACAAACTAGCACTATGAAAGTTTACTCCTGCATCGTATGGGTTAGCCCCTCTAAAGGTAAGAGTATCAACAGCATCTATCTTATACATCAATTTCTAACCTCCCCCTAGGTTGTTCCTTACGTATATTTCTTGCCAAAAACGTAGATTGTTGTAATAGAGATAAAAATGATTCTATATCTTTATCTACTACTTCGTAGACGCTAATAAAAACTCCCAGTTGTTCTTCTAGGCTAGCGTTAGCTAAACTGTTCGTCAATAACTTACGTAGTAACACTATCAACATCTCTTCATTTACTGTAGATTTAATACTCGTTAATAACGTGAGCACATTTTGAATAAAGGACGTCGAATTTTCTTGAAGATGAAGAGTTTTAATTAATTCTTCTACTACCTTTAGATTTTCTCCATCTTTTCCGAACTTCATACGTAAAGGGGTCGTGAGCCCACCTCTTCTTATAATATTCATAGAGAACGCTGCTTTATCTTCATCTATTGCTTTTGCATGAGCCTCTAAACTCTCCACCTGCTCTAGTAAAGGCTTAAGTGGCGTCATTAAATGGGTAATGATTATGCCCGCAGATAGTGTCCCTTGATAGTTTAATTCCTTAATCATGCCAAATTCCTTTATTAACATGGATAAAGCTTTAAATAATTTATGCAACGGAAAAAAAGCCAGTATATCTTCGCCACCAGCAAATACACATACGCCCTGATTCTCTTTTATGATTTCTTTAGCTTTTTGAGAAAATCCACTTATAGCTTCACTTAAGTTTTGCGAAATTTCAATGCTAGTCACTTCTTGATATTTTGTGCCAACACCGTCCCCATCTAACTTCACAATCGCATAATAAGGGCTGCCAATCTCATTTGAATATTGGTCATATAAACCTAAGGCAGTTTGTTTAGTCTCAGGTTTGTATTCTTTGTGGTTTGAAATATCTTCATTATTTTTCAAATCAAATAAAGCTTCAGACCCTTCATCCTTTAATTTATCTAAATTAACTGTGGAGGGTAAATAGCTTTTTAGTAACATGTAAGCTACAGAACTAACTTCCATATCAAAATATTGCAATTTACATTTATCAAGATTTCTCTTGACTAGAGAAATTGCTGAAAGGTTTTCTCCACGTTTCAAATTCGTACGTTGTAAGTTCTGTAATGACTTTTCATTGCTGGTGATTAAAGCATTGTACTGTTCATACAAATCACATTTCCGTCCAGGCTTTTCTGTAATTTGTTTGAACATACGTGTGTTTTTAATGCCATGCATATTCACAAGAAGATTTTTATAGTTAGTTTGGAATGTACCATTATTTTGCTGTACGACCCAATTAGTTTCTAAAAAAGTTTCTAACTGCTGTTTAACTTCTTGTGTAAACATCAAATTACTTTTTTCAAAAACTTTTTTGCTAATATTTAAAAACTCTTGGTGTACATGAGTATTTACTGCTTTAGCTAATTGCTCAGCTTCCTCAATATTTTCAACTTGTACAACAAGTCGATTAGGCGCACTTACAATATTGGGAGCAGGAATAATCACTTTCACTTGTTTTTTCTCAAAAAATTCTTTCGCTTGAATAGCTAGATGTGAAAGTAAAAAGCTACCTGAATATAAATCTTTAAGTTTTCTTGAGGGGCCCACAAATTGCTGAACAGGACCTATAGTAAACAGCATTAATGCGTTACTCATGACTTGCCTCCTTCTACATAAGTTAAAAACTCTTCTCTATTATCGTAAATTTTCATACCAGTAACAGGTTTTACAAAAACATAAATAGGATATATACATTGGTCTTTCGTCTTAACAAGACTAACCATTAGACTTGAAGCAAATTTTTCAGATCCGGTAATTTTTCTATCCTTTATAGCTCCTGTTGCAAAAAGCTGACCATTTTCTTTTCTACGGCTATCATGAGATGCTTGATCAACAGCTTTTAAAAATTGTTGAATAGATTCTTCGTTTAAGGTCTCACCAATTTCTATTTTTTCAATTGTTGGACGATTAGTAGGATTACTTGAACTAATAATCATATTTGCTTTTCGTATAAAACAACTTGGAGAAAATTTATCTAGCATAGCCATTAAAAAAGTTATTAAATCCTCTTTATTGGCACACATATGATCTTTAAAATTAATCGCACCTCTACTGCGCCTACTTCTTCGTCCGATACCTCCCAAATAAATAGAAAAACGCAAGAGGTCTTGATACTCTTTAAACTTATCTGCTGTTAACAAGTTTTTTCCACGTAATAGTAAAGTGAATTCTGTAGCCTCACTAAAGCAACGCATTTCTCTATTAGATGCTTCTTCACTTTTCCTATCGTGCAGCAAAAGATTTTGGCGAATACACACTTCTTTTTTATCTTTTATTTGTAAACTGATTGGTGAAGAAGCTGTTTTAACATCACCAAACCATTTACTCTCTTCTATAAATAAAGATTTGCTATCTAATAAAACATGACTAATTCGAAAAGTTTGACGCATAAGAGCTTTTATTTCTGTAGCACGCAACTCTGGCTTTAACTCACTACCATAACTCATGAGTGGGCTTAATACTTGTGTGTGAAAACTAACTTTATGCAAAGTCTCATACCCTTTCTTTATTGAACATCTCTACATATGCTTTATGCGGAAATAACATTGGATTATTTAACAACATTAATGCTTGATTTAAAATAAAGTTTAACGATAATAAAGAGACCTCAGTTTCTTTTTCTTTCACACGATAATCTTCTAGTTGTCGGTTTTTTAATCCTTCATCAGCTTTGAAGTCTGCTTCTTTACAGAAATTTAATTCTCGATACACATCATTCAATTTGTTAAATGTTGATTTAATTGAGACTTCTAATTGTCCCTTTTCTTGGTTAGCCCGTATTGAAATATCAAAAAGTTTTTCATTCTTATCTTGCTTTGATTCCCCTAAATAACAATATACAAGTAAAGGTCTTGTAGATTTTTGCGTTAGACTCCCGCCTTGGCTAATCATGGTTGCCATTCTAGCAATACCTATTGGAACAGTTTTAAGCGCTTTAATAGATTCTGTCCAAAGCTTTAAATCTTTAAACTTTGTACGGCTTATACTTTTACATTGAATAGCTACAGCTACAGCTTCAATCGGAATAAACTTCAATTGACCTTTTTTAAAAATATATGGTGTATACATCACATCTAAAATGGCCAAATCCACTTCACTTGATATCTTTCCTTCAGAATCAATAATAAAAACAGATTGTTCTACCACGAATTTCTTTGGTACTATATTTTCAAATAATTCTTGCCACACTTGCTCTCTATACGTACCAATGGTTACATTATGATGTGCTTTGAAAAATAACTGCTCAACTATAGACTTCTCTTCGCTTCGATAATTATGAATCAAACTTTTAACGATATATTCTTTCTGAGTCATGGTATTACCTCCCATTAATTATTCAATACTATGGTAACACATATATGTCATATATAGTAAAAGCCACTTTCCTGAGAGAAAGTGGCTTTTACTGTATGAACAACATTATTCAGTCTCTTAATAAATCATCATATATTATTTCAATTCACCTGCTCATATAGAGAATGACTCGATACGATGCAATCGAAACTATCAAGCCTTTCACAAGATATTTCAATCCACACTCCCCATGTAGGGAGTGACGGCGCACCCATACCAATTAATAAACATCTAACAATATTTCAATCCACACTCCCCATGTAGGGAGTGACATAGGTAATGTGGTGACCATACAGGCACCTATTGAATTTCAATCCACACTCCCCATGTAGGGAGTGACTGCAGAGATTCAAGAGATGTTGGATCACGGATTTATTTCAATCCACACTCCCCATGTAGGGAGTGACTGCGAGATATGGTTATCTCACGCATTTATTGTACTATATCTAGGGTTTATTGGAAAGTTCTTCATCCTATTCGATTCCATCAGCCCTTTATTTTGGTTATCTGGTGTGCGAACCCCCCAGGGATTTCATGGGCACTTCGGGTTCGCCACATCAGGTTCGCACAAAACAACTTTACAATTTATTTAAGTGCTTGATTTACTGCTGAACTTTATAGCCTAATCTCAAAATGGTTATGTTAACGATCCGTAAGTGATTTTCTAATAATAGACGTATATTCAAAAGAAGTTGGGACACAGCTAACTTTATCAATCAAAATCTCTGGCCTTTTACACATCATAAAAAGCATCATTTTCCTTATCAAAGAAAATGATGCTTTTAAGTGTGTTCATTATTTCATTACTATACTCTATGAATTTTAAAATTACGTCTTAAATAAATATACAATAGTAAATCAATAATACCGATCGCAATTAAACTTGCACCGTATATTTGGAACAATGTCACAATACTTTCTACTGGACGAATCAATAAGAATAAAGCTAAGGCGATTAAACCAACGCTATAAATATAGAAAATACTCTTATTGATACCAGCATTACGGTCAATGCCAATCGTATGAATTAATTGACGTACACCAATTAGTAAAATAATGACACCAATCAATAATGGCACAATTTTAATAATCTCATCTGCAAAGAAATAAAGTATAACAGCTAGAACTACATAAAATACACCTGTTGTATATAATGCTAGGGGATTATGATGTGCTTTTTTAGCTTGAAAGCCATTAAATAAGCTAATCATACCAAGTAATGCTAAGTATAAACAAAAAATAATGACTACAGAATGATACGTTAATTTGGGCTTAAATAAAATAAATGCGCCTAAAGCAATACAAACAATACTGTTTATAATTAAATGTGCTCGTATTTTTTTGATTAGATCAATCATCGCTTTTCTCCTTTCTTATCCGTATTCTGTCACATTTATCATACGTTATATTTATTAATAAGTCCATTTAATGTAAAAATTATTCATACGCATATGAAATGGCAGATAATGCGTATAACGGTGCTGTTTCAGCACGTAGAATTCTTGGCCCTAAAGCTACAATATGAGCACCTGATGCTTTTAACTGCTGTTGTTCTTGACGGTCAATACCACCTTCTGGGCCAAAAATACAAAGTATAGATTGTACACCTCGCTCTTTTGCTTGTTGCAGATGCTCTTTAAAGGACTGACTTGTTATTGTTTTTGCTTCCTCTTCATCGGCAAGGAATACCATATCGTATTGTACTAGTTGTGCAATAAGCTGTGAAAAAGTGCTCGTCTGTTGTATCACTGGTATTATTGTGCGGTGACTTTGTTCAGCAGCTTCTTTGGCAATCTTCTGCAACCGCTCTACTTTCTTTACACCTTTTTTGTCATTCCATTTTACAATGGAACGTTTGGCCTCAAATGGAATAAGTGCATGCATCCCTAACTCTGTGCCTTTTTGTGTAATAAGCTCCAATTTATCACCTTTTGGTAAACCACACGCTATCGTAACTTGTACAGGCATTTCAGGCGATGTAATTATTTGATTCGTGGTCACTACTGAAATTGCTTCATCTATTTGTGTAATCTTACAAATATGTGCTTCTGCTTTGACTACAACAATTATTTCATCTCCAACAGCCATACGCATTACACGTGAGATATGTTTTGCATCGTCTCCTGTAATCGTTAACCTATCATTTACAAATTCTTGTTCGCTAAAATAGCGTTGCATTCCCATCACTCCTCAAAAAAACGCCAATAACAAATTTGCTATTGGCGTTCTGTTTTATTGTGGTTTCTTAGCTGTAATTGCTACCCAGTCTTCCATCGTTACTGTTTCAACAATTTCAAAACCAGACGCAACTAGTGCTGCTTTTACTTCTTCTTTTTTGGCACCAATGATACCTGATGTAATATATAAGCCGCCTGGTTTCACTACTTTAAAGGCATCGTCTGTAAATGATAAAATCACTTCTGCTAAAATGTTAGCTACTACAACATCGGCTTGTTGTTTTACGGTATCTAATAAATTACCATGGTGTACCTCTACTACATCATCGGCACGATTTAATGCAATATTTTCTTTTGCTGCACGCACAGCTACTTCATCTAAATCAAGGGCATGTACATGTTTTGCTTTTAAAAGGGCTGCACCAATTGATAATACACCTGAGCCGGTGCCAATATCAATTACAGTCTCGCCTTCTTTTAAATATTGTTCCAGTGCTTGTAGACATAAAATAGTTGTAGGATGAGTGCCAGTGCCAAAAGCCATACCAGGGTCAAGCTCAATGATTAACTCATCACTATCAACTGGCTCATAAGCTTCCCAAGATGGTACGACAGTAAAGCGTTGCGAAATTTTAACAGGGTGGTAATACTGTTTCCAAGCATTTGCCCAATCTTCCTCATTCACTTCTTTAATCGTTACAATGTTACGACCAACATCAATATTAAAAGCATGTAGATTTGTAATAGCTGCTTTCACTTCTTCAATTGTTTCATGCAAAAAGCTTGATTCCGATAAATAAGCTTTCACAATAACTCCGTCATCCGGAAAATCATTAGCATCCAGTGCATAAATCTCACCAAATCGGTCTTCTCGCTCTTTCGTTAAATCGGCTGCGTCCTCAATTACAACACCGCTAGCACCAGCCTCATGTAAAATATGGGATACAGCTTCTACTGCTTCATTCGTTGTATGAATGGAAATTTCAGTCCAATGCACGTTCGCCACTCCTCTTATTTAAATTTCTTTTTCATTTTATCAAAGAATGAATCACCATCACCTAGCTCATCACCGCTAATTTCAGCAAATTCTTTTAATAACTCTTTTTGTCGTTCTGTCATTTTTGTTGGTGTGACTACATTAATTGTAATAATTTGGTCACCTGTACCATAACCATTAACATTTTTCACGCCTTTACCACGCAAACGTTGGCGTTGACCAGATTGTGTACCTGCTTTAACATTTAATTCACCTTTACCTGACAATGTAGGAATCTCTACTGTACCGCCTAATGCAGCTGTGGTGAACGGGATATTTAATTCAAAGAAGATATCATCACCATCGCGGTCAAAATATTCATGACGTTTTACGCGGAATACAACGTATAAATCTCCTGCTGGACCACCGTTGATCCCTGGCTCTCCCTCACCTGAGACACGCATTTGTTGACCATTATCCACACCTGCTGGCACTGTAATTTCAATCGTTTTTGGACGATTTACTTTACCCGCACCATGACAAGTTGAACATTTCTCTTTAATTTCTTTACCTGTACCATCACAATAACGACACGTTGAACGATTCATCATGCGACCAAATGGTGTATCTACCGCTTGGTTAATCTCACCTGTACCATTACAATGTGAACATGTAGTTGGCTTTGTGCCTGGTTTTGCGCCAGAGCCATGACAAGTTGAACATTCTTCTTCTTTTGTAATCTTAATTGTTTTCTTAACGCCATGCACAGCTTCTTCAAAGGTTAAATCGACACGGTATTGCAAGTCATTTCCTTGTCTTGGTGCATTTGGGTCACGACGGCCTCCACCGCCAAAGAATGAGCTGAAAATATCTTCAAATCCACCGAAACCGCCACCACTAAAGCCGCCTGCTCCGCCACCGAAACCTTGATTAGCTCCTGCATGACCAAAACGGTCATAGTTTGCACGCTTTGTATCATCGCTTAATACTTCGTATGCTTCTGCAATTTCTTTAAATTTTTCGTCCGCACCCGCTTCTTTATTAATATCTGGGTGGTATTGTTTTGATAATTTACGATAGGCTTTTTTGAGTTCGTCTTTAGATGCCGATTTTTCTACACCTAATACTTCATAGTAATCGCGTTTTGCCATCATTCACACTCCGATTCTTTAACATACGTTTCATTCTAACAAGAGTTGCTTGTTTTCGCACTAAAAAATATCGACAAAGCCCTAAGCTTGGACTTTGTCGACATAGTAAGCCAACACAGCTTTGGCTCTAATAGTTCAATTATTTATCGTCTTTTACTTCTTTAAAGTCTGCGTCGATAATGTCGTCATCTTTACCGCCTTCTGGTGTTTCGCCCGCTTCACCTTGAGCTGCTTGGGCAGCTTGAGCCGCTTGCTCATACACTTTCATTACTAAAGGTTGTAAAATGCCTTCTAATTTTTCTTTACCTGCTTTGATAGCTTCTGTATCTTCGCCTTCAAGTGCTTTCTTCAACTCATCACGTGCTTCTTCAACAGATGTTTTTTCTTCTTCTGTAATTTGCTCGCCTAAGTCTGTTACTGTTTTATCCACTTGGAATACAAGTTGATCTGCTTGGTTGCGGATTTCTGCTTCTTCTTTGCGTTTTGCATCTGCCTCTGCATTTGCTTCTGCATCTTTAACCATACGCTCAATCTCTTCATCTGTTAAACCTGAATCAGATTGAATTGTAATAGTTTGTTCTTTTTGCGTACCTAAATCTTTCGCTTTTACAGAAACGATACCATTTTTGTCAATATCAAATGTTACTTCGATTTGTGGCACACCACGTGGTGCTGCTGGAATATCAGATAATTGGAAACGACCTAATGTTTTATTATCTGCAGCCATTGGGCGCTCACCTTGTAATACATGAATATCTACCGCTGGTTGGTTATCAGCTGCTGTTGAGAATACTTCTGACTTAGATGTTGGAATTGTTGTATTACGGTCGATTAATTTTGTGAATACACCGCCCATAGTTTCAATACCTAATGATAATGGTGTTACGTCTAGTAATACGATATCTTGTACATCACCTGTAAGTACGCCACCTTGTACAGCTGCACCCATCGCTACTACTTCATCAGGGTTAACACCTTTATGTGGCTCTTTGCCTGTCTCTTTTTGTACGGCTTCTTGTACAGCTGGAATACGTGTTGAACCACCAACTAAAATCACTTGGTCAATTTCAGAAGCTGATAAACCTGCGTCTGATAATGCTTGACGAACTGGTCCAATTGTACGCTCTACTAAGTCATGTGTTAATTCATCAAATTTAGCACGTGTTAATTTCACTTCTAAGTGTAATGGACCGTCAGCACCTGCTGTGATGAATGGTAGTGATACATCAACTGATGTGACACCTGATAAATCTTTTTTCGCTTTTTCAGCTGCGTCTTTTAAACGTTGAACAGCCATTTTATCTTTTGAAAGGTCAATGCCATTTTCTTTTTTGAATTCTGCTACTAAGTAATCAATAACAGCATCATCAAAGTTGTCGCCACCTAATTTATTATCACCAGCAGTTGCTAATACTTCAAAAACGCCATCGCCAAGTTCTAAAATGGATACGTCAAACGTACCGCCACCTAAGTCATAAACTAAGATTTTTTGGTCTTGGTCTTGTTTTTCTAAACCATAAGCAAGTGCTGCTGCTGTTGGCTCGTTAATGATACGCTCTACTTCTAAACCAGCGATTTTACCCGCGTCTTTTGTTGCTTGACGTTGTGCGTCACTGAAGTATGCAGGTACAGTAATAACAGCTTTCGTTACTTTTTCACCAAGGTAGTCTTCTGCGAAACCTTTTAAGTATTGCAAAATCATTGCAGATACTTCTTGTGGTGAATAATCTTTATCTTCAATTGTGACTTTTTCATTTGTACCCATTTTTGATTTAATAGACATAATTGTGTTAGGGTTTGTTACAGATTGGCGTTTTGCTACTTCACCAACTTGTTTTTCACCATTTTTGAAAGATACAACAGATGGTGTAGTACGGTTACCTTCTGGGTTAGCTACGATTACAGGCACGCCACCTTCTAATACAGACACGCATGAATTTGTTGTACCTAAGTCAATACCAATAATTTTACTCATAATTTATGTTCCTCCTAAATAATCATTGTTCTTTGCTTTATTTAAAACGAATTATTCGTTAACAGAAACCATAGATGGACGAATAACACGGTCTTTTAATTGATAGCCTTTTTGCATTTCGCGTAACACTACGCCTGATGGCTGGTCGGCATCTTGTTCTTGCATAACAGCTTGATGGAAATTAGGGTCAAACTCTTTACCGAGTGCCTCAATCACAGTTAAGCCTTCTTTTTCAACAGCTTCTACTAATGATTTATAAACCATCTCAATGCCTTTAACAATCGATGCGCTTTCTTCTGTCGTTGCTTCAACTTGTAATGCGCGCTCAAAATTATCTAAAACAGGAAGTAAATCTGTTAATAAACCTTGCGCACGATATTTTTGCATGGCCTCGCGCTCTGTTGTTTGACGTCGACGCACATTGTCAAAGTCTGCACGTAAACGCAAATGGCGCTCTTGCTCATCCGCAAGTTGTGCTTTTAACGTTTCGATTTCCTCTTGTAGTAATTGCTCCGTTGTTTTTTCTTCTACTGTTTCAGTTGATTCTTCAGTGACAGTCGCTTCTTCAGCTGTCTCCACTTCATCAACTGGCAGTGTCTCTTTTTTTTCTTCTGTCATGATTGACCTCCTACTCAGCCTTTTGAAAAGGCTCGTGTTAAATCGCTACGCACCAACTCAACTAATGTGATTACACGTTCATAATCCATGCGAGTAGGGCCTATAATGGCAATGGCTCCTTGACTTTCACCAGCTTGATACGACGCAGTAATCACACTGCAATTTTCCATCGCTAACTGCTCATTTTCTGAGCCGATACGAATTTGAATACCACTTGCATTTGGAATGAATAAATTAAACACGTCTTGTCTTGTTTCAATCATATCCATTAACAAACGAAGTTTATCCACATCATGAAACTCAGGCTGTCTTAACATATTTGTTTTTCCACCATAGAAAAGCTTATTTTCACTTGGTGCTGTCTGTGTTAAAGCTGTAATAAATTGATGTGCCGAATGGATATGTTGCTGTAACAATCGCTGGACTTCTACTTCTAGTAAAATAGCAAATTGATCAAGTGGCACATTATATAAACGCTCATTCAATATATTAACAGCTTTCTCTACATCAGAAGCAGTAAAATCCTCTGGAATCGTAAATATGCGATTTTCGACATGTCCTCGATCTGTCACAATAATAGCTACTGCTGTATCATCATTTAGCGATACAATGGAAAACTTTTTAATACGATGGCTTTGAACATCTGGACCTAACATAATAGACGTATACGACGTCAACTGTGATAAAATAGCAGCCGATTTACGTATCACTTGCTCTGTTTCTAATTGTTGACTCGTAAAAACAGATTTGATTTGTTGCAGCTCATCTCGCTTCAGCTTTTTTGGCTGTAATAAATGGTCTACATAAAATCGGTACCCTTTATCGGAAGGCACACGCCCTGAAGATGTATGTGTTTTTTCAAGCAATCCCATTTCTTCTAAATCTGCCATCTCATTTCGAATTGTAGCTGGACTATACATAATATGCTCTTTTTTCGAAATTTGTCGTGAGCCTACTGGTTGTGCTGACGTGATAAAATCGTCTACGATGACTTGCAAAATTTCTAGCTGTCGATTCGTTAACATTTTTCATCACCTCTGTTAGCACTCATTAATAGGGAGTGCTAATATAGTTATAATTTATCAAACGATACGTTTGATGTCAACGGTAACGCTCACTGTTCTAATAAAAATTGTGAGAATACTGTATTGCCAACAAAACGACCTTGTTTCGTAAGACGCAAATGACTAGCTTGACGTTCTAATAAACCTTGTTCGATAAGTGGCGTAACCACTTTTGGAAAAGCAGTCTCTATACTTTGATTGAAGCGTTCGTAAAATTGTTGCTCATTTACACCAGCTGTTTTTCTAAGCCCTAAAAACATCTGCTCTTCCATACACTCACTCATACTTACAATATGCTCATGAATACGTGCATCACCTTCTTGAACAGCCTCCATATATTTTTTTAGAGGGCCATGATTGCTGTAACGTATACCATTGACATAACCGTGTGCACCTGCTCCTATACCAAAGTACTCATCATTATCCCAATAAATTGTGTTGTGTAGCGATTGATGATTAGCTTTAGCAAAATTACTAATCTCATATTGATGCATTTGATGTTTATCCATTTCTTGCATTAATATACGATACATTTGTGCTTCTAACTCTGGTGTTGGCAATGGCAAGCGACCTTTATTATATTCAATATAAAAAATGGTTTTCGGCTCTACTAATAAAGAGTACGCGGAATAGTGAGGTAATTGTAAATCTAATGCCGTTTGCAAAGATTGTTGCCATTGTGCCATCGTTTGGTCTGGTAAACCATACATTAAATCAATGCTAATATTTGTAAATCCTACTTTTTTTGCTGTATCAATCGTATGAAAAACATCACCATTATTATGTGTACGTCCTAAGCGATGTAAAAGTGTCAAATCAAATGATTGCACGCCCATACTTAAACGATTAACGCCACCTTCGATTAAAGCGATTAATTTATCTTCTGTTAATTCATCTGGATTGGCTTCTGATGTAAATTCCTTAATTTGTTGTATAGGTACATATTGTTGAATTAAGCTTAATAAGCGGCTAAGTTGTTGTGCAGACAATGCTGTTGGTGTACCCCCACCTAGAAATATTGTTTCTACTTGGGCAAAGCTTTCTGGTGAGCGTTGATGCCAAATATGTAACTCTTGACCAACGGCTTCAATATAATCGTCTACAGGCTGATTTGCAAAATAAAACTTATTAAAATCACAATAATTACAAATTTGATGACAAAACGGAATGTGAATATAAATGCCTCGTGCCATAATACAACCTACTCTCTTTATTATCTTGTTTTATTATAGGGAATAACATCGCACTTCGCGAAGGAATCCTCTAGATACACTTGCTCTTCTAATGACAAGAGGGCTACCTCCATTTATTTTGCTTGAGTTACGACCGTTGATAAATAAGCAAGCGCAATAAAAACACCACCAATTATATTACCAATTGTAACAGGTAGCAAATTACTTAACATATTAAGCAGAGTGATATTATGCTGTGGCAACTGAGCAACTACACTAAATAATGTCATGTTAGCAATACTATGTTCAAACCCCATTGTAATAAAAGGCAGAATACAACAAAAAATAATAAGAATACGCCCTACTTCTGTTTGCATTTTGAAATTCGCCCAAACTGCAATGCACACTAACATATTACATAAAATACCTCTTACCAAAAGAGCCGTAAAGGAAGGTGTTATCTTAAGGGTTGCAGTTTGGATAACCCCTTCTTGAAATGCCTCGTGCATTAAGCCTGACCAATAAAACAACGAGCCTATGATAACAGCACCTATAGCATTCCCAATATAACTACTTATTGTTGCTTGCACCGCTTGTATTTTAGTAATATGTTTTGTTTGATATGTAATAGTCATCAATAATGGATTACCTGTAAATAAATCTGCACCAGCCATCAGCACTAAAGTAAG
This sequence comes from Lysinibacillus alkalisoli, assembly GCF_014643595.1. GTDB lineage: Bacteria > Bacillota > Bacilli > Bacillales_A > Planococcaceae > Metalysinibacillus > Metalysinibacillus alkalisoli. The sequence goes on from NZ_BMJT01000007.1 coordinate 17,233, forward strand.
TGCAATACCAAATGTTGCACCTTGTACTAATTTAACATAAGGTTCACCTTGTAATTGGCTTCCTAAAGTCAACAATAATAACATACCAAATCCAATATACATACCACCAAGGATGGTTTGATAAAAGTAGGCTTTTTTATGTTGTTGTAACATCATTACCTTATCTTGTGATGCACGAATGATTTTTTCTATTGTCATCATTTTCCTCCAAAAATATAGGCTTTTAACAAAATAAGTGGTAAAGGAAAATGATACGCATCCCTTACCACTTATCTGCTGTTTGTGATCATACACAATTAATGAATAATGTCGGTTTCTCTTGACTTCTTCAACAGGGCTTCGGTCTTTTCACTTAAAATTTTCTTAAAGAATAAACCAAACAACAAGAAGATAATACCTACTGTAAATAATACACCAATGTCTAACCATACTTTAGACCAAATAATACCACCTACTGCTTCACGCATTAACTCGATAGCGTAAGTAAACGGAAGGAATGGATTAATCATTTGGAAAAACTTCGGTAGCAATTGTACAGGATATGTGCCTCCTGAGCCTGCAATTTGTAAAACTAACATAACAATAGCCATCGCTTTACCAACGTCACCAAAAACAGACACAAGTGTATAAACTACTGTAATAAAAACACCTGCAATAAAAATGCCAAATAACACAAATAATATAGGTGCGCTAATAGACGAGTCAAATAAGAAAATATCGCCCATCGTAATAATTGTCGTTTGCAATAAAGCAAATGTACTAAACGTCAATAAGCGTCCTAAATATACTTCTCTAATAGTATATTCGCCGTTATGGTGAATATTAACGGATAATAAAGAGATTAACAATAAACAACCTACCCAAATCGATAATACCGTATAAAATGGCATCATTCCTGTACCGTAATTTTTAATAGGGAACATTTTATGATTCTCTACTTTTACAGGGTCGGCAAAAAAATCACGCTCTGCAGAAGCATTATTTTTAAGGAGTTGAATAATTTCATGTATATCTGCTTCATTATTTAATGTACGTAACTTATTCGCAAGGTCGATAATCTTTTCACTTAACGCAGGATAATCCGTTTGGATTTTTGCTAATGTATCATTCGCCTTTTGTAATGAACCATCTGTATTTTTTAAGATTTGTGTTACTTCTGGTATCATGCCCTGCACTTTAGTTAAAATATCTGTAGCTCCTGTTAAACTATTTTTAGCACCTGCTAACATATCTTTAATTTTTGGCTCTAAGTCGTTTTTATATTGTTTCAAGAAGCCATCAATTTGAATAGACGTCTCGCCTGCAACACGTTGCAAGTTTTTAATATTTTGTTTAATCGTCGCATCATTAATATCAATTTGGCTTACAGCATCTAAATTACGTCCAAATTCTGTTAAAACAGTTTGTAAGTGATACAATTTATTCAAAACAAGTTGTTCACGCTCTTTAGCATTCGGCAGTTGATCAATGGATTGCAAAATGCGCTCCAGTTCTTGCACAATTTTTTCATTAGCGAGTTGTTCTTCAATGGACGAGGTGTCGTAATGCGTCTTGATCTCATCAATCGCTGCTTGTACTTTTTGTTTTAATGCTTGACGAGCTTGCTCCGCATTTTGTCCAATGTCGCCAATCGCTTCTACATGCTGAATCAATTCTTCTACAACTTGTTGTGCCGTCTTAAGTTGGCTTTGTAAATCAGCTAGCGCTTGGTCTAATTTCGCTGTGTCTAAATTTGTATTGGCTAATTGGCTTAAAAAAGATTCGACATCTTTCGTAATCTTTTGTACACGTTGTAAATCTTTTTCTACCATTGGTGATAAATTATTTAATGTTACCTCCGCTTCCCTTAGTAACAATGTGGCACTTTGTACAGTTGTTAAACCTTCTGTCGTTGTTTTTTGTACTTCTGGCATCATCGCTAAACCTTCTTTAACAAGTCCAGCTGCTTTCTCCCCATCTTCTGCTGATTGATTCATCGTTTGTTCAATCTCAGGTAAATTTTCTTCAATTAAAAAGATATACTCTTCGAATTTTTCAAAGTTTGGTACCTCTTTTTCAATTTCGATACCTAATTCATTAAATATTTCAAAGATTGTGCCATTTACAGTAGAAATAAATTCGCTTGATATTTGTTCAGCAATACCACTTGCCCCTTTATCTGTAATCTTTGGCGCAATTGAATTTATCTTTTCATTAACATAATATTCAATCGTTGCTTGTTCAGGAGTGTCTTGTAAGACTGATGTTAATTTTGTCGAAAAGTTAGCTGGTATGATAACAGCTGCAAAATAATCCCCCATACGTACCTTGTCAATGGCTTCTTCACGTTTGGTAAATTTCCAATCAAAATTTTTGTTGGTTGACAAGTTAATGACAAGTTCATCACCAACATTAATGTCTTCCCCTTGAACAGTCGCACCTTCATCTTCATTGACGATGGCTACTTGCATTTGATTAGTCTGCCCATAAGGGTCCCATGAAGCATAAATATTAAACCACGCGTAAAGTGAAGGTAAAAATATTAAACCGCCTATAAGTACCATCGCTACCCAATTAGTTGCAATGTTTTTTAAATCGTTTGTATAAATTTTAATGATATTTTGTATCCTATTTTTCATTAGGCACTCTCCTTCAAACTACGTATTCCCTTTTTTATTGTACGTTAAAATGAACAATGAAATAAGTGAAGCCTTGCTAAAATCCTTCTTCTTGCCTAATTTTAGCTAAAAAAAATCAGGAATGCTATAACATTCCTGATTACTTGAATAATAATCGGCTCAGCCATGAGCGCTTTTTCTTTTGTTTAGCTTGCTCGCGTAACAATTGATCAATTAAATCATTTTGTTTTTTAATCACATCTGATTGTTGGGTTAAAATATCACTCACATCTTCTACAAAATCTTTATGTAGTTGCTCTTGCGCTTGCACTTGAGAGAGGATACCATCTAACTCTGTAGACACATGTTGAATTTGCTTCGCTAATACCTCTTTATGTTGAACTGCTGGCACATCGCCTTGTACAACATTTTCTTTATCCAACTTTAAAATAGCTGCAATATCAGCATCTGCCTTTGTGACTAAAGTTGCCGCTTCTTCTAATGGAATAGAACGCATACGGTTTAAAATCACCATTGCCTTAATCCTCGCCATATCATCGCCATAAAAACAACGGTGATTTTTAGGATTGCGTTGAATCTTATGTCCATTATCTTCTAGTAAGCCTGCATATTTAGTTAAAGTTGATGTACTGACATGTAAAAAACGAGCCGCTTCACCGCTTGTAAAAACCTGTTGTTCCATCCTTAACAACTCCTAACCAACTATTAGCACAATTTTATCATTAATTTTCCCTTTCGTGTATGCTTTTAAACAAACTGCTTAAAATTCAAGAAAAACAAACATATACGCCTTTGCTCCCACTCAGAAAAAACGTAACTCAGCATTCCTTGGCAACTATAACCGCAGCTAATACCACCTTATTTTATGTTATCTGCCCATTAAATAATGCGCTACAAAGAGGTCTATCATAATAGCCTCCACTACTGATCAACTAAAAAATAGGTATGAGTACTTCACATATTACTAGCAGCTAATAGTTACGTAAATTCCATTATTCATTTGTAATCATCTTAATTTTATGGTTAAATTTAGTTAATTTGTATAAAGGAGATACACTAATGAGGAAAAGTTTTATAGCAATCACACTCTTTATCAGCTTAATCTTTTTAACTGCTTGTCAAACGAAACAAGTACATTTATCGATTGAAGGAGTTAATGACGAACATACCAAAGGTTTAAAAGTTGGCACTACAAATGTTAACGAAGTTGTAGTAGATAATACGAAATACAAAATTACATTATTGACTATTAACACAACGTATAATGATAATGATGGACATACTTTAAAAGTAAAGTACGAAATACAAAATAAAGGTGAAGAGTCTATTACGATACAAGCCAAAGATCTTTTTGCAGACGGCTCAAGTATACGTGATGAGTTGGTGCATTTATCACAAGATATTACTAGCAACGCTACCGCTCATGCGGAATTAGCTGTAATAGAAGCCTATCCTTACTTTTTCCCTGACCCTAGAGAAGAATTGGACATGTCACTTGTTATTTCTACAATAACCGACCCTTCAACGCCAGATGTCATACCTATTACCATACGCATTGTATAAATGCGCTACACTTATCAATTTACAACCTTGTCTCAAAATGATACCCATGCGTACCACATACAGAACACTTACATATGAAACAAAGAGAGCTTTGGATTAATAAAAAAGCCATCATGACTAAAATAAAGCGTAGTCGTGATGGCTTGTGCTATTGATGGTGTTTCTCTGTGGCCGTATATCAAGTCTTATACGCCCACCTTACACAAAAAATGAAATTTGAAAGAGCTTTAAACGATAGCCAAGAATAACTTTTTCATGCCAATTAGTCCCCACTAACTGGCATGTTTTTATTTGTAATAAAATGTCACGTAGGCAAACCGTAGGCAAACACCCTTTTTATCGCTTTCTCTACCTATGCGAAACTGCCACAAAGCTTGCTAGATTAGCTTATTTATCCTCGTCCATTTTGAGAACAGCCATGAAGGCCTCTTGTGGTACTTCTACTGAGCCAACTTGCTTCATACGCTTTTTACCTGCTTTTTGTTTTTCAAGTAATTTACGTTTACGTGAGATGTCACCACCGTAACATTTGGCTAATACGTTTTTACCCATAGATTTAATGGTTGAACGTGCCACAATTTTTTGACCAATCGCTGCTTGTACGGGCACTTCGAATTGTTGACGTGGAATCAACTCTTTCAATTTGTCTACAATCACTTTACCACGTTCATAGCTAAAGTCACGGTGTACAATAAAGCTTAAAGCATCGACTTGTTCGCCATTTAGTAAAATGTCCATCTTCACAAGCTTAGACGTTTTATAACCAATTAATTCATAGTCAAATGAAGCGTAGCCTTTTGTACTTGATTTTAAGTAGTCAAAGAAATCATAGACAATCTCAGATAATGGTAATTCATAATTTACCGCAACACGCGTTGTATCTAAATAATTCATGTCAATGAAATTACCACGTTTCTTTTGACATAACTCCATTACAGCGCCTACGTAATCATTTGGTACCATAATTGCTGCTTTAACATACGGCTCTTCCACATGATCAATCTTTTGTGGGTCTGGCATCATGGCTGGGTTATCGACCATAAGTTCCGAACCATCTGTCATAAATACTTTATAAATTACAGATGGAGCTGTTGTAATTAAATCAATTTTAAACTCACGCTCAATACGTTCTTGAATAATTTCCATATGCAATAAACCTAAGAAGCCACAACGGAAACCAAAGCCAAGTGCCTGTGAAGTTTCAGGCTCAAACTCTAACGCAGAGTCGTTTAATTCAAGTTTTTCTAACGCTTCACGCAAATCATTGTATTTGGATGTATCAATAGGATACAAACCACAGAATACCATCGGATTTAAACGGCGGTAACCTGCCAATGCTTTTTCGGCTGGATGGTCTACAGATGTAATGGTGTCACCAACACGTGTGTCTGCCACATTTTTAATAGAAGCTGTTAAATAACCTACATCACCTACAGTTAGCTCTTCAACAGGTGTAGCATGAGGTGTATGTACACCAACTTCAATTACTTCAAATTCTGCGCCTGTTGCCATCATGCGAATTTTATCGCCTGGTTTTACTTTACCTTCTACAATACGGATTGAGGTAATAACACCTCGATAAGCATCATATACAGAGTCGAATATTAAGGCTTGTAATGGCGCCTCAGGATCACCTTGTGGTGCTGGTACTTGCGCTACAATTTGTTCCAAAATTTCGCCAATCCCGATATTTGCTTTTGCTGAGGCAAGTACAGCTTCAGATGCGTCTAGCCCAATTACTTCTTCAATTTCATTACGCACACGCTCAGGGTCAGCAGCTGGTAAGTCAATTTTATTAATAACAGGTAAAATTTCTAAATCATTATCTAATGCTAAATAAACGTTAGCTAATGTTTGTGCTTCAATACCCTGTGCTGCATCCACAACTAAAATAGCGCCCTCACATGCCGCTAAGCTACGTGATACCTCATACGTAAAATCGACATGTCCAGGTGTGTCGATTAAATGCATCGTATAAATTTCGCCATTATTTGCTTGATACTTCAATTGTACAGCATTTAATTTAATCGTAATCCCACGCTCTTGCTCTAAATCCATAGAGTCTAATAAACGTGTTTTCATTTCGCGTTTTGTTAAGGCTTGTGTATGTTCTAAAATACGGTCAGCCAGTGTAGATTTACCGTGGTCGATATGCGCAATGATGGAGAAATTGCGGATATTTTCTTGACGCTTCATTCTTTCTTCTCGGTTCATGTATTTCACTCCTATTTAAACTAACTAGAATTATACTATGAACCTTCATTAAACTACAACACTGTCACGTTATTATCCTAACGTTTACATATCAATCATGTAAAGATACTTTCCATTACCTCACGAATAACGGTCACTTTTGCTTCATCTCGATATGTTAAATAAATATCTTGTTGCAGTTTGGTAAGATGATTGGTGGGAATAACAGCAAAATCACCTGCTATTATTTCCTTGGTGATACAAAGCAATGGCAAAAAACCGATGCCTAATCCTTGTTTAATAAAAGATTTAGCTACGGTTACATGGTGAGTTGTCAATGCAATATGTGGTGTTGCTTCAACTGCCGCAAAAATAGGATGGCTAGCTTCGCCAGACTCAAACAGCACAAACGATTCTTTTGCAAGCTGTTGAAGTGTCACATTTTGCTGTTTTATTAAAGGATGGTTTAGAGGAGCGATGAGCTGAATAGGATTGCTCATCACTCTCTCTTGCTGGATGCCTTGTTGATTTACAGCCATCATTAAGGCAACGTCCACCTCATGTTGTATTACTTCAGTAAGCAAATCTTCTGTTGGTAATGTGACATGCTTTATTTGGTGAGCAGTAAGCTTTGGAAGGAGCTTTGGCATAATATACTCTGATATAAGAGGCGTCGTACCAATCGTTAATGCTGCTGTTTGAGCAAGATCTCGCAATTGAGCTCTACTGGTATGCATAGCCTGACTAATTTGATGGGCAAATGGTAGGAATTGATGCCCAGCTTCTGTTAAGGTGAGATATTTTCCTTCTCGTAAAAACAAGGTAGTTGCTAAGTCCTTTTCTAGTGCTTTAATGCGTGCTGATATGGCAGGTTGTGTTAAAAATAAGGCATCAGCAGTTTGTTGAATACTTTTAAAATGTACAACGTATAAAAAAGTCTCAACATTATCAAGATTCATTGCTATTTACGCCTCCATCCTAAACAAGTTAATATACTTTTTGTAAGGCAATAGCTTCATCTAATGCCTCAAGTTGTTGGCGCAATCGTTGCCAAACTGCCTCGTCTATAATGATATGAGGGGCATTTTTATCCATTTGTTCATCTACAACATAAACGCCTTGTAAAGCCTGCCCCTTTAGTGTCGTAATTAATGGTTTAAAAGCGTAATCAATAGCAAGTAAATGAGCGATTGAGCCACCAGTCATAATAGGTAATACTGTTTTACGTTGAAAAATCTGTTGGGGTAGCAAATCAAAAAAACTCTTTAACACGCCTGTATATGATGCTTTATATACAGGTGACGCTACAATTACACCGTCTGCTTGTTCAATACGCTGAATAAAAGGTTGTAATGCCTTACTGCCAAAATTCCCTGTCATTAAGTCTTGTTGTGGCAATTGTGTCACACTAATAATGTCTGTTGTAAATCCTTTGTTTTGTAATAACTGTTCTATCACCTCTAAAACCTTATGTGAACTTGACACTATATTAGGGCTTCCCGATAGTAAAACAATTTTAGTCATATGATTTCCCTCCTACGGTTAAGGTTACAAATTGATTTTGTGGTTTCTTTAGTCCGAGGTGCTCACGTAACGTTGTCCCTTCATACTCCTTACGCAATAATCCTCTCGCCTGCAAAATGGGCACAACATATGTGACAAAATCTTGTAAATCACGAGGCATTAAAGGAAATTGAATCATAAAACCATCTGTAGCCTCTGCCATTACCCATCGCTCCATCTCGTCTGCAATTTGAGTAGGTGTACCAATAAAATGGTCTTTACGTGCAGGCTTAAAAAATCGCTGGTACAAATCGCCTACTTTTAAATCTTCTTTATCCATAATAGCTTTCATTTCATTAAAATTACTTTGAATGCTATTTACATGTGGAAAAACAACCTCACGTGCTGGGGTATTTAAGTCATATTGTGTGAAATCTACATTGCCCATATAACCTGATACAAACTTTAAACTTTCATAAGGGTCCACAAGTTGTTGTAATTCTTCATACTTGGCATGGGCTTCTTCTGCTGTACGCCCAATAATGGGGGCAATGGCATGCAATACAACTAAATCATCATGCTCCCGTCCATACGTTGCTAGTTGTGATTTTAATTGGGTGTAATGCTGTTGTGCACGTTCCATCGTGTCCCAACTTGTAAAAACAACTTCTGCTGTGCGTGCTGCGAGTCGTTGCCCTGGAATGGATGAGCCTGCTTGAATAATAACAGGTTGTGCTTGTTGCGAACGTGCGATATTTAAGGGACCTTTCACTGTAAAATGTGTACCTTGATAACCTACCTCATGCACCTTTTTTTTATCATAAAATGTTCCTGTTTCTTTATTATAAATAAAGGCATCATCTTCCCATGAGTCCCATAAACCCTTCACTACATCAATAAACTCTTCTGCTCTGTCATAGCGGTGATCGTGCTCCCAATGCTTATCACGACTAAAATTTTGAGCTGTCTCGCCTGTAGCATCTGCTGTAGTAACTAAATTCCAACCTACGCGCCCACCGCTAATATGATCAACCGATGCAAATTGGCGCGCTAAAATGTAAGGTTCGCCATATGTGGTAGAAGATGTAGCACCAATGCCAATATGTGTTGTTGCAGTGGCAAGCGCTGTAATTTGAACTACAGGGTCAAAACGATTTAGTATTTGCGGATGCGATGTATGATTAACAGCTAAACTATCTGCTGCAAATACAAAATCAAATTTTCCTTGTTCAGCAATTTTAGCTTGTTCAATGAGAGCATTAATTGAAATACTTGCATCAGGTTGCGCTAAAGGATGACGCCAAGAAGCCACATGCATACCTGAACCTACTAAATAGGCAGCTAATCTTATTTGTTTTGTCATAGTACTTCCACTCCTTAATTAGTTTGTAAATGTTTGTTTCCACTGTGCTAACTCATCTCGTGATAATGACACCGGTATATAATTACCGTTGTATTTTTTTTCAATAAATTGTTTGACTGTGTCGCTTTGATATACATCCACTACCTTTTTAAAATTGGTATTATCTTTATTCTTGTCATCTGTAGCAATTATATTAATATAAGGCTTGGCGGTTTCACTCTCATGGAAAATAGCATCTTTTAAACTAAGACCTGCATCCGTTGCGATACCATTGTTAATAATTGCAATATCTGTATCTTCCATTGCTCTTGGCGTAGTGAAAGAATCCATTGGGATAATCTTCAAATTTTTAGGATTACTTTTAATTTTATCCTCGCCACCTAGCCCATCAAAATCATCTACTACTGTTAGTAAACCCGCTTCTTGTAGTAATACTAATGCTCGTCCCCAATTGGAGGGGTCATTAGGTATTGCCACTTGTGCACCTTCTTCTATCTGTGGAAGAGCTTTAATGTTATTAGAATAAATACCTAGTGGCGCAATGATTGTTGTACCTAACGGGATTAATTTACTATTCGTTTTATTATTGTATGTTTCTAAATAAGCAATATGTTGGAAAGCATTCAAGTCAATCTCACCTTCACGCAGCGCATCATTGGGGTCATAGGCAGATGAGAAGGTTACTAATTCTAAAGTTAACCCTTCTTTTTCCGCTTGCTCTTTCACAAATTCCCATGTTTTCATTTCTGATGAACGAATGCCTACTTTAATTGTTGTTTGTTCATTAGCATCTGTATTACTACAGCCAGCAATAAGTAATACTATTGTCGCTATCAATAACCCTACAATTTTTTTCATCATCATCACTCCTATCTTTTAATTGAAACGTCTTATTTTGCGTTCAAAGTGATTACCAATACTTTGAATAATTTGAACAATAACGACAAGTAAAACAACGGTTACAACTATCGTGGCTGTATCAAAACGTTGATAGCCATATGTGATGGCAACATCACCCAAGCCTCCACCACCTATAGCACCTGCCATGGCAGTAGCTCCAATTAAACTAATCGTTACTGTCGTCAAACTTAAAACGAATGAACCAAATGCTTCCGGTAATAATACTTTTATAATGAGTTGAACTGGCGTAGCCCCCATTGCACGCGTAGCTTCAATCACACCTTCGTCCACTTCTAATAGCGAGTTTTCTACAAGGCGAGAAAAATAAGGCCCTATATGTAAAACTAATGGTACAATGGCAGCTGTTGTACCAATAGAAGTACCTACAATTAGCCGCGTTAATGGAATGATGGCAACGAGTAAAATAATAAAAGGTATCGAACGTAAAACATTGACAATAGGATTTAATAAGGCATAAACATAACGATTCTCTAAAATATGTCCTTTACGTGTAACAACTAAAGTAACGCCTAATACAATACCAATAATGCCTCCAAATACGAGCGATACACTCACCATATACAATGTTTCTTGCAATGCCCTTACTAAGATGTCTGAGCTAATTTCCATCACGACACCTCCTGTATATTAACTTGAGACTGCTCAGCAAACTGCAATACTTTAGCAATTTCCACGTCATCACCAATTATTTCGACCATAAGGTGGCCAAAGAAGGTAGATTGAATCTCCATGATATTGCCAAATAAAATAGTTAAATCCACCTCATAATGTTTCGCAATATGTGAGATAATCGGTTTTCCAGTGCTATCACCAAGAAACTTAAAATGAAAAACACGACCTTGATAACGATTAGCCGAAAGTAATTCGTGAATGACAACGGGTACATCATCACGCACAATCATTTGTGCAAACTGTTTAGTTGTAGCCTTTTTAGGTTGTGCAAAAACATCAAACACTTGACCAGTTTCAATAATTGCCCCTTCCTCCATTACTGCTACACGATTACAAATTTCCTTAATAACTTCCATCTCATGTGTAATAAGTAATATGGTGATACCAAACACTTTATTCACACGTTTAAGTAATTGTAAAATCGCTATTGTTGTTTGTGGGTCTAGTGCTGAGGTTGCTTCATCACATAGTAATAATTCTGGATTTGTTACTAATGCTCTTGCAATACCTACTCGTTGTTTCTGACCGCCTGATAATTGTTCAGGAAAATGTTGCGCTTTATCTGTCAAATTAACAAAAGCTAGTGCCTCTTTTACTTTACGATCAATATCTACTTTTGACTGTTGCTCTAACTCTAAAGGCAACGCAATATTCTCGTATACATTACGAGACTGCAACAAATTAAAATGCTGAAAAATCATACCAATCTTCTTTTGTTCTTGTCGCAGCTCTTTTTTAGATAAGCGAGCAAGATTTTTCCCTTGTACTAAAACTTCGCCAGTTGTTGGTATTTCGAGAGCATTCACTAGGCGCAATAATGTACTCTTACCAGCGCCACTGTAACCAATCACACCAAAGATATCGCCTTGTTGAATGTGTAAATCTATGTTTTGGAGTGCCATCACTTGCTGTTTTTTATTGGTAAATACTTTTGTAACATCATTAAATTCAATCATTATTACACCTCCTTAAAATGCGGGGATAACAGCACCTTCATAGGTTTGCAAAATAAAATCTTTTACCTTTTTTGATGTAAGTGCCTCTTTTAAAATTTGGATTTCTTTTGTTTTAGCACCCTCTCTTGTCGCAGCTAAAATATTTACATAGGGAGAGGCTTCACCCTCAATAATAAGTGCATCTTCTAACGGATTAAATCCACCTTCTAAAGCATAATTTGTATTAATGGCTGCAGCATCTACATCTTCTAATGAACGATTCAACATCGCTGTTTCTACTGCTATAAAGGTTATATTTTTATCATTTTTCGTGATATCTTCTAAAACGATGTTTTCTTTATCTGTTTCTTTTAAAGTGATAATATGGTTGGCTGCTAATAGACGTAGTGCACGTGAAAAATTAACAGGATCTTTTGGTATGGCTATTTTTGCACCCTCTTTTACATCGTCAATAGAGGTTAGCGTAGTAGAATACACACCAAATGGCTCAATATGGACACCTACTACATTCACTAAATCTAATTGACTGTCTTTATTTACCTGCTCTAAATAAGGCGTATGTTGAAAGAAGTTAGCATCTAATTGCCCATCTGCTGTTTGTTGATTGACTTGTATACCATCTGTAGCTAACACAATGTCTAGGTCAATGTTTTCTTGTGCTAAATCCTCTTTTATAACTTCTAAAATTTCTGCATGTGGAATAGACGAAGCTGCAACTTTAAGCTCTGTTTTCTTATCATTTTTGTCGGAATTACAAGCAAATAAAAATAATACGCTTATTAATAACCAAATACTTATTTTTTTCATTGCTTATACCTCCCTAGTAATGAAAATGAATGAGTTCGCTCCTTTAGTAAACGTAATGGTGTGTGCAAGATAAACTCATCAATGCTGTAAGCTTGATGTAAACGCTGTAACTCTGCATGTACTTGTTGTGCTGTACCTGCAATGACAGCCATCTCTTTTGCTATTACATGGAACGGTTCTGTTGTTTGTTGTCGCAACGTTTTAATTTGATCTTCTGATTGTACAATTGCTCTTTTGCCATTCACAAAGTGAATGTGAAATAAATTGAAATATTGACGTAATGCGAGCGCTTGTTGTTGTGTATCAGCAGCCACAGTAGTTACTGCTACGATAAATTCACCTTCAGGATATTGTTTTTTATACGCTTTAGCACATGTAGCTAATAATGCCTCGTCACTATGTAAAAAACGGGCAAAGACGTAATTTATTTTCAATGATGCGGCTAATGTAGCACTTTCTACACTACCCCCTAATACATACATTGTAGGTGGATGTTGTGGAATAGGTGAAGCTTGCAATGTGGCATATTCCCCAGTTGGTTGTTGATAAATAAATTGTTGCAAGGTTTGCAATTTTTGTTCGAAATTTGGTGCAAAGCCTTCACTAACACATTGCAACGCTTTTGTTGATAAGGCAAAGCCTCCTGGTGACTTCCCTACACCTAAATCAATGCGATTAGGCGCTAATGTGGCTAACACATTAAAGTTCTCAGCTACTTTAAATGGGCTATAGTGATTTAACATGACCCCACCTGTACCAAGACGAATTTTTGTTGTATGAGCTAATAGATGAGCCAGTAAAATTTCTGGTGATGATCCTGCAACCTCATGCATTGCATGATGCTCTGCTAACCAAAACCGGCGATACCCCCATTGCTCTGCTTGCTGCGCTAAACGAATGGTATGTTGGAACGCTTGTTCCACTGTTTCATTCGGAAACACTGGTGTTTGATCTAATATACTGATCGCATAACTCATCATAAATCTCCTTTCTTTAAATTGATAAGTATTTGTAATGCACTTTCATATAAGTAATAGGCAGCTGGCGCTAATGCTGTCTCATCTATAGTAAACTTTGGATGATGCCATTCTTCTGTACCACCTGTGCCAAAAAAAGTGAAAATACCTGGTATATGACGCAAATATTGAGCGAAATCCTCTCCCCCCATGGTAGGTTCAGGTTCAATGACCGTTAAATTTTGTTGTGTAGCAACTTGCATACTTTTTTGCGCTAAACTGGCATGATTATGCAAGGCAGGTGGGCATTCTTGCCATATTATCGCAGATTGTTGATGATGCATTGTCGTTAGGCTCTCTGTAAGTTGATAAAACCGTGCTTTCACCTTTTGTCGCACATGTTCATCAAAAGTGCGTATGGTACCTTCTAACGTAACTTGTTCAGGTAACACATTCCATGTTGCACCACCATGAATCGCCGTTACACTTACAACAGCACTTTGTAAAGGTGATACATTACGACTCACAATTGTCTGTAACTGTGTAATAAGCTGTGCGGCTGTGACAATAACGTCTGTTCCTGCTTGCGGGATTGCTGCGTGACTTCCCTTACCTGTAATTGTAATTTTAAAAGCATCTACTGCTGCCATTAAAGCGCCTGCCTTAATACCAACTGTACCTACGGCTAAATCTGGTTTATTATGTAACCCAATAATCGCTTTTACATCTCGTAACTGCCCATCCGCAATTACTTGTGCTGCGCCACCGCCAAGCTCTTCTGCTGGTTGAAATATCAATCGAACTGTACCTTGCATTTCCAACCTTTTCTGTTGTAATAATTGAGCCGCACCTAATAATGCAGCTGTATGAAAATCATGCCCGCATGCATGCATCTTACCTGCTATTTTAGATGCATAAGGTAGTTGCGTAGCTTCTGTAATGGGCAATGCATCAATATCTGCTCGCACAGCAATGATAGGTCCTGATTGACCAATGATATCTGCAAAAACACCCGTTGCTAATGATGTATCCCGCAATGTTATACCATATTGTTGTAACTTCTCTTGGATGTAGGATGTTGTCTCGTATTCTTGTAGAGATAACTCTGGATATTGATGTAAATGTCTTCTTATTTCCACAAGCTGTTGTTGTAATGCTAACGGCACCACTTATAACCCCTCCTCATGTAATACTTGTAATAAATGTACTGTGCCTAGTGCTGTAACTGCACGATACGCCTTCGCTGTACCAATTTCTACTATTGGAACATAACGTACTCCGTATTTTTGTTGTAAAATATCGCGGTACCCATCATGGTTTGTCACATTGACAATTTGAAAATTCAGTTTTTTATTACGTAATACTTCTTGTACTTCCTGACAATACGAGCAACCATCCTTTGCCCAGACAATGATATTTTTCTGTTGTGACATCTGATCTCCTCCTTATAAATCATAGCGATAGCACTTGATGAGAAAATCTTCTTTGTTTAACTCATAGTTAGCATCTCGCACAAAACCTATTTTTTCGTATAGACGAATCGCATCTGCCATCATATCGGTTGTATGAAGATACACTGCTTTAGCACCTAATGCGCTACTGTATGTCATACTATGTTTGATGAGTTGCTTGGCAATGCCATTCCCTCTTGCCTTAGGATGAACAGCTAATAACCGAATAATTGGTGCTTGGATGGTAATGCCATGCCAATCATACGCATCTTGTGAGGAATGATACAACTGTACAATACCTAATAGCTCGCCTTGACATTTTGCAATAAAAACGCAAGCTACTTTGTCTTGATATAATGATTGTTTAATCTCTTGTAGATAGTTTGCAAAGTAAGCTTTATTTGTGTAATTCGTTTCATATTGTTGATAACTTTCAACGAGTAACTCCTTGGCTTGCTCTCTTTCACATGCTTGTAATACATCAATTGTGATTGTAGTCATAAGCATCTCTCCTTTATAAATATTAAACCAACTATTATTATAGGAATTATATATTTTAGATTGCTTTCAATCCTAACACCAATGCACTTATAATAGCAATGCTTTTTAAAATAGAATTTTTTTAACATCTATAAATTATTTTTATTAAGAAAATAGTTTCTTGTCTTTTCGTTTTGGTATGTGTATACTAACCTGTCAAGTAAATATTCTTTGCATTTATGTATTGCATTTTGTCGTTCAGTTTGTTAAAATGATTTTTGTTGTATTGACTACGAAAACCGTGAGAAATACTCATCTCGTACTTTATTTAGGAGGTGACATACATGCCAAACATTAAATCTGCTATTAAACGTGTAAAAACAAGTGAAAAAGCTAACCTTGCTAACTCACAAGCAAAAGCTTCTATGCGTACTGCTGTGAAAAAAGCACGCGTTGCTAAAGCTGAAAACGCTGATAATGCACAAGAACTTGTTCGTGAAGCTTCTAAAGCATTAGATTCAGCAGCTTCTAAAGGTCTAATCCACAAAAATGCTGCAGCTCGTACGAAGTCTCGTCTTGCTAAACAAGCATAAGCTGTTTAAAAGCATCTCTTCTAGAAGAGATGCTTTTTTTACTTTGCATAAAACAAAAAGTACGACTGAAATGAGCTCAGTCGTACTTTTTTAAATTTGACGCAGTAAAAATAGTTCTAATTGACGTTCACGATTACTGCCTGTAGTCTTAAGTGCCAAATCCACATTCGCTAGAGCATATAACGCTCGTAATAATTGTTCCTCACTCGGTCTTTTACGTTTTTCAAGCATTAATTTCACACGATATGGATGAATTTTTAACTGTTTCGCAATTTGATGTTGTGTATATCCTTTCGTTTGCAAATAATACGTTTGGTTCATTGTGCGAATGGTGGAGGCTAATAAACCTACTAACATAATCGGTTCTTGTTTTTGCAAAATCAAGTCGCGATAAATCGTCAGTGCCGTCTCTGTGTCATGCTCAAAATAAGCATCTACCATTTTAAACGCGTCTTGCTCTAGCGTCTTTGCCACAAGTAATTGCACCACTTGTTCTGTAATAATACCTTCCTTACCCACATACAAGCCTAATTTCTCAATTTCTAAATTCAGTTGTAACATATTGGTGCCCACCATACTCATTAAAAGCCCTATAGCATCGTCTGTAATGGTTGTCTGTAATTGTTTGGCACGTGCATGTAGCCATATGGCTAAGTCTCTCTCCTCAGGCACTACAGCCTCTACAAGCGTAGCATACTCTTTCATCCATTTCGTTACTTTCTTACGCTCATCTAATTTCTCATAAGGGGCAATAAATACAACTACTGAAAATGTAGCTGGGTTTTTTAAGTAGGCCTCTAACTTTGTCAGATCATGCTTCACTTTTTCTTTATCACGATCACTCGCTTTTAAAAAGCTAGCATTTTTTGCAATGATACATTTATGTTCTGTAAAGAAAGGAAAAGTATCCGCTTCCGTTAGCACATCTTCAACGGGGGTCTCGTCTAAAGAGTAAGTTATCATTTCGGCTTCCTCTTGTTGTGAAAGTGCCGTTTTAATTTTGCGCAAAGTCTCATCTGCTAAGTAGGCCTCTTCACCTTTAATTAAATAAACAGGCTGTAAATTTCCCTTATCGATATCGCGCCATATTTTTGTTAACACTACGGTCACTCTCCTTATGTAACGTACATTATACTGATTTATAACAATTTTGTCACACCGAATTGATAACTTATCTAATGGATATAGCTTTTTTAGGGGTGATGTTTTATAATTGTTAAAGAATTGGAGGGATAGCAATGAATCCATTTGAAGGTGAAAACATTAATTCAAAACGTAATGATGCAATTGACGCTGGTGTCGGATTTGTCGTACCATTTGGCGTATTCTTCATCATGTTCATCATTGCAACGATTTTCGAATACGTAGCTATGTTGTAATTTTGCAAGTAGAAGAGGCTGACACAAAGGCCAGAAAACAGCACACCGACTGTAGTCGGTGTGCTGTTTTTTTGCTATTTTAGGTTTATTATAAATAAGGATACATTGTTCATAATTGCTTATTGTAATATGATATTACCTTGTCTTGTAACATGTACCTCAATTGTGCCTTGTTGCGCTGTGTTAAGTATATGATGCCCCTCAAAGCGAGCTAACACTTCTGGATGAGGGTGCCCGTATCGATTATTGCGCCCAGCACTAAAAATGGTGAGCTTGGGGTTAGTATGTGCAATAAAAGCAGCCGTACTTGATGTCTTACTGCCATGATGTCCCGCTTTTAAAATGGAGAGATTTTGCAATTGTGCATCTTGTAGTAATGACTCTTCACCTTCTGCTTCTAAGTCTCCTGTAAAGAGAGCTGTAAACTGCTGAGAATGTAAATATACTACTAGTGAATCATTATTCTTTCCTTCATTCGCTATTGTAGGGGACACGTAATAAAGAGAATAATCGCCTGTTCTGAGCACATCTCCCCTACGCTTCACATAAAACGGGATTTGTTGTTTTTTAACTTCTGCCACTACATCTGCCATGACGGGCTTAGCTGTGCCACCTGTAACGTGCACTTCTTTCACCTTCACTTCTTGCATAATTTCTTCAGCCCCTTCTACATGGTCAGCATCGGGATGTGTAAGGATCAATGTATCGATTTTTGTAATGCCCTTACCCTTTAATAAGGGGACAACAATTTGTCTACCCACTTCAAAAGGTTGTTTGCGTTCTCGCCACGCCTCATTACCAAACCGAAGTACACCTCCACTATCAATTACATATACACCTTGTCGATAAGGTAATTCAATTAAAGTACTATCACCTTGTCCTACATCAATATAGGAAATTTTGAGTCGACTATCCCAGTAAGGAGAAAGTTGAATTATCAGAATGGTTATTATAAATGGAAAGTATAAGCGAGGACGTTTTGTCTCTAAGGCAATGAAACTTAACATGATTGTAATTAACAATAATAAAGACTGCCAAATCGGAAGTTGACCAGGTTGCCATAGTTGAAAAGGTACATCTTTTAGCCATAAAATAATAGTCGTTAGTAAATCTCTAAAAGGCGCATATAGCCATAACAACCATGTGTGAAGTGAAAAATAACTTGTGAATAATAATAGAAGGTTAATAGGTAACACGACCCATGCAAAAAGAGGGACAAATAGGATATTTGTGAAAAAGGAAGATAGAGAGACTTCATAAAAATGATGGATTAATAAAGGGCTTACCATCATTTGTGTGACAATAGTAATATAGATGGCTGGAAAACGAACATGCCTGAGGATTTTTTGCGAATAAAGTATACTGAACGTGGCTAAATAGGAAAGTTGAAAACCAATTTGAAAAATACTGCGAGGAAATACCATAACAAAACAAATAAACGTAAGGGCTAAAGCATTTTCCACACGTAAGCGTCGCTTCATAAGGGCTGAGAGTATGACTAAACAACTAACCATTACAGCACGCCATACAGATGGCGCTCCTCCAGCCAGTATTGCATAACAAGGGAGTATGATCAGTAGTAGGATAGAGGCCCACTCTCGCCTTACACCAAGACGAATAAGAACCATATAAAATAAATAACTCAACAGCCCCACATGCAAACCAGAGATTGCAAAAAGATGTGTAATACCTAACACTTGGTAAGCTCGCGTCATTGTATCATCCACACCATCACGCATGCCAATAAGTAAGGCCTTTGCCTCTGCTTGCAAACGTTGAGGAAACACCGCTTCGATATGTTGTTGAATCGCAAATCGGCGTTGAGCTAACCACACTTGCCATGAAGAATGTTGTTTTACATATTGCCAAGTCGTTACCTCAAAAAAACCACTTGCTTTATTTTGCCATAAATAATTTGGCATAGAAAAACTATACTGATGAGCAGCAGGCGGTATCTCTTGAATAGTGCCTGTAACGATAAACTGCTTGCCCGCTAATGATTGTGAGGTAAATTGATTTTTTTCGTCCTCACTTTGAAACTGATAACTCACATACCACTTGGCATGGTTTTCATCCCACATAAATCCTTTTAAACGGTCACCATCAATTTTATAATGATGGCTAATCGTTAATTGTTGAGGTGGCACTTGTTGCAATGGCGCCTCATAAGTAAAATAGATCGTTAGTATGAGGGAGAGACCAATATAATATACTATTGGTCTCCTTTTATAATAAAGCCATACTAATACACCAATTTGAATTACACTTGCGTACATCGTCCACTGCCATAAAGCAGCACTTCCTACAATGATAGCAATTTCGATTAATAAAAAGTCACCTTGTTGTCGCTTGCCCAAATAATTTCAACACCTGTTCTTCATGTACTGCAATTTTTTCGGGCGCTACATCTGCATCACGTAAGTCTTGTAACATGTTCATGTAGAGTTTTATTTTTTCGTCCATTAAAAAGTCAATTTTACACTCTTCAAAAGGCACATGTACAACCTCTACACCTGCCTTATGTAAAAGCTCCATCGCATATGTATTATTTTTATAATCTGTGGCATAATACACACGAGCTACACCTGCTTGAATAATGGATTTTGTACATGGTAAACAAGGAAAATGTGTCACATATAAATCTGCGCCACTTGTCGATGTACCATACTTTGCACATTGTAATAAGGCATTCATTTCTGCATGGATTGTGCGTACACAGTGATTATCCACTACATAACATCCATGGTCAATACAATGCTCATCACCCGCTATTGAGCCATTATAACCTCCTGCAATAATGCGTTTTTCTCGGACAATAGTTGCACCAACGGCTAAACGCGTGCATGTACTACGTAATGCTAGGAGATGACTTTGCGCCATAAAAAATTGGTCCCATGTTATTCGCTCCATAACATAACCTCCTTATCTCTCTTTATTTTACTGTAATATATTCACTTAACTTGTCAAATGTTTTTTCGCCAATACCACTCACATTTTTAATATCTTCAATCGTTTGATAAGCACCTTGTTGTTCACGATAACTAATAATAGCCTTTGCCTTAGCTGGACCAACACCAGGAATCGTGGTTAGTGCGGCTTCATCTGCTGTATTAATATTTACCTGTGGTGTTGTGGCTTCTTGAGTAGAAGGGAAAGATGGCATGGATAGATCCATTGCTTCTTCACCAATTTGCGGCACATAGATTATCATTTCATCTTGTAGTCGCTTTGCAGCATTAATTTGTTTTGTATCTGCCGCCTCTGTATAGCCACCTGCTTGTGCAATCGCATCAATGACACGCTGCTCGGTTGTAAAGGGGTAGACACCTGGCTGAGCTACTGCTCCTTTCACATCTACAATTACTGTCTCAGGTTGTGGGGGGTCTTGTTCTAATTCGGCTGTTTGTTGTGTTGTTTCAACGGGATTGTCGAGTAAGAATGGATCGTTCGTAGGTGGTGGATCGCTGCTTTCTGTAGTGGAAAAATAATAAATAATAATAGCGAGCAGTAAAGCTCCTAATGCCATTACATATCTGCCATATTTATGCCATATCTGCATGAAAATAAGAAACACCCTTTCCAAGTAGAAGGCATGCTATGGAGATAAACTCACTATAACGTATTCGCCTCTATTTGAAAAGAGTGTACTATGGTTATTTTACAGCACGTATAAAAATACGTTCTGTCTTTTCATCAGGTAAATCAAAGGTAAAATCAGCTGTGACATCAACTGTAGTGAACCCCACTTCATGCAACCATTCTACATACTGTTCTGGTTCATAAGTACGTTGATAATGGGTTTCGTCAAAACGCTTGTATACGTGGTCTTGCGCCACAAAAAACGTCATATCATGAATGATACTATGTGGTGCATCCCCTTCTTCCGTATGCCAGAGATATGTGATATCACCATCATCATACGTAAAAGGTGACGCTAAAAACAACTGCATCTTGGTTAAACTATGCACATCGAAAAAGAGTTGCCCGCCCACTTTTAAGCTCTCATAGACACGTAGAAAAGTCGATTTAACTTCTTCTACGGTTTGTAAATAATTTAATGAGTCTAAAATAATCGTAACAACATCTACATCATGGAATCCTTCTAGCTCAGCCATAGATTGACAAACAAGTGGTATATTAGGGACACGTTCTCTAGCTAACATGAGCATATCCTCGGATAAATCAACGCCTGCTACGTCATAGCTTGCTTGTTGAAAGTGTTGTAACATAATGCCTGTACCACACCCCACATCTACTAGTTTAGGATGTGTAGCAACAGGTGCAAATTGCATCACCCAATTCGCGTATAAATCATACGGTATATCCGCTTGCAATTTGTCATATACATATGCAAATTGCTCATAACTCGCCATTATGCTTCATGCACCTCAAGTTGTGGTGCATCTCCCCATAGACGCTCTAAATTATAATAACCGCGCTCATCTTTATGGAATACGTGTACAACAACGTCTCCTAAGTCGACTAATACCCAACGTGCACCATCAAAACCTTCCACACGACGAATTTCATAGCCTGCTTCGGCTGCTTGGTCTTGTATTTCACGTGCAATAGCTTGTACTTGGCGATCTGAGTTACCATGGCAAATAATAAAGTGGTCAGCTAATAAAGAAATCCCTTCCATATTTAATACCACAATATCTTCACCATGTTTATCATCTACTGCTTTATAAGCGATTTGTAATAATGTCATTATTATGCATTCTCTCCATTCATTAAGTCGTTATAACATGCTAGTGATAACGGAAATATCGGTTGTTTTGTATCAATTAAAAATTGCAAAGAGTGACGAATACAAGCACTCATTGCCTTATTTAAATCTTTTTCGGCTTTTTTACGCAGGCGTTCTACACCTTCGAATTTACGTGATGGTTCAATCATATCTGCAATAAATATAATTTTTTCTAATGGGCTCATTCCTGCTCTACCTGTCGTGTGATAGTGAATCGCATGTAAAATATCTTTGTCTTTAATCCCAAATTCTTTTTCAGCATACAAAGCACCGATTGGCCCATGCAATAATTCACTTCCCCAACCTAATACACGGTAATCTAATTGATATTCACGAATTAGCTTTTCCATCTTAGCTTCATCTTCATATTTTGCAATATCATGCAGAATAGCTGCTGTCTCTGCTCTTTTTACATCTTCACCAAAACGTTCAGCTAATATTACTGCTGTTTTCATAACACCTAGTGTATGTTGATAACGCTTTTCTGGCATACGTGTTTTAATCGCGCTTAGTAATTGACTCTGCTCCATATAAACCTTCCTTTCGAACATAGGTTGCAATCTCATCAGGCACTAAAAATTGTACGGTCTTTTGTTGTGCAAATCGTTGGCGTAACAGAGTAGATGAAATATCAAACGCTGGTGCATCCAACATTATGACATCATAAGTGGTATGAGCTTCTACTTTGGGGCGTGATATGCCTACAAATGTTACAAGATTGAGTAAATCATCGATGCGATGCCACGTGTGCAGTGAAGCTATCATATCGCCACCTATAATAAAATAAAATTGAGTTTGTGGTTCGCGTTGAACTAATTGCTCCATTGTCTCAACGGTATACGAAATACCACCTCGTTCTATTTCAAAACGTTCAATCGTAAATAATTCATACGGTGCTAATGCCAAGTCTAACATTATTAGTCTCGCTTCATCTGAGATGGTAGTGGCTTGTTTATGTGGAGGAACACTGTTAGGCATAAATCGAACCTCATCTAATTGCAATGCATGTAAAGCCTCGTTTGCCATCATGAGATGTCCAAAGTGTAGAGGATTAAATGTACCGCCTAAAATACCGATTTTTTTCATTTATTTGCTTGACTTAGGCAAAATGATTTTTTTATTTTTGCGAGACTCTTTATACAATACAACAGTTAAACCAATCAATTGGACTAACTCTGCATATGTGCCTTCTGCTAAAGCTTCTGCCACTTCATTTTTTTCAAACTCACAATTATCTAAAATGCGGACTTTTATTAGTTCGCGAGCTTCAAGCGCTTCTTCAATTTGAGTAAGCATAGCCTCATTCACGCCACCTTTACCTACTTGGAAAATAGGTGTTAAATGATGGGCTTCTGCTCGTAAATAACGTTTTTGTTTTCCTGTTAACATAAAATATTAATATCCTCCTAATTACCACTTATGGTGGCAATCATTAAATTTGTATCAGGTTGTTGCTGCAACCAATGTTCAAAAGCAATAGCCCCCTGATGGACAAACATGCCTACACCAGTAACGATTGTTGCTTCTTTGTGCTTTGCCTCTGCTAAGAACGGCGTAATAAGTGGATTATACACAATATCAGCTACTACTGTACCTCTTTGTAAATGAGTTAATGCAAAGGGAAGTGCAAAGTTCTGATTGAGACCTGCTGATGTTACTTGAATAACAATGTTATAATTGGCTAAGTCAAGCTCAGCTTGTTGCAATGAAATTGCTGTGCCCATATTGAGTTCTTGAACGAGCGCCTCTGCACGTGCCACTGTACGATTACAAATCGTAATATGATCGTAACCTGCTTGTTGCATAGCAAAAGCAATGCCTCTAGCTGCGCCACCAGCACCGATTAATAAGACAGCATCTTTACGGTGAGTAGTACCGATTTGCGCTTCTAATGAACGCACAAAACCTACGCCGTCTGTATTATACCCTTTGAAGCGACCGTCGGCTAGACGCACTACTGTATTTACAGCTCCCATTCTTTGCGCCATAGGGTCAAGCTCATCAAGTAAAGGTAAAATGGCTTCTTTATGTGGGATTGTCACATTAAAGCCGCTTGCACCTAGCAGTCGCAAGCTCTCAACGGCTCTTGATAAGTCTTGTGCTTGTACGTGAATGGGAATATACGTCGCATTTATATTTAATTCAGCAAACCAAGTGTTGTGCATCTGAGGTGATTTTGAATGAGCAATGGGGTCGCCTATAACTGCAAACCACTTTTTCATACCTTCACTCCTTAAATCAATGATGGGCGAATAAATACTTCGACACCTTTAGGCGCATACGCTGCAATAATGACATTAGCATCTTGCGCTGTAATCCACCCTAATCCCGAAATTACGATGTCTGTCTTTGGCTCTTTAATCGTAAATTCATGTCGCACTAAATCGGGTAATTGGTCAATATACTTTTCAGATGGTGGCGTTAACAGTTTACCTTTATGATTGGCATACAATTCATCTGCCTTCTCTAGTTTAGTGCGATGTATTGGCAAGTCATTTGTTACATAAACCGTGAAAGCGGAACGCTCCCCTTGAATAAAATCAAAACGTGCTAAAGCCCCCATATACAAGGTCTGCCCTGGATTTTGCTGAAACACCTTAGGTTTGATTTCTTTTTTAGGCATAATATATTTTAATTCACTAGCATCTAAATAATGTGCCATTTGATGATGATTAATAATACCCGGTGTATCAAACATTGCGCTGCCATCATCTAATGGAATATCAATCATATCTAATGTTGTGCCTGGGAAATGTGAAGTAGTAATTACTTCACCCTCTCCTGTTGCTTGTTTAATAATACGATTAATGAATGTTGATTTCCCTACATTAGTACACCCTACAACATAGACATTTTGTTTTTTACGATAACGTTCAATCGCAGTCATCGCCTCATCCATGCCTCTGCCACTATGTGCGCTAACTAACAATACATCAACAGGCTTCAAACCTAATGCTGCAGCTTCTCGTTTGAGCCAATGAATCACTTTGCCTGGTTTAATAGATTTAGGCAATAAATCAACTTTGTTAGCAATTAACAATACAGGATTATTCCCTACAAAACGATGCAAACCTGGTAGCCAGCTCCCATTAAAATCAAAAATATCAACGATTTTAACGATTAAGCCATCTTGTGTACCTAAACCGTTTAAGATGCGTAAAAAATCATCATCCGTTAGCGATACGGGCTGAATTTCATTATAATTTTTTAAGCGGAAGCAGCGTTGACAAATCACTGTTTCTTTCGTTAAGGAAGATGGTGGTGCATAACCTACCTCTCCTTTATTTGCTGTTTGAATAACGGCTCCGCAGCCAATACAAGTTGGCATTTCACTCATAAATGATCCTCCCATGTTGTCTTTCCTTTTCTTTTTAAATCACTAAAAATACGACGCTCCACAAAGCGATTAAATTTCGTCACTAAACCGTCAGATTGTGCAACAGGACGCACTAAAATGGTATACATTTTCATGCGATTGCCTCCCATGACATCCGTTAATAATTGGTCACCTACCATTGCTGTTTCTTGTGGGCGCAAACCTAATTGAATCATAGCCGCATAAAAACCTCGACCGAGCGGTTTTTTTGCACGATGCACATAAGGTATGCCTAATGGCTTAGCGAAATGTTTCACTCGCTTTTCATTATTATTAGAGGCAATAATAATCCGTATACCCGCATCTTTCATCATCAAAAACCATGCTGCTAACTCTTCTGTAGCATCGGCTCTGTCCCATTCAATTAACGTATTATCTAAGTCTGTCACAACACCTTTTAAACCTTTTTCACGCAAAAATTCTGGTGTGATTTGAAAAATGTCTGTCACAAATTGTTTTGGTAATAAAAAATTATACAACGATTTCCCCTCACTCTATCGTATTGTCGCCACTCATTATAACATAGTCGCAAAGGCTTCACCCATCTTAATCTTTGCAGACGGGACAACATTTTCTGTGAACTGTATTTCTGCTTTTTTGAATAACATAATAACAGTTGAACCAAAAGAAAAATATCCCACTTCTTCTCCTTTATGCCATGTATCTGTTGTATTTGTTAACACTATTGAATTAACAAATGTAGCACCAACTTTAATAAATTCACATGTTATGTTATCATTTTTAAGTTGTGTAATCATTCGATAATTGTGAGACAAAGGCTTTTTACCATAGGTAAGACCTACTTGATTGACAGGATATGAACCATTACCTAACACATATTGTCTCATTACTTTTGCATCCACCGGGCTGTGCATCCTATGGTAATCAGCTGGACTTAAATAAAATACAATGTACTGCCCGTCTTGGTAGTCATCTGCACGCTTTTGCTGCCCTAATAAATCGACTAATTGATAAGGCTTGCCCTTTACAATAAACGTTTGGTTAGGTGTAATATCACCAAAAGCTTCTATTTTAGCATCGACTGGACTCACTAATACATTATGTGTATTAGCAATAGGGCGCGCTTCTCGTTTTAACTCTCGAATAAAAAAATCATGTAAACTTGAAAATTGTTGGCGATTTTTTGAAACTTCTTGTAAGTTAATATCGTAAACTTTAGTATAACCATTTATTAAATATTGGCTGACCTTACTTTGCGCAAATGCCCGTAATACTTGTGATGTTGATTTACCGTTTGTTAGTTCAATGAGTTTTTGATAAATTTGTTCTTTCATGTTTTTAACTCCCTTTTCTTATGATTACTACTATCTTAAATACTCATTTAGCAGTATAATGAAAAAATATCCTACGTGTAAAGGAGGGATACCCGTTGTATCTTTCACATATGGTGGATAACACTATTAAAAAATTCAAAGCACATATTGCCAATTTCATTACACTTTGTAATTTATCATTTGGTGGAGCAGCTATTATGGCTACTTTAAATGAACATTTTAGTTTCGCGGTATTATTTATTTTTATTGCAGCTTTACTGGATCGTTATGATGGCAAAGTCGCTCGTAAATTAAATCAACAATCGGAGCTTGGTAAACAATTAGATTCGATGAGTGATATTATATCGTTCGGTGTAGCACCCGCTCTTCTTATGTATGAGTATGCACTCTCTTATGCTGGTGCTGCAGGTATGATTGTCACAATTTTATATATTACTTGTGGCGCACTGCGCTTAGCTCGCTTTAACGTTTCTGATACAAATGGTTATTTTGTTGGCTTACCTATTACTGCAGCTGGTACTATTTTAACACTTAGTTATTTTGCAGGCCCTTATGTAGCCGCAGGTTTCTATGTACCACTCGTATTAATTTTATCTGTAATGATGATTAGTACATTCACACTAAAAAAAGTATAACGATTATAGAAAAGGTTGTCTAAGCATCATTATGCTCAGACAACCTTTTTTATTAGATACGCGTAATCGCTTCTAATACCACTTGTGTTGAATGTTTTGCTGCAATTGGTAAAAACTCTTCAAATGTTACGTCAGAAGCTTTGCCTGCAATATCTGATAAGGCACGAATGACAACAAAAGGCACATTAAACTGATAGCAAACTTGGGCAACAGCCGCCGCTTCCATTTCTACCGCTTTTAATGTAGGAAAATGACTTCTTACCTCTTCTACTCGTTTCGGATCATACATAAAAGAGTCGCCTGAACCAATTAACCCCATAGCACTTGTATGCTCACCAACAGCTGCCACTGCTTGCTCTGCAATTTGGCAAAGCTTAGCGTCTGCTTTATATGTAGCAGGCATTTGAGGCACTTGTCCCATCAAATAACCAAATACAGTAGCATCCACATCATGATGCACAACCTCATCTGAAATCACAACAGAACCTACGTCTAACTGCGCGTCATAGCCACCTGCTGAACCTGTATTTATAACAACGTCAGGCGAAAAATGATGCAATAATATTGTTGTTGCCATTGCAGCATTTACTTTACCAATACCACTTTTAAGTAAAACAACTTCCTTTCCTTCATATGTACCTGTAGTGTATTCGCTATTTGCAATAGTTATTACTTCACGATTTCCTAAACTCTCACGTAATGCCATCACTTCTTCTTCCATAGCACCAATCACTGCGATTCTCATGTAACTTCCTCCTTAGTATGCACCTTCTGTAGTGTACAACTTCTCCATTTTAACAGGTAACCAACCTTCATTGTCTACCCATTCCATACTTATGCGATATTTTTCCACACCATCTAGTGATGTTACGACACCTATCGCATTTTGCGCACCACCATTATTACCAACACGCAATACAATCATGTTATCCACATCTAAACCTGATGTGCGACTTAATGTTTCGATTTTTTCTTCCCAGTCTAATGTACCTTTTTGATACATGGAAACATGTGGACCAACTTGAGCTGTTTTTGTAGGTTTCCAGTTTTTATCGACAATAACTTCTTCCACAATAGGGTCGTCGCTCTTTGTAACTTCAGTCTTACGATCCGTTTCGCCTTCTGTAGATACGGATGCATCTTCTTTTGATACATCTTGCTTTTCTTCCGTTGGCTTTTCCTCTGTTGCCTTTTCTTCTTGTAGCTTTTTATCTTCTTCTACTTTCTTTTCATGCACTTTTGATTCTCGCGCTAATTCATCTGCTTGTGTATTTTTTATGATAATTGTTGCGGTACTTGCGATTAATAACATCATAAAGATAATTAAATAGTTCAGTAGTTTATCTGCTTTTTGTTTACGTTCAGGACTTTGCATTTTATGTTTTCGAGATTTCTCTTCCACTTTAGCACCTCATTTCAAGCACTATTTTACCACCTTATGCTTTTATCTGCATAATAAATCATCTCTTTATTTCGTGACTAAATAAAAAACTTGTTAAAGGCAAATGAATCGTAATAATTGCCTTTAACAAGCCTCTGTTTTATTTAATATTTAAAATGCGTACATCCATCTCGCCGCCTGGTGTTTGTACTTTAACGGTTGCACCAATTTTATTGCCTAGTAAGCTTTTAGCGATTGGAGAGTCATTAGAGATAAGGCCTTCTAATGGGTCTGCCTCGGCTGAACCTACAATTGTGTAAGTTTCTTCAAAGTCTGAATCTTTCCCATTTACAATCTCAACAAATGTAACCGTTTTCCCGAGTGATACTGTGCCATTGTCGGCTTCATCTTCATTTATGATGACAGCATTGCGAATCATAGATTCAAGCGTTGAAATACGCCCTTCAACGAATGCTTGGTCTTCTTTTGCAGAGTCATACTCCGAGTTTTCAGATAAGTCGCCAAAACTGCGTGCTACTTTAATACGCTCAACGACTTCTTTTCTTTTTTCAGTAATTAAGTACTCTAATTCTTCTTCTAATTTGCGTTTACCTGCTTCGGTCATTGGATATGTTTTTTCGTTTGACAAGGTAATTCCACTCCTTTATATACACTCACTTAAAAATTGGGCATGTACACAAAAAGATAAAACTCGACTAGCAACAACTACATTTCGTTGTCACTAATCGAATTTTATATCCTGTCATGCTTCCAATATTTGCATTAGCATAATACAGACTTTGTATTTTGTCAATCGCTATTATGCAAAAGTAATTTGTCAAAGAGACAAGTTGAAAGTATAAACGTATTTTATTACTATTTCAACAATAGTATCTTAAAATTATGCCCCTTTATAATACCTGTTTTATTGGGATAATACCATCTTAATTTTTGTAATTAATAAATCAATAGCGACGGTATTCTCGCCACCTTCAGGAATAATAAGGTCGGCAAAACGTTTTGTTGGTTCAATAAAATGATTGTGACTTGGGCGCACAGCTGTTAAATACTGTGTAATTACAGAATCTGTTGTCCTACCACGCTCTGTAATATCTCGTAAAATGCGACGAATAATACGCAAGTCCGCGTCCGTATCTACAAAAATCTTAATATCCATCAAATTACGCAATGCTTCGTCTTCTAGTACTAAAATGCCTTCCACGATGATCACGTCTGCGGGTTCGATATGTTCCACTTCTGTTGATCTTGTGTGTGCGACATAATCATATATTGGTTTATCAATGCTCTCGCGGTTAAGTAGGTGTTGAATGTCCTCCACTAAACGTACATTGTCAAATGCATTAGGGTGGTCATAATTTGTATTAAGACGCTCTTCAAACGTCATATGAGATTGGTCTTTATAGTAGTAATCTTGCTCAATAATTACAAGTGATTGATTATGAAATACCTCTTTAATGGCTTGTGTTACACTTGTCTTACCTGAGCAAGAACCTCCTGCAATGCCGATGACGACAGGCTTTGTCATCAGTCATTCTCCTTTCTCATCATGTTCTCAGGATAGAGTTTATATGGACATTTGAACGTCACAATCTGTAAAGGATGACGTGCAGCATCTAAGACATTCCCGTCTTCATCCTTAACTTCATCAATTGTAATGCGGAAATTTTCAATTTCTGGGCCAAAAAACTCCACCTCGTCACCTGGTTTAAAATAGTTGCGTTGTTGTAGTGTGACAATTTGTGTTTCCTCATCATAAGCTAAGACACGACCAACAAATTCATATTTGGTTTTACGACCATGTTCGCCAAACATTTGTTCTTCATGCCCTGGTGCATCATGGAAGAAAGCCTCTGCTGTATCACGATTCGCACATTTATCTAGCTCTTCTAGCCATTCACGCTTAATTTTAAAGTTTTCTGGGTCTGCGCAATACGCATCAATCACTTTGCGATACACAGATACTACTGTAGCTACATAGTGAATCGACTTCATACGACCTTCAATTTTCAAGGAGTCGATCCCAAGCTCTATCATATGTGGAATAGCTTCCACCAATTTTAAATCTTTAGGGCTCATAGCGAATGGCTCATGATTAGCCTCATACAGGGCTTTTTCCTCGCCATCTTCTAATTCATATAAATCATAATCCCAACGGCAAGATTGGCAGCACCCTCCGCGATTAGAGTCACGTGCTGTCATATGATTAGATAGTACACAGCGTCCTGAATACGCAATACACATTGCACCGTGAATAAAGGCTTCAATTTCAATATCAACCTTCTCTTTCATAAGGCGCATCTCTTCCCCACCGACTTCACGTGCTAATACAACACGGTGTAAGCCTTCATCTTTCCAATACTTAACCGCTTTCCAGTTCGATAGCGATTGTTGTGTTGAAAGATGGATCTCGAGCTTTGGTGCATATGTGCGGCATGTTTCAATAATTAATGGGTCTGCCACAATAATACCTGTTACACCTGCTGACTCAATATCTTGTAAATATTCTTTTAAACCATCCATGTTTTCATTATGTGCAAAAATATTTGTTGTTACATAAATTTTAGCATGATATGGATTAGCAAATGCCACTGCTTCACGCATTTCATCAATGGAAAAGTTGCCTGCATTCGAACGCAGACCAAATTCCTGTCCACCAATGAATACCGCATCTGCCCCGTAATGTACGGCTACCTTTAACTTCTCTAGACTACCTGCTGGTGCAAGCAATTCAGGCTTCTTTGTGATGATTCGCTTACCGTTCACCACTTC
The DNA here is from genome assembly GCF_014643595.1 of Lysinibacillus alkalisoli. GTDB lineage: Bacteria > Bacillota > Bacilli > Bacillales_A > Planococcaceae > Metalysinibacillus > Metalysinibacillus alkalisoli. The sequence continues at coordinate 48,915 of NZ_BMJT01000007.1, forward strand.
GCGAATTTTTTCGTTTTCTAGTAATGCTAACGCCACTTTAGCTTACCCCCTCTTAATAAACTGTTTCTTTAAAGATAAATCCTGTATCTAATGGACGATGGTCTGGCTGAATTTCTTCAACTGCCGCTTGCAACTCATCGCGTATTGCATCGTATGCCTCTGCACCCTCATCAAAAAATGTATCAATAGCTTTACGATACAATGCCGTTACTTTGGTAACATATGTTGTAGTTTGCAATACACCCTCGATTTTAAAAGCATCAATACCGGCTTCAAATAATTCATCTAACTCATCAATAATGCACATATCGTTAGGACTGAAAATATGTGTGCCATTTACATCTTCATAAATTGGGTATTTATTACTGCGTTCATCATCATGTAAAAACATATTGCGATTATCTTTACGATTCTCAATCGCCATTACCTTATCTTGATATAAGAAGTAATGTCCTAATAAAGGGCGCTTAGATTGGAACATACATGTCATACCATGGACTTGAACCTCCACAGCTACTTCTGCATTTTCCTTAATTTCTACGACTTCATCCATTGATAACTCACGTGCTAATACAGCGCGATTGGCCCCACGCTCTCCCCAATAATTAGCTGTAAACCAATTGGTTGCTGTTGTTTCTGGATTCCAATGTAGTGGTATAGTAATCCCTTGTTCTCTACAAGCCATAATTACGGCGGGGTCGCCAAATACGAAAGCATCGACTTGTAATTTTGCCACCTCTGCAATGTAGGCATCTAATGCCTCAATACGATCATTATGAAAAATCGCATTCACTGCGACATAAATCTTTTTACCAGCAGCATGTACTAATGCTACTGCCTCTTTTACGTCTTGCAATGTAAATTCACCTGCTAAACGCAAACCAAACTGTTGTTCACCTACAATAAAAGCATCCGCTCCTGCTTCCAGTAAAGCTGGAATATGGGCTAATGATTGCGGTGTTACGAGTAATTCTGGTTTATTCAACATTGTCACCTCTTCAAACATAATAATAAACCATCACCAACTGGTAAAAAAGCACTCGTGTAATGCGGGTGCTGCATAATCCAATCTGTGAAGTTTTTTAAATTGCGTATCATCGTTCTTTTACGTCGTGGTACTTCTTGTAATGCTAAATCTGATAAACCATGCATATACATATTATCAATATAAATGACGCCACCACTTGGCACATATCTCTCGTACTTTTCAAAAAAGCGTTGATACTGTCCCTTAGCTGCGTCAATAAATATCGCATCAAACATTGTGCCATATGGCTCCACATTTACCTCTAATGCATCACCTTCAAGTAAAGTAATACGGTCATGGACTGCGGAGCGCGCTAAAAATGTTTGGGCTAGCGCTACTCTTTCTGCGTCACGTTCAATGGTTACAATATGTGTTTTAGGCAATGCTTCTGCCATACGTAAGGCAGAATACCCTATAGCCGAGCCAATCTCCAAAATATGAGTTGGCTGTTGAATACGCAATAATTGATTAAGCGCATCAATCGCAGCTAATTGCATGATAGGTACGTGATTTGCCTCAGCAAATTGTTCCATCTCCACGAATAATTCATTTCGTGGTTGGACAAAAGAATTGATATACGCATCCGATACTTCCATCTAGGACACCTCATTATCAAAAAACAGCGAGCAGACACTCGCTGGCTAAAATTTTAAGATATTTTTTAATAAAAATCACTGTTTATAGTACCATGAAAGGAGAAGGCACACAAGTTGTGAAACCTTCTCCTTTCGCATTTATCATTTCGTTTTAATATATTTTTTCTCATTTTCTTGATGTTCTTCATACGTTTTCGCAAAGTGATTAATGCCATTTTCATCTGCTAAGAAATATAAATACTCTGTTGTTGTTGGATTTAGTGCAGCTTGAATTGACACATCACCTGGCGCAGCGATTGGCCCTGGCGGTAAACCTTTATTTTGATACGTATTGTACGGATTATCCACTTCTAAATCTTTATACAATACTACATCTTTATGCTCACCTAATGCATATAAAACTGTAGGGTCTGTTTGCAATGGCATATCTTCTTTAATGCGGTTGTAAAAGACACTAGCAATTGTTTCGCGGTCTGTTTGTGCTGTTGCTTCTCGCTCTAATAAAGAAGCAAACGTTATTAGCTCATGGACAGTCATCTCACGCTCCTGCATAAGTCCTTTATATTGCATAACTGTTTTATTCATAGTATCTAACATTAGTTTTACGATGCTTTCTAATGACGGCTTTTCATCAAAGAGCGGGTAAGTAGCTGGATATAAATATCCCTCTAATTTATAACGAATATTTTCATTATTAATAGCATCTGTTAAAAGTTCTGGATACTGCGTTTGCATTTTTTGAATGAATGCATCACTTGTTACTAAACTCATAAATTGTTTTTCTGTATAGTCCGTATGTTTGGCAATAATGCTACCGATTTGGTCTAGTGTTAAACCTTCTGGAATGGTTATTGTAGATAATGGTTCGCGGTAAATTGTGCCTGTCTTTAAGCTTTCAATAATTTCGTCTAATGTCATGGATTTCGTTAAATCATATGTGCCTGCTTGAAAACTCGACTCGTTTTTAAATTTTGTATAATATTTAAAAATACGTGCACTTTTAATGACCCCTTTTTTCTCTAACTCTTTTGAAATAAGTGCTATGCCAGAGCCAATAGGTACTTCTACAGCAATTTTTTCTGTAGAATCGGGGTCTACAGGTTTTAAGGCACTCTTCACATATAAATAACCACCTACGCCAACGAGCAGTACGATGGCTAAAATCGCAAGTGTTACATAACCAACAATTTTACGCACGAAGTTCACCTCATCTTTTCTTGCGTTCATATTTTTATACATTTGTTGCTTTTTATTTTCGTCAATCACACTCTTGCCTCCTTACATTATTCAATCATACTAAAAATATGTAGTGTAAACAATTGTAATTATAAGACGCATAAGTCGCGTAAATTGTTCACAAAAAAATCACTTAAAAGGAAAATCCTTTTAAGTGATTAAAATGGTGCTTATTCTTCGTCAAATTCATCTTGTAATGTATTTAACACTTCTTCGATCATTTCCCACTCTTCTTCTGTTTCGATTGGCTCTAAATCGCCACCTTCGTCACCTTCTGTTGGTTGGAATGATGAAGCATGAATTTCGATGTTACCCTCTTCGTCCTCACTGCCTACTAAGTAGTAAAGTACGTAAGATTTGTTATGTTTTTCAGAGTCAAATGTGTAAAGCACTTCACATAAATGCTCATCGCCATTATCATCAATTACTGTAATATGTCGTTCGCCGTGTTCCATTAGGAAAGCACCTCTTCCTTTAATTTTTGCTATCTAGATAGCCTTGTAAAATCATTACTGCTGCCATCTTATCAATGACCTTTTTGCGTTTGTTGCGACTTACATCTGCTTCAATTAATACACGTTCGGCAGCCATAGTGGATAAACGCTCATCCCATAATACCACAGGTAAACCAAAAGTTTCTTCTAAAAGTGCTTTATATGCCTGTGAAGCCTCACCGCGAGGCCCAACGGTATTATTCATGTTTTTAGGAAACCCTACAACAAAGCTAGTTACATTATGTTGTTTTACAAGCTCCTTAATACGTGCTATGCCAAATTCGCCAATTGCTTCATTAATTTTAATGATTTCGACGCCTTGTGCTGTCCATCCGAGTGCATCGCTCACTGCAACGCCTACGGTTTTAGAGCCAACGTCTAAACCCATCACTCTCATTTTTTCGCCTCATTATGCTTAATATAAAATTTAACAAGTTCTTCTAGAATTTCATCGCGTTCTAGTTTTCTTATGACATTACGTGCATCCTGATGGCGAGGAATATACGCCGGATCACCAGATAGTAGATAACCCACTATTTGATTAATCGGATTGTACCCCTTTTCTTCTAATGAACTATGCACTTGTAACATCACTTGTTTGACTTCTTGTGCCATTGATTCATCTTGGAAATTAAATTTCATTGTTTGATCGTACTTATTCATCTCCAGCACCTCGCTTTCAGAAGGGGTGCTAAGCATCTAGCACCTTTGCCTTCTATTATACTCGATTACTGAAATTTATTAAATAGATTTGACGTATTCGTAAACGGATTGTAATGCAGTTGGTAATGCTTCCGCATCTTTTGCACCTGCCATTGCCATATCAGGGCGGCCGCCACCTTTACCTCCACATTGCTCTGCTACATACTTCACCAAATTACCTGCGTGGTATTCCTTACCTGCTAAATCACTTGTCACACCCGCACAAAGCATCACTTTATCACCAGCTACAGCGCCTAGTACAATAACAGCTTGTTCCATTTTAGCTTTTAAGTCATCCATCATTTGACGTAATTGATTATTATCTTTTGCTTCTACTTGTGTTGCCAACACTGTAACATCACCCATTTTTTGAGCTGCGTCTAGCACTGCACCTGCTTGAGCATTTGCGATTTTTTGTGATAATGACTCATTCTCACGTTGTGCTTCTTTTAACTCTGACTGAATAGCTACTACACGTGTCACCACATCTTTTGTCGTTTTTGCTTTTACTAACTGCGCAGCTTCTTCTAGCACATGTTGTTCTTCTTTTACTTGTTCATATGCACCTTTGCCTGTTACAGCCTCAATGCGTCTTGTACCTGCACCAATACCGCTCTCAGATACGATTTTAAAGAAACCAATCTCTGATGTACGCTTAACGTGTACCCCACCACATAATTCAATCGAATAGTCATCAACTGCGACAACACGCACAACGTCGCCATACTTTTCACCAAATAGTGCCATAGCTCCCATTGCTTTTGCTTCATCAATCGCTTTATTTTCAATAACTAAAGCAATATCATCCCATATTTTCTCATTCACTACACGTTCAATTTGTTCTAATTCCTCTTTGGTTACAGCGCCAAAATGCGAGAAGTCGAAACGCAAGCGGTCTGGTCCTACATATGAACCTGCTTGGTTAACATGTTCGCCTAATGTATCTTTTAACGCACGCTGTAATAAGTGTGTAGCTGTATGGTTTTTAATCGTCTTATTACGTTCCTTGCGATCAACTTGTGCTGTAACGGTATCTCCAACATGCATTTCGCCAGAAAGTATTATAACGGTGTGTAGATTTTGACCATTCGGTGCTTTTTTCACATCTTTCACTTGTGCTTGACATGCATCATTCACAATGACACCAGCATCTGCAATTTGGCCACCTGACTCTGCATAAAACGGTGTTGTGTCTAACACAACTAATACTTCTTGCCCTTCTGATGCCACTTGCACGGCTTCGCTACCTGCTACAATGGCAGATACTACTGTCTTAGTCGTCAATGTATCATAGCCTACAAATGATGAGTTTTGTGTTAAATTAGCTAACACTTCCGACTGCACTTGCATAGAGTCCACATCTTGACGTGCAGCACGAGCACGCTCACGCTGCTGTTCCATTGCTTTTTCAAATCCGTCATGGTCTACAGTCATATCTACTTCTTCCGCATATTCTTCCGTTAATTCTACAGGGAAGCCATACGTATCATATAAACGGAAGGCATCTTCACCTGGGATGAAGTTGTGCCCTGCCTCTTTTTGTGCCTTTACAACATCATTAAAAATAGCTAAACCACCATCTAATGTTTCGTGGAAGCGCTCTTCTTCATTCTTTATGACACGTTGAATAAATGCTTCTTTTTCTGTTACTTCTGGATAGAAGTCTACCATGATCTCTCCAACTGTTGGCACTAACTCAAACATAAATGGCTTTTCAATTCCTAAATGCTTCGCATAACGTACAGCACGACGCAATAAGCGACGTAACACGTAACCGCGCCCTTCATTTGAAGGTAATGCCCCGTCACCCACAGCAAATGCTACTGTGCGAATATGGTCAGCAATTACTTTAAACGCAACATCTTGCTCATCAGATTCACGATACTTTTTATCTGATATTTTTTCTACTTGTTCAATGATTGGCATGAATAAGTCTGTATCAAAGTTTGTTGGCACATCTTGTACAACAGAAGCCATGCGCTCTAAGCCCATACCTGTATCAATATTTTGTTTTGGTAGTGGTGTGTAGGTGCCGTCTGGATTATGGTTAAACTCTGAGAATACTAAATTCCAAATCTCTAAATAACGTTCATTTTCTCCACCTGCATATAATTCTGGGTCTGTTAAGTCATTACCATAAGCCTCCCCACGGTCATAGAAAATTTCGGAGTTTGGACCTGATGGACCTTCACCAATATCCCAAAAATTACCTTCCAAACGAATAATACGTTCTTCTGGAATGCCAATGTCATCTTTCCAAATATCATAAGCCTCTTGGTCTTCTGGATGCACAGTAATCGATAATTTTTCAGCATCAAAGCCCATCCATTTTTTATCCGTTAAAAACTCCCAAGCATATTGAATGGCTTCTTTTTTAAAGTAGTCCCCAATAGAGAAGTTGCCTAACATTTCAAAGAAAGTATGATGGCGCGCTGTTTTACCTACATTTTCAATATCATTTGTACGTATCGACTTTTGTGCGTTTGTAATACGCGGATTATCTGGAATAACACGACCATCAAAATATTTTTTTAATGTAGCTACGCCTGAGTTAATCCACAGTAGTGAGGCATCATCAATAGGCACTAAAGGTGCTGACGGCTCAATTTGATGTCCTTTTTCCACAAAGAAGTCTAAATATAATTTACGTATTTCTGCTGCTTTCATGTTTATTCCTCCTTAAATTTCACAAAAAAACCCCACCCCATGTAAGGGGCGAGGATTCATCGCGGTACCACCCTAATTTACAACAAATGTTGCTTCTTAGCCATGCGTAACGTGCATGAACGACAGCGTTTAACTGCAAACTCAGGAGTAGCTATTATACAGTATTATTGTAAGGTTTTTTCAGCCTAGAAACCTCTCTCTACGACAATGCATGCTGTTTTTTTCTCCATCATTGTTATTTTACATATATTCGTCATTATAAAAAACATTATATAACGTGTCAACGCTTTGATTGATAAGTTACGTGTCCTTGATGCAACAATAAATAAGAGAATTCTTTTACTGGTACTGGTTTACTAAAATAGTAACCTTGTAAATAGTCACAACCAAGACGTGCTGTTTCTCTAAGTTGTTCAAGTGTCTCAATACCTTCTGCTACGACTAGCATATTTAAGCGATGTGCGAGTTGGATTAAAGCAGCCGTTACTTCGCGACTTGTGGCATCTGTTTCGATGTGACTAATCATAGAACGGTCAAGTTTTAGTACATGTGGTTTAATATCCAAAATTTTAGAAAATGACGAATAACCTGTACCAAAGTCATCTAATGAAATGTTAACACCAATTGCACGTAAAGCCTCTACTGTATTCAAAAAAACTTTTTTCTGTGTAATAGCGACTGTCTCAGTAATTTCAATCGTTAAGGCATCGGCTGGTAATTGATATTGTGCAATCTTTTGTGCCACAATCATCGCTAAATCTTCACTAAAAAGCTGTACGGGTGACATATTTAAAGAGGCTTTAATGCCATAACCTGCTTGATGCCACTGTGATAATTGTTCACATACACCTGCTATAATCCATTCGCCAAGCGACACAATCAATCCCGATTCTTCTAGCGCAGGAATAAACTCTTGTGGTGATACAGTCCCCCACACAGGATGAATCCAGCGAATCAATGCTTCACCTGCTACAATATGTTCCGTCTTAGCACAGACAATAGGTTGATAATATAACTCAAATTGTGATTGCTCAATAGCTGTAACTAGTTCTTGACGTAGCGTAAAAGCGCGGTAAGCGGCTACACTTGAATGCGGCGCATAAATTTCAAAGGCCGCTTCCTTTTTATGCTTTGCTAACTGCAAAGCTTGTGACGCTGCTAAGGATAATTGTTTGAATGTCTCGCCCGCTTCTGGAAAACAACAAGCACCTACACTCACAGCTACTTGTAACGTATAACTTTTAATCATCATCTCACCATTGAGCGTCGCTGTAATATGTGTGGCAATTTCCTTTGCTGTTGTTAAATCACAGTCATGCTTAAAAATTAAGCCAAAGGCATCCTCTTCTAATCTTGCAATAAATGCAGCTTCTTTAACAAAGACAGTCAATAAGCGCTCTACAATACGAATGAGTAGCTGATCACCAATCTCTCGCCCTAATGTATCATTAATAGTTTTTAAATCATGAACATCAATCTTATAAAATAAAAATGGCCTTCTTTTCGTACGATTTACTAAACGTTCAACATAGCGCTCTAAACTACGTTGATTAGGTAAATGTGTTAAAGGGTCTCTTGTTGATTCGTCCAATTCCAAGTAATGTTTTCGTTTTAATTTTGTAATATCAATAAAATTAATTAACACATGGCTATCATAGTTACAAGCTTGTAATGTAATATGGCGCCACACATCACTCGCATCTCTAAATCTCACTTCCCCTTGTAATTGACTGACTTCTTGATTGGTTAGTTTTGTGAAATATTTTGCAATATCTTCACGATCTTTTTCATGCATATACGTTAAAATACTTTTGCCAAGCATACTTTGTTCTTTGTAGCCAAAGACTTTTGAAATCGTTGTATTTTGATAACGAATATAGCCTGCCTTATCAAGCATAATAATACACTCAATCGAATAATCTTTAATGCCTTTTATCCAGCTGGCTTCTTCATTGTCAAATAACCTTTTATCCACTGAGTCACCTCACTATTCCCTTTTATCTCCATCTCATTTTTGTTAATTTTCTGTTCCTTTATCACAGTATAAAAGTAGGATGAAAAATTTTCATATCATTTAAGCACAAAAGACTAAACAACAAGATAAAAACAGTAAATTTCAATGATTTTATTCCGTATCTACGCATTAAACTGTACTTTTTTTATTTACTGTTCTTATAAAACATAGGAATTAGTTACTGCTATGATTTATGTTATCATATCATAGCGAAAAACGTGAGCAAATTCTTTTCAATATTTTTTTAGCGTCATTCATTTAACTGCATAAAAAATAGTGAAGTATGATCATACTTCACCGTTTATCCTATTGTACAATTTACCAACTCGGCAAGCCAAGATGTTGTTCTACCATAGAGGTATGCCAACCTTGACGGTCACCAACTTGTGCCAAAGGTTGCACAATAAATTGTTTATTCGTCGTTTGTACTACTGTTGTTGGATAAAAATAAGCTTGTGGAAATGTAATTGTACTTTTATTCTCTCTTGTTGTCTTGCTCACTTCCACTTTGGCAATACCACCTACATTTGTACCTGCCCATGGTTGAGCCGAATAGAAATTACCTAGTGAATAATATACGGGCTTGCCATTCACCCATTCAAATGATTGTAAAACATGTGGGTGATGCCCAAAAATAATATCTGCTCCTGCATGGGTAAAACGTGTAGCTAATTGCTTTTGTTGTGCGTTAGCTACAGTGCTATATTCTGTACCCCAGTGTAGTGAGAGTACAATAACATCCACTTGAGCACGCAATTTTTCAATATCTCGTATGACTTGTTCTTCATCTAAATAAGAAATAATATATTCATAACCTTGAGGGTATGCTGTTTTGTACTGGTTTGTCCCATATGTATACGCTAGTACAGCTATTGATATATCATTTACTTGCATGATACGTGCTGTATTTTTATCCTCAGGTGATAAAAAAGCACCTGTATAAGGCATGTGATAATGCTGTAAATGTTCAATTGCAGTTATGGCTTGTTGTGGCCCGTAGTCAAGCGTATGGTTATTAGCAATTGTCATAAAATCAACGCCACTTATTTGTAAATCTCTAATAATGTGAGATGGGCTATTAAATTTAGGATAACCACTTAACGCAAAGCGTTGTCCAGCAGGCATGGACTCTTGATTCGCTAATAAAAAATCTACGGATTGCATCGCCTGTTGCACAGGCGCAAAAGCCGTTTGATATTCCGTATACAAATAAAGAGGATGATGTAATAATACATCGCCAATCATGCCAATTGTTGTAGGAGAGGTAGATGTGGTGATTCGTTCAGTCTCCGTTACTTTCATCGTGGCGGACTTTTTTGGTGATGATGTTTCCTCATCTACAATTTCATGGGTAAACCATACATCAAAATCAATATAACTTGCTACAGCAATGGTTGTTGTGCAAATCGCCATAATAAACAACATAAAAACCATTACTAACTTAGCACCATATGTCACTTTCATCATACATTCCCTTTTCTTTTATTTATACATAGAGAAAGGTTAGGTTGATAACCAACCTAACCCTTTTTAAAATGGTGAGACCATACGTTTATATTGCGCTAAATTAACTGCTTGTGTCGAATATACACGTTTAATCATATATGGATTCTCGAATGGTGAATTATAGCCTTCACGTGTAGTGAATGCTAAATCAAAACCTGCTTGACGTACAAGTTGTACAGTTGTGTTATTGAATTGACCAAATGGATAGGCAAACGCCCTTGAGCCTTGAGGCAAAGAGTTAATGTTTTTACGCAAGTCCTCGAGTAATTGGGCATTAGATACCGTTAATACATTACTAGTTTTACCATTAATTAAATTATGCAAGTTATTCGTATGACCTTCAAATGTAAAAATATCACTCATATCTCGTGTATCTTGCCAATTCAATGCTTGTAATAAATTAGGGCTAAATTTTTGTTGTAAACTAGCGTCATTATTACGTTGTGTAATTAAAAATTGAGCTGCTTTAAAGCCATGTTGTTTTAAAACAGGATAAGCATAATGTTTCGTTGAGAGTAGACCATCATCAAATGTAATTACGACTGCATAGGCAGGTAAAGTAATCTCTTGACGTAAATAACGACGGAAATCCTCTAATGTCACTGTCTCAAAGTTAGCCGTTTTTAAGTAATTCATTTCACTGCTAAATTGTTCAGCTGAAACGGTAGTACTTTTATTACGGAAATAACCTAAATCTTTATTAGGTAGTACATGGTGATACATTAATACGGGCACACCACGGTCTTTATTCACTTTTGTATTATGAATATAACCTTCTCTACCACCGAATGATACGATATACCACTGTCCCTCTGTGCGCAACACAGGATAGCGGCGGTTGGTATCCAATTTAGCAAAGGCATTTAACTTACCATTACGACTCGCATAAATGGTATTTGTTGTTGGCCCTTTAGGTATGATAAATTGTTTAGATACACGTGTGTCGTCTTTAAAGTTTTCGTTCGACTTATTAATTTCTTTTACATGCTTTTTATTCATGTATAAGTAAGTTTTACCCCAGCGAATCTTTACATATTTATCTGTATATTGGTCTGGTGCATCTACTATTTGTAATTGTGTACCTTTGTAAAAGTTGACCATTTCCATTGGCTTATTGCCTCGACGTAAATCAGTTGCCGGTGCATAACTCGTTGTCTCTACTAAACTTAGTTTACCTGTACCTGTTGGGGTTGTTGGTTTCGTTGGGGTTGTCGTTCCTTTTTCCACTTGCACTTTAGAGTTATGAATAAAGCCTAAACGACCGTTAAGCTCGATACCATACCAAGCGCCCATCACACTGTAAATAGGATATTTTTGCCCTGCTAGTATTTTAGCAAATGGCACTAAATGAGGTGCTTGTGTTTTATTATCGTGTACATCTATTGTACCTGTAAATATTAATTGATCCTTTACTGTAGCAAGTGCTGCAGCATCATTTTTATACGATACGTTGTTTACTCGCTTCGTATAGGATTTCGCTACATAACCATAATAATTTGCCCATCTAATCTTCCACCAATTAGCACCAAAATCGGATTCAATTTTAAATGTCTCACCTGGTAATAAGCGTCCTACCTCAACTAAAGCGCCAGAACGATTATCATATACAGGTACTTCTCTTGTTACTTCAAATGCAGCTGGTGCTGCCTCAACTGTCTTTCCCATGCCCAACATAAAGAGTGCAATAAGCAGTAATGGTACTAATTTTTTCAAGTTAATCTCCCTCCATAAATTGATAAGGCGTGCTATCCCCCATACCAATCATAGGGTCTATATGCATATAATTATCGCCATCTAATAACGCATTGTCCATCGTCACTGCTACTTCTTCATCTTGTGCTTCAATAAATGCTAAACGAGCAGTTAAACTTGTTCTTCGCATTAGGTTATCGGATTTCGTTAAGCCTTTAGCAAATGCCTCTTGACTACCACATAAAATAAGGAATTTTTGAGCACGTGTAATACCTGTATAAATAATATTACGATTTAACATGCGACCATACTCCCATAAAATCGGCATAATGACAGTTGCAAACTCTGACCCCTGCGCTTTATGAATAGAGCAACAATATGCGAGGGTGAGCTGATTTAAATCCGCACGTTCATATGTCACTTCTACACCATTGAAGTTAACGATGAGTTGTTCTTTCTTATCTTGCGTCTCCTTAGCTAAAATAATGTGCTGTACGCGCCCCATATCCCCGTTAAACACATTGCTCTCTGGCTGATTAATCAGTTGCAATACTTTGTCCCCTACACGATAAATTGTGTCACCATACTTTACTTCTTTTGGCTTATCTGTAGTGCGAGGGTTCACTAAAGCTTGAATGTCTTTATTTAATTGGTCAATACCTGCCTCACCGCGGTACATAGGGGCTAACACTTGAATATCATCAATCGACTGCCCCGTCTCTAATGCGCGTTTAATAATACGCGTTACACGGTTGGAGACCTCATCATATTGCGCAGGTATAAAGGAGCGATCAGGCTTTTTATCTGCGATATCTAATGGCATCTCACCATTTTTAATTTGGTGTGCTAACTGAATAATAGTAGAGTGACTGGCTTGTCTAAAAATTTCTGTCAATTCTACAACAGGGATTTGTTGACTCAATAATAAGTCACGTAAAATTTGACCCACACCAACAGATGGCAATTGGTCTTCATCACCTACAAAAATCACTTGCATACCAGAAGGCACCGCTTTTAATAGCTGATGGGCTAGCCAAGTATCTACCATGGAAAATTCATCTACAATTAGCAACTGCCCTTTAATATCACGTTCCGTCTCCTCATCTTCCTCTTGACCTGTAAAACCTAACAAACGGTGAATTGTCATAGCAGGTAACCCTGTGGACTCTGCTAATCGTTTCGCTGCTCTGCCTGTTGGGGCAGCTAACAAGATAGGATAAGGTTTATCGGTATATTTTTTAGGGTCTAAAGATAACTTATGCAGTTTGGCATATGTTTCAACAATGCCTCGTACAACTGTTGTTTTACCAGTACCCGGGCCTCCTGTTAAAATCATAATGGCTGAATTCACAGCTGTTGCAATAGCACTGATTTGGGTTTTGGCATACGTGACTTGCAATGCCTCTTCCACTTCACCAATCGCGAGATGAATATCACTATTCACAAGATGATCACGCTCTTCATGCTCCACTAATAATTGAATGATTTTATGCGCCACACCAAGTTCTGCATAATAAAGGCTTGGCAAATAAATACGGGTTTCTTCTTGGCAAAGGACACTTTCAGTCAATAATACATCTAGTTGCTTGTTTAGTGCTGTATCATCATTCACTTTAGCAATGTGTTGTGCCTCTTGTAACACATCTTCACGTTCTGCATAAATATGACTTGTGCCGTTTAGTTGATGTAGCGCTGTAATAATGGCTGCTTGTAGACGGATTGCACTATCTTTAGCAATGCCTAGATGATGGCCAATAGCATCTGCTTTATCAAAACCAATGCCCTTTACTTCTTGTACCAAAATATAAGGGTTATCGGTAATGATTGTTAATGCTTCAGCACGATATTTTTCATAAATACGCATGCTATCTTTATTACCAACACCTAAAGCTTGTAATTTAACCAATATATGGCTAACACCAATATTATCTTGAATAACTGTAACAATCAAATCTTTTTTTTCATCTGACAAGCGAGGTACACGGTCCAAAACAGAAGGATCATCTAAAATGCGCTGTAAAACATCCTCACCTACATGTTGCACAATACTCTCTGCTGTTTTTTCGCCAATACCTTTAAATAAATCACTCGACAAATAACGAATCAAACTTGTTTTTGTAGTAGGCAATTGTTTTTCTACATTTGTTGCTGCAAATTGTTGCCCATACTTAGCATGTACAGTTGGTTGCCCACTAAAACGATACGTTTCACCATCTTCTAGTTGAATGAGTTGACCTGTAATACGCATCTCATCTTTTGCTGTTATGCCTTCACAATTTGTTTCTGTCACACGGACAGAAAGCACACTGTATAAATTATCCGCATTATAGAAAAGAGTGCGTAATACTTCACCTACAACATAGTAATCTAGCATATTAACAGCTCCCTTCTACACTTTGCTTATTATAACAAAGCTTGTTTACTGTTGCTATGCTACAAATGAATATGTTGTATTTTTTTAAAGCATGCAAACTACATAATCCGGCAATTAATGTTATGATAAGCATAACATTAGCAAATGTATTTTAACCCCTCACTATACAAACGTTTAAGTGGAAGAAATAGTTTGTTAAAAAAAACTTTTTTTGAAAGGTCGGGTCATCCATGAATTTAGTTTACAAAGATTATATTTTTCCATTTCAAAAAACAAACTTAGAACGCATTATCGACGGGAAATATTTTAAAATTAATCGCACAGATTATACTCAGGAAATTCAAATCCAATTAGACAATGAACAAATGTTATTGGAGTTTTCCAAATCATTGAAAGCGACTTGCAGCTTATTACAAGAAACCGAAACAGAACCTTATATACAAGTCAATATCGATTTAATCCCTTTTGTTGAAGCCTTTAATACACGCTATCAACTTAATGCTGCTATTACAAATGAGTAATATATGACAAAAAAGTACACTTGAACAATTATGAATTCAAGTGTACTTTTTATTTTATGTGGCGTAGCGCTTTAACATACTCCACGTAGCTTCAACTTAATCTTTTGACTAGTTAAGACGCTGTTCGATTAAATCTATCATGTACTTAGCTTGTTCAAATGCTGGTTCAATCTCATAAGCGCGGGTTAAATGTTGTAATGCTTTTTCTGTATCCTCTGTTGATACAGCATATAACACGCCTAGATTATAATAAGCATCCGCATTCAATCCATCTAATGTTATGACGTATTGCAATTGAGGCTCTGCTTCTTTAAACATTTCTAATGTGCATAATAAAATGCCAAATGACAGTTGAATTTGTACATCTTCTTTCGCTAACTCGGCTGCACGTTGCATATAAGGCAATGCAAAGGTATGCTTATTCTCTTTTTCTAGGCTTTTTGCCAACATATAATAAGCGTCTGCACCCTCTAACTCATGTGTGATCGCTTCTTTATATAAACGAGCTGCCTCTGTAAAACGTGTTGCATTATAATATAAATTGGCTAAGCCATAGTAAGCTGTCGCCGCTGTTGTATCAATTGTTAGTGCTTTTTGAAAAAAACGCTCTGCACGGTCAACTTCTTCTAATGAAGCAAGTAAATTTCCAAAATTAATATAACCCACTGCATCGTCTGGGTTGGCTTCTATTGCATCATTAAAGGCTTGAGCTGCCTCCTCATATCGTTTCTCCTGAAAAGCAAGAATACCTTTCTCATTAAAATCCATGTCCTCACCTAACCTACGTATGTTAATCGTTCACCATTTTTAAATACTTCATCAATTGTACCACCACCAAGACATTGGTCACCGTCATATAAGACAACTGCTTGCCCTGGTGTAATCGCACGTACAGGCTCTGCAAACGTAATATGTGCAGTCCCATCTTCCATAATCTCCACTGTTACAGGCTCGTCTACTTGGCGGTAACGGAATTTAGCTGTACACGAAAATGTATTAGCTAGTGGCGTTGTTGTAATGTAATTCATTTTAATGGCTTTTAATGATGTAGAATAAAGTGCGTCGTGATGGAATCCTTGTCCTACTAACAACACATTGCGTGCTAAATCTTTACCCAGTACAAACCAAGGCTCACCATCGCCACCAATACCTAGTCCGTGACGTTGCCCTAACGTATAATACATTAAGCCATCGTGTTTCCCTTTTACTTCGCCGTCCATCGTTTCCATATTCCCAGGTTGAGCAGGTAGATATTGACTCAAAAATTCTTTAAAGTTACGCTCACCAATAAAACAAATACCTGTAGAGTCTTTTTTAGTGGCTGTGGCTAAGCCTGCTTCTTCAGCAATCTTACGCACTTCACTCTTCTCCATTTCGCCAATGGGGAATAATACATTTTTGAGTTGGTCTTGGGATAATTGATTAAGGAAGTAAGTTTGATCTTTATTAGCATCGAGCCCTCGCAACATTAAGCTACCATCTTCATTATGTTGTACACGGGCATAATGCCCTGTAGCAACGTAATCTGCACCTAAGCTAATGGCATGTTGTAAAAACGCCTTGAATTTAATTTCTTTATTACACATCACATCAGGATTTGGTGTTCTTCCTGCTTTATATTCTTCTAAAAAGTAGGTGAATACTTTGTCCCAATATTGTTTTTCAAAATTCACTGCATAATAAGGAATACCGATTTGATTACAAACTTTAATGACGTCATCATAGTCTTCTGTCGCTGTACAAACGCCGTTTTCATCTGTATCATCCCAGTTTTTCATAAAGATACCGATCACTTCATATCCTTGTTGTTGCAATAATAACGCCGCCACTGATGAGTCAACGCCACCAGACATGCCGATGACAACTCTTTTTGGCGCTGCATGATTTGTTGCCATATTTTTCACCTTTTTTCTATAAATTCACAAGTCTTTGTACAACATTTGCAATCGTTACAGCTGCCTCTTGTACTTGTGCAGCTGTTAAGCCATAACCAAAACTAAAACGTACAGAGTTGTGGAGTTTATCACTATCTGCACCATACATGGCTACTAAAACATGCGAGGGGTCTACTGCACCTGCTGTACAAGCAGAACCACTTGATGCACAAATCCCTGCCATATCTAAATTAACAAGTAATGCCTCAATATTTACACCCGTAAAACTCACATTTAAAATATGAGGTAGCGTATGAGCACCATTTATCGTAAAGGATAGCTGTGCATCTTGCCAAGTTTTTTGCATTTGTTGCTTATATCTTTCATACACATCCCTATCACTCGTTAACGTACTTGCTGTAGCAAACCCTACAATAGCAGGGACATTTTCTGTTGTGGCACGTCGTTTACGCTCTTGTTGCCCACCATATAGCAGGGGTTGTAATGGCGCATTCGTTCGTTGATATAAAAAGCCAATCCCTTTTGGACCGTTAATTTTATGACTAGATACACTTAAATAATCCACTTGTAAGTCATTAACATCAATGGAGATCATCCCATAAGCTTGTACAGCATCTGTATGCATAACAGCTTGATGCATTTGTAAAAGCTCGCTAATTTCAGCAATAGGCTGTATCGTGCCTACTTCATTATTACCTAACATAATGGTCACAAGAATAGTATCATCATGCAAAGCTTCTTTAACGTCTTGCACACGTACGCAACCTGTTGAGTCAACAGGCAAATACGTTATGCTAAAACCTTCACGCTCTAACTGTTCACACGCATGCAAAACGGCATGATGTTCAATTTGACTTGTAATAATATGTTTTCCTTTATGTTGATTGGCATAAGCTACACCAAAAATCGCTGTATTATCTGCCTCTGTACCACCACTTGTAAAGATAATTTCATTCTCTTTAGCACCAATCGTTTGTGCTAAAGTGCGTCTTGCATCATCTACTAATTTACGCGCAGCACGCCCTGCTTGATGTATGCTAGATGGATTACCGTATACCGCCATTGCTGCTGTCATATCGCGGATTACCTGCGGGTGCATAGGTGTTGTCGCTGCATAATCTAAATAAATCATTTGACATCTCCCTTAAATATAAAACATATAACCATCATCTGGTGCTGACGCTGTGTGATTAGCTAAATCTTGAATGGTTGTTGTATCTAATACATTTTTCACAGCATCGCGAATTCGTAGCCATAACTCGCGTTGTGGCGCCTCTTCATTTTCAATCCCTTCAACTGGCTGAATAGGTCCTTCTAATACACGAATTACATCTGCTGCCGAAATTTCTTCTGGTGCGCGTGCTAATAAATAGCCACCATATGCACCACGTACACTTTTTACTAAGCCTGCATTACGCATTGGTGAAATTAGTTGTTCTAAATAGGCTTCTGATAGTTCTTTTTCTGTAGCAATCTTTCTTAACGGCGTGGGGCCGTCCCCATAATGTTTTGCTAGCTCAATCATAATCGTTAAGCCATAGCGCCCTTTCGTGGAAATTTTCATGACAAACACCTCATTAAAGTTTAAGTTAAATTATAGCATTAGTATATCATACAACCACGTGTTAAATACGAGTAATACGCTTATGTTACAATGTTTTAAGACTATTGCATAGAAGGGGGAATATCGATGAGTGAACCATTAGCTTATCGCATGCGACCACAAACACTAGATGACATTATTGGTCAAGAGTCATTCATTGGTAAAGATACTGCACTTTATAAAATGATTATGAAAGGCCATGTACCTTCTTTATTACTGTATGGCTTACCAGGCATTGGCAAAACTTCGATTGCCAGCGCTATTGCAGGTAGTTCACAACTGCCTTTTTATCCTTTGAATGCGACACAATCTAATAAAAAAGATGTGGAGTTTGTCATTAATGAAGCAGAGTATTATGGGAAAGTTATTTTATTTTTAGACGAAATCCACCGCTTCAATAAATTGCAACAAGACACATTGCTCCCTCACGTAGAAGCAGGAAAAATTATTTTAATTGGCGCCACGACAGAAAATCCATTCCATGATGTCAATCCTGCCATTCGCTCAAGATGCGGGGATATCATTCAACTACAGCGTTTAACGGAATCTGATATTGTACAATTATTAACAAAAGCAATTAAAGATCCGGAGCATGGACTGGGTAAAGAAAAATTTAAAATTACAATCACACAAATTAAAGCTATTGCACATGCTGCAAATGGCGACGCTCGTAAAGCGTTAAACCTGTTAGAGTCTGTATTTTTTGCCGCAGATGAGATTAAGGGAGAACATATTGCGAGTGATCGTATGATTGCCCATTTAGCCAAGCGTATTGGTGTATACGGCGATAATAAGGGGTCCCACTTTTATAATTTACTTTCTGCTTTACAAAAATCCGTCCGTGGCAGTGATGTTGATGCAGCCCTCTATTACCTTGCTCATCTATTAGAGGTTGGCGATATAGTGGCCGTTTCTCGACACCTACTTGTAATGGCATTTGAGGATATCGGGTTGGCTAATCAAGCGATGGGCACACATGTCTTATCCGCCATTCAAGCAGCAGAACGTCTCGGTTTGCCTGAAGCCCGTATACCTTTATCACAAGCTGTTATCGCTATGTGTTTATCCGAAAAATCTAATACTGCTTACTTAGCTATTGATCAAGCGATTGCTGCCATTCAAGCTGGTAAAACAGGGGATATTCCTATGCATTTACGAGATGCGCATTACAGTGGCTCAGAAGCGCTTGGACATAAAGGGTATTTATACCCTCACGATACACCAATCGGTACTTTTGGTGGCTTTATCAAACAACAATACTTACCAGATGCACTTGAAGGCTCCCAATTTTATACGCCTGTCGAAGCCGGGGATGAAAAACGCATCGCTAAAATTCACCAACACTTGCAACATTTGAAAAAATAAATTACAGCTTTCACTTAAATATACCGAAAATTGCCTAGGATAATAAAGTGGCATTGCACATTACGTGAGATGTGATACGATAAGAAAATTATTGAATCAACTAGGAGATATCACCTCATGCAAACAAAACCATCTTTTTCTACGTATGCCTTAATTGGCACCATGCTTTTTGGCATGTTTTTTGGTGCAGGTAACTTAATTTTTCCTGTGCAATTAGGTCAAGGAGCAGGTACACACTTTTGGTTTGTATTACTCGGCTTTCTAATTACAGCCATCACACTACCCTTCATTGGTATTTTATCAATTGGACTTTCCAATAGTAAAAATTTATTGGATCTTGGTAACCGTGTACACCCTACTTTCAGTTTTATTTTCTCTTTATTACTCTACTTAGCTATCGGGCCACTCTGTGCGTTACCACGTACCGCAACTGTACCTTTTGTAGTAGGGTTTGAGCCCTTTATTTCAGAAAATTATCTTGCCTTAGCTTTGCTAATTTTTAGCTTTATCTTTTTTGCCTTAACATGCTACTTTTCGTTGAATCCTGCTAAAGTAATGGATTACATTGGGAAATACTTAACACCTGCTTTTTTAGTGTTTTTATTCATCTTAATAGGTGTCAGTATCGTGTCTCCTATGGGGAAATTTGAACAAAGCACAGGTGATGCGAGTACAGCCTTTATGAATGGTTTTACTGGTGGGTACCAAACGATGGATGCCCTCGCTGCTTTAGCGTTTGGCGCTGTTATTGTGCATGCTATTAAACAACAAGGCTTTACAACACCAAAGCAAGTGGCTTATATGACTTGGAAATCTGGTTTATTCGCTATGATTTTAATGATGATTATTTATGGCTTTATTATGTACATTGGTGCTACAAGTTTAGATGCCATTGGCACACAAGAAAATGGTGGACTAATTTTAACTGCTGTTGCCCAATATTATTTTGGTAAATATGGTGCTCTATTACTAGCCATTATTATTGTACTTGCTTGTTTAAAAACGAGTATTGGCTTAACTACTGCTTGTAGTGAATTTTTTCATGACATTATGCCACGTATTCGCTACCGCACATTCGTAGTTATCAATTGTATCGTGTCATTTGCAATAGCGAATGTTGGGTTAAGCCAAATCATTCGTTTTGCTGAGCCTGTTTTATTTTTCCTATACCCTATCGCTATTGTACTTACCTTACTCACCTTATTATCGCCATTATTTCAACAGCGCAAAATTGTATTTATCCTACCACTACTCTTAACGTTATGCATTAGCGTAATAGATGGGTATAATTTACTAATTATAAAGATTCCAAACTTCACATTCCAACCATTTTCCATAATTTCCGAATGGTATGATGAATTTTTGCCATTTTACACAATAGGACTTGGGTGGTTAATTCCTGCACTTATCGGCTTTATTTTTGCTTTTATTTGGCATAGGCTATCAAATAAAAACACATCAACCTCTCTTAACTAAGAGGTGATGTGTTTTCTTGAAATTCGGCATAAAAGTACGCTAACTCTTCACGTACTGTGGCGTGTTTTGGTTGTTTATCATCTAATAGGTAAGCAAGGCGATGACTCGTATTAATTGCATACTGCAATATTTTATTAATCTCATTTGTTTGACTTGCTGCGCAATGACGCAGTGTCTTCACGACCTGAGCTTGAGCCTCTACCCAATGGCGTGGTAAAGGAATAGTCAACTCAGCTAATTCATCATAAGTCTCACGAAAATCGCTTAATGGTTTATTAATCATCAACTCATACTTCTCTAAGCTATCATCTATTTCTGATAATGTTTTCGTCACCCATAGATCCCCATATTGTATGATAAATAATGCCTGTAAGAAGGATTGCTCTGCGTTTCCTTCTGTTTGCTTCATCATATTTTGCACACTTTTTTGTTCTAAGAAAATCATATAAATGACATGACGAATCGAATACATCATGGCATTTTTCTCATTAACTAACACTTGATTTTGCCCATAATATAAACTTAGCCACATATCTCTCATTAAAGCTATAGCATGCACAGAGCCCACTGCGCGCTCACATTGTTGTAACTCCCCATTTAATGCCCAATTTAAATAGGATGAAAATAAAATATTATCTTCTCGCGACGCAATTACTAAATCAATATCTTCCCTCTGCACATCAAAAATATGACTTTTTATATTGCCCATCTCATATCCTCCTTCCATTTCGCTCACCCTTTTTATCGACATTTTTTATAAATAGTAAAGTGCTTTCATCAAAACAATACCATTTAAATCACATTTATACCATTTTATTTATTATTTTAATCGAACTTTTTTTACTATTATTTTTTTGCATCAAAAAAACCGTATGATCACATTAGTGATAGCATACGGCTCATCCTACGTTCTAAAAAGTTACTGTGTTACAGCTTTAGCATAGTCTGCTAATACACGCAACGCCTCGTCTACTTCTGTTGGTTGCTTTAATTTAGCAAGAATTTGTTGTTGGTCTACCCCTTCAAGCAAACGAGTGTATGTGTCGTTCATTTCTTGCACAACCAAATCAATACTCTCTGCTTGTACATAAGGTAAAGATGTTACTGCGATATGAGCTAATGTCATGCCTTCTTTACGTTGCTCATCTGTTTTCGCAGTAGATAACAATACTACAGATAAGAAGAAGCTAAGTTGTGCAGTCGTACTCGCAAACATATGCCAGTAAGTTGAAGCTGTTGGCAATGCTTGTTGTTTATCCAAATAAGTCATATAATAATTTATTGTTTCTTGAAATAAAGGGTTTAGTTGCTCGTAGGCAATTTCGTAGCGGACAGATGTATCCATATAATCAAATACAATTTGCTCCACCTGTTCTTGTAAAGACATAATGTCTAGTAAATCACCTTTTGTTCGTTTTATTGTCATATGTCGACACTCCCTTATGTTGTTTTTATCTCCCACTCGTCTACTCAACTTAATCAAAGTATATCAGTTCAGTACATGAAAAATTAGGGTTTACGTATAAAGGAATGTAAACGCTACAATTTGTAGCAGTTTTGTGGCAATTTACGTTATTTCTATTACTGAGAATCATTCACGCGTTGAATATGAACATCTTTTACAATCTGATTAATCACCCAACTTGCTGCAAATAAACCCGCTGTAGAAGGTACAAAAGCGTTCGATGATGGCGGTAATTGCGCTTTACGGACAGATGCTTCTTTGTTTCCTACCTCTTCAACTACGTCTGGACGAACAACAATAGGACTCTCATCTGAAAATACAACCGTAATGCCTTTGTGAATGCCCTCTTTACGCAGTTTTGTACGAATAATTTTTGCTAAAGGATCGGTATGTGTTTTTGAAATATCGGCAATTTTAAAACGTGTTGGATCCATTTTATTAGCGGCACCCATACTCGAAATAATAGGAATATTACGTTGTAGACATTCTTTCATGAGATGGATTTTATACATCACCGTATCTGATGCATCAATGACATAGTCAATCTTTTGAGCAAAAAACTGCTCATACGTTTCTTCGGTATAAAACATATGCATATCTACAACTTCACAGTTAGGGTTAATATCTTTGATGCGTTCTTTCATCACAGCAGATTTTGATTGTCCTACTGTTGATAAGTACGCTACTAATTGGCGATTAACATTGGTGATATCAACATTATCCTTATCTACTAAGACAATTTTACCGATGCCACTACGTGCACATGCCTCTGCTGCAAAAGAACCTACACCTCCCACACCTAAAATGGCTACTGTTGTATGTGCTAATTTCTCTAGCCCTTCTTTACCAATGGCTAATTCATTTCTTGAAAATTGGTGTAACATATTTGCGCCTCATTTCTTTTATGCTATGAGCGCATTATACACAAAAACAATACCGAGTATCAAGCTATGTTTTTATACAAAAAGAAAAACCCCAAACTGCCGTAATGTTAATTTCAGATTGATCCCGCTATGTGCAGGTGGGTGTTTTCATAATGATGATGAAACGTCCCGTCTTTAGCAGGCTTGTTTATTATCACTATAGATAAACTCCCTAAAAAAAGGTGTCGGTCAATCGAAATGGTATTACGAACAGCTCAGGATTTAATTATTTGTATTCTAACACAAAATTCTGAAAACAACAAATTAAATGTTTATTCGACAAATACTATGCATAACGTACAAAAGCACACCTTACAATAAGTATGCAAGATGTGCCTTTCTCATATGATATATAAGGATTTGCTTTTAGCGTAGAATAAATTATTTCACTTTAATGTGTAAATCATCTAATTGAGCTTCTGCCACTGTACTTGGTGCACTTGTTAATAAGCAGTTTGCTGTTGCCGTTTTAGGGAAAGCAATGGTGTCACGTAAATTCGTACGCCCTGCTAATAACATGACAAAACGATCCAAACCAAAAGCAATACCTGCATGTGGTGGTACTCCATACTCAAATGCTTCTAATAGGAAGCCAAATTGTTCTTTAGCTTCCTCTTCAGAGAAACCAAGCAATTGGAACATTTTTTCTTGTAAATCACGCTCATAAATACGCAGTGAACCGCCACCTAATTCATAGCCATTTAATACGATGTCATAAGCTTCCGCACGCACGCGAGCTGGGTCTGTTTCCATTAAAGCTATATCTTGATCAGTTGGGCGTGTGAAAGGGTGATGGGCTGCTGTATAACGCCCTGCTTTTTCATCATACTCCAGTAAAGGCCATTCTGTTACCCATAAAAATGCGAACCTTGACTCATCAATTAATTGTAATTCTTTACCTAACTTAAGGCGTAATGCACCTAATGCATCTGCTACAATATGAGAGTGGTCAGCTACAAATAATAATAAATCGCCAGGTTCAGCTTGCATTGCTTCTATTAATGCCTCACTTGCACCATCGGCAAAGAATTTAGCGATAGGTCCGTTCAAACCTTCATCTGTCACTTTTAACCATGCTAAACCTTTAGCACCATATACGCTAGCAAACTCACCTAATGCATCAATATCTTTGCGTGAGAAGTTAGCTGCGGCACCCTTCACATTAATCCCTTTTACTTCGCCACCATTCTCTACAGCGGAAGCAAATACTTTAAAGGCACTATCTTTTACTACATGTGATAATTGCACAAGCTCTAAACCAAAGCGCACATCTGGCTTATCAGAACCAAAGCGGCTCATGGCCTCTTCATATGGCATGCGCTGGAATGGTACAGGAATATCTATTCCTTTTACTTCTTTCATCACAGTTTGAATGAGACGTTCATTCATTTCGATAATTTCATCCATTGTTAAAAAACTTGTTTCAATATCAACTTGTGTAAATTCTGGTTGACGGTCGGCACGTAAATCTTCATCACGGAAACAGCGGGCAATTTGGAAATATTTTTCAAATCCAGACACCATCAATAATTGTTTGAATAATTGTGGTGATTGTGGCAATGCGTAAAATTCTCCGTCATGTACACGTGAAGGCACTAAATAGTCGCGAGCGCCTTCTGGTGTGGATTTCGTTAAAATTGGTGTTTCGACTTCTAAAAAACCTTCATTTTGTAAGAAATTTCGGATAGCACGTGTCACATCTGAACGCATTTTAAATGTTTCATACATCGCTGGTCGACGTAAATCAATATAACGATATTTCAAGCGTAACTCTTCTGATACCTCAACGCGGTCTTCAATCGCAAATGGTGGTGTTTTTGCTTCGTTAATAATGCTGATATTTTCTGCTAAAACTTCAATTTTGCCTGTAGGTACATTTGCATTAATTTGAGATGCATCACGTAAGACCACATCACCTACAATCTCTAAAACATATTCACTACGTACTTTCTCTGCTACTTTTAATGCTTCTGGCGCTGTTTCTGGATTAACCACTACTTGAATAATCCCTTCACGGTCGCGTAAATCAATAAAAATCAAACCACCTAAATCTCTACGGCGCTGTACCCAGCCTTTTAATACTACTTTTTGTCCTTGTTCAGCTTCTGTTAATAAGCCACATGCATGCGTTCGTTTTGCCATGTTTATGATTCCCTCCAAAATTATAACTGTGATTGTAAATACGTAACTAATTCGCTAAATATAACTTTTTGTTGCTCGCCAGTTGTCATATTTTTTACGGTAGCTGCTTGCTCTTGTAATTCTGTCTCGCCTAGAATGATAACGAATTTAGCATGTTGACGATCTGCTGCTTTCATTTGCGCTTTCATTTTGCGATTAACATAATCAATTTCTGTCGCAATATCTTTTGTGCGGAATGTGCTTGTTAATTCCACAGCTTTTACTTTAGCTGCTGCATCCATTGCAATAATATAAACATCGAGTTGATTATTTAAATCCAATGTTTTCTGTTCTGCTTCTAGTGCTAACAATAAACGCTCTATACTTAATGCAAAGCCAATACCTGGTGCATCTGGCCCGCCAAGCTCTGATGTTAAGCCATCATAGCGACCTCCGCCACATAGCGTTGTAATCGCACCAAAACCGCTAGCTGTTGACATAATCTCAAATGTGGTGTGGTTGTAATAGTCCAGCCCACGCACAAGATTAGCATCTAACTCATAAGGGATGCTCAACACATCTAAATATTTTTTCACTTCTTCGAAATAGGCACGTGCCTCATCGGTTAAATAATCTGGCAATGCTGGAGCTGTTGCCATTAGTGGATGCTCATGGTCCTTTTTACAATCCAAAATACGCAATGGATTTTTGTGTAATCGATTTTGACAGTCTGAACACAATTCATGAATAGAAGGTTCAAAATGCGCAATTAACGCTGAACGGTGACTATCACGTGTGGTTTTATCACCTAAAGAATTTAACACTAATTTAATATCTGTTAAGCCTACTTTTTCATAAATATCCATAGCTAGTGCAATTACTTCAGCATCAATCGCTGGGTCAGCACTGCCAATAGCTTCTACGCCAAACTGTACGAACTGACGGTAACGCCCTGCTTGCTGACGCTCATAACGAAACATGGGGCCTATGTATGATAACTTTACAGGTTGGTCTGGCACGCCAAACATTTTATGCTCAACATAGGCACGTACTACCCCTGCTGTGCCTTCTGGACGTAACGTAAGTGAGC
Source organism: Lysinibacillus alkalisoli (assembly GCF_014643595.1). Classification (GTDB taxonomy): domain Bacteria; phylum Bacillota; class Bacilli; order Bacillales_A; family Planococcaceae; genus Metalysinibacillus; species Metalysinibacillus alkalisoli. Next base: position 75,682 of record NZ_BMJT01000007.1, read on the forward strand.
GATCACCTCGGTCTGTAAAAGTATACATCTCTTTTTGAACAACATCTGTTGTTTCGCCGACAGAGCGTGTAAATAATTCTGTGTTTTCAAATATTGGTGTACGAATTTCATCATAACGGTATACGCGACATAACTCACGAATAACCTCTTCTACTCGCTGCCATTTTGCTGATTCCCCTGGCAAGATGTCTTGTGTGCCACGTGGTACTTTAAAGTTCATATTAACTCCTCCTTAATAAAAAAAGCTCTCATCCCTTGCATATGCAAGGGACGAGAGCTGTTGCTTCCGCGGTTCCACCCTAGTTGACAATAGTATTGTCCACCTCAAACGACATAACGGGTCGTGACCGTCTTTAACTACTGCTACTTCATTAAAGAACCTCCTGAGTGTTGTTCACTATACATATTGCGAAAAAGATTTCAGCCTTTGTCTTCTTCTCTCTGACCAATAGTGGTATCGCTACTTGCTCAATCATAAGTGTTTGCTATAGATACACTACATCTTAATCACTTACTTACATAATGTCAACTCTTTTCTAAATACTTTTTATCTCGAAGTTATTTCGCACCTTATTTAGGGAATATGATAAAATGTTATCAAAATGAATAGGAGGCTAACATGTATAAACAATTTTATAAATGGCAAGCTTGGGGCATTATGGTTGCATTATTCATTACGTTCTTCCCTCCTAGCCATATGCCTACTGTTCAAGCTGCAAATGCTGATTTAACAGTAGGTAGTGCTGATACAAACTTACGTGAAGGTCCTGGGTTATCGTATCCTGTAATTACAACAGTTAAGAGTGGTACACCTTTGACTACTATTGCAGTTGAAGGCGATTGGATTAAAGTTCAGACAGACCAATATGAAGGTTGGCTCGCTAACTGGCTCGTTAAGCCTGCTGATGATACGAGTAAAGCTTCACCTAAAATCGTAGTATCTCAAGCAGATCGCTTAAATGTACGTTTAGAACCTAATTTTTCAGCAACTATTATGGCACAAATGTATACAGGTGACCAAGCTACTGCCTTAAAGGAACAAGATGGATGGATACAAATTAAATGGAATGAGCAAATTGGCTGGGTATCCAAAGATTATGTTGCATTAAAAGATGCGAACAAAAGTGCTCAAAAAGTGTCCACAAATGATGTCTTTACTGTTCAAGTTGAAGCCTTACGCATTAGAAGTGAGGCAAGTTTAAATGGGGCTGAGCTAGGTACTGCCCAATTTGGCGAACAATTTGCTGTCATTCAAAGACATGATAACTGGGTAGAAATTGCTTATGGCGAAGGTTCTGCATATTTATACAGTTTTTACGGTTCCTTTTCAGACCAACAAACGAGTCAGGAAACCGCTTATCAAAAAGTCACCGTCATTTATAACAACACTAATGTACGAACTGAAGCGTCTACCAATAGTACAATTTTGACAAGTGTAGATGCTGGTGAACAATACCCTATTGTTGGCGCTGCTGGCGACTGGTATGAAATTCAAATGACAGATGGCTCTAACGGTTATATTGCCAATTGGATTGTGTCAACAGAACAACAGCCACAAACGACCAGAACAGCAAATGAGCCTATCAAATCTCACAGTTCAGGTCAAAAAGGGGTACTAAGTGGAAAAACGATCGTTATTGATGCTGGGCATGGTGGTGAAGATAGAGGTACGACAGGGTACCGAGGCACAGATGAAAAAGACGTGACCTTAAAAACAGCAACTTTATTATCGCAAAAATTACAGGCAGCAGGTGCTACCGTTGTTATGACGCGTGAGAGTGATGAATATGTTACGTTGCGTAAACGTGTGAGCATTGCGCATCAAACGAGTGCTGATGCTTTCATTAGTCTTCATTATGATGCGAATGAAAATAATGCAATCACAGGCTCTACCACGTATTACTTTAATGATAATCAATACAACTTAGCCAAAACCATACATGACAATTTAACACCTAAAACGAATTTAGTAGATCGTGGTGTGCAACCTGGTAATTATTATGTCGTACGTGAAAATCGCCAAGAAGCTGTATTAATTGAACTAGGCTTTTTAACAAACCCTGCTGAAGAACAATATATTACATCTGCTCAATTTAGAGAACAGGCTACACTAGGCATTTATAATGGTATCTTGCAATATTTCAAGTGAAATACTATATCACTCACTTAACAAAGAAAAAGTGGTAGAGGGAAAATACCCTTCTACCACTTTTTTAACCCATTTCAGAAAAAAGCAACACTGTATGCGCTATACATGTATAATAACGTCAACGATTTTTCGTATCTAAAATAATGGTGACAGGCCCATCATTAACAAGGGTAACATCCATCATAGCACCAAACACACCTGTCTCAACTTGCAAACCATGTGCACGCAGCGCGTCATTAAATGACTCCCACATTGGCTTTGCAATTGCTGGTGGAGCTGCTTGAATAAAGCTTGGTCTGTTGCCTTTCTTTGTATCTGCATACAAGGTAAATTGTGAAATCGATAAAATTTGGCCTTGTACGGCATCTATGGCTAAATTCATTTTTCCTTCTGCGTCTTCAAAAAGACGCATAGCAGCAATTTTGCGAGCAGCATATGTGACATCGTCTGTCGTATCGTCTGCTGTAATGCCCACTAATAATACATAACCTTTAGTAATAGCACCTTTAACTTCACCATTAACCGCTACAGAAGCGGCCTTACTGCGCTGTAATACTACTTTCATTACGTCTAAGCCTCTTTCTATTAATTAATGACACGTTGTACGGTATAAATATCAGGAATTTGCTTAATTTTCTCTACAACGCGTTGTAAATGTGCAGTATCCGCAATCGCTATTTTCAAATGCATAGTAGCTAGTTTTTCGCGATCTGCTTTACCACTTACCGCCAATATATTAGTTTTGGCATCACTTACGGTATGCATGACTTCATTTAAAATACCTGGACGGTCAAATGCTGATATTTCAATATCGACAGGATATTCTTTACGTGTTGGCACTTCCTCTTGCCATGAAACATCAATCAAACGCTCTTGTTCTTCATGTGAGACATTTGGGCAGTCTGCACGGTGAACAGATACACCTCGTCCTTTTGTAATAAAGCCAACAATCTCGTCACCTGGCACAGGCGTACAACAACGTGAAAGTCGAATCAACATATTATCAATGCCTTTAACCACAACACCTGATTCTGTTGTTTTTGGCGACGTAGGATTTTTCATTTTCTTTTCGATTTTTTCTAATGCTTCTTCTTGTTCTCGTTCTTTACGAATTTTTTCCGCTAAGCGATTAACAACTTGTAATGCTGTAATCCCATTAACCCCAACGGCTGCATATAAGTCATCTGCATTAGTATAATTTAATTTTTCACATACACGTTTAATATTTTCATTAGATAGGACTTCTTTATGGTCATAGTCTTGTGCTTTAATTTCTTTTTCAACCATATCCTTACCTTTTTCAATGCTTTCTTCACGCACATGCTTTTTAAAATATTGTTTAATTTTATTTTTTGCTTGTGAGGATTGTGCAATTTTAACCCAATCTCTACTTGGCCCAAATGACTGTTTAGAGGTTAAAATCTCAATAATATCGCCCGTTTTTAATGGGGTATCTAGCGGTACCATCTTCCCATTTACTTTAGCCCCAATTGTACGGTTACCCACCTCGGAGTGAACACGGTAGGCAAAGTCGATTGGCACTGAGCCTGCTGGTAATTCAATCACATCACCATTTGGGGTAAAGACGTAAACCATGTCTGAGAATAAGTCAAATTTTAAAGACTCCATAAACTCTTCTGCGTTAGAAGATTCATTTTGGAACTCTAATATTTCACGGAACCATGTTAACTTTTGATCTACATTCTCTTTATCAGATTCTACTTTTTTACCTTCTTTATATGCCCAGTGAGCGGCAATCCCGTACTCCGCAATACGGTGCATCTCTTTCGTCCGAATTTGAACTTCTAATGGGTCACCATAAGGTCCAATGACAGTAGTGTGTAGCGATTGATAAAGATTTTGTTTGGGCATCGCAATATAATCTTTAAAGCGACCTGGCATTGGCTTCCATAAGGTATGCACAATACCTAACACCGCATAACAATCCTTAATGCTATCTACTAAAATACGCACGGCTAATAAATCATAAATTTCATTAAATTGTTTTTCCTGTAACACCATTTTGCGATAAATGCTATAAATATGTTTTGGACGACCATAAATATCAGCATCAATAGCCACTTCCGCTAACTGTGACTTAATCTCATCAACAATATTATCTAAATAGGCTTCTCGTTCATTACGTTTCTTTTTCATTAAACTCACAATGCGGTAGTATTGTTGCGGATTCAAATAACGTAGCGCTGTATCTTCTAATTCCCATTTTACGGTTGATATCCCTAAACGATGTGCAAGTGGTGCAAAGATCTCTAACGTTTCTTTAGAGATGCGACGTTGTTTTTCAGCGGGTAAATGTTTTAATGTACGCATATTATGTAAGCGGTCTGCTAACTTAATTAAAATAACACGTATATCTTGAGCCATAGCAATGAACATTTTTCGGTGATTTTCGGCTTGTTGCTCTTCTTTAGATAAATATTTTATTTTACCTAACTTTGTTACGCCATCAACTAACAATGCTACCTCCTCACCAAAAGTAGCCACTAAATCGTCCCTCGTAACCTCCGTATCTTCAACAACATCATGCAAAAAACCTGCAGCCACTGTTGCTGGGTCCATCTCTAAGTCAGCTAAAATACCTGCGACTTGTACAGGGTGAATGATGTATGGTTCACCAGAGCTACGAAATTGCTCTTTATGGGCATCTCTTGCCACTTCATATGCCTTTTCCACAAATGCTACATTTTCTTCATTCATATAATTTCGAACTTTTGTAAACACATCTTCTGGTGTCATTATTTGCTCTTTTGCCATATCAATTCACCTTGTTCTCTCAGTATTTTCAGATTTATCGTTACAGTACATTGTATAGAAAAGCATGGGACATTGTAAAGGGGAGCGTAACAATTCCATTGGTTTCATTTGTCAATTTTACGAAATAAAATAAAAACAGATGATAGTAAGGAAACATGCCATCATCTGCTTTTTACATTTATAAATTATACATCATATTGAATAAGCGTTTTCACATCATAATCGCCAATTTTATCGCGACCATGCAATTCTTCTAACTCAATTAAAAAGGCGCATCCTACAACAATACCCCCCATAGATTCTATGAGACGAATCGTTGCCTCTACTGTGCCACCAGTAGCTAATAAGTCATCCACAATCATAACCTTCTGCCCTGGCTTAACAGCATCTTTATGCATAGTTAGTACATCTTTGCCATATTCTAAACCATATTCTGCACGTACAACTTCACGAGGTAGCTTGCCTTCTTTACGTACAGGCGCAAAGCCAATCTCTAATGCGTAGGCTACTGGACAACCCATAATAAAGCCACGAGCCTCAGGACCAACAATTAACTCAGCGCCCTTTTCTTGTGCATAGCTTACAATTTGATCAGTTGCATATTTATAAGCAGGGCCATTATCCATAATGGTTGTAATATCTTTAAAACTAATGCCTTCTTTCGGCCATCCATCAACAATCGTAATATACTCTTTCAAATTCATTTCTTTGTTCCTCCCTAAGAAACATCACTCTTTTAGTAAACGTTGTCATCAAACCATTGTTTTAATGCTGCATATGGTGCATAAACAAATTGTTGCTCTAATGCGATTTGTGTCAAGCGTTGTTGGTACGACGGTGCTTGTTCTAATGGTGTTTTTATTGCACCTGTTACAACCGTAGTCAGTCCATTGTCTATTTTAACAAAACCAAGTTCAAAAAACACCTTTGTCATAAATTTAATTGTGTCAACTTGCCATCCCATATGTGTCGCAAGCTGTGTCATATGCTGTTTCAGGGCAAAGTTTGGTCTTTTATTTAAAAATTTATAATACCAAGCAAATTGTTCTCTCGTTGGCAAGGCATTAAAATACGTATCTTTTGGCGCATGGAAATGTGCATATACCTTTTTAGGTTGTAAACGTTGTAAACAAGTAATTAATGCTTCTTCAGAAGGTGGCACATCCAATAATACAACAGCCTCCGCCTCATGCACCTGTTCCGCTAATTGTAGGTCCATCGACAATAATGTATCAAAATAGTGCAATGTCGTCTCATGAAAGGCAATACCTATACTATTTGCAGCTACAGTCGAGGCCCAGCGTGCTGTTTGTGTAATCCCTCGAACATCAAAAAGTTGCCACGTATTAATTTGAATGTCACGCAACAAAAACTGGGGCTTTTTACGTCCCTGCCATTCATTAATTTGCAAGTCACCTACAAGTGAAATAGGTGTTTGATAAGTAATTTCATCATAGTAATGTGCATTATTAAAGCCAATGGTATCTAAGGTTTGCCCATTGCTTTCTAATGTCATCTTTAAATGCTTTTGATGTTGACCAATTTTGCGCATATCAGCTACAACTGCTTTCTCTAAAGCGTATGTTGGTTTTGGAAAAGCTGTACCAAACGGTGCTAACATACGTACTTGCTCAATCGCTTCAATCGTGATGTCATCAATGGTCAATGCAATATCAATATGGATTACGGGTGTTAGTTGCTCTTCTGTTAAACTTTGAGCTTGCTCATTTAAATGTGTAAATAAGGTCTCTACATTTTCAGCGGGCAATGTCATCCCTGCTGCCATAGGATGCCCACCAAAATGTGTAAGTAATGCCGCATTTTTTGCTAACGCTTCGTATAAGTTAAAACCTGCTATGCTACGTGCTGAACCTTTAGCTGTCTGTTTAGCTTCGTCAATACCGAGTACAATTGTGGGTTTATAAAATCGCTCTACTAATCGAGAGGCAACAATCCCGACAACACCTGCATTCCAGTCTTCTCCTGTAACTACAAGTACACGTGCTTGTTGCAGCCTTTCTTCTGCTTCAACCTGTGCGATAGCCTCATCTGTAATACGTTGTACAATTGCCTTACGTTCCTGATTACAATCATCCAATAAGTGAGCTAAATGCTTTGCTTCTTCCAAGCTTTCACTTAACAAAAAGTCAACACCTGGCACTGCATCTTGTAGCCGACCAACAGCATTTAAACGAGGTGCAAATTGAAAGCCTAACGTATCTTCATCAATTTTACTTTGTTCAACTTGTGCCACTTCACAAAATGCTCGTAACCAATACGCATCACTTTGCTGTAATTGTTCTAATCCTTGTTTAACAAGCGTCCTATTCTCATCCACTAATGGTACTAAATCGGCTACTGTACCAAGTGCTACTAGCGCAACGAGATGTGTTGGAAAAACCTTATACAAAGCATGTGCTAATTTAAATGAAACACCAACACCTGCTAGCTCGCCAAATGGATAATGCCCTTCTGGTATACGTGGATGTAATATGACATCTGCATCTGGTAATGCCTCTCCTGGTTCATGATGGTCAGTAATAATTACTTTTAAGCCTAATTCTTTTGCCACCTTTACCTCTTGAACACCAGCAATCCCATTATCTACTGTAATTAATAATGAAACACCATCCGCATAAGCCTCTCTAAACAACTGTTCATTCGGGCCATAGCCATGGATAAAGCGATTAGGTATAACGTAATCTACTTCTGCACCTTGATCACGTAAAGCGCTGACTAATACCGTTGTACTTGTAATACCATATAGTGATAGGTAAACCTTTGAAGTTATCTCCAGCTTTTCCCCCACTTCACACCGTGCGTGAGACTTTCACCTCACACGGCGTTCCATCGAAAACGTTCAAAACTTTTGTAATCTACATAACTTAACACAATTCACGTATACTGTTTAACTTCTAAATGTCCAAATTAAATTGTTAGTGGTTCTAATTCTAATTTCTTTCGTAGCGTATTTAATTTATTTAACATTTTATTATCCGTTATTAAGGTCATATACTTATTAATTACTTCTTCATCTTTTGCATGGATTAAGATATGAATGTCTTTGTCTACTACACAGAGATTTTTGTATTCGTCAGTACCACCTTCTAACCGTGGTACTTTATGATGACAATGTATCGTCATCGGATTCAATTCAATCCCTGTTACATGACATCTCCCTTTTTGAGCACAATATAATGCAATGCGATTATCGTTATATTCAATACTTCTCTGTGGTATAGGGTGTTCCATTAGGAAACGTAATACCCCTATATCAATAGTAGACAGATTTTTATGAATTTCTTCTCTGCCTTCCTTTGTATATGCATTAACCACATTTCGTTTCATCATAGGACTTTTATGTTTAATATAGCCTATCGGAAGAAATGGTGCTTTGGAAATGAATCTTAACTGTTTGCTTTTTCCATATTCCTTTTTAATAAAGTCCGATGAAATAACACCTATCTTTTTAATTCGCCGTTTCATTCGGTGGTCTTTTAAATTTGCATTGACCTCGTATGCAATGTTTCCCATATCTTCGGAAATCATTGTGGCAATTCGGAAGTATTGATGAAGGCCGATTACAGTTGAGTTGTATAATGCTATTTTTCTTGCTTGGTCGTTCGAGCCACTATCATATCGGATGCCATTAATAATTTCTTTTAGGTTATCCTTCGTGCGTTGTATTGCTTTATCGCACATGTGACTTTTCACAATCCACTTTTCACCTTTTGGTATAAGTTTCATTTTAAATCCTAGAAATTCCGAATAGTTCTTTTTTAAATTTACAATTTTCGATTTTTCTTCACTGACTTCTAAGCCTAGTCTATCTTTCAGCCATTTTTGTACTGCGATAAAAAGTCGCTTTGCATGATTCAGATTGCTACAAAATATTTTGAAATCATCAGCATATCGAACAATGTAACATTCTTTAAGCCTCGTTTTCTTTAGATATTTGTATTGATTCCCTTTATCCGTAGAATTCCCTCTATCTTTATGGATAACTATTTTTTCTTCAAATACAGGAATCTTTTCCCACTGACTTTCAATCCATTGGTCTAATTCATTAAGAACGATATTTGATAACAAAGGAGAGAGAATTCCTCCTTGAGGTGTACCTTTGTCGTTGTCAATCATTTGACCATTTGGCATTTTGATTTTGGCTTTTAGCATTTTAGAAATAATCGAAATTAAATTCTTATCCCTAATACCCATTGTCCACATTTGCTTTAAAAGTTTTTCATGTGAGACGTTATCGAAAAACCCTTTAATATCGATATCAATTACATATGACATTTTTGAGTTTTGCATTAATCGGTACGTTTGGGCAATTGCATTTTCTACTGAACGATTTGGTCTGAAACCATGGCTTCGTCCAGAAAATTTTGCTTCTGCAATCGGTTCAAGAATTTGTAAAATACATTGTTGAACTATTCTATCCCAAATTGCTGGGATTCCGAGAGGTCTTATTTTCCCATTAGGCTTTGGTATTTCAACTCGTCTAACCGCTTTCGGTTTGTAATCTTTAAGTTTATTTCTTGCATAACGAACAAAGTTATCTTCAGATAGCTTCGAAACATGTTCAATAGTCCGACCGTCTACGCCAGCCGTTTTGCTACCTGTGTTTTTCTTAATATTACGATACGCTAACTTAATGTTCTCAGTGGAACTAATGATGTTCATTAAGTTTTTGAAATTACTACCATTTTTACTTTGGTCATACAGCATATCAAACGTTGCTTGCATACTGTAATATTCCGCATTTCTTAGTTTGGACTTTTTAACATGTTTTACGATTCGTGAATTTGCCACAGACATCAACCCCTTTCTCAAGTGGTGATTCTCTTAGTCATACTCGAATCTGTGATATTGTTATGCACTTATAAGTCTTTGAAAGTTCCGACTAGAGCCTATCCCTCCACCGCTTATTATCACGGTTTCAATGGTACTATGGCTCCACTCTCACGAAAGGTTAATCAGTTTTAATAGAAATTTTCCTTTTATATACTGAACTGTTTCAGCGGTAGGTTAATACCTCCACATCCTTCGCTTTCCACGTTCCGATTTCTTTATCCTTACATATATCCTTAGGTTTCTCCTATAGTCCTGTATGCTTGAACTTGCCTGTAACAAGTTATGGATTTTCATAACTGCAGATTCTTACTCACCCACACATACGATGGCATTACCACCCATTGCATTTCTACAATGTCTACGTCTAGACCCGTACATTCAGAGATTCGTCAGTGCTTGTGCAGCACATTCTAACCATAGATATTTTATGGACTCCCGGCATATAGGATACACCATCTACCGCTAGACAGCTTTCATTCTCACTTTCAACCTATAACAAAAATTGAAAGAAACTTTACGGTATCTCTCTGCCGACTTCACCGAGCTTCATACTTTACTATTTAACCTTAGTGAAAGCATGTCGGAGTATCAGAGTAGGCGTTTCAGGGCGTTACTCCTTCATTCCACCTATCAAGAAATCAGTTCTCCTAAGGATATTAAGCGACTCCCTAGTGTCTAAGCTTTTCACTTAGAAACGTGTCGCACCCGTATCATAGTCACCATATACGCGAATAAATCCGCCTTCAGCTATGACTTCTTCAATAAGTGTTACAGCTTCTTGCATGCCATGCATTGACAATGGGTCATGTACAACAGGTTGTGCGGATAAAAAGGTTTTCACTTGCTCACTCGTTGTATAACCTCTTGCTACTAAAATTTTAGCTGTAATGGCTGACAAAGCGAATTCATCCTGTAATTGCGTAACAAGTTGTTGATTTTGTCTTTCAATGATCCATCGTTTTTCCATCTTTCCACCATACTTTCTTCTAAGTGTTTTAAAATGTATAAGAACCGCGCAAATGCGCGGTTCTATATTAGATGTCGCTATTCGTAACAGACTGTGCAGTTGATATGTTCTTTTTCGCTTCTTTCAGCTCATGTTCAAGGTGCTTTAATTGCTCTTGTTGTTTGCCAATAAGCTCCTCTTTATGTTTCAACGTTTTCGTAAGATGAGTAACTGTTCGCTTATTACCATACATTTTTACGACAGAGAAAGATAAGCTAATCATAAAACCAATTAAAGCTGAACCTAAAATCACGAGTATTAATGGCCATTCTGCCTTGCCAAAAACATAGCTAACAGGTACTTTATCTACATTTAAAATAGCAAAAATCGCGATGATAATAGCAAAGACTAAACCTGCTACTAAGGAGAGTTGTGACTTTAATCCACTTTTATTTTCCTTCATCCTTAATCACTCCTTACTCTAATTATGTGTATTACATGTCAAATTGTAACATGGTTTTCATGTTTATAAATAAAAAAGCAGCATATAAAAATAGCATCTGCTATTTTTATATGCCACTGTATGAAGGATTAGACAGTAGGTTCGTCTGTACCCCATTGCTTTTTCTCTTTCTTCTTCAATTTACCACCTGATTTATCCATTTCACGAATTTTCAATGAATACCATACTTGTGCCGCAATACAGATAGATGAGTAAATTCCTGTAATTAAACCGGCTAGCAATGCGATAGAGAAGTTGGTTAAAGAAGGTGCACCAAAGGCTAATAATGCCACTACAACGATAATGACAGTCAATACTGTGTTTACAGAGCGTCCCATCGTTTGACGCAATGATTTATTAACAATCGTAGCAAGTACTTCTTTATCTTTCACTTCATCAAATGCATTTAAGTTTTCGCGAATACGGTCAAATGTAACAATCGTATCATTAATGGAGTAACCAACAATCGTTAATACTGCCGCAATGAATGTAATATCCACTTCTAAGCGGAAAATACTAAAGATCGCTACAATTAAAAATACATCATGTAACAATGACACAATCGTACCAACACCCATGCGCCACTCAAAACGGATCGCTACATAAATCAAAATACCAATTGCCGCGACACTAAGCGCATAAATAGCATTTTTTACAAGTTCTTTACCAACCGTTGGCGATACGTTACTCACCGAAGGTTCTTCCCCATATTTTGCACTTACATCTTTTTTAAATTGTAATGTTTCTTGCTTAGAAAAATCTTCTGTGTAACGTACTACACCAATATTTTTCTTATCGCCTGAAATTACAATATCATCAGAAGGATGACCAATCTTATCAATAAATTGCGAGATCTCCTCTTTTGTTACTTCTTTGTCACTTACAATATCAACACGAGTACCACTTGAGAAGTCAATACCTAAGTTCAATCGGAATATACCTATAGCAATAATCCCGACAACTAAAATAAGTAATGAGAAGCTATAAAACTTTTTACGATTACCAACAAAGTCGATGCGGTCAAACTTCGTTGTTAAATCAATTGTTGTTAAATTTTCGGATAAGTCATGTTGTTTTGATTTTGAAATACCATATAAACCTGGGCTATTAAAGTAACCACTTAACACTAATTGGTTTAGTAAAATACGTGAGCCCCACACAGCTGTAATAAAGCTTAATAAAATACTAATAATTAACATGGTAGCAAAACCTTTTACTGAGCTTGCCCCAAAAGCATACAATACAGCAGCAACTAATAATGTCGTTAATTGCGCATCTATGATAGCAGATAACGATTGTTTAGAACCTAACTGGAAAGCTTGCTTCACACTGTGACCTACACGTAATTCTTCTCTTATTCGCTCGGCTGTCAAAATATTAGCATCGACCGCCATACCAATCCCTAATACAATCGCTGCAATACCTGGCAATGTAAGGACGGCATTGATGCCATTAAAGACAATCAATACAAGGTACGTGAATACAGTTAGTGTAATAATTGAGATTAAGCCTGGCAAACGGTAATACAATAACATAAAGGCGAAAATAGCTAACACACCTGCTACGCCTGCAAACACGGTGCTCTTTAACGCTTGTTCACCAAACTGTGCACCAACAGAGGTTGAAAATACTTCCGTCATTTTTACAGGTAATGAACCCGCATTTAAAATATTAGCAAAGTTTTGTGTCTCTTCTACAGAGAAGCCACCTTCAATCATAACATCGGTTGTGTTTAAAGGCTTACTTACTGCTGCTGCTGACACATAACGTGGGTCTGGCTTTTGAGATTCGGCAGCATAAGAATCGACGCCTTCTTCAAAGTCCATCCAAACAACGAGTAAGTTTTGACCAGAAGGCTTTTGACTAATTTTCGTTGTAATCTCACCAAATTTTTCTGCATCTTTCAATGTCAGAGTAACAATTGGTCGATTCGTTTCTCCATGAAAAGTCGCTTTAGCGCCATTTTGCTTAAGATCGTTACCATCAAGTAAAATATTATCTTCCACATCACGGAACGTTAAGTTCGCTGATGTTGACAACATTTCACGCGCAGTCTCCTGATCTTCCACACCCGCTAATTGCACGCGAATACGATTATTTCCTTCCACCTGAATACTAGGTTCGCTTACACCCATTTTGTCTACACGGCGACTTAAAGCATCTGTTGTGTTTTTAACATCTTCTTGATTTACTTTTTTGCCATCAAGTGTTTCAACATCATACAGAACTTCAAAACCACCTTGTAGATCTAATCCTAAGCGAATGTTTTTCAGTACATCCTGCGTTGTAAATGCCATAGTGCCTGCTAATACAACTACTACTACTAAAAACGCAAGGATACGACTTTTTACTTTCATGATTAAATCCTCCTCAAGTGTCGTGCGCAAACATTATGTACACGATGACTCGCAAATGCGAGCATTCAATTCGTTCCTATTACACGCTAAAAAAGCGCAACACTAATATTATGAAACAGGTTGCGTTCTCTGTCAAATCTCATTATTGCTCATGGAGATTTGCGTGTAGTACAGCTAATTCCTCTGGTGTCACTTCTGCAAAACCGATGCGTCGCTCAGATACTTGCAAATCAGCAGGTTGGATCGCAAAAATTTGCGCCACTACTTTATGAATAGGCAGCGCTTGTGGTGAGATATTATACCATACACATTGCAAACAATACGCCCATAACGCCTGTGGGGACAGGCAAATTCCACTCAACGTTTGTAAGTCTGCTACCTTTGTTTCAAGTGCAGGTAATACTTCTTCATACCGTGTATGTGACATCTATCTCCCTCCCTCTATTCATGTTATCGTAGCTTTTTATCCAAATGTTTACTAAAAAACAAAAAGAGCGTTCTCTATGAACACTCTTCCCTAAAAAATCACGCTTTACACTTCATCTTTTAATACACGGCCAATAGCTTGACGCTCAAACTTTAGACGCGTGCCATCTGCTAATACAAGATATACTGTTGTATCTTCAATTGCATCGATTGTGCCATGTAAACCACCAATCGTAACGATTTCATCGCCACGTTGTAGATTATTTTGCATTTGCATCGTTTGTTGTTGACGTTTTTTTGCAGGGCGGATTAAAATAAACCACATTGCAACAAACATTAAAACAATCGGAATCAAACCGACTAATTGTTGACTCATTTCATTTTCACCTCTTTATGACAAGTTCACTCAATAAGTATAGTATAAACCTTACGTAAAAAGCGACAATTGTTAGAAATTTTTTGCGTTTTCTTTGTTTAACCCATATTTTTCAAAGAACTCATTGCGGAAGTCGCCTAGACGATCTTCACGAATTGCTTGACGTACTTGCTCCATTAAACGAATTAAGAAACGCAAGTTATGATATGACGTTAAACGCAAACCAAAAGTTTCATCAGTACGTATTAAATGACGAACATAAGCACGTGTATAATTTTTACAGGTATAGCAATCACACGTTGGGTCGATTGGTGTGAAATCACGCTCATATTTAGCATTTTTCACTACTAAGCGTCCCTCTGACGTCATCAATGTACCATTACGTGCAATACGTGTTGGCAATACGCAGTCAAACATATCAATCCCTCTAATGGCTCCCTCGATTAGAGCATCTGGTGATCCAACCCCCATTAAATAACGTGGTTTATCTTCAGGTAATAAATGCGTCGTCTGTTCTAAAACGCGGTACATTATATCTTTTGGCTCACCTACAGATAAGCCTCCAATCGCATAACCTGGGAAATCCAATGCCACTAATGCTTTTGCAGAGCGTTGACGCAAGTCCTCATATTCGCCGCCTTGTACAATGCCAAACAATGCTTGATTCTCTGTATTTTTATGAGCTTCTTTACAACGTTTAGCCCATCTTGTCGTACGGTCTACCGATTTCAACATGTATTCATAAGTTGCAGGATATGGAGGGCATTCATCAAATGCCATCATAATATCAGAACCTAAATCATTTTGAATCTCCATTGCTTTTTCAGGGCTTAAAAATAATTTATCCCCATTTAAATGATTGCGGAAGTGAACGCCTTCTTCTTCTATTTTACGAAACTTACTTAAACTAAATACTTGGAACCCTCCTGAATCGGTTAAAATAGGGCCATTCCAATTCATAAATTTATGCAAGCCACCAGCTTCTTTTACAATATCATTGCCTGGACGCAACCATAAATGGTACGTATTTGATAAAATGATACCTGCTTTCATTTCTTTTAATTCTTCTGGAGACATTGTTTTTACTGTAGCTTGTGTACCTACAGGCATAAAAGTTGGTGTTTCGTAAGAGCCATGTGGCGTATGGACGATGCCTAAACGCGCACCTGTTTGCTTACAAGTTTTAATATGTTCATACCATACGGCTTGTTTTGTCATTATTTTATTTCCTTTCTCTTTGGACGAATAAACATTGCATCACCAAAACTAAAAAATCGATATTGTTCATGTACAGCTACTTGATACGCATGCATGATAGTTGTTTTACTTGCTAATGCACTTACTAACATGACTAATGTAGACTTAGGTAAGTGAAAATTTGTTAACAAACCATCCACAACCGTCCATTGATATCCCGGATAAATAAATATAGATGTCCAACCTTCTTCGGCTTTAATCTCACCTTGATATTTTGACCCAATGGTCTCAAGCGTGCGTGTCGATGTCGTACCAACAGCCACTACTTTACCACCTTTTTGTTTTGTCTTGTTAATGATTTGCGCTGTCTCTTCACTTACACTATAAAATTCTGCATGCATTTCATGCTCTTCAATCGAATCCACACTTACTGGACGGAATGTACCTAAACCTACATGCAATGTAATGAATGTTACTTGTACGCCTTTAGCACGCAGTTTATCTAATATAGCATCTGTAAAATGTAATCCAGCTGTTGGGGCTGCTGCTGAACCTCTCTCTTTAGCAAAAACTGTTTGATAACGATCTTGGTCATCTAACTTTTCACGGATATAAGGTGGTAATGGCATTTCGCCTAGTTGCTCTAAAATCTCATAAAAGATACCTTCGTATCGGAATACAAACTTACGACCACCGTGGGCCAATTCTGCTGTACAAGTAGCTGTTAATAATCCCTCACCAAAAGTTACTATTGTACCTACTTTTACACGCTTAGCGGGCTTAACTAGCGTTTCCCACTCATCATCTTTTGTTTGTTTTAATAATAATACTTCAACATGTGCACCTGTCTCTTCTTTCACACCCATCAAACGTGCAGGTAAAACACGCGTATCATTTAATACAAGGCAGTCACCTGACTCTAGCTCATCGATAATGGCTGGAAACTGTGCATGCTCAACATGCGTTGTATCTGGATCAACGAGTAATAAACGACTTGCTGTGCGGTCTAGTAAAGGTGTTTGTGCAATTAATTGCTCTGGCAATTCAAAATCAAAATCTTCCACTTTCATCATCATGTACTTCCTTTTATTTAAATTTATTCTGGTATCTCATAGCCAAAGTGTTCATAAGCTAATGGTGTTGCTATACGTCCTCTTGGCGTACGTTGAATGAAACCTATTTGAAGCAAATAAGGCTCGTAGACATCTTCAATTGTTAGGGCCTCCTCACCAATAGAGGCAGATATTGTGTCTAAACCAACAGGACCTCCACGGAAACGTTCAATAATACTTTCTAATAATTTACGATCGATATGATCTAGCCCTTTAACATCCACTTGTAATAACTCCAATGCTTGGTGAGATAATTCAGATGTAATCGCGCCATCGCCTAATACCTGTGCAAAGTCACGCACACGCTTCAATAAACGATTGACAATACGCGGCGTACCGCGAGAACGCATCGCAATCTCTTCAGCAGCAGCTTGATCAATGACAACATCGAATACTGTAGCACTACGTTGCACAATTTCTGTTAACGCTTGTTGGTCGTAATACTCCAAACGTAATAATACACCAAAACGGTCGCGAAGTGGTGCAGATAATGCGCCTGCTCGTGTCGTCGCACCGATTAATGTAAATGGAGGTAAATCTAGTCTTATACTACGAGCTTCTGGTCCTTTCCCTACTACAATATCTAAACAAAAATCCTCCATAGCTGGATATAATACTTCTTCAATTGCGCGAGGTAAACGATGAATCTCATCAATAAATAAGACATCACCTGGTTCTAAACCGTTTAGAATCGCTGCTAAATCACCTGGTCTTTCAATAGCTGGACCGCTTGTCATACGAAAGTTAACACCCATCTCATTCGCAATAACAGCTGCTAAAGTTGTTTTACCTAAGCCTGGAGGACCATATAACAACACATGGTCTAAACATTCCCCGCGTTGACGAGCTGCCTCAATAAACACTGATAAGTTTTTTTTCACTTGAGCTTGCCCAATATATTGGGCTAATTTTTGTGGGCGCAATGAAAATTCAAATTGCTCATCAAAGTCTGTTGATTCATTTGTTGTTAAATGATTTTGCATATCTTTCCCTCCTTACATGAGTAGCAATGTTAACGCTTTTTTCATGTAATCATCCGTCGTTAACAAATCTGTAGATTGTTCCAATTGTGGGCGGATTTTCTTTAATTCACGCTCGGAATAACCTAATGTCGCTAAAGCTAACAATGCGTCTTCTAAGGCATGATTAACTGTGCTATCTTCAAATAATGGCAGTTCGTCTGGTGCGCTTGCCATCTCTACATTATCAAGTAATGCACCTAACTTGCCTTTTAAATCTAAAATGATTTGACGGGCTGTTTTCTTACCTACACCTGGAAATTTAACTAAATACGTTTCATCCTCATTCTCAATCGCTGTCATTACTTGCACAGGATTACCTGTAGCTAATATCGCTAAAGCCCCTTTAGGCCCAATGCCTGATACTTGAATTAGTTTGCGAAATAATTCGCGTTCATCAAGCGATTGAAAACCAAATAATAAGTGTGCATCATCTCTCACATGAAGATGTACATAAATGATGCTCTCCTCCTTATGGGAAGTGAATGCATACGAATTTGGCGTGAACACACGATAACCTATTGCTTGATTATCAATTACAATATACTCTGGTGTAATGCGGTCGATTCTACCTTTTATATAATCATACATTTGTCGTCCCTCATTTCATATCATGGTTTAAATTATAGCATATTAGCGAACGAATGCTCGACTGATTACATAGCCATTTCGTGATACAATATCTTTATGCAAGGAGTGAGTACGTATGACAAAAAAACTACTTGGTGAGCAACGAAGAGCAAAAATTATGGAGTTACTACGAGAAGCTGATACACCGATTACAGGCACTGCATTAGCTAAAGTGGCTAACGTATCACGACAAGTGATTGTAACCGACATGACATTACTAAAAGCACGTAACGAACCTATTTTAGCGACAAGTCAAGGCTATGTCTACATGCCTAAAGAATCTACGCCATTATACGAACGCATTGTAGCTTGCCAACATACCCCTGCACAAACAGAAGAAGAATTATTTGCGATTGTTGATTGTGGAGTAATGGTAAAAAACGTTATTATTGAACATGGGGTGTACGGGGATTTAACAGCGTCCATTCATGTGAGTAATCGACTTGAAGTGAAGCAATTTTTACAAAAAGTTGCTGAAGAACAAGCGATGTACTTATCTGCACTGACAGATGGTACTCATTTGCACACCCTCGTTGCACCAACGACAGCAATGCTTGATTGTGCAGAGCAAGCACTGCGGGACAGCGGCTTTTTAATTGAAAACTAATGGCCAAAAACGATAAAAAACAGCTAATCGACATCTGTCAATTGGCTGTTTTTCGTACAATTAGCTTAAACGCTTAAGGAATATCGTTTGTGCAATTAAAAATAGAACGCCTACAGCCCAATACAACACCAACGCAGAAGGCATAATAAAGACAACAAAACACATCATAATAGGTGTTACATATAATATGAACTTCATTTGTTGTTGACTATTATCTAGATGAAGCGTACTTATTTTAGCTTGCAGTACATAAAGAATAATTGTGATAATAGCTAATATTATATCTGTCTGTCCTAACTCAAACCATAAGAAACTATGCGTTGCTATTGCTGAAGACTCTCTAATGGCATAATATAAACCAATATAGATGGGCATTTGTAAAAGTAAAGGGACACAGCCTGACAACATAGCAAAAGGATTGGTGCCATGTTTTGCATATATGGCAGACATTTCTTTTTGCATCTCTAGTTGTGCTTCTGGTCGCTGGTCTGTTTTATATTTTGCCGTAATAGCATCTATCTCTGGCTTCAATTGTTTCATCTTTTCTTGCGTGACCTTACTCGCTCTCGTTTGTTTAATAATGAGTGGTAATAATATAAGACGCACAGCAAGTGTAATCGCAATAATAGCTAGACCATAATTGCCGTCAAAAATAGTAGCGATACTATCAATTACTTGTGAGAATGGATTCACAACATACGTTGTAAACGATACACACCCTGATAAAAGTAACCCTATATTGATTAATAAAAATAATAATATTGTCTGTTTATATGTGAATAATTGATTCAACTTTGTTCCTCCTCTTATTATGTGTTAATAATAAGAGTTCGTCGGTACTTCATCATCTGTTTGTTGTGCTATTCTTCGTTGTCTCCTCATTACCCAAACAAATACCGCTTCATTAGGAATAAGCCGAGAAATGAAATAGACAACATTAATATTAATTTGACGAAGAGCACATAATGTTGGCTTTAAAAATGGTAGTTTTGCTGTTGAAGTTGATAATGCATAGCTAATGGCTAACAAAATCACAAACAATAACATATACATATAAAAATCTGCTGTCCCTATCCATATCTCCTGCATAAGCTGTAACAAATTATTCACCTCCTTACCTTTATCTTACGTTTTATCACCCAGTATAGTTTCAAAATAAAAGCATCTAAAAAAGCACTGACGTTTTAATTCGTCAGTGCCTTTTGAATGCCATAGGCTACTTTATCATAATGCTACTACGCTAATTGCAATGCTGGTCCAAAGAATTCATAGTGAATGCGATCTTCTGTAAACCCTTGTTCTTTTAATAACTGTACAGCACTAGCCATAAACGGCACTGGTCCACATACATAGACTTCTGCATCTTGTGGAATCGTATTTTTAATGATATCTGCGTTAATATATTGTTCTTTATCCGAGTACAACACTTCATAGTTAGCGTTTGGCATTGTTTGCAACTTTTGCTTAATTGCATCTTTAAATGTAACTACATTTTCGTTACGTGCACATTGAATAAATGTCACTTCTTGGTCTGTCGTTGCTTGCAACATACTATTTAAAGGTGTTACACCTATACCCCCACTAATAAAGGCTACTTTCTGTGATTCGCCTAATGTAAATACACCTGCTGGGGCACTCACATCTAATACATCTCCTTCTTGTAAAGTATCATGTAAATAATTCGATACTTTCCCTTGTGGCGTTGCTTCAACCTCTTTTTTCACCGAAATACGAAAAGCATCATGGTTTGGTGCTTGAGATAATGTATATTGACGATTAGCTAAATACTGCTCACCAGGAATAGCAGTACGCACTGAAATATATTGACCTGGTGCATAATTCGGTAAAGTTGAACCATCTTCTGGCACTAGGTAAAATGATGTCACTAAATCATTCTCCACCTCTTTTTTAGCTACTTTAAAAGGTTTAAATAAACGCCAGCCACCATCTTGTTCTGTTTGTTGGTATAACTCTTCTTCTACTTGAATAAAGATGTCAGCAATAACGCCATAGGCCTGCTCCCACGCATCTATTATTTCAGGTGTAGCGGCATCCCCTAATACCTCTTGAATCGCACCTAATAAATATTTGCCTACGATTGGATAATGTTCAGGTAAGATACCAAGACTTCTATGTTTATGAGCAATTTGCATCACCGCAGGCAAGATCGCCTGTAAATTTTCAATATGTACTGCTGCAGCATATACCGTATTAGCTAATGCTGTTTGTTGTCTACCTTGTGCTTGATTCGTATGATTAAAAATGTTTAATAATTCTGGATGTGCTTCAAACATGTTTTGATAAAACGTTTTTGTGATTGTAACACCATGAACCTCCAATACAGGTGCCGTTTGCTTAATAATCTCCATAGTTTGTTGTTGTAACATGTGTATCACTCCTTTTCTTAATTCCACTATAACGCGGGTTATTTTTTAAAGCAATATATAAAATACATCTTTAACAATTCTGCCACAAAACATACATATAAAATACATCTTTAAAATTTATGTATCAATTATACATCTTTTGTGCAAGATGAATTACTCGCCATTAGTCTGATAAATGCTATAATATAGTAAGGAAAGTGGGGAAGATCACATGCGCTTAACTGTGTACACTGACTACTCATTACGCACATTAATTTTTTTAGGTGCTAAAGAGCGTGAACAATTAACAACAATTCAGGAAATTTCAGATGCTTATAATATATCGAAAAACCATTTAATGAAAGTTACACATCAATTAGGACAACTTGGTTATATCGAAACCATACGAGGTCGTGGTGGTGGTATACGACTTGCCAAACCTGCAGATGAGATTGGCATTGGTGAGGTAGTACGGCAAACAGAAGAAGACTTTCATTTAGTCGAATGTTTTAACCCAGAGAGTAATCTCTGTAAAATTGCTTCTGCCTGCCAGTTAAAGAGCGTATTGCACGAGGCATTACTCGCCTATTTAGCAGTGCTCGATCAGTACACAATTGCCGACTTTTTACAAAACAAAAATTTAATTTTATCACTACTTCGTCAACCATGACAAAAAAAGAAGCTGGGACACAACTCAATTTTGAGGAGAAATATAAAATTTAAGTAATAATTTTTCGGCTAAATGAATCACTTAATGTACTTGAAAGCAAAAAAATGTGAGGCGATTTTAAAAATCGCCTCACATTTTTTCTTTTGTCCCAGCCTCTTTTTTAACGACACTTTATCATAAACGAACCCTATTCTAACTTATTGTCATAAGTCTTTATGGTAATATACGTGCTCTTTCCGCTTTTGTAGGGATATGACATTGCTTTACTATAATACGGTGGCGATTGCGGGCAATATAATCATATATTTTATCCGCTAAAAAAGCAGGCACCAAACGCCCTACATAATAAGGTATTATGCCATAACGGCTGCGTTTAATAATGCGCAAAGCGGCTTGCGATTTTATCCATATATGCTCCCCTTCAATTACAACTGCACTATCATCCATAATATGATGTTTGTGTACTAATTTTTGTCCTGTGTCACTTTGCAAAGATGCGAACTGATAAAAGGGTTCTTTTTCATAACGTAATATCATTTGAACACTCGCTTGACAAAAGTGACAATCTCCATCAAAGAGTACAACATTCATAATACCACCACCTACAGCGATTGTTTGTATAAATAATATGTCCCTAACGATTTAACATTGCAACCTAAAGCTTGTAACTCCTCCATTGCTCCTTGCATCATTGGTGTATGTTCATCTGATAAGATATCTACAATAAAGAAATAATCACCCAGTCCCGTTTTTAAAGGTCTTGATTCAATTTTACTTAAGTTAAGTTGACGCCAAGCAAAGACAGATAATACTTGATGCAGCGCTCCAGAACGATTATCTTTTGGCAAAGTTATCATTAATGTTGTCTTTGGTTGATGATCCGTATTTAATTGCGGCAAACGATGGTTCTGTTTAGATAATACAAAAAAGCGTGTATGATTGAATTGAAAGTCATGAATGGCAGGTTGTACTAATGCCAGGTTATATTTGGCTGCTGCTGAAGCATTACCTATCGCTGCAATACACTGCTCAGGATGTTCAGACACATATTTTGCTGCCGCTGCAGTTGATGACGTTTGATGTAATGGCACATGGCTAAAACGATAATACAAATACTTATGACATTGTGCTAAGGCATGAGGGTGAGAATATACGCCTTCAATCTTCTCCCAGTGCTCTTTTTGCGCCTGGTTGACCATTAAATGTTGTTCAATAGGTAACAATACTTCACCAATCACATATAAATCTACTTCGTGGAATAAATAATCTAGTGTTAAGGGTACAGAGCCTTCTAACGCATTTTCTAATGGGACTACAGCAAGGTCTACTTTATCAGCTGCAACTGCTTCGATACAGCCTGGTATTGTTGTCTGTGGCAGTAATTGATCTTGTGGGAATAATCCCTTTGTAGCAAGATATGTAAAGGACGCTTCTGGCCCTAAATAAGCGATTCGATAAGGCATTCTTTCTTTCTCTATCATGTTACAATTACCTCCTTATCATTATTTTACGCTTATTATTCAAAACATTCCAATGATTATTATTTTTTGCATAAAAAGAAGTGGAGATCGCGTTACTTTTATTGTGAAGTAATAACACTACGTCTTTCTACTCTCATTTGTTAATAGTAGTTTTTACTAGAAAGTAAAAAGTGATAAGGGAAAATATGATTTCTCCCTTACCACTTTTTTATTTTTGTTTTATAATGCACCTGAACTAATAACTTCTGCTGACTCAACAAAGTCAAGGCGCTTTAATTGTTGTAATAATTCGTCTAACTCGCAGGTCATACTTGTCACGTCTAGTGACAATGTTACATTTGCTCGCCCTTGAATAGGTATGGTTTGATGTATGGTCAAGACATTACAGTGTGTAATTGATACCGTTTCCAATAATCTTGCCAGTGTACCTTTGCGGTCTTGCAACTGCAAGAACACAGTCAAAATGCGTTCTTGCACAACAGAATGGAAAGGGAAAACCGCATCACGATATTTATAAAACGCACTACGCGAAATATCGACTTCTTTTACCGCATCCCAAATGGAAGATACTGCACCGCTAGAAAGCAGCTGTTTAGCTTCTAACGTTTTTTGCATAGCATCTGTTAAAACATCTTCACGCACTAAAAAATATCGTTGATTAGCAACGCTTTTCATATTTTTCCCCCTACTCCACTTTATTCAAAGAATTCAAATTCAAATTCTAATAAGCGAACCGTGTCACCGTGTTCCGCCCCGCGTTCACGTAAGGCCTCATCCACACCTAAACTGCGCAATTGACGAGCAAAACGACGCACGCCATCTTCACGGCTAAAGTCTGTCATTTTAAATAGACGTTCAATTGTGTAGCCACTCAATACAAAGGCGCCATCATCATCACGTGTGATGTCAAAGTCCTCAGATGTATTTTCGTGTTTATACATCACTGTTGCATCAGATTCTTCGACAACATCGTGTAATGTAAACTCTGGTGTCACTTCTAATAAATCTGCCACTTCAAATAATAACTCTTTTAATCCTTGTCGTGAAACAGCAGATACTGGGAATACTTTAATCGAAGCGCCTACTTTTTCACGGAATTGTTTTAAATTTTCTTCTGCATCAGGCATGTCCATTTTATTAGCTACAATAATTTGTGGGCGCTCAGTTAAACGCAAATTATATTGTTCTAACTCGTTATTAATCGTGACATAATCTTCATAGGGGGCGCGCCCTTCCATACCTGACATATCAATCATATGCACAATAACACGCGTACGTTCAATATGACGTAAAAACTGATGCCCTAAACCAACACCCTCATGTGCGCCTTCAATCAGTCCTGGCAAGTCTGCCATAGCAAAGCTACGTCCATCTTCTGTTTCAACCATACCTAAATTAGGCACAATAGTAGTGAAGTGATATGCACCAATTTTTGGCTTTGCTGCTGATACGACAGACAGTAATGTAGATTTCCCTACACTTGGAAAGCCAACAAGACCAACGTCAGCTAATACTTTCAATTCTAATACGACATTGAACTCCTGACCAGGTTCTCCTTTTTCAGCGAGTTCTGGTGCAGGGTTAGCTGGTGTAGCAAAGCGACAGTTACCTCGACCTCCTCGGCCTCCTCGCGCTATAACAGCACGTTGACCATGCTCAACTAAATCAGCAATCACAACTTCTGTTTCTTCATCCATAACGACTGTACCAGGGGGCACTTTTACTACTAAGTCTTCTGCTTTTTTACCATGCATGCCTTTACTCATACCATGTTCACCGCGTGTTGCTTTAAAGTGACGCTTGTAACGAAAGTCCATCAATGTGCGTAATCCTTCGTCTACCTCAAAGACAACATTACCACCATTGCCACCATCCCCACCAGCTGGGCCTCCCATTGGGACATATTTCTCGCGACGGAAGGCGACCATACCATCGCCACCGTCACCACCTTTAATATAAATTTTTACGTGATCAACAAACATTTATTTCACTCCCTGTTTGCAGTAATTTGAAATTTTACATGCTCTACTGTGCTGTTTTCTATGACTACTGCAAAACATTCATTTTTTCGTTCGATTACAAGAGGTGCTTGCCATAAACCTTGAATATCCACTTCTAACTGCATGTCCACATCTGTTGTTTTAACTACAATATACAGTTTTTGAGGCTTTGTAATATCTGCAAGCTCCACCAATTGAAGCATTGTCTTTTCTAAGTATTGCGCTAATGCAAAGTCACATTCACCACTCATTGGTGCTGTAACATTACTTTTAACATCACATGTGAACATCGTAAAACGCCATGATACCGTTAATAACCACTCAATAGTTTCTGGTAGCCCTAGCTTATTCAAGTTAGATATCATCTGTAAACGTTTAGCCACTGTTTGAATATACGTTTTACTTTTATCATGAAGACCTAACTCTGCATACATAGAAAGGACTTGCAAGTCGTTTAAAAAATCATGATTTGCAAAGCGAATCGCTTCTCTCACACAAAGTTTAGGCTTCACGTCTGCCATGTTGTTCACTCCTAGTATAACAATGTTTTCTCACAATTATAGCGCATTGTTCAGCATTATTCATGTATTACACATACTATGAGAAAATTTCAATGTTTCAAGAAAAATAGACTCATAAGTAACACATACTTATAAGTCTACTCATGCCCAAAAAAAGCATATCCAAAAAGCACAAAGCGCTTTGGACATGCTCTTAATTGTCATTATTAAGCTTCAGCTGGGTACACTGATACTTGCTTTTTGTCGCGGCCAAGGCGTTCGAATTTTACAACACCATCAACTTTGGCAAATAACGTATCATCGCCACCACGACCAACGTTTGTACCTGGGTAAATTTTTGTACCGCGTTGACGGTAAAGAATTGAACCACCAGTTACAAATTGACCATCAGCACGTTTAGCACCAAGGCGTTTTGACTCAGAGTCACGACCGTTCTTAGTAGAACCTACACCTTTTTTAGAAGCGAAGAATTGAAGATCTAATGTTAATAACATAATCATTCCACCTCCTGCTGGTTATAAGATATTTTAATATACTGTCCATAACTTTCTACCATAGTATAAAACTGAGCAGTCATTACTTGAACAATAAGTTGTAATTTTTCATCCATTTTTTCATCAATATCAGTAGGTAATGTTACTTTTAAGTAACCACCTTCACCTGCTTGTTCGATTTCTGGTTTAAGTTGTAAAAGTGCATAAATTGCATTTACAGCACCAAAGCCGATAGCTGATGCACCTGCACACACTAAATCTTTACCAGATTCGTCGTATTCAGCATGCCCTGACATCTCAAATGCATGTACATGTCTATTTTCATCATGGAAAATCGTAACTTGAATCATCTAGGATTCACCTCACTTGAATTAAGCGTTGATTGCTTCAACAACTAATTTTGTGTATGGTTGACGATGACCTTGTTTACGACGGTAGTTTTTCTTTGCTTTCATTTTGAAAACAGTAATTTTTTTAGCGCGGCCTTCTTTAACAACTTTAGCTGTTACAGTAGCTCCGTCTACGTATGGAGCGCCAACTTTAGCACTGTCGCCACCTACGAATAAAACTTTATCAAAAGTAACTGTTTCGTCAGCCTCTACACCTAATTTCTCGATGAAGATCTCTTGACCAGCTTCTACTTTGATTTGTTTACCACCAGTTTCAATAATTGCGTACATTCTACATGCACCTCCTTAGACTCAGACTCGCCCCTAGCAAGGTGACCTTTCGATACTTAAACCTTGTGAGTGCGGTTGTAGCATGGGTGCTACAAACAATAACATTACGATATTATCACGTATGTTTTATGAAGTCAATATATTCATCAAAAGAAAAAGCCTGTCTATAAAAAGACAAGCTTTTATTCGTTACTTAGAAAAAATAGCGAATAGCTTCGTGAAAAAACCTTTTTTATCCTCTGTAATTGCCATTAAAGGTACACTTTCACCAAGAATACGCCTTGCAATATTACGATAAGCTAGTGAAGCTTTATTATTGGGGTCCATTACGATTGGCTCCCCTTTATTAGAAGATGTAATGACATCCTCATCATCTAAAATAATACCAATTAAGTCAATAGACAGATGCGCTGTAATCTCATTAATATCTAATGTATCGCCTGACTCCATTAAATGATGCCTTACACGGTTAATAATTAACTTTGGTGCTCCCACATGTGCCTCTTGTTCTAATAGACCAATAATGCGGTCTGCATCACGCACAGCGGAAATTTCAGGTGTAGCCACAACAATCGCTTGGTCTGCACCTGCTACAGCATTCCTATAACCTTGTTCAATACCTGCAGGACAATCTATTAGCACATAATCAAAAGTTTGTTTAATTTCATCAATTAACGCCTTCATTTGCGTTGGCGATACTGCCGTTTTATCTGTTGTTTGCGCAGCAGGTAACAAATACAATCGTTCTTCTACTCGCTTGTCCTTTACTAGAGCTTGATGTAAGCGACAACGTCCTTCTACGACGTCAACTAAATCGTAAATAATACGATTCTCTAGACCTAATACAACATCTAAATTCCTTAAACCAATATCTGTATCAACTAAACAAACTTTTTTTCCTTGTAATGCCAGTGCTATACCAAGGTTAGCCGTTGTTGTTGTCTTACCAACACCGCCTTTACCTGATGTAATTACAATCGCTTCGCCCACATCAGTTTCCCCCTTTAGCAGTCATAAAAAACGATGGCATGTTTCTTAGTTCATGAATTGGCTTGTACGCGATAACTCCTTGTTCATTTAGATGAGCACATGTAAGTTCCGTATGCCCTGTTTGCGCCACTTTTTCATTGGACATCGTCTCCATTACTTCGCCAATACAAATATGTGTCGCCTCAAAATAGGATGCAGCTACTACAGCATGTTCATTGCCATTTTGACCAGCATATGCCATACCTTTTAGTCGCCCTAATATATAAATATTACCACCTGCTACTACACGTCCATTTTGATTTACATTACCTACAATAAACACATCGCCATCTGCGCGCAATACTTGACCTGAACGTACCATGCCGACGTACATTTCATTTTGTAACTTAATCAACTGCGCTTCGCTCTCTTGCTTCGTTACAACATCGCTATTAATTTGTGTAACGTGCAACTTGTTTGTTTTCTCTATAGCTGCAACTAAGCGTTCTTGCTCCTCTTCGCTACAATAACGATATCCTAAGTGCAATTGAACATCGACTTGGCGATCAGTTGTATAACTCTCTGCCAACTCCATTAGTGCAATTAGTAAGTCTTGATAGGCTGCTTTATCATCTAACTTAATAATAAAACCATCTTTCGTACCTTTCATATGCACAACTTGCTTCATACAACCACTCACCTCAATTCAATTATACTGTATCCATTTCGTTACGAATCCAACGTTTATTAATCAAATAGACAAAAACAATGGCCATTAAAATCGTAAAGAGTGTATTCGTTAACATTGTTGGTAATAAACGATGCTGAATAAAGCTCGCCCATGGCATCGTTGTAAAACCGATATAATGATAAAATTGATACAATATTACTTCCATAACCGTTACGAGCAATAATGAAACTATTGACGTCACAATCATGTTAGGTCGAATATAGCGCATAATAGTGCCTGCGAGGAACGCGAGGAAAGGATAAACAAACGCATATAAACCAATGATGTTAATGTAAAAAACATCATATAAAACGCCAAAAAACAAGCCGATAAGGATTGCTCGCTTTTTGGAATGAAATGTTGCTAAAAAAATTAAACTTACAATAACGAATCGTGGTACAAAATAATAAACATTATCGCCAAGTTGTAATGGCGATAAGAAAGCAAATCCCGGCTCTAATAAGAAGAGCAATGCGACAGCCGCTACGACTAAAAAGCGTCTCATCACTTCGCATCACTCTCCGATTCTTCTGATGGATTTGTTAAATCTTGATTTGTATTGTCACCATCAACACCATCGATTGCTGTTGTTTCACGCTTTACAATGACAACTTGGTCTAATAAAGCAAAGTCTGCAGCTGGTTTAATATAAGCCATTTTTGTTAAGCCATAGTCATCTGTACTTACTTCGGTTACTTTACCAATTAATAAACCTTGTGGGAAAATACCGCCTAACCCCGATGAAACTACGGTTTGGTCTTTTTCTACTTTGAGGCTTGAATCAATACGTTTCATTAATAATTCGCCACGTTCTTCATCATAGCCTTCAATTAAACCAAAGACATCTTTTTTATCACCTTTAATCTTCGATGATATACGATAATTAGGATTGTTAGAAAATAATAGTTCAACTTCAGCTGTATGTGATGTCACAACTGTTACTTTACCAATTAGGCCATCTGCTGTCATAACAGCCATGTTTTTTTCTACACCATGTTTTGTACCTTTATTAACGATTACTTTTTCTTCCCATTGGTCTGGGTTACGTGCAATTACCGTTGCGTTAATTGGGTCATATTTAATTAAACTATCTTCTTTATCAATAAGCGCAGCTAGTCTTTCATTTTCTGTCTTTACTTCAGCAAGTTCTGCTTTTGTTACAGCAAAGTCTGAAAGCTGAGCTTTTAGACGTTTGTTTTCATCGTAGGTCGCCAACAAGCTATCTAGATCCTCAAAAAGAGATGTAACAGTAGCTACGGGTTTTGATGCTAAATTTTGCACAAAACCTACACCATCTTTAATGATACGTTCTGGCATTGTTGGGTTGCTGCGATTACTTAATGAAAAACTAATAATAGCAACTAGGAAGATGATGCCCACTAATAGCACGATAAGTTTTTTATTTGTAAAAAACTGTGGCATCTTGCTTAAGCCCCTCTCCTTACTATTACAGTTGTTGTTGTCGAATTACATCAATATGTTCTAATGCTTTACCAGTACCTATTGCTACGCAGTCTAATGGATCTTCTGCAATAAAGACAGGCATATTTGTTTCATCACTCAATACTTTGTCTAGATTTTTAAGTAAAGCACCGCCACCTGTTAATACAATACCACGTTCCATAACGTCTGCTGATAATTCCGGTGGTGTATGCTCTAATGTACGTTTAACGCCATCGATAATGGCTGTTACTGACTCACGTAATGATTCGGAAATCTCTTTAGCTGAAATTTCTAATGTTTTTGGTAAACCTGTTACTAAGTCACGTCCACGAATCTCCATTTTCTCATCTTCTTCTGTATAAGCCGAGCCAATTTCCATTTTTACTGCTTCTGCTGTACGTTCACCAATTGTTAAGTTATATGTTTTGCGAATATAAGCAATGATAGATTGGTCCATAGCGTCGCCACCAACGCGTACTGACTCACTTGTTACGATACCACCTAGTGAAATAACAGCCACTTCTGTTGTACCACCACCAATATCAACTACCATTGAACCTGTTGGGTCCCAAACAGGTAAGTTAGCACCTATTGCTGCCGCAAATGGCTCTTCAATTGTGAATGCTTCACGCGCTCCTGCTTGGCGTGATGCATCAATAACAGCACGTTGTTCAACAGATGTAATACCATATGGTACACAAATCATTACATTTGGTTTTTTCCAATTACCACCTGAATTTTTAGAGGCTTCTTTTAAATAATATTCAATCATTGCGGTTGTAATATCAAAATCAGCAATTACGCCATCTTTCATAGGGCGAATCGCCACGATAGAACCTGGTGTACGACCAATCATATTTTTGGCATCATTACCAACGGCTACAATTTCACCTGTTTTCGTGTTTCTTGCAACAACTGATGGCTCTCTTAAAACAATACCTTTTCCTTTAATAAAAACTAACGTGTTTGCTGTGCCGAGGTCAATGCCGACATCTTTGCTTCCTAATCCGAACAATGTGTGTACTCCCTTTCTATATGAAAATTGCTCATTTGTTGTAATTATGAAATCATAACGTTTATTATAACGGAAAAAACCAAAAATTTATAGTACCTTCTGTCCTCACTTTCATTAAAATTACAATTATAATAGCGCTATCAATAAATTATAAACGCTTTTGCTTGCAATTGGTTCGCAAAAGTCATAAAAAAGCGACATTTCACTTAAGTAAGATGTCGCTTAACGATTACATATACCCCTTTTCTTTTAAACTAATATACTCATGATTGCCAATAATGATATGATCAATAATTTCTATACCTATTACAACACCAACCTCGCAGAGACGATTTGTTACATCAATATCCTCCTGGCTCGGCACAGGGTTTCCTGAAGGGTGATTATGAATGATAATAATACTCGCTGCTGAACGTTTGATCGCCTCTCGAAACAGCTCTCTGGGGTGGACAATACTTGTATTTAAACTCCCAATAAAAATTGTACGCTTATCAATCACTTGATTTTTAACATTGAGCAATAGCGCTACAAAATGCTCTTGCATGAGTGAAGATAACTCCTGCATCACATACATCGCTGCATCTTGTGGAGACCTTATAGTGTAACGTTCTTCATGATGCTTCAAGGCAAGACGTCTTCCTAGCTCAATAGCAGCAATTAGCTGAATCGCTTTCACTTTACCTACGCCCGAAATAGCTGTCAATTCTTCAATAGTCGCTTCTTTTAGTCCGTGTAACTTTTCAACCTTTTGTAAAATACGATTGGCTAGCTCTACTGCAGAAACGTCCTTAGTGCCTGTACGCAATAATATAGCGATTAACTCTTGATGTGACAAACTTTGTGCGCCTTGCTTTAATAAGCGCTCACGCGGGCGACCATCCTCATGGATATCACGCATTAACATATGTTCCATACAAAAAACCTCCTTTCCTCGTACTATAGAAGAAAGAAGGTTGCTTGAAAATTGTAAGAAACTTCATATAATGTATGAATCATAGCTATTATACGGCTAAAATTTAATTTTTTATTTCTTGTGTGGCACAAATTAATTTTTCTCGCAACGAGGCTAACAAATATAATGACCCCGTCACAATTAGTGTACCTTGTACTTGTGGCACATCGTTGACAATCGATTTATGCTTAGCTTGACTTAATGCATATAATTGCTCTGCTTTAGCAGCACGTTCGTTATTAAATTCAATAAAATAAAATGTCTCGCTCACTTGTTCCAAAATGGCTAAAACAGCTGCCAGATCTTTGTCACGTACCATGCCTACAGCAAAACTTATCTTATCACTTGGCAAACATTGTCTAATTGTATCGATAAGTTGTTGAGCACTTGCAGGATTATGAGCTCCGTCAAAATAAACGCCAGGACTCACTTGTTCAAAGCGGTGTAGGA
This sequence comes from Lysinibacillus alkalisoli, assembly GCF_014643595.1. Lineage (GTDB taxonomy): Bacteria > Bacillota > Bacilli > Bacillales_A > Planococcaceae > Metalysinibacillus > Metalysinibacillus alkalisoli. The sequence continues at coordinate 108,403 of NZ_BMJT01000007.1, forward strand.
TATTAGCATTGTGTACAGCTTGTTGTACATCTATCGCTGATAATGTTTCGCCTAGTAATAAAAATGCTGTGATTGCTACTGCCATATTTTGCTGTTGATGTTCTCCTAATAATTGCGGTTGTAAATTAGTATAGCTTATTTCTCCCCAATCATATCTTTGCGCATCGATTGAAAAATGTTGATGCAAGGCAATGTATTGTACCTTTTTTTGTTGAGCTATTTTTTGTATCACTTGTTGTGCTTCTTGTGGCAATATGCCTGTAACTACAGGCGCCTGCTTAATAATACCGCCTTTATGTTTGGCGATACTAGTTAATGTATTCCCTAAAAAATGCGTATGCTCTAAAGCAATACTTGTAATAACACTCACTGCTGGTACTACCACATTTGTACTATCCTCAAGCCCGCCTAAACCTGCTTCAATAACCGCTATATCTACTTGTTCTTCAGCAAAATGATATAGTGCAATAACTGTCAACAATTCAAACTCTGTCAACTGAAGTTGATATTTTTTTAGTTGTTGAAATATGTTATCCATCTGATGAGTTGTAATAGATGCGCCATTAATTTTAATCTGGTCATGCACATCAATAATAGCAGGCGAAGTAAATGTACCAACCTTCCACCCTTTAACTTGGCATAAAGCATCTAAAAACGCGACCGTAGACCCTTTACCATTTGTACCTGCCACATGAATTACTTTAAGTTTTCGATGTGGTGCACCTAACTTTTCAAGCGCTATTTCAATGCGTGTTAATCCTGGTGAAATTACAGCTTCTGCATACACATGATGGCGTTGTTGATACACATCAAACTGAGGAATCATTTCATCCCTTCTTTCCGACTCATTAAAAACTGACGTACTTCTGCTACAAAATATAAAGAACCTGTTACCACGAGTAAACGCCCCTCACAATGTTTACGTAACACATCCTGCCACTTTGGCACTAACATCTTACGTTGATGTTTACTATGTTCAAATAGTGTTAGCATAGGCACCGCATGTGGCATATCAATTTGTGTAAAAAACATAGCCTTTGCTCTAGCTTCTAATAAAGATATGGTAGTAGTATAATCCTTATCCTGCAACGAAGCATACAATACATCAAATGGTGTGTCAGGATACACTCTTTGCAATGTTTTTAATAATGATTCTACACCTTCTACATTATGAGCTCCGTCTAAAATAATGTCATGGAACACTTCAAAACGCCCAGCCCACTGCACATTAGTTAATGCAAAACGAGCTGTACTCTCTGTAAAGATAAAATGTAATTCTTCTGTTAAAAATTGCATTACTGTTAATGCTACTGCTGCATTATAGGTTTGGTGTTCACCTTGTAACGTTAATTTGAGATTTGCCCACTTTTGGTCTTTAAAACAGTAATTGAACTGTTGAATGTCATCTTCTTGTTTATTATCTTTTACAAAGAAGTCTCGGTCTAATGCATAATATGGTGCTTGTAAATCATCAGCACATGCAGCAATTACTTTTTGTGCTGCTGCATTTTTCACACCTGAAATAACGGGTACACCTTGTTTAATAATACCTGCTTTTTCATAAGCGATGGCCGCATGTGTATTGCCTAATAGTGCGGTATGTTCTAATGAAATGGTCGTAATCACAGAAACAAGGGGACGCACAACATTAGTAGCGTCTAATCGACCACCTAAACCTGTTTCTAATAAAACAATTTGCGGTTCTAATTCTGCAAAATGCATGAAACCTATCAATGTAATGACTTCAAAAAAGCTCGGATACTGTCCATCTAATTTAGTTGTAATAATTTGGTCAAGGCGATTCATATGACGTAAAAATGCTTCATCTGTAATTTCTTCACCATCGACAACAATTCGCTCATTCACCTTGGTTAAATGAGGCGAAGTAAAAACACCTACACGCAAGCCACTTGCCTCTAATAAAGCACGTAACATAGATATTGTAGAGCCTTTACCATTAGAGCCAGCAACATGTACAATATTCAATTGCTTTTGTGGTTGGTCTAAATAATGTAAAATTTTATTCATTTTAGCATGTGGTATTTCGTCTTGATCTATTTTACGTAAGCTAAAAATTTTTTCTGTACATTGCTCCATTGTTGTAAACATATGAATCCCTCCAAAAAGGAAACGGCGAGCATAGGCCCACCGTTAAATTCTTACATATTTTTCAATTCTGCTAAACGTTTTTCTACTAAAGCATACTTCTCTTGATAGTCTGCTAATTTAGCACGTTCTTCTGCTACTAATTTTTCAGGCGCTTTTTGAACAAAGCGTTCATTTGAAAGCTTACCTGTAACTAGTTTAACCTCTTTCGTCCATTTTTCAAGTTCTTTTTCAAGGCGGACAATTTCCTCTTCTAAATTAATTAACCCCACTAAAGGTAAATATAGCTCTGCTCCTGTTACAACAGCTGTCATTGATTGACTTGGCGCTTCTAATTGTTCGCCAATTGTCAAAGTTTCAGGGTTACAGAATTTTTCAATGTACGCACGATTTGCTTCTAATACAGCTTGTGTAGAGGCTGATTTCACAGAAATTAATAATGGTACTTTTTTACTCATTGGCGTGTTTACTTCCGCACGTATATTACGCACCGCACGTATAATTTCCATCAGTAACTTCATATTTTCAGCTTCTTTTTCAAAGTGAAGTGTATCATTTACTGTTGGCCATGCTGCTGTTACTATAGTCTCGCCTTCATGTGGCAAGTGTTGCCAAATTTCTTCTGTAATAAATGGCATAAATGGATGTAGTAAACGCATTGTTTGGTCTAATACATAAGCTAATACTGAACGTGTTGTCTTTTTAGCTGCTTCATCCTCACCGTATAATGGCAGCTTAGCCATTTCGATATACCATGAACAGAAATCATCCCAGATAAAGTTATATAACTCACGCCCTACTTCACCAAATTCGTAACGCTCTGCTAAATCCGTTACACGTGCAATCGTCTCGTTAAGGCGTGTTAAAATCCATTTATCTGCTACAGATTTATCACCAGATAAATCAATTTCTTCAAATGTCATGCCGTCCATATTCATTAATGCAAAACGGGAAGCATTCCAAATCTTATTCGCAAAATTCCATGTAGCTTCTACTTTTTCAGGTGCATAGCGTAAATCTTGCCCTGGTGAAGAACCTGTTGCTAAAAAGTAACGTAGTGAATCCGCTCCGTATTGTTCAATAACATCCATAGGGTCTACACCATTACCAAGTGATTTACTCATTTTTCTACCATCTGCTGCACGCACTAAGCCATGAATTAAAGTATCCTTAAATGGACGTTTACCTGTAAACTCTAATGATTGGAAGATCATACGTGATACCCAGAAGAAAATAATATCATAACCTGTTACTAATACATCATTTGGGAAGTAACGCTTGAAGTCTTCATTATTCTCATCTGGCCATCCTAGCGTAGAAAACGGCCATAATGCTGATGAGAACCACGTATCTAATACATCTTCATCTTGCTCCCAATTATCCATATCTTTTGGCGCTTCTGTGCTCACATATACCTCGCCTGTTTCTTTATGGTACCATGCTGGTATGCGGTGTCCCCACCACAACTGTCTAGAGATACACCAGTCATGTACATTTTCCATCCAACGTGTGAATGTATTCTCAAAGCGATTTGGTACAAACTCTACTTTATTCTTTGGATTGTTTTGATTAGCTAAAGAAACATCTGCTAAAGGTTGCATTTTTACAAACCACTGCTTGGACAAATAAGGCTCTACTACAGCCCCTGAACGTTCAGAATGGCCAACTTGATGAGTGTGTGGCTCAATTTTAATTAACACACCTTGTTCTTGCAAGTCTTTAACTAATTGTTTGCGACACTCAAATCGGTCTAACCCTGCATAAGGGCCTGCTAGTTCATTCATTGTACCATCTTCATTCATCACAATAATACGCTCTAAATTATGACGGTTGCCTACTTCATAATCATTAGGGTCATGCGCAGGTGTCATTTTTACAACACCTGTACCAAATGTCATCTCAACATAATCATCCCCTACAATTGGTAACTCACGACCAATGATGGGTAAAATAGCTGTTTTACCAATGAGATGCTGGTAACGCTCATCTTCAGGATGCACAGCGATTCCTGAGTCCCCTAGCATGGTTTCTGGACGCGTAGTAGCTATCTCTAAATGTCCTGAACCATCTGCTAACGGATAAAGCATATGATAAAATGCACCTTCTACTTCCTCATGGATTACTTCAATATCTGATAAAGCCGTTTTTGCTGCAGGGTCCCAGTTAATAATACGCTCGCCTTGATAAATTAATCCTTTATTATAAAGATCAACAAACACTTTATTAACCGCATCACTCAAACCCTTATCTAAAGTGAAGCGCTCACGTGAGTAATCTAAGCCTAAACCTAATTTACCCCATTGTTCACGAATATGTCCTGCATATTCTTCTTTCCATTCCCATGTTTTCTCTAAGAACTTTTCTCTACCTAGATCATAACGTGATACATTGTCCTCGCGTAGTTTTGCTTCTACTTTTGCTTGTGTTGCAATCCCTGCATGGTCCATACCTGGCAACCATAATGCATCGTAACCTTGCATACGCTTCATACGAATTAAAATATCTTGTAATGTAGTATCCCACGCATGACCTAAATGCAACTTACCTGTTACATTTGGAGGTGGGATTACAATCGAATATGGTGTTTTATTGCTATCTGGTTGTGCATTAAAATAACCACCTTTAACCCACCATTCGTAGCGACCTTCTTCAGTTTTCTTTGGCTCATACTTTGTTGGCATATTAATCTCTGTCATACTAATTCCTCCCTCGTTCAACATAAAAAAACTCCTATCGCCTAAAAAAGGACGAAGGAGTTGGATTCGCGGTACCACCTTTATTCCAAACTATGCTATAGTTTGGCACTCATTACATAACGGCTTAGTTGCCGGCAACTTGCTACTCACATATGGTTCGCAAGTGCTGCTCAGAGGCTACCTTCAAAAATGCTATAGTAGGGATTTTTCAGCTACCATCCCCTCTCTAACCTATGCTACTTTTTTTACTCTTCCTCTTCAAAGCATCTTTATTTAACTTTTACATATTGTAACGTTAAGTCTTTATTTTTTCAAGTGAGATTACGCGTTAATTGTTTTAATAGCATTTGCTACACGTTCTGTTAACATTTTTGTCGCTTTAGGTACTACAGGTTTTAAAATAGGATTTAATACAGCTGAAGCAATCCCACCTGCTTTAACATCTAAAAAACCTGTCATGCGTGTTGTATTAGCATCTATTACTTCTGCTTCAAAGTAACCATTGCCAGCAAAATTATCCGTTAAACCTTTTAATTCGAACGTCACTTTTGTAGGTGCTTGCCATTCTAAAATATCAATTTGAATTTCAGCTGTTTTTTTAACAGGGCCAACGCTACCTTCAAAATTCCACTTAGACTGCTTATCATTAATCATAGTATGCGCGCGATAACCTGGCGCCAACTTTGCCCATTTTTCCATATCGCTTACGTAATCCCATACTTTTTCAATTGATACGGGCACTTCCACTGAATGTGTTCCTGTTGCCATCTTAACCACTACTTTCTCTTTTTATTCATACTTATTATATCAACAAACGTATGTTTCTACTATCATAATTTAACGTTAACCATAACAATTAAGTTGCAATATTGACTAAAATTTTTCGTAAAAAAACTGTTAAGAAATCAATTTCTTAACAGTTTAATTCATAAATTATCGTGCTAGTTTAGCAAATACCTTGTGGAAAGCTTCTACTGTCTTTGCAATATGTTCTTCTGTATGTGCTGTTGATAAGAATAAACCTTCAAATTGAGATGGTGGTAAGAAAATGCCTTCTTCTGCCATCAATTTAAAGTACTCTGCGAACAATTGTAAGTCAGATGTTTTAGCTGTGTCAAAGTTAACTACTGCTTCATTTGTAAAGAAGAAACCAATCATCGAACCTGCACGATTTACGGTATGTGGAATATTATATTTGGTAGCTGCTGCGCGGAAACCTTCTTCTAATTGGTCACCTAGACGCTGGAAATATACATAACTGTCTTGATTTAAGCGTGATAGTGTTTCATAGCCACCTGTCATTGCTAATGGATTACCTGATAATGTACCCGCTTGATAAATCGGACCAACTGGTGCTACTTGCTGCATAATTTCTTTTGTACCTGCAAATGCACCCACTGGTAAGCCCCCACCAATTACTTTACCTAAACATGTCATATCTGGTGCTACACCAAAGTACTCCTGTGCACAGCTATAGTCAACACGGAAACCTGTCATTACCTCATCAAAAATTAAGAGTGCACCGTGCTCTTTTGTCACTTCACGTAAGCCTTCTAAAAAGCCTGGCTGAGGTGGTACAACACCCATATTGCCTGCTACTGGTTCTACAATAACAGCTGCAATATCGTTGCCATGCACTTTAAATACTTCTTTCACTGCTGCTAAATCATTATATGCCATCGTCAATGTATTACGTGCGATGTCTTTAGGTACACCAGGGCTATCTGGTAAACCTAATGTTGCTACACCAGAGCCTGCTTTGATTAATAAAGAATCCCCATGTCCATGGTATGAGCCTTCAAATTTAATAATTTTATCACGCTTTGTCACGCCGCGTGCCACACGCAATGCTGACATAGTAGCTTCTGTGCCAGAAGATACGAAACGAATCATATCCATTGCTGGTAGACGTTCTAATACTAATTTAGCGAGACGGTTTTCCGTTACTGTGGGAGCACCAAATGATGAACCTTTTGCTGCTGTTTCACCAAGTGCTTTTACTACAGCTGGGTGCGTATGTCCTAAAATTAACGGGCCCCAAGATAAAACATAATCAATGTATTCATTACCATCTACATCACGAATGATGGCGCCATGCCCACTATCCATAAAGATGGGGTCCATATTAACAGACTTAAAGGCACGAACGGGGCTATTTACGCCACCTGGCATCATTGTTAATGCTTCTTCATATGCTTGTTTTGATAATTCATAAGAATGTGTCATTTATTTCTCCTCCAACCATTTTGCTGCATCTTTTGCATGATACGTAATAATCAAATCTGAGCCTGCTCGTTTAAAGCCGAGTAATGTTTCTAGCACTACTGCTTTTTCATCAATCCATCCATTTAATGCTGCTGCCTTTACCATCGCGTATTCACCTGAAACATTATAAGCTACCACAGGTAAGTTTGTAGTATTTTTCACATCACGTACAATATCTAAATAAGCGAGTCCAGGTTTAACAATTAAAAAGTCAGCACCCTCGTCTATATCTGAAGCTGCCTCGCGAAAAGCTTCTAAGCGATTCGCTGGGTCCATTTGATAAGTCTTGCGGTCTCCAAATTGCGGCGCACCGTCTGCTGCATCACGAAACGGGCCGTAATAAGCAGATGCATATTTTACAGCGTAAGACATAATAGGAATATGAGCAAAACCTGCTGCATCTAACCCTTGACGAATTGCCACAACAAAACCATCCATCATATTAGACGGGGCAATAATATCTGCTCCTGCTTGCGCTTGTGACACGGCTGTTTTAACAAGTAAATCAAGCGATGCATCATTCACAATTTCTTCACCTTCTACAACACCACAATGTCCATGGTCTGTATATTCGCATAAGCACGTATCTGCAACGACTAATAGTTCTGGGTAACGCTGTTTAGCGAATCGTGTTGCTTCTTGAATAATACCATGGTCACAAAATGCGCCTGTGCCTTCCGCATCTTTTTCATGTGGCAAGCCAAATAAAATAATAGCCTTAATGCCAAGTGCTACGACTTCATCTAATTCTTGACCAAAATTATCTAAAGAAAGCTGATATACTCCTGGCATAGAAGGTACTTCATTTTTAACATGCTCCCCCTCTGCCACAAAAATAGGATAAATAAAATCATTTACTGATAATGTTGTCTCTCTCACTAATGCACGCATTGCTGCGTTTTGACGTAGGCGTCTATGTCTTTGAAATGTCATCGTTGTCCCTCCGATAAAATAATGGCTTGCAACACTGCTTCCATCGTATAGACAGCAGGTTGTATCGCGACTTCTACTTGTAAATCTTGTAATGCTTTTGCTGTAATATGCCCAATAGCAGCTACTCTTATTTGTTGCCAACCAATAAGAGGCGCAACATGTTCATGAAATACTTGAACAGCAGATGGGCTAGCAAAAATCACCGTTACATTTTCATGCTGCACGCAGTCGATTAAGGCAGGTATTTGCGTTATATTAGCTATTGTTTCATATACTGTCCACTCATCTACACAAAATGGTAATCCTTCTTTAATTGTAGATTTTGCTTGATCACCACGTATAAATAAGCATTTGGGTTGACCACTTACTATTGTTGGAAACTCTCGAACAAAATAATCTGCACTATAAATCGTAGGTGAAAATGCAACACTTAACCCTACATCTGCTAAAGCTTTAGTCGTTTTCTCACCAACAGAAGCAATTTTCGCTTCTACTCGCATACTTCCAATCTTTTTTATAAAATAATCAACAGCATTTTGGCTGGTAAAAATTAACCAATCATAATTATGTAACTGTTGCTTATTAATCTCATCTTGTGATGAATGGAATTGCCTTGTTGTAATAAGAGGAAAAACAGCTGCTCTTCCTCCATGATTTTCAATAGCATCCATAATTGACTGTGTCTTTTTCGTACCTGTTAACACAATTGTTTGTCCAGCCAATACTTTAGTTGGCATCGCTCTCAGCCTTTACTTTTTGAATTAAATCGTAGGCTCCTTGTGCTGTTAATAATTTTGCTACTTCTTCACCTACTGTGACAGCATCTTTACCCGATACAGTCTCTTTATAAATAATAGATGCATCAGGTGCTGCTACCATACCTGTAAACGTGATCCCCTCTGCTGTTGCTTGTGCAAATCCTGCAATTGGCACTTGGCAACCGCCATCCATAGCTGCTAAAAATGCACGCTCTGTATGAGCCTCTTGCCATGTTTTATCATCTGTAATTTTTTTGAATACAGCTAGCAACTCAGCGTCATCCGCTCGACATTCAATACCTAAAGAACCTTGTGCTACCGCAGGTAAATAATCTTCTACAGGCAAAAACTCTGTAACTACATCATCAGACCAACCTAAGCGCTTTAAACCCGCTGCCGCCAAAATAATAGCATCGTAGTTTTCTGTTTTCAGTTTATTTAATCGGGTATCAACATTACCTCTAATCCATTTAATCTCAAGGTCTGGACGTAATGTTAAGAGCTGTGCACTACGACGCAATGAACTCGTACCAATAATAGCGCCTTTTGGTAAGTCCGCTAACTTCACATGATTATTTGAAATGAATGCATCGCGTGGGTCTTCTCTTGGTGGCACGCAACCTAATACTAAACCTTCAGGTAATTCTGAGGGCATATCTTTCATAGAATGCACCGCAAAGTCAATTTCCTTATCAAATAGCGCCTGTTCAATTTCTTTAACAAAGAGACCTTTACCGCCAACTTTAGATAATTGTACATCTAAAATCTGGTCTCCTTTTGTAACGATTTCTTTAATTTCAAACTCAAACGGTGCACCTGCTAATTTTAATTGCTCAATAAACCACTTTGTTTGTGTTAAAGCTAACTTACTTCTTCTTGAACCGACAATAATTTTTCTCAACAAAATCCAACCTTTCTTAATACCATAAATGGAATGTAGATAAGCTACTTACTAAAAAGAAGTTAATCACAACGATTAAATAAGCATAAATTAATATCCAAGCATAACGTGTATTGGACAATTTACCTTTGCGATTAGCGTACGTAATAGCACTATACATAATAACAATTAAAAATGATGTAATAATTTTGGGATCAAAAACACGCAAACTATCAATTTGCAAAATAGCCCATTCTAACCCTAATAATAAACTAATTAATAATATTGGCACACCAATATATACGGTTACATTCATCCATACCGTCATTTGCTCAAGAGGCGGAAACCTCTGCCAAAACATAGGTGTTGTTTTTTTCTCTTTTAACATCCGATACATGAGTAAGTAAAGCACAGAAAACACAAATGTTAATGTAAAAACAGCATAGGCTACCATTGCTGTAAAAATGTGAATAAACAACATCTCAGAGACCATACTCTCATGCACAGCACCTGATAAGCGCTTGGGCATAAAAGTATGGATCGTAACAAATACAAAGCCTAGTGAATAAATCAATAATACCGGCAAATCTACACGTGCAATACAATGTAAGACAATGGATAGACTCACGAGTAACCACGAATAAAATAAGATACCTTCGTATAATGAAAGTATAGGGAATCTTTGGATCTCCCAAATATATAATAATAAATATAAGGACTGTAATACCCAAACAATCGAAACTAGCCAGAAAGCTATACGTCGCCATTTTGGCCGCTTCATTAAATAATCTACGAAATAAAGAACAAGACTAATTGCATAAATTACAATCATGACTTCATACAATCTCAGTAAAATAAAATCAGTCACATTCCATCCTTCCTCACTGTCTTTTATTTCAAAAGAAAAGCGCTTTCGCATCACGCTACTTAACTAACGCAGATACAAAAACGCCTTACAAATTGTTAAAATGAAAAATTAGGTTGAGCTACTTGTTGTTGTTTTGCGGCAGCTAAACGCTCTTTTTCTAATTGCTGTGCTTCTTCTTTTTCTGCTTCTACAGCTTCTTCAATACCAAATATCGTTTGGAACAGCTGTAGTTGCTCATTTGCTTTACGCGTATTCGCAATTTCCTTAACTTGTAGTATTGGATCTTTTAACAACTGGTTAATAATTGATTTTGTATGTTTATTTAAGATTTTACGCTCACGTTCTGTGAGCTCTGGCATTTTGTTTTCGATACTTGCCATTGTTTGCTCTTGAATTTGATTTGCTTTCTTACGCAGTGCTGTAATTACTGGTACAACACCTAACGTTGCTAACCAATTCTCAAAAGCAACATACTCTTGACCAATCATACGCTCAATCGTCGCAGCTGCCTGTTCACGTTCTGCAAGATTAGCTTCTACAATACCTTGCATATCATCAATATCATATAAAAAGACATTCGGTAAATCACCAACAGCAGGATCAATATCACGAGGTACAGCAATGTCTACAATAAATAGTGGTTTTGCTTTGCGTAAACGTAAAATATCATTCATTAGTGCATGGTCAATTACATAATTAGACGCACCCGTAGAGCTAATTAAAATATCTGCATCTAATAATACACATTGTAATTCTTGCAGCGATTTTGCTTCACCTTCAAATTTACCTGCTAATACTTCTGCTTTTTCAAATGTACGATTGACTACGGTTACTTTTCCAACACCGCTACCATATAAGTTTTGAATAGCTAATTCACCCATCTTACCAGCGCCTAAAATCACCACATGTTTGCGTTTCAGTGAGCCAAAAATACGTTTAGCCAGCTCTACAGCTGCGTATGAAACGGAAACAGCATTTTCGCCGATCGCTGTTTCGGTATGTGAGCGCTTAGCAAACGTAATCGCTTGTTTAAAGACATGGTTAAATACGGTTCCCGTTGTACCATTAGTTTGCGCATTTAAAAAACTAGCACGCACTTGACCTAGGATTTGTGTTTCCCCCAACACCATAGAGTCAATGCCTGCTGTTACTCGGAACAAATGTGTAAATGCCGCGTCATTTTCATAAATGAATAAATAATCCATGAAATCCGCAATGGGTAAGTCAAACCAATCAGCTAAAAATTGTTTAATATAATGTTTGCCTGTGTGCAATTGATCAACTACTGCATAAATTTCTGTACGATTACAAGTTGATACAATTACATTCTCCAGAATACTTTTTTGTTTTTGTAGCGCTTCCATTGCTTCTGGGAGTGTACTTTCGACAAATGAAAGTCGCTCTCTTATTTCAACAGGCGCCGTTCTATAATTCAAGCCTACAACCAAAGTATGCATGAATTTTGCCACCTCACACTTTTTAATTCATGCTGTTTATTATAACATACATTCTCAGTTAATTCTCGGCAGAAATGTGAACAACCTATGCAAATTATTGCACAAAAAAAGGCATTGAGCTTATACTCAATACCTTTTGCTATTTATTGTACTGTGACATTTTTTCTTGATACAACATTACCATCTTTATCATATGCAATAAATTCAACATTTTTATTAAGATTTAAATCTTGGAAAGCAGCTTTGTCTACAGTTGTTGTAAACAAGGTATTACTGCGATTACCCAATTGGAATTGTAAGTCGCCACCTGCTGCACGATAATTAACTACCACTTTATCAACAATCCCACATGTATTGTCTACACGTGTTGACATTGTTACATGATTGCGACGCATCGTTACTTTAGGTTCTTGTAATAACTCGCTGCCAATCGAACAAGCATCTAACGTTTTATTACATAGTACCGCATTGATTAATACTTGCATACTATTATGAAATTGCATGCGATTTGTTACATGGAAGTAGGTACCACCTGTATCACGTGCTAAAGCGACTAACGTCTTATTATTTAACTGTTTCTCATCACCTAAACCAATGGTATACACTTTAACGCCTTGTGCTTTGGCTTTTGTAATAATTTGTTTTTGTAACTTTGTCGATGTTTTACCATCTGAAACGATGACCAAAGCTTTACCTGCTTGTTTATTATCTGTGAAGCGATTTAAAGCAACGTCTGTTGCTTTTAATAAGTCCGTTCCGCCTTTTTCGATCGCATTATCAAATAAACTATGGGTTAAAACATCTTTTGCTTTCCCCTCTTTCAATACAACACCTTGTGTATCTGCACGTACAATAATATTATGTTCTGAATTGAACTGTTTTACCATTTTACGTACATATTTTGCTCGGTCATTATCAGGGTCTGCAATCTTCATTGATTCAGAGTAGTCTACAACTACAGCCAACTCTGTTGCACGTGAGCAACTATTATTCTCAAATTTAGGATCTGTATAAACCGTAAAGGTTTGTGGTTTGCCCATAAGGTCTTTCAGCATCTTATCATACTCTTTATCGCCTACAGATATTTCTACAGTGCCTTCTGACTCACCATAAACAATAGAATCAAAATATGCAACGGCTGTACCTGGCTCACCTGTGCCACTAATGGAACTTGATGTATTTGTAATGAAATGTGCTTTACGCTTTTCACCATTAAATGTAATCTCTACTTCACCTTGGTAATCTGTAATAACGTCGCCACCTGGCATATACAAATTCACCATTACTTTCGTATAACGCTCATATTCTTTAGGTCGATTAGCGCTAATGTCGCTCTCTTTTAATGCATCTACACGTTTTTTATAAGCTTCTAATTGTCCTAACTTCTTACCTTTTTCATAACGTAAAAAGACATCTCGCTCTTTTTGACCTAAATTCTCATAAATTGCCCAAATCGACATAACGCTGTCATAATGCTCTAATGTAATATCTTTTTCATCTGGCAAATAGCTCATTAACTGTACAATAGCCGCCACAGCGTTAATATGCTCTGCCTGAGCAGCAATAACATCATCGATCCCTTGTATCGTATAGGTTGGACGCAATGGGTCTACGCGACTAAATTGGATTTGTGCTGGATAAACAGCGCCTTCATAAACCCGCTCTTGTAACATGCGATCAAATAACCATAGTGCAATATCATAATCCTCAAACTTTAATACTGCATTTCCATAACCTAAGGCATCTTTATTAGCATTATTATCTTTACCATAATGAATATATTCTTTCTTTATTTCACCTAATAAATCTCGGTACTCTGTCAACTGACCAATTTCAAAGGTATACCCTTCAAATATATTATATACATCAATCAATCCCTCTTGGAAAAATTCTGGTGATTGCTCTGTAATAATTGCTGGTGGCTTAATATTGGTATTATCATCTTCTGGTTGGTCTGGGTCCCACACATCATACGTTACACGCATTTCTGCTTTTGGTGCATAACGTAATGGAATTTCAATACGTTTGCCTACAAAACAACTCATGGATGAATCTTTGTTATTTACTAACTCCAAAGAAATCGTATCTCGCACAGATTTTGTGAGTTGAGGCGCTACAATTGTTGCATAAATGGTGTCCCCATCTGTATACACATTTCTTGTTACCTTGCCTTCGTTATCAATCGCATATGCACCATAGTTTGAGCGCACTTGGAATTGGTGCACTACATCATTGGCAATGGGCTGATTGCTACAATTTTGTAATTTCACACGAATAGCTGTTGAATCTACACCATTAGCAATGAGATCTTGTTTCTCGATAACGACTTCTTGCACAACACTCTTACTGCTATCTGATCCTACAATGTCATTGCCTGGTTCTGGCTCTGGTTTTGGTAGCTCTACTTCGCCTTCACCTAAAAAACCTGGTGGTAAATTAAAGTTAGCATCATGTTTTCCTGTTGCAGGTGCTTGTAAACCAATCACACCAAATGTTTCTTTTTGTACACTGCGATATAAAAACACAGCTAAATCACTACCTGATAGATTAACGGTTGGTTTATAACTAGCATATGTTTTATTACCCGTTGCACCTGTTGTAATACCTTCTGTGTACAAATATTGTACAGCGTGTTTTTCCGTTACATCATGCCCTTTAAATGCTGCATAAATACGTGCATAATCGCCTCTTGTTACAGCACTATCACTGCGATTCAAACCTTTTAATGGTATGTGAAATTGATCATAAAATGTATAAACCGTTTCTGGTGCACGATTTGTTAATACATAATGTTCATCTAACTTTGCTAAAATATCAAGTAATGTCTTTTCACGTACAATAGATGAATTAATAGCAGTTTGACTCATGTATTTATTGGCAATCGCCCAGTTAATCGCTTGCTGTTTTTCACTAGCACTCGCTTGAGTTGTAGTTGGTACCATCACTGGTATTACTAACAATAGTGCTATAACTATTGTAAAAAACTTACGCCACATTTGCATATGTCTTCACCCTTTTTTTATTCTGTAAAAATAATATCGTCTAAATATAATTGTTTTAAATCATCTTCTAAATAATTTAATAAATTCTCTAACATACGCATCGCTTGCATACGAGTTAAGTATTGATTTGGTTTGAATGTATTAGAATCTAGAAAACCGTTCATTAAGCCTAATTCACGTGCCAAATAAATATTATTCGCATGCGAGCTTGTGTCTGGCACGTCATGATAAGCGCGCGTTACATTCATATTTGCCTCTTTATTTTGCATACCAACTGCTCGCACCAAAAAGGTTGCGGCTTGTGCTCTTGTTAAAGAAGCATCTGGTGAGAATGCACAAGGATTTATGGTACCCCCTGGATTATTTTTAGAAGGCTTTTGAGGTATGATTGGCGGTTGATTAAAATTACATCTTCCATTACCTGTAGTCAATCCCTTTTTAGCAGCTAAAAGTAATTTATCATATTTTGGATGTGATGCAGGGATATCATTGAAATAACTACCTGAACCTTTATTTTTGTTTTTATTTTTATTTCTTTCATCCGGCATATTGACACGTAAATCAACTAATTCAGCTAAACCAACTGTAAAGTCTAAACGTGAAATAGGCTTACCAGGTCTAAACTCCATTTGATGTGTTGTATTATTCGGATAACCATTAATAACTTGTAAGCCAAACATCTTACTTACTGTTTCACGATCATGCTCTGCTATTGACTTCATGTCGCTAAATTTTGCTACAGGCAATGAAACATTATTGGGTGTGTAGCTTAAATTTAATTCAATCTCACCTGTTTCACCATCTGCTAATTCGTATTCATAAATGGATCCCATCTCACGATAACTCTCTACTACATAAAAACTCTCATAGCTCACATTAGGTGATAAATTTTCTTGTTTTTCTAACACACGTGATTTAGATACACTATGTTTATTTGCCACAATCCATTGGTCTGTGATATCGCCACCAACTTCAAGTTCATAAGTTGTATCTGTTAGCAATGCCTCCGTAGCACCCCAAAAGTTCTCGTAACCCGCTCGTCTTGTTTCCACGTTAACAATTACACGCTCTGGTGGTTGATTACGTTTAACGCTTTTATTATAAATCTTACGAGTAATACCGCGTCCTGAATAATAATCCGAAGCGGGTCGCACATCAACAAACTTAGCATCTGAATGCTCAAAACCATTCGTTACTAAATCGTACTTCACACCAGCAATCGTTGCTGTTTCTTTAAACTTTGTAATCTTTTCATTGGCAGTCTGTTGCCCAATCTCGTCGTATGTAATAATTTCTGACTCATACGTTATGTCTCGTGTTAGTTTATCTTTATCATTGTCAATATTGACTAAAGATAATTTAATTTGACGCACTAATTTATTGCCTTTAATAGACTCTGTAATTTTTACAGGTGTTTTTTGTGGTGCTACAAATAACACTGGTTCTCCAGAAATAAATACAACTTCTTGGTAGTCAGTATGATTTTTTACACCGCCACCCATATCTAATGTTTCGGCTTTAACCGTTGGCGCTAGTATCATCATAAACAATAAAGTCATCATAACGTACCATTTTTTTCTCTGCATACTGCCCTTCCTTTCCTTACAAATAAAGACGTGTCTTTCAACACGTCTTTACTTTTAATCAACTAATAAAACAGATACTTCTAATTCACTGTCTGACAAAATTACAATGCGGTCGTTTTTGCGTAGATCTTGTGGTGAGATAATTTTCCCAGCGCGAATAATTAACGCCTGATCAATAGATAAGTCAACATTTTGACCTGTCATATGCCATCCACCTGCTTGCCACTTTGCTGTGGATTTCGTTTGAAGCGTTGCAGGATATTTCGCTTGAATTTTATCAATTTGACCTACCATTGTAATAGTCTTCATACTTTGCATAGCATCATCAAAGTGCATAGCTTGTACATGTCCATCTTTAACATAAAAATAACCATACTCGCCTTCATGTAAAAATAATTCCATTTCTGGTTTAATATCAACTACACGAGTACCGTCATTATAACGAGCTACAGTGGAATTACTGAAAGATAATGTGAATGGATTATCTTTTGTATATGTCCAACGATTATTTTCAAATTTTACAGCATCATTTACCTCTAGCAAATAATTGTTATCAACATAGTTGAGTTGACCATAGTATAAATCATGTTTTGCTAAGTTTGCTGATGTAAAACTATCACTTGTTACTTGCACAATTTGTGCAAAGTTATTGCGACGTTCGCCATCTGTAACAACATAAGCTTGTCCATGCATCGTGAGAGCAGTTGGTGTCACAAGTCGTCCATTACGCACAAGAATAGAACCATCATGGAAATACAATCTCCCCACATTGTTTAATGTCATGAATTTATTGCGTGTATCTACAGATTGCATATCCTCATAATATGTACGTTCATTATCTTTTAAGATAACAATTTTTTGAATGACTTCTTGTCCAAACTGTTTCACTGTAGCATAATATACATCGCTGTTTTTATATTTCTTTAATTGCGCTTTTGAGATTTTTTTATTGCCATAAAAAACAGTAGCTCGGTTATCAAATTTTGTTGTTACTTGTTTATTTGATACATCAAAACCAAACTCCCAGTTCTCAAGTGGCTGTTGATTACGCACAGTTAAACGATTAGAGCCTGTATTAACCGTTGTCATTGTGCCCCTGTAAACATTTTCCACTACTGTACCTGTAGCATTAATCTTGACTTCTTGTACAGTAGAGGAGGATGGCGCTAATTTTAGTGATACCACGTCACCAACATACATCGCACTAATATCAACCACACTATTATTTTTGCGATACATTGTATTGCGGTTAATATAAAATGTTTTTTCAGTTGTACGATTCAATTGTACTGTAATAAACATACCATTCGGGTCGATACTTGATAATGTACCTGTTACTTCATTTTCTGCAGCTAATGTTGTGTGATTAGGAACTGCTATAATCAAACCAATGACTACCATTATAGCTGCGATAATTTTCTTCATAATTTATTGCCTCCTTGCTATTATTATCTTCTATACTTGAACATCAAAATTGTGACCGGCTGTTGGGTGTGGTGCATCTAGCATTTCAATTAACTGTGTAGTTTGCGTCTCCTGCATATCCATCGCTTGCTTTGTAACAGCTAAAGAAACATCTTGCATTAACTTAGTTTGACTCATATTCATAGCTAAAGCTGCAATATCCATATTTAACACCTCCTGTACAATTATATCGACAAAACAGTATGTTTTTGAAGCCATTTTTATAAAAAAAACCACTTGAGCTATAAGTTATAGCTCAAATGGCTGTTACATTCTTTTTTCAATTTCTTGCCATGCTTGTTCCACACCTAAGCTTTTTTCAGATGAAAATACAATAATAGGGTCTCCTTTGACCATATCTAATTGTTTTTTTACATTGCTTTTATGACGCTCCCATTTCCCTTTAGCAATTTTATCAGCTTTTGTAGCAATGACTACACATGGAATATTATAATGTTTTAAGAAATCATACATCATTTTATCATCTGCGGTGGGGTCATGACGCAAATCAATAATTAATAATACAGCTCGTAATGTTTCACGACCTGTAATATATTGCTCAATCATACGTCCCCATGCTGCTCGCTCTGATTTTGAGACCTTTGCATAACCATAACCTGGCACATCCACAAAAAATAATTGGTCTTCTATTTTATAAAAATTTAACGTTTGTGTCTTACCCGGTTTAGAAGAAGTTCTTGCCAAACTTTTACGATTAATCATACGATTAATGAAAGAAGATTTCCCTACATTTGAACGACCTGCAAGTGCAAATTCAGGATAGCCGTCTTCTGGATATTGCTCTGGTTTTACAGCACTTATTACGATTTCTGCATGATGGACTTTCATGATGAGAACCCTCCGTCTAAAGCTAGATTTAACACTTCATCTGCGGTTGAAACAAATTTAAATGTCAGTGCTTTGCGCACACTTTCTGGGATATCATCTACATCACGTTCATTGTCTTTAGGACAGATAATCGTTGTTAAACCTGCTCTATGCGCACTTAAAGACTTTTCTTTTAAGCCACCAATTGGCAACACCCTACCTCTTAAAGTGATTTCACCTGTCATACCAATCTCGCGTTTGATTGCTTTATTTGTAATAGCAGAGGTAATAGCTGTTGCCATGGTAATCCCTGCAGAAGGACCATCTTTTGGCACAGCACCTTCTGGCACGTGAATATGAATATCGTGTTCGTCAAAAAAATTTTTATCAACTTGTAGTTGGTCAGTGCGAGAACGAACAAAAGATAATGCTGCTTGGGCAGACTCTTTCATGACATCACCAAGTTTACCCGTTAATTGCATTTTGCCTTTGCCTGGTGTGATATTGACTTCAATTTGCAGTGTATCGCCTCCAACAGTAGTGTAAGCTAAACCTGTTGCGACACCTACTTCATTTTCATCGCTCGCCATACCATGACGGAATTTATGTTTGCCTAGTAACTCTACTACCATTTTTGAATTAATTGTCACTCGCTTCCGTTCACCTGTAACAATCAGCTTTGTGACTTTACGACATACCGTAGCGATTTGGCGCTCTAAACTTCGTACACCTGCTTCACGTGTATAATAGCGAATGATATCCATCAAGGCTTCTTCTTTCATAATTAACTGCGACTTTGTTAAACCATGTTCTTTTAATTGTTTTGGTAACAGATGATTTGTCGCAATGGCTAACTTCTCTTGCTCTGTATAACCTGATATTGTAATAATCTCCATTCGATCTAAGAGAGGCCCAGGTATTGTACTTAAATCATTAGCTGTTGCAATGAATAATACTTTTGATAGATCATAAGGTTCTTCCAAATAGTGGTCACTAAAAGTGTTGTTTTGCTCTGGATCTAACACTTCAAGCATAGCTGCTGAAGGGTCTCCTCGGAAATCATTTGACATTTTATCAATCTCGTCTAGTAAAAATACAGGGTTGATTGTACCTGCCTTTTTCATTCCTTGAATAATACGACCTGGCATAGCTCCTACATACGTACGGCGATGCCCTCTAATTTCCGATTCATCACGCACGCCACCTAATGACGCTCGTACAAACTCACGGTCTAAACTCTCAGCAACTGAGCGAGCTAATGATGTCTTACCTACACCTGGAGGGCCTGCTAAACATAAAATTGGGCCACGTAAACTTTTTGTCATTTGACGAACGGATAAATACTCTACAATGCGCTCTTTAACTTTCTCTAATCCATCGTGGTCACGGTTTAAAATTTCTTCAGCATGATCAATTTCTAAACGATCCTTTGTTTCTTTTGACCATGGTACAGATACTAACCATTCAATGTAATTACGGATTACGCCGCTCTCTGCGCTTGCGCTTGGTAATTTTTCATAGCGGTCTAATTCCTTAATAGCTACTTTATGCGTACCTTCTGGCATACCAGCTTCTTCGATACGCTTTCTTAACTCCGCAATTTCACCTGTCTTACCTTCACTACTGCCTAACTCTTGTTGAATGGCTTTCATTTGTTCACGCAAGTAAAATTCTTTTTGCGTACGTTCTACAGCCTCTTTAACACGTGCATTAATTTTCTTTTCAATCTCTAGTAATTCAAGTTCATCATGCATGCGAATAATCAAATGGTCTAAACGCTTCTTTACATTGATAATCGTGAGCACTTCTTGTTTTTCAGCTACTTTAAAAGGTAAATGTGTAATCAACATATCTGCTAGTTTACTAGGATTTTCTTCTTCTTTTACAATAGCCAACGTTTCAGCTGTAATTTTACTTGAAGACTTGGCATATTTAGCGAAATAATCATTAGCTATGCTCATTAACGCTTCTGTTTCTACATCCCACTCAATCTCAGATATTAAAGGCTTTACTAGTGCTTCTGTATATTTGCGGTTTTCTGTATAGTTAGACCACTCTGCTCGGGAAAGCCCTTCTACTAAAATACGTAATGTACCATTTGGCAGTTTCATTAATTGTTTAATATAAGCAACTGTCCCTATTGAATATAGATCTTGTTCTGTTGGTTCATCTACTTGTACATCTTTTTGCGTAATTAATAATATTTCTTTATCATTATCCATCGCTTCCTCTAATGCAGCAACTGAGCGGTCACGACCAACATCAATATGTAGACGCATTTCAGGGAATACGAGTAAGCCTCGCAAAGGCAAAATCGGCATAATTTTTGTCATGCGGGGAGCCACCTCCATTAACTATCCACTTTGCATTTCCCGCTTGCAAAGTATAAATTCTTCTCATATCATACCATTTCATTACAAAAAGAAAAGCTGACTTACGAAAATGTGCCAAGCACAAAATCGAAGTCAGCTTACCTTATCAAAAACAACTTAAGCCGAAGTTTTTGTATGGTCCTCAGTATATTCTGTACCGTCAGCCATCAAAAGAGTTGGCTTCACATTATCCGTGATTGTTTCCTTAGTAACGACACATTTAGCAATGTCGTCACGCGAAGGCAACTCAAACATGACATCTAGCATTGTTGACTCAATAATAGATCGTAAACCACGTGCACCTGTCTTACGTTCAATCGCTTCTTTGGCAATTTCAATTAATGCCTCATCTGTAAACTCTAACTCTACTTGGTCAAGTTCTAGCATTTTTTGATATTGTTTAACAAGCGCATTTTTTGGTGCAGTTAAAATTTGTACTAAAGCTTGTTCATCTAATTGCTCTAAACTTGCTAATACAGGCAAGCGACCAATAAATTCTGGAATCAACCCAAACTTTAGTAAATCTTCTGGAATGAGTTTTGCCATAAATGATTCGCCATCTACGGTTGCTTTTGCTGATTTAGCACCGAATCCGATAATCTTTTCGCCTTGACGACGTTTAATAATATCTTCGATGCCATCAAAAGCACCACCTACGATAAATAAAATGTTCGTCGTATCAATTTGCAAGAAATCTTGATGTGGATGTTTACGTCCACCTTGAGGAGGTACACTTGCTGTAGTACCTTCTAAGATTTTTAATAGAGCTTGTTGCACACCTTCGCCTGAAACATCACGTGTAATAGATGGATTCTCAGACTTTCGTGCTACTTTATCAATTTCATCAATATAAATGATTCCTTTTTCTGCACGTTCGATATCATAGTCAGCAGCTTGGATTAATTTCAGTAAAATATTTTCAACGTCTTCACCTACATAACCTGCTTCTGTTAATGAAGTAGCATCAGCAATAGCGAAAGGTACGTTTAAAATTCGTGCTAATGTTTGTGCTAGTAATGTTTTACCACTACCTGTAGGTCCAATTAATACAATGTTCGATTTAGACAGTTCAACATCATCAATCTTACTATTTGAGTTAATACGTTTATAGTGATTATAAACTGCTACAGCTAGGGCCTTTTTCGCACGGTCTTGTCCAATCACGTACTCATCTAAAATCGCTTGAATTTCTTTTGGGCGAGGCACATCTTTGAAATCGATTTCTTCCTCTACACCTAGTTCTTCAACAACGATTTCCGAACAAAGTTCGATACATTCATCACAAATGTAGACACCTGGTCCCGCAACTAATTTGCGTACTTGTTCTTGTGGTTTACCACAGAATGAGCAGTGTAAATTGTTATTTTCATCATTAAATTTGAACAATTTGTTTCACCCCTATTCAAGCAACAATCTTACAAGATTCTCACTCTTTTATCAAATAAATTGTCTACTTAATATTTTTTGACAATCTAAATATTGATAAAACAAGGCACGGGCATGCTGTCCGTACCTTGTTTTGGTTTTATTTTTTTAGCGTATAAAATTACTCTGTAATTTTAGCGTTTTCTACTAATAATTCTACTGTTTTCTTCATGCGGATATCTTGTTTAAGAATATCTGTGCTACCACCTAAAGCAGTAGTAATTTGTTCAGCAGACATATTGAATTGTTTACCCATTTCTTCTAACTCTTTTGCAATATCTTCTTCTGAAGCTTCTACTTTTTCTGCCTCAGCAATTGCTTCTAATGTTAGGGAAACATGCACGCGGTTTTCTGCTTCTTCTTTCATTTGACCACGTAAATCTTCTTCTGTTTGACCAGAGAATTGGAAGTATAATTCAAGATTCATACCTTGTGATTGTAGACGTTGACCAAACTCTTGTAACATGCGGTCTGTTTCTGTACGAACCATACCTTCTGGAATATCAAACTCAGCGTTTTCTGCTGCTTTTTCAACTAATTCGTCACGTAAAGTTGCTTCTGCATCCGCTTTTTTAGTTGCTAATTTTTCTTCTTTCATTTTTGCACGTAATGCTTCTACTGTTTCTACAGTTTCGTCAATTTCTTTCGCAAATTCATCGTCTAATTCTGGAAGCACTTTAACTTTTACTTCTTTAACTGTCACTTTGAATGTTGCTTCTTTACCAGCTAACTCTTCAGCATGGTATTCTTCTGGGAATGTTACAACAACATCTTTGTTATCACCCATTTTTAAACCTACTAATTGCTCTTCAAAACCAGGGATAAATGTACCTGAACCGATTTCTAAAGCGTAATCCTCGCCTTTTCCACCTTCAAATGCTTCATCAGCAACAAAACCTTCAAAGTCGATTACAGCTGTATCGCCTTCAACGATCGCTTCATCTTCTTTTACTTCTAATTCTGCATGACGAGCTAATTGTGCTTCAATGTCTGCTTCAATTTCTTCGTCCGTTACTTCAGCTGATTGTTTTGTTACTTCTAAACCTTTATATTCGCCTAGTTTTGGTTCTGGTTTAACAGTTACTTTAGCTGTGAAAGTAAATTCTTTACCTTTTTCAAAGCCTTCTGTACCATCAATTTCTGGGTAGTCTACAGGTTCAATACCAGCCTCATCTAATGCTTTTGGATAAGCTTCACCCACAACGATTTCAAGTGCATCTTGATAAAGTGCTTCTACACCAAAGCGTTTTTCGAACATCGCACGTGGCATTTTACCTTTACGGAAACCTGGTACGTTAATTTCTTTAACTACTTTTTTAAATGCTTTATCTAAAGCGCTAGTTACTTCCTCAACTGGTACAGTAATTGTTAACGTACCGATGTTACCTTCTTGTTTTTCCCATTTAGTTGACATATATGTTACCTCCAAAATAAGTTTCACTGTTAGACAGTCTACATGTCTTGCCGTTCTTTGACAACCATTTTAGTATATCACAGTTCATTAGACTTTCAACTTTTTCATGCATCATAGATGGCTGTTAACAGCTCTAGTTCTTGTAAAAAAGCTTGCACTTCCACATCTGTTTCTTGAATTTTACCAAACATTGCCTGTACAAACTGCATATAGCCTATCGCAATATCATCTTCTTCAAAAGGTTGCCATTCGTATGGGTATACAGCAATCGCATGCTTTGCCAACAAATACGTAGCCATTTCTAATGCTGTTGGGTCTTGCATTAAATGTTCTTCTAAAAAATTTTCGATATATTGATATTGTGGCATTTGTGTAGGTAATAATAGTTCAGTTGTAATAAAAGAACGGTCATGATTAAACTTTTTCACCTGTACTCTAACATTGATTTCTTGTTCTTTCAATATCAAAAGCGCTAAACTTTGTACAAAAGGATGCGTTGACTCATGCTCAACAATACCTTGTAGAAGCGTTAGCTGTTTGCGCATATTTATTTCTGTCCATTCATTTAACTGTTTGATTTGCTCTGGCACTGGTAGTTCTACAAACTTTATAAGTTCCTCATTTTTCATTTGAGGCTCTTCATATGCTGGCACTGTTTGGTTGTTTGCCAAACGTTGATTGAGTGATTGTAAACGTTCAAATTGTTCTTTTTTATGAACGGGTATGGCTTGCTCTTCAAATAGCGAATGAATGAGTGTCTCTACTTGCTTGAAGTTCTTCAACTCTACGCTCGTTGCAATATAAAGTTCCACGACATCCCAGTAATGATTTGTACCCATTTTCATTAACTCTTCACAAATTTGCTTTGTTTTTTCATATTGTTTAAGTTCGTGCAAAGCACAAGCATAAACAAACATTACGCGTTCATCCTCAATATCGGCTACTGTTAGTGCTTGTTCAAAGCAAGTAACTGCCTCAGTAAACCGGTAGTGTTCGGCGTGTTCTTTCCCTTGTTCAATTAATTTTTCAATCATTCCTGGGAATACAATAACTTTCTTAGACTTCAAGCAAATCCCCTCCTCGCTACACTTACACCTCATAACAAAAAATTAACATTTTTAGTATAACCCACATGACTCGTCAGCCTCGTATGTACCTTACCCTTTTGTTGTTGATTTTTTCATGGCATAATAAGAACATTATAGCATGACAAATCGACAAGGAGGTTGACAAAATTGCAACAAGAATTACAAAAAATAACGCAATTAACGCACACTGAATTCCAGCATTATTTACAACACGACAAACCACAATTACTACTTGATTTAATACAATCTTTGCAAAATACGGACCCTATGATTAGAGACGATTTTAGTTATCAGACACTCTTCCATTGTTTGCGTCAACAACTACTTACATCAGAACAACTTACATTTTTAACCCATCAATTACGCGATTTGTTAACACTACATGATACAGAAGATGCTGTTTTTGCACGCTCATACGCTGCTCTTTTATTAGCAGATGTTATTGCATTAGATACTGAACAACAACAGATTGAACCTACTTGTATGCAACAAACACTCGTACACATCAGCTCTTTCCTAATGTATGAAAACGATACACGTAATTTTGTGGAAGGTAAGGGATGGGCTAATGCAATTCCTTTTGGGGCTGATGCTACTATCGCTGCTATTAAGCATCCCCTTTTCGACGATAAAACTGTCCCTAAAATTTTGCATGGTGTTAAACATATTTTACAATTACATACGGTGTACACACATGATGAAGATGAACGTGCTGCTATTATTCTTGAAACCCTAGCCCATCAACAAATACCTGAACCTTTACTTATCGAATGGGTGACACAAGTATTTGAACAGTTAAACTACACATTATTTGAATCAGGTTATACCGATCATTTCTTTAAGCAACGCACTAACACATTACATGTGTTGAAAACTTTATATTTTTATTTAAAAGTAAAGCGTTGCATGCCACTTTTACAAGAAACACTTTATGCCTACATTACACAATGGCACCGTTTGAATGCATAAAATATAAAAAGTGAGACGCAGCTGCAGCTCGTCTCACTTTTTATATTTCATCTATTCCAATCAAACATAATCCTTATTTTTATTCACTATTAATAATATACGTAGTAAAAATAGTAGATTCACTTATAGCTGAGGTGTTGTCACTACAGCACCTTGTGAAACAAGTTTCACACCATTAGCTAACGTATCACCTACTGGACAATGGCTTTCTACAAAAGCTAAAAAAGCATCAATTTTATCTTGTGGTGCTTGTGATGTTAAATGAACTTTATAACGAATTTCTGAAAAACCTGGACGCACATCCGCCTTGTCTAAAAAGCCATCAATATCTAAATCTCCCTCTACTTCTACATAAAGTTCCTCATAACTTACATCAAACTTCTTAGCAAATGTTTGAGCAGCAATGGTTTGACATGCTCCTAATGCTGCTAATAGCAACTCTACTGGATTCATCCCTGTATCTGTACCGCCAAGTTGTTTAGGTTCGTCTATTGTAATTGCATGTTGACGAGCCGTTGATTCTACTAACACATTCTCTTTTAATGTTGATGTTGATTGAAAAACAGTTACTGCCATGATACATCTCTCCTAATTCTTATAGATTTACTTAGTTTTTAATAGTATAACAACTTTCAAAAAGATTACTAGTGCTTTACTAAATAATTTATGAATTGTTGCGAAATATAAGAATATTCTTTCTTCAATTCATTAAAAAATGTCATGAGATTACTCATGACATCCTACTCTTATAACACTCACCTTAGAAATGAACTCCCACTTTATGACCGATAATCAAAAAGGTAACACACCAAATAACTGCGCCAATACTCGCAAAAATAATATATTTACGCTGATTCATGCCACTTGTTCCTGCAATATAACTTGTAACATGTCTAAAACCTGGAATAAAATAGCCAATATTAATGGTCCATGGTCCATAACGATTAAACCAATTCTCCACCTTATCAATACGTTTTTCTGTTAGTTTCACATATTTTCCGTACTTTAGTAAAAACGGCTTTCCGACTTTCCGCCCGATCGTATAACTCACCATCATTCCTGTAATTGACCCTAAAATGCTTACGATTAACGCAATAGTAAAGCTCATAACGTGGGTGGAAGTAAGATAACCAACAAATGTCATGAGTATCTCATCAGGTACAGGTAGCCCTATAATACCTAATGCCAATATGCCATATAAAGCAAAGTAGCCATAATCCATAATGAGGTTTTCTACTGTGCCCATGATGCTTACTTCCCCCTTTCTTGTCTATACCTTGCATAACACTATCATAAAATGCGTGGTATTTCACTTAAAATTCAAAGAAAAATAGTCTACGTAATGTAGACTATTTAAAGAGTGGCAAAATACTTTGGATAAAAATAATAATAATCGCTACTGGTGATACAAAACGTATTAATGTAATCCATCCCTTATATATCCCTTGAGATGTATTTAACTCTTTACGTGATATATCGGTTTTATAATAATAACCTACAAATATTGAGATAAATAATGCACCTAGAGGCATACCAATATTATTTGTCATAAAGTCCATCGCATCAAAGATGGATTTATTAAATATTTTTACATCAGCGAGTACACCAAATGATAAGGCACTTGGAATCCCCATCACAAAAATCACAATACCTACAAGCCAACTTGTACGCACTCGACTTCTTCTCTTTTCACCTACTACAACTGATACAACCATCTCTAATAACGACATAGACGAGGTAATGGTTGCAAATAATAATAAAATGAAGAAAATTAATAAAAATACACCACCAAACGGTATTTGTTCGAATACAGCGGGCAGAATGACAAACACTAACCCTGGGCCTTGGTCTGGCTTAAAACCTAAAGCAAAAACAGCTGGAAAAATGACCAACCCTGCTAACAATGAAATAAAAATATTCATTACAGCAACATTAATACCTGTACCAACAATGTTTTCACTCTTCCCTAAATACGAAGCGTATGTAATCATAATAGAAATACCTACACTTAATGTAAAGAATGCTTGACCTAGCGCTAGTAATAAGGTTTCGCTCGTTAAATATGACCAATCAGGTACAAACATAAAGCGTACGCCTTCCATAGCGCCATCTAACGTCAATGAACGAATGGCTAATATAATGAAAAAGATAAATAACGCAGGCATCATAATTTTACTTGCTTTCTCAATACCAGACTTAATACCTGCTTGCACAATAATAATAGTGAGTAACATAAAAATAAATTGTGAACCTATCGTTTCAAGTGGACTTTGAATAACATGGTTGAATAATGACTCATACGTTTGTCCTTCCGCAGGCTTTACTGCAAAAACCAAAGCACGCCCTAAGTAACTAATAATCCAGCCACCAACTACACTATAAAACGACAAAATCACTGCTGATACAAACATACCTAGATAACCAATCCAATACCAAGGTGTACCTGGAGCTTGTTTCTTTAAAGATGTGATTACATCTGCTTGACCTCTACGACCTATCATAAACTCTGCGATGAGTACAGGTAGACTAATCAAAAAAATACATATTACAAATAATAAAATAAAAACACTCCCGCCGTGACTACCTGCCATATAGGGGAACTTCCAAATGGCACCTAATCCGACGGCACTACCTGCTGCTGCAAGCATAAACCCAATCTTAGATGAAAACTGTTCTCTTGAAGACAAAAACCTCTACTCCTTTTTTTACATATTGGTACATTATCGCTTGACCAATGTAAGAAAACAAGTAGAGGAGCACGAAAAAGAGATTCTGTTCCTAATTGTCTGAATTTTGACACATGAGTGATTGTTCAATTAATCGAATCGCTTGGGTAGTAGAACGAATTAACTTGGTATCTCGTTTTTGCTTACGTAAATATTGTGCTTTTAAAAAGAGTTTTCTCGCTTCTTCTAACTTGCCAAGCTCCCATAAGCATTTTGCTTTATGTTGATAATAAAAATCATAATGCTCTTCAGCTAAATCTTCATAAGCTTCTTCAAACTTTAATAAAGCTTTTGCATGCTCATTATCATATTTATAGGCTTCACCTAATCGTAATAATGTTAGACCATAGTTGCTAGCATCTGTGTGTGGAATCACTAATTTAAATAAACGTATCGCTTCTTTTGGCTGATTTAAAATGCGATATAAATAGGCTTTTAAACTTAATGTAAGGTAATCTTCTGTCTTTAAAGTTAATATGTAACGCTGAACATTTTGAGGGTCTCTCGTCTGTTCTCGCAAATAATTATTATGGTCAAAGTAAATCGTCTTCGTCACCGCTTCTAAAGTCACCATAAAATTATCACCTCATTTGACATTGTAACGTATTTCTATTTATACTAGTATCAAATTTATGAACGGGGTGACGTGTGGACGATGGATAACTAATCTCTTGCAAAAATGATGGATGCGAATATAGTTCGTTTTCTTTTCAATTTTATGGGATTAGTCTGTCTATTTTAGTACACGCACACACACAAGTTGTGCTTATTAAGTATGGACTAATCCTTCTAAACAGTAGTTTAGGAGGATTTTTCTTTTCTCCTAAACAGAAGGAGTGATACTCATGTTAATGGAAGCACAGAACATTCAATTTCAAATCGATGAGACAGTAATTTTACAGCATATTAATTTTCATCTACAACAGGGGGAGCGTATAGGGATTGTGGGGCCAAATGGTGCAGGGAAATCTACATTATTGCATATTATTCATCAAGACCTATTGCCAACAGATGGACAATTAATCACATCTACCACAACATCTCTCATGAAACAAGAAGAACAACTCTCAACCATTCAGTATACAAAAGAAGAGGCTGCTTTATTAGCCAAATGGCATGTGCCAGAAAGGCCTTACACACAGCTTAGTGGTGGGGAACAATTAAAGTGGCGGCTCGCTAAGACCTTGGCACATCCTGCACCGATCATTCTACTGGATGAACCGACTAATCACTTAGATGAACACAGTGTTCAACAGCTTATTACAACGATTAAAAATAGCAAAAAAACATATATCATCGTATCCCATGACCGTTATTTTTTAGATGCCATTGCGACAACAATCTGGTCATTAGATGATCAACAATTTGCTACAGTAAAAGGAAATTATAGTCATTACGTACAATGGTATAAAAAACAACGCGCTAAACAACAGCATGATTACGAACAACAACAAAAACATATTGCTCATGTCGAACAACAGATGGCTGACTTGGAACAATGGTCAGCTAATATGCATAAAGAATCTACAGCCAATCACCATCCTAAAGCAATGGGTGCAAAAGAATATTATCGTTTAAAAGCAAAGAGAGCGGATAAACAAGTAAAATCTAAACGTAAATTGCTTCAAAAAAACCTGGAGAAACAAACCATTGAGCAACCTAAGAAACTTTACGAAGTAAATTTTTCACTCTCAACACTTGCCCCAAAAGGTAAACGGATTTTGCAACTGAAAAATGGCAGCATCTCTCCATTATTACAACATATCAATCTTACTATTATGCGAGGCGAGCGTGTAGCTATTATGGGCAATAATGGTGTGGGAAAATCCACATTACTGAATCATATTGTGAAACAACGCTTTTCGGATGATGTCTTATGGCTATCGCCTACTACTAAAATCGGCTATTTACAACAATCCGTTTTTGCATTACCTGAAGATGAAACCATTGCTTCGTTATTTCAATTTGAAAACTTTAAAGAGGAAGGAGGGATTCGTACACAGCTCATTCACCTCGGCTTTAAGGATAGTCAGTGGCAACAACTTATCGGCACGTTAAGTATGGGAGAGCGCATTAAACTCGTTATTGCTAATTTTATTTTTACACAATGTGATTTCCTTATCTTAGATGAGCCAAGTAACCATCTTGATTTAGCGTCACGCGAACAATTAGAAGCAGCGTTATTAAGTTATAATGGCACTATTCTATTTGTGTCTCATGACCGTTATTTACGAGAAAAATTAGCCACTCGTACTGTCATGATAGAGAAAGGCTCGTTACATGTACCAAAGACAATATCTAATGAAAATGCAGATGTATTAACGTTAGAAACAGAAAAACAAGAAGTACTAGGGAAACTGTCTTTTTTAACACCTTCACATAAAGACTATGCGGCATTAGATGCTCGTTTTAACGAAATTCTCCAACGGATTAAACAGCTCAAAGAGTAAATAAGAAATGGAGATTACTACTTGATTCTTTGAAAAACTGCAAAAACACTTACTTGTTTAACGCCTTCCTCGCTACAATAAAAGGTTAGACCATACAGCGGTCTAACCTTTTATTTTTGTCCTAAAGACTTACTATTAATCATATAAGTTAAACTTTTTGTTTGTCAAAAAAGCGGAAAATAAGGCGAATAATAAAGGGCATAATGAGTAACAAAAAGAACAATCTAAAAATTTGAAAGCCTGATACAACAGCCAAATCTGCCCCAATGGCATGCGCCACTAAACCTAATTGATCTAGCCCTCCTGGTGCTAGGGCGAGTAATGCAGTAGGCAATGTAAAGTTGCTCATTCGATAGAAGATCAACGCCCCTAGCATGGACACAATAAATATCAAAACCCCACTTATTATACTATAACCGATCATCTTTTTAAGCTCAGGCATCTTTTGTCTATGCAAAATCAAACCTAAATTTGTACCTACTAAAAGTTGGGCAATCTCACTTACACCAATCGGAAAGGGCTCGCTTGTTAAACCGATCAATTGTAAAATAACCGTAATGATTGCTGGCCCAAGCATATATGCTGTTGGTAAGTGGTATTTATTAGCTACCCATGCGGCTATTACAACACTCACCATAAAAATAATGAAATGCCATGTAAGATGAAAAACTTCGACTTTTTCATTTTGTAATGTGGATGTATTACCGATCACTAATAATGGCACACCTATAATAATACATAATAGCCTTATCGTTTGCATTAACGTTACAATACCAACATTAACGCCTTTCGTTTCTTCTGCTAAAGTAAGTGCCTGCATCATCCCTCCAGGTATACTACCAAGGATAGCAGTCTTTATATGTAATCCCGTTGTTTTAGCTAGCAAAACCGCAATGAGTAAACAGATTATGACTAAAAATAAAGTAAAAAATAACATATGCCATATGTGCTGACTAATTTCTAATAAAGCCTCTTTTGTTAATGACCGTCCTATTACATAACCTACAATAATCAACCCTGTATTACGCAATTGTTTTGGCCAGTACAACCATTTTGCGTACCAATGTGCAATCACTAAAATGCTCAACATTGGACCTAATAGCCACGGCAATGGTAAATGAAAAACGGTAAATAACCCTGCACCAAGCAATGCAAAACTTAGCGTAATTGTTATGCGTTTTATACTATCGTACATTTGCTCACCTTATTTCTTATTGTAAATCTCTTATTTTATTGTGACACACTTTTAATACAAGCTAAAATAAGTTGTTTTCAATACAATAAAAAAGTAAAACAAGCACTAACATGGGACAAATGTTAATGCTTGCTTCTCTATAACCCTATTGTATTTTTTGTGTACTAGCAATTATTAATATAGTTAGCTGACAAATGCCATGACAATATCGTGTAAATAGATTATCGCTAAACAACTTTAATGAAGTTTTACACGTTGCAAACGTAAGGCATTTAACACAACCGAAACAGAACTAAATGCCATTGCTGCACCTGCTACCCATGGCGCTAACAAACCAATTGCAGCAATCGGGATGCCTAAAGTGTTATACGCAAATGCCCAGAACAAATTTTGCTTTATATTACGCATTGTCTTACGACTCATCATAATCGCATCAGCAATACTATTTAAATCGCCGCGAATCAACGTAATATCGGCAGCCTCCATCGCAACATCTGTACCTGTGCCAATCGCCATACCAATATTGGCGGTTGCGAGAGCTGGCGCATCATTGATTCCATCTCCTACCATCGCCACTTTTTTGCCTTGTGCTTGTAGTTTTTTCACTTCTTCGGCTTTACCTTCTGGCAATACTTCAGCAATGACTTCATCCACACCAACTTCTTTACCTATAGCTTCTGCCGTACGAATATTGTCACCAGTCATCATAATCACTGTAATGTCCATATCTTTTAATCGTCGTATAGCTTCTGCTGATGTTTCTTTAACAGTGTCTGCCACAGCTACTAGTCCAGCGTATTCTCCGTTTATGCCAACTAACATAGCTGTTTTACCTTCACGTTCAAGCGTTGTCATCAATTGCTCTGCTGCTGTGATGTCAATTTGGGATTGTGCCATGAGTTTCCTTGTACCAATAATTAACCCTTGACCATCAACAGTTGCTATTACACCATGCCCTGGAATTGCCTCAAAATATTGCACGTTACCTATTGTAATCTGACGTGCCTCAACACCTGCTACAATAGCTTCTGCTAGTGGGTGTTCGGATTGTTTTTCTGCTGCTGCAACTAGAGCTAAAAATGTTTCTTCTTGTCCTTTTACTACTTTTACATCTGTTAATTTTGGTTGACCATGTGTCACTGTACCTGTTTTATCAACTACTACTGTGTCAATGGCTTGTGTTTGCTCTAAATGTTCGCCACCTTTAAATAAAATACCAAACTCCGCTGCTCGACCTGAGCCTGCCATAATGGAAGTTGGCGTAGCTAAACCTAACGCACATGGACAAGCAATGACAAGTACTGCAATAAATACTTCTAATGCTTGTGTGAAGTTACCAGGTGTTATCCAAATAAACCACACTAAAAATGTAAGAACAGCAATCCCTACAACGATTGGTACAAATATACCTGAAATCGTGTCTGCAAGACGTTGTATAGGCGCTTTAGAACCTTGAGCATCTTCTACAACTTTAATAATTTGAGCTAAGGCTGTATCTCTACCTACCTTTGTCGTTTTCATTTTAATAAAGCCATTTTTGTTCACAGTTGAACCAAATAGCTCATCGCCTACTTGCTTAGTAACAGGCAGGCTCTCACCTGTCAACATAGATTCATCTACAGCTGTTGCACCTGTTACAACCTCGCCATCAACAGGTATCTTCTCACCTGGTTTCACATGTACAATATCACCAATCAATACTTCTTCTAATGGTATTTCTTTTTCTACACCATCTCGTTCAACTAGAGCTGTCTTTGCCTGTAACCCCATCAATTTCTTTATTGCTTCCGAAGAACGACCTTTCGCTTGTGCTTCAAATAATTTACCTAATAAAATCAAAGTAATTAATACCGCACTTGTTTCAAAATACAAATGTGGCTCTATATTTGTATTAAGTGTAAGAAATGCTTGATAAACACTATAAAAATAAGCAGCTGATGTCCCCATAACTACAAGGACATCCATATTAGCACTGCCATTACGTAACGCTTTGTAAGCACCAACATAAAATTGCTTACCTATAATAAATTGCACAGGTGTGGCTAGAGCCATTTGTACCCATGGATTCATTAAAATTTCTGGCATATAAATAAAGGATGTGAAAGAGAAATGCCCAACCATTGTCCACAATAAAGGCAATGATAAAATAGCGGCAAAAATAAACTTGCGTTTTTGAATACGTATCGCTTTTTCACGATGATCTTCAGACGATTGCCCTTCCGTTTGTTGATGCGCCCCGTAACCTACTTTTTCGATTTTGGCTATAATATCATGTACAGAAACGGTTGAGGGATTAAATGTAACTGTCGCTTTTTCCAATGCTAAGTTCACACTAGCTTCATCAATACCTTCCATTTTATTTAGTACTTTTTCAATACGCGCTGAACACGCAGCACAAGTCATACCTGTAATATCAAACTCTGCTTTTTCTTCTATTACACCATAACCTAAACTTTCAATCTTAGCTTTGACATCCCGCTCTGAAACTTCTTCAGGATTATATGTGATAGTTGACTTTTCTAATGCCAAATTCACGTTAGCGGATGTAACGCCTTCCATTTTATTTAATCCTTTTTCAATGCGTGTAGCACAAGCTGCACAAGTCATACCTGATAGTTGTACATTCATTTCTTTGTTATTTGTCATTTTCCTCACCTCTTATACCTACTATGGGTATATTTTTACGAAAAGTATAGAGTGCATGATTGCACTCTCATTTACGCATTAACTTTTTTATTGTCACAACAAGCTCGTCTAACACTTCTTCATCACCATCAGCAAGCCGGTCCACTACACAACCTTTTAAATGCCCATCTAACAATATTGTGGCTACACTGTTAAGTGCAGATTGAACTGCTGATAATTGTGTAATAACATCATCACAATACACATCATTTTCAATCATATTATTAATCCCTCGAATTTGACCTTCAATACGATTTAAACGTGTTGTGAGATTTTTTTTAATGTGTTCAGGATGGTGACTTTTACGACAAACAGTATCTGTTGATGATTGTGCCATAATAATACCTCCTTTTATTTGTACACCCTCACTATAACATACCCATGTTAGGTATGCAAAATAATTGTTTTCATTTAATGATCCGCATGCTCAATCGCCTGAGTGAGTAGTGTTTTCACATGCTCATCATCGCTTGAATAATAAATGGTTGTACCTTCTCGACGCGCCTTTACTAGACGCAGATTTTTTAAAAATCGTAATTGGTGTGACACTGTCGACTGCCCAAGATGTAATGTTTCTGCGATTTCGTTTACGGCATATTCTCTAGAACAGACTAA
Organism: Lysinibacillus alkalisoli; assembly: GCF_014643595.1. Classification (GTDB taxonomy): domain Bacteria; phylum Bacillota; class Bacilli; order Bacillales_A; family Planococcaceae; genus Metalysinibacillus; species Metalysinibacillus alkalisoli. The sequence goes on from NZ_BMJT01000007.1 coordinate 144,185, forward strand.
ATTTAAAATTTTAACTCTTGTAGGGTCACTTAACGCCTTAAATATTTGTGTGATGCTAAATAGCACCTCTTCATCTAATTCATGCCACTCGTATTGATTCATTTATTAGCGCTCCTTCTCTAGCTCTCTTTAACAAAGCATAATCAGTCCCTTTATTTTCGTCAACGGCAAAACGCAGAAACTATAATGCTTCTGCGCCTTACTATTAATGATTATGACCTGCATGTGCATCTGGCATTGGCCCTTTAATCGTGCATAAAATCTCATCATCATGAGGGTGTTGCTCTGACTCAATTTGTAGAGTGACGTGTTGAATATTTTCGTGCTCTAAATCATGTTCAATTTTTTTAATAATGCGCTCTGCTTCTATTACAGTGAGTTGCCCATTTACAACCACATGGGCTGATAAAGCGTTAAGCCCACTTGTAATCGCCCATACATGCACATCATGAAGATTTTTCACACCTTCTACATTTTTTATAACTTCTACCATACGCTCGACTGATATTGAAGCTGGTGTACCTTCCATTAATACATGTACAGAAGATTTCATTACCATAAATCCGCTACGTAATACAAGTGTTGCGACTAATACACTAGCTAATGGGTCTGCCCATCCCCAGCCGAAAAACATCATCAATAATGCTGCTATAATTGCACCGACAGAGCCTAACATATCACCAATCACATGTAGAAATGCACCACGCATATTTAAATTATCTTTTGTATCTGCTCCGCGGAACATATACCATGCTACAAAAATATTAACAAGCAAACCAATTGTACTAATGATTAACATCCCTGTTGTTGCTACTTCTGGGGGGTTTGTAAAACGATGAATTGCCTCATAATAAATAAATATAGCAATAGCAAATAATGTTGCACCATTTAATAATGCAGCTAAGATCTCAAAACGTTTATAGCCATATGTTTTACTTTTAGAAGTTGCCTTCTCCCCTAACTTAAACGCAATTAGAGCAATTGCTAAAGAGATCGCATCTGATAACATATGCCCTGCATCTGATAATAATGCTAAACTATTTGTCCAAACACCACCTATTACTTCAATAATCATGTACGTTGTAATAATGATAAATGAAATGATTAACACTTTTTTATTGGCATCATGGGTAGATTGTTGATTGGTCTGATTTGTCATATTTACGCCTCCTAATAACTATATATGATTATATGTTCATATATAGATTATTATATTTAAAACTACTTGTCAAACTTTACTTATAAATTCCTCTCTAGAAATACAGTATGATTTATTACTCATAAAAACATTGCGATTATATTAACTTTAGTCCATAATTAACAAATGAATTAAAGTTTAGGAGTTGTTTATAAATTGTCTACTCAGAATGTACAAAGTAAAGAAGCACCATTAACCAAAGTAGAAAATGAAGGCTGTTTACTCGTCAAATGTCCCGATCAGCCAGGTATTGTAGCAAAATTATCTTCCTTCCTTCAACAATATAATGCTAATATTATTGAATCTAATCAGTATTCTAGTGATCCTGTGCATGGCACATTTTTTATTCGTATCGCTTTCTATTGTAAAAATCTACAGCAACAAGCATTAGAGATGGAACAAAGTTTTACAGCCATTGCTGCGCAATATCAAATGAGCTATCAATTTACTTATGCCTTCGAGCGTAAACGTACAGCCATTTATGTATCTAAAGAGCTATACTGCTTAATGGAATTATTATGGGAATGGCAAAATGGTGAATTACCAATGGATGTTGCGCTTGTCATTAGTAATCATGAAGATGCGCGTGAGATGGTTGAAGCGTTAAACATTCCTTTTTATTATATCCCTGCTCATAAAGGCATTCGGGAAGAAGTTGAAGCGAAACAAATTCAATTGATGGAAGAATATGATGTAGATTTATTGATTTTAGCGCGATATATGCAAATATTAACGCCACACTTCATTGCACAATTTAAAAGTCGCATTATTAATATCCATCATTCTTTTTTACCCGCTTTTATAGGAGCTAGACCTTATGAACGTGCTTTTGAACGCGGTGTCAAATTGATTGGTGCTACTTCACATTATGTCACCAACGATTTAGATGAAGGGCCCATCATTGAGCAAGATATTGAGCGTGTCGATCACCGAGAAGATGTCGTATCATTGAAAAAAATAGGTCGTCAGATTGAACGTAGAGTGCTTGCTCGTGCAGTGAAATGGCATCTGCAAGACCGCATTATTGTAGAAGGCAATAAAACCGTAGTTTTTCATTGATTATCACATGTAAATAACCCTTTCGTTGCTAATTAATATAAAAAACAGGCACAGACAAATAACTATTTGTCTGTGCCTGTTTTTATCATCGTTACTGGGATGCTTGAGGCAATTTTATTGTCATTGGCACAATTGGTGGCATCATTGACGAACCAATAAGGTAGCCAGAAAATAATGAGTAACGTCCAGCCGCATCACTAAAACCTCTATTATACAAATAACCTGAATAAACAATACCATAATGTGTTTGTGTCTCCCATATCACTTTATCATGTGTATAAGGTACATTTTTTTTAATGAAAATTTGATCGTATGACGCTGCTTGCGCTGCATCATATGGAGACGCTACGGCACTAACGAAGGTGATCGAAAAAAAGAGAAAAGTAACTGTTAGCCATTTTTTCATTTCTTCACTCCTTAATTGTCAATAACTTTCTCTTATAGTTTACGAATTTATCGTCATAATGTAAAGAAATTAGTTGCTTTATCTTATCAAACTTGTTAAAATCAACACCATCTTAATAAAGGATGTGAATTCATGAGTGATTTAGAACGAATTAAACTTGTGAAGCCTCCATTTCCCAAGCAAAGATGTTTTTCTACTATCCCTATTATGTAATTAGGAGCGGATTTTTTTGAAGAAAAACATCGATAAACAAACACCACATGTACTTTTACTGATTATATTAGTAGGCTTCCCACAAATTAGTGAGACAATTTTTAGCCCCTCACTACCTGCTATTTCTTCAGCCTTTCATATATCTATGAGCCAAGTGCAATTAACGATGAGTATTTATTTCATAGCTTTTGCCATTGGTGTATTATTTTTTGGGCGTCTCTCAGACTATATTGGACGTCGTAAAGCTTTGCTACTTGGTGTAGCTTTTTATTTTGTTGGGAATATGCTGTGCTTCTTTGCTAAAGATTTATCATTTTTACTTGTCGCTCGCTTTATTCAAGCATTTGGTGCTAGTGTTGGTTCTGTAATTACACAGACTATTTTGCGAGAAGCTTTTACAGGCGTCAAACGACATCAACTATTTGCACAAATTTCTGCTGCATTAGCATTTACACCAGCGATTGGTCCACTAATTGGCGGTTTTACAGACTACTATTTAGGTTTTAAAATGATGTTCATAGTATTAATTGTGATGAGCGTTAGTATTTTTGTTTATGCATATTTGCGCTTACCAGAAACAGCGCCTCAACAACAAACGATTCAACCACTAACACCCATCATGAAACGCATGGCAACCAACACTCGTTTATGGCATTATGCCCTATTAATTGGTGGCATTAATGGTATTTTATTTAGCTATTATGCCGAAGCCCCTTTCATTTTTACACAGTACTTTACATTAACAAGTGCACAGTTCGGCTTCTTAGGTATTATAGTCGCTCTTGCCTCTATTACAGGTGCATTATTATCTAAACGTTTAGTGAGTCATATCATGCCTGAAAAAATCATTGTCTTAGGCATTATCATCATGTTAGTTGGGAGTATTTTAACACTAGTGACGGCAATGATGCCTGCCATCATACAGTTATGGCTGATGATAGGTAGTCTATTTATTGTGTTACTTGGCAATGGTATGGCCTTGCCTAATTGTTTAAGCTTAGCATTAAATGACTTTCAAGATGTAGTTGCATCAGCAGGTGCTGTCTTTAGTTTAGTATATTATTTACTTGTGAGTTTAATTACCTATGGTATGAGTGTTTGGCATGACGGTACATTAACAGCAATGCCTTATTACTTTTTATGTATTGGTATTGTTATGTTAATAGCAAGTATACGCATTTTGCAACGTCACACCACACAATAAATGCGTAAGTAGTTAAATTTAAAGCAGTACTTTATATTAGCGATGCAAGTTGTGTGCTACTTTTTAAAAACGATTTACAAATAGCAAGGCGGCAAAGGAAGTGTACTATTTTCCTTTGCCGCCTATTTTATTACCATTATAAAATTATTTTATACTTGGTTTATTACTTAAAAACTGTATGAGTGCACGACGATTTTCAGCCAAGTCTACAGCTAAAATTTGTTGACCATATTCATTATATTCGTCCTCATAAGATTCTTCTAAAGGAATGCGTAATGTTTCAATCTCGCCAAAGTCTTGAGTAATTAGGCTTGTGCCAATACCTAGCATCGTTTTCATATCCAAGTTTGTTGCCACATAGGCATCAAGTGTGCCTAATATTGTTGGTAAGTTAGTAATTGTATGTGTGCTTAAAGCCTCGTCTTTTACTTTAGAAATGATTTCTTGTTGACGCTGTACACGTCCAAAATCGCTATTAATATCATGTCGGAATCTTGCATAACCTAATGCATCATTACCATGTAATATTTGTTTGCCAGCGGGCAATGTCATACCAATACCGTAAGACATTTCATAAGGAATATCTACTTCAATACCATCTGGCGCTAAAATATCAAAAACACTTGAAAAACTTTTAAAATCTACAATTGCATAATAATGCAAATTGATTCCAAAATTCTTTTTTAATGTTTGGCGCACTAGATCAGGGCCACCTAAACTGTAAGCTGCATTAATTTTACTCATGCCATGACCTGGTATATCCACATATGTATCACGCATCACAGATACTAATTTCAGCTTCTTTTGATCATTATTGTATTGACCAATCATCAATGTATCCGAATTCCCTGTATCACCTGGTCTTGCATCGCTACCTAATAACAAGACATTTACAATACCTTTAACAGGTTTCGCTCCTTTAAATTCAATATCCTCTTCGTTAATTGGATCAATATGGGCTAATTGAGCATTATACGCTTTTTGGTATTCATTTTTGAAATAAAAAACACCTATCGTCGCACCAATCATCAATAAACTAATAAAGCCAAATACAAATTTTTTCACTATACATCCACTCTCTATTCTTTATTTAACCAGTTCACTACAATATTCATTGCGATAACATCATCTATGTAGCCAATCGGAAAGATATAATCTGGAATAACATCTACTGGAATGACGAAATATAATAAAGCCAAACCAATGAATGTTACTTGTTTTTTTGTGCCTTCTCGATTTTTAAAGCGTGCAAAGAAATCATGAAATTGTGAAATATACGGGCCATCTCCTTGCAATGTTTGAATCTTTTTTGGAAACTCTTGCAAAATCATTTGTCTATGACGTACTTCATCCTGATCTTGTTGCAAAGAGATTAATTTATCTTCCACCTTAACTTTAAAATCATCTTTATCTATAGGGTATACAGCAGTAAGCTGATCCATAATTTCATGGATGGCATGCGGCAGAGATGGTGATGATGGTTGTGGTTCTAAATAACGTAATAATTCTGGCAAAGGTCGCTCTAAAGCAAAAGCTAATTGTTGTAAATGTTGCAATGTTGGTTGTCGCTTGCCTGTAATGATACGAGAAATGGTTGAGGGGTTGATACCTGTTTGCTTACTTAACTGGGCGCGATTCATTTGTTTATTATGCAGTTGCTTTGTTAAATATTGACCAAAATCATCTGTTTCCATATGATATTCCTCCTTTCACCAAAATAAAAATACCTCTTTTTTGACAAAACGTCAATTATTTTGACGCTTTGTCATGATATAAAGTTGCTTAATAAAAGGAAAAAAGAGCAGACGCATGCTATAAAGTTAGTAAATGATAAAATGGCATATATGCAAACACAACTAAGCGGTCGAAGGAAGCTACTGCTCCTTGACCGCTTAGTTGACATTGGTTTATTGAAAAACTGTTAAATCAAGTGGCGCTTGTGCATAATATTGCCACTGCTTTACATCAATATGGCTTGAATCCGCAATATTAATCCACTGTATAAGTTGTTGTCCACGCCATAGCTTAACGAGATATTGTTGGCGTGTGCCTTCACCGTTGCGTATTACTTTATAACGTACATACTTTGTTTTATGAAATTCATGCAATATTGTTTCAATATCTACAACATTTGTAATAACTTTTTTAGTGTCACCATATATTTCAATCTTTGTAATATTCTCTGTGGTTGATTGTACAACTGTAAGGGGCATTTTCAGATATAAAATACTTGCCAGTATTCCTACAATCGTAGCGAGTAACATATATTTTTTCATCTTTATACTTCCTAACGGTTTTCATTGCGCAATGCATCAATAATGCTTGCTTGTTTAGTTTTTCTAACGGCATACCACATACTTAATGCCACTATGATAAAAATACCAATAATACTACTCATCAAACTTACCCACGGCATCATAAATGTAAGACTAATGGAGCGATTCATTACAATATGGATGGCAATTGCTGTAATAAATGATAACGGCAATCCAAACACAATAGCTTTTAGTCCATATAATACACATTCTAAGCGCAACATTTTATATAAATCTTTATTACTAAAACCAATGGACTGTAAAATGGCAAACTCTTTTGTACGCAACATCACATTCGTAGATATGGTGTTAAAAACATTAGCGATGGCAATGAGCGAGATTAACACAATAAAGCCATAACAAAATACGTTAACAATGAGCATAAAATTACGGTCGCTATCTGCATGATGCGATACATCATTTAACATTGTAGTGCTATAACCCGCTTCGATTAATTGACGCTCTAATACCATTCGTACTTGCTCACTATTTTCACGATCTTTCACACTCATATAAATTTCATCAATATTGCTACCTTGTAATTGCAAGTCTTTAGCATAATTAGGGGACACGATGACAATAGGTGATGCCATTTCTTTAATGATACCTGAGACACCAATAGGTAAAAGGGTTGTAGCACCATCCACTGTCATCGTCATTTCTCTTTCATTCATATTAAAAGCCAAATCAAACGCTTCATCAGTAGGCTTTAATTTATGAATGATAAACTTTCCTGTATCCATCGACCGTGTATACATTTTATTAATTAAAATGGCTTGTGCACCTGCTAGATTGGCTTTTTTAGCGTACTCATCAAAACCTGTATGATATACCAAAAAGGTAATATTCTCTGTATTGAATGCCGTTGTTTCAGCTTGGTAAAGCGAAGTCGCCGTTATATTTTTAAGCGCTTTATTTTGTTGTAAAACAGTAGTAACATGGGTGATGTCCTTTTGTTCACCTAAATAATACATAATATCGTAATCTAGTGGTTCGTTTACTTCGCCTACACCCACCTTTAAATAGTTAGTAAACGCACCTGCCGCAACTACTAGTACCATACTCACAGCAAGTGAAATAATTGTTGTACGATATTGGCGTTTATTGCGAGTAAAATTACGATTTGCAATCATACCTTCCAAGCCAAATACCCGATAAATCCATGATAACTTTTTTGTTTTAGTGGGGTATTGCCGAATGTCTCTTGCTTGTCGTATGGCTTCAATGGCGGTTTGTTTACTTGCCCGTTTTGCAGGAACCCAAACAGATATAATAATCGTAATAACTGCTAATAAAACCGCAATAAGTATAGAGGCATAGGAGATATGCATCGTAAATTGACCTGTTGTGTCGATAAATTGGGTGAGCGGTTTTTCCAACACTTTCATTGTAATGCCAATACCAACTATTCCTGATAATAGGCCGAGTGGAATACCGATCAATGCAATGATCAATGCTTCAAAAAACACCATTTTGCGTAACTGTTTCTTTGTGGCTCCTATAGATGATAACAAACCAAAGTACTTTGTACGTTCTGTCACTGAGATAGCAAAGGCATTATAAATCAAAAGAACCGAACCAATAACAATAATACTAATTAAAATAATGGCTAGACCTAGAAATGTTTCATTCGCAGCTACCGATTTTAATACCCCGTAATACATGAGGAGGGAGCTGTTGTATTTTACTTGTGGCACACCATAGTCTTTCACTACATCATATACTTCTTTCGGATTTTTCATCGTAACAATCGCTGTGATATTAGCCATGTTATCTGGTGCTAATGCAAAATAATGGTCGGTATCCATATACTGCATAGGGAAGTTACCTGCGCCTACAATCGTGAATGTCTTTTGACCTTGCACTATCATTGGGGCTGTGATATCCTCACTATTTTTCACACCATAATGGGCAGTAATGGTATCTCCAATCTTTAATCCTAACTCTCCACCAATACGATAATTAGGCACAATGATTTCCTCGCTATTTTTAGGTAATCTGCCTCCTACAATTTTGATTTGCTCTGCTTCTAAAAAGGTAGCGGAAGCAAATACTAATGGTGCTTCCATATCGGCTATATCAATATAAAGGTCCTCATTTTTCCATGTGACATGTGCCACACGAGTATCTTGTTGGATTTTTTTCATCGTTTGAGGGGCTATATCGGGGAGCTCAACATGCCAATCCCCATTGCGGTCAATCTCAGATTGTAAAGTATTTTGTTGCAGTGTTGATAAAAATGTTGTAATACTGACAAACATTGATACAGATAAAATCACACCAATAATCGTCACTAATGTACGCATCTTATTTTTACGTAAAAAAGCAATCGTCATTTTTTGAAAGACATTCATCGCATAACCACCTCATCACGATGAATTTTGCCATCTTGTATAGCAATAATACGATCTGCTTGCAGTGCAAAATTTTCATCATGAGTAATTACGATTAAGGTTTGTCCATATGTGCGATTAGAATACTTTAATAATTCGATAATTTCTTGTCCATTTTTACTATCTAAGTTCCCTGTGGGCTCGTCCGCCAATACAATAGAAGGGGCATTAATTAAAGCTCGACCAATGGAAACACGCTGTTGTTGCCCACCCGATAATTGATTAGGTAAATGTGTTTCTCTTCCTTGTAAATTTAATACATGTAGCATTTCTTCTAGACGTTCTTCATTAACTTTTTGTCCATCCATCAACATAGGCAATGTAATATTCTCCACTACGTTAAGCACAGGTATTAAATTATAAAATTGATACACTAGGCCGACTTGTCTGCGTCTAAAAATTGCAAGTTGCTCTTCATTTTGTGCATAAACGTCTGTACCTTCTACAAATATTTTACCTGTTGTTGGTTTATCAATACCTCCAAGCAAATGCATTAACGTAGACTTGCCTGAACCCGATGGCCCAACAATCGCAACAAACTCACCTTGCTCTATAGTGAAAGAGATATCATCAAGCGCTCTCACAACATGATCGCCAGAGCCATATGTTTTACTGAGATTTTCTACTTTTACGATTTCCATTGTTCATTCCTCCTGTTTCATATTTCCACTATGCCATACCTACGGTGACAGTAACGTGACTGTAAAATAACAAAAACGTCACTTTACAAAAAAAGTGTTGCCTGATCCTCTAGTGGATGCGGCAAGTCTTAACATCCATCGAATGTGAACCCAACTGTATACGACACAGAAATATCACATAAAATAAGCACTAACGAAATTATACTCGTTAGTGCCATGAATGCTATTATTTTAAGGTAGTATTAGCTTTTAAATCGTATATTGATAAAATTTAATCGTAAAAATAACGCCATTATGTGACCGGTTTTTTACTGTAATTGTACCATTTTGCTGATGAATAATCATGCGAGCTAACGCTAAACCAATTCCTACATTCCATTGTCCTGTTGTACGCCCTTGATAAAAGCGCTCAAATAAATGAGGTAAGTCCTCCTCAGCAATATGATTGCCTTCATTTTCAATCGTAATTTGAGTATATAAGGGCTGTTCACTAATAGTCACTCGTATATTGCCATGAGCAGGCGTATGTTCCATCGCATTTTTTAAAATATTTGTTATTGCCTCCACTGACCACAAGGCATCTCCTATGAATGTACTTGTTGTTGAACCTGTAATTGTAAATTGCTGCTCTCTAAGCTCCATAGGTATGAGGAGTGGTTCTGCCGCTTGTTGTACAATAGCATATATATGCACTGGTTGTTGTTGAAAGGTAGCTGTGCCTGACTCAATTTTAGATATTTTCAACAATATATTGATTAAATGATCAATGCGTTGTATCAGTTGTGTCATTTCTGATACATATTCCATGCGTTCTCTCTCGGTTAACGTAGCTGATGTTAAGCGTGGTAAAATAAGCTGAAGGGATGTTAATGGCGTTCTTAGTTGATGTGAAATATCAGCTATAGCGTCCTTTAAATAAACCTTCTCTTGCTGCAAGGCATCTGCTTGTTCAAAAAGTCTTGTCACCATCTTTTGAATCTCACTTTTTAGCACGGATAGCTCCCCTTCTTCATAATCTGAAATAGCAATCCGCTTTTGTTGATGTAAAATCGTATTTAATTGCATGCTTAATGCAGCAATAGCCTTCTCTCTTTGATATAAGTGACGTATAAAGAACAGTAAAGCGAACAGACCCGTAGCAAGTACTGCAAGCGCTATTCCCCAGTGATACAACCCCATGACAATAGCTATACTACTCATTATAACGCTGTAATATTTGATAAAACGTACACTATGAGGACTGCGTATTGCCATATTAATCGCCAACCTTATAGCCTAACCCACGTACTGTTGTAATGATAGTTGGCTTTTGACTATCATCTTCTATTTTCTCACGCAGGCGCTTAATATAAACCGTTAAAGTATTATCATTAACAAACTCACCTGCAATATCCCATATTTCCTCTAATAAACGTGTACGTGACAATACTTGTCCAGGATGATGTAAAAATACTAATAATAAACGATACTCTAGTGCTGATAAATAAATCTCATGCCCCGCTTTTGTTACGGTAGCTCGCACACTATCAACCGTAACGTTTTGCACATGAAAGGTTGTTTTCTCAGACTTATTACGACGTAAAACATTAGCAATGCGCGATATTAATTCTAGTGGGCGGAATGGCTTTGCCACATAATCATCTGCGCCAAGTTCAAAACCTGTCACAATACTCCCTTCATCCCCACTGGCGGTTAAAAAGATAACAGGTATCTCATATTCTCGTTTTATGGTTGAACAAATGACAAAACCATGGCCATCTGGTAAAGCTAAATCTAGTAAGACAAGATCAAATGTTTGTGCGTCGAGTATCATCAATGCTTCTTTTTGTGTCATCGCTACTGTCGTTTGAAAACCTTTATCCTGTAGTAGCAATGTTAAGTTTTTAACAATGCTAGCATCATCTTCAATAACAAGTATATGTGTCATTTACATGTGCACCTCCTGTTCATCAGCATGTTGTAAATGTGTTAAGAAACTTGCCATAGTTGCTGTCATTCCTTGGTCTTTGCGATGAATAAATAGCGTTATATTGGTCGCATACTGAGCAGGTATTTTATGACAATATACACGTTTTTCCTGTGCGAGCTGCTCAACCATACTAGCTGGCACAATAGTTGCACCTAGTCCTAATATTACGCTTTTTAAAATCGTTTCCATAATATTAAATTCCATAATACGCTTAGGGCGAATACCTAACGCTTTTAACCACAATGTTAACTTAGCACGATAGCCACAACCTTCATTAGACACAAGTAAGGGCATTGTCGTTAACTCTTCTACATTAAAAGCTTGACTAGATGTAACTAATACTAACTCTTCCTTATTAATTGTGTATTGTCTAAGCATCTCATGTTGGATAGGCCCTGATATAAAAGCACCATCTAGTTCGTGGTTCAATACTTTTTGGATTAATTGCTCTGTTAAGCCGGCTTCTAAAGACAAATCGACATTGGGATAAGCATTGTAATAAGTAGCTAAAATCTCTGGTAAGATGCTGACGATTTCGACTGTGCCGATTTTTAATGTGCCAGATGGTGTGTCATGTTCTAAAAATGTCCGCTCTAGTTCCGTCACTTGTTGTAAAATTTGATTTACTTGCTGTAACATTTTACGCCCCTCAGGGTTTAATACCATACCTTTATGTTTACGATAAAATAAAGGCGTCTGTAAGTGATTTTCTAATTGTTTAATATGTGCAGTCACATTAGATTGTACATAGTTTAATTCTTTCGCCGCTGCACTCACTGTGCCGTACTCTGCTACAGCTTGAAAAATACGTAAGCTACGTAAGTCCATATTTCCACCCTCTCCTTTTATCATTTTAAATGATAGCAGTTATCTTTTACAATCATTTTACGAGATACTTATTCAATCTTATAATCAATACACAATGATATCGAAATGAGGTAATAAGATTGAAAAAAAAAGCGTTATGGATGGGGGCATTTGCCTGTTTAATCGCCAGTATGTCATGGGGAGCCATGTTTCCAGTAGCTGACCATGCTTTACAATACATTGATCCCTTTTATTTTGCTACTATTCGTTATGGCATTGTTTCACTCCTATTAGTCATTTTATTATGGTGGCGTGAAGGTAGTCGCGCTTTTCGTACAGAAGGTAAAATGCGCTATTTATTATTTTTTGGCACAATGGCTTTCACAGTTTATAATCTTTTCATTTTTATGGGACAATCGCAGATGGGGCAATCTGGCGTTATTGTTGCCTCCATCATGGAAACGTTAATGCCTATCATCACCATACTAATCATTTGGTTTTTATACAAAACGCGCCCTAAAAACTATATGCTACTTAGTATTATTGTGGCATTTATTGGCGCAAGTTTAGTCATTACAAAAGGGGAGTTACATTTCTTTAGCGAGTTAAGCTCTCAAGCCTTACCTTTATTCTTAATTTTTTTAGGTGTCACAGGTTGGGTGGTGTATACAATGGGTGGCCAACGCTTTATAGGTTGGTCGACATTACGTTATTCCACACTTACTTGTTTGATTGGGACAAGTGTGACAGCAATTATTACAGGTATTTTAACATGGCAAGGTAGCATTGTAATGCCTACCATGCATGTGATGGATACCATTAAGTACGATATGTTATTTATGAGCTCATTCCCAGGTATTATTGCGCTCTTATGTTGGAATTATGGTGTCAAACAATTAAATGCTCTCAACGGTGTTTTATTTATCAACTTTGTACCTATTACTACATTGCTTATTATGATGTGGCAAGGGTATCAAATTACAGTGTTTGACTTAGTTGGTACATCGCTTGTCATCATAGCTTTAGTAGCTAACAACTTATACCAACGTCATGATTTGCGCAATCGTAAATTATCATTTATTCTCACTAAAAAAACATACCGAGGCAAACATTTCTTACCTTCTAATACGTAAATAAAGCCCCTACTGAAACAACTAGCGTTTCAGTAGGGGCTTTGTTATTTATTTTTCTTGTGGCTGCTTCTTTGGTCGAATGTATAACCCTAATTCTCTACGTTCATGCATTAATGATTTATATAAAGATGCCATCATTAGTAATACAATGACAGAGAACGGGAATGCGACAATAATCGCTGCATTTTGCAACGCTTTTAAACCACCTGAGAAGAGTAAACTACTTGCAATACCTGCTTGTAATACCCCCCAAATTAATTTGACACGGAAATTGGGATTTAGTGAACCGTAAGTCGTTTGCATACCTAAAACGAAAGTAGCTGAATCTGCTGAAGTAATAAAGAAAATCGCAATGACTAGTACAGCAATGACTGACAAAATAGAACCAATTGGCAATTGCTCAAACACGCCAAACAATACTTGTTCTGTTGGTAGACTTGTAATGGCACTATTTGTTGTCGATACGTCAATTGCAGTTGTGCCAAATACAGCAAACCAGAAAATACTTACAATGGTTGGTAGCAAAATAACACCCATTAAAAACTCTCGAATCGTACGCCCTTTTGAAATACGTGCGATAAAAATCCCTACAAATGGTGACCATGACATCCACCATGCCCAGTAAAATATCGTCCACGTATTAATCCATTCACGACCTTCAGGATTACTTGGTGCTGTACGTAAACTCATTTGGACAATATTTTGCAAATATTCACCAATACCTGCTGTAAAAGTATTCATAATCTTTACAGTTGGTCCTAAAAACAATGTTAATACTAATAATAGTAAAGCGATATAAAGATTAGCATTACTTAAAATTTGAATACCTTTGTCTAAACCGCTTGATGCGGAGATAATAAATAGAATCGTAACAATCACAATAATAATCATTTGTACCGTGAAGTTAACAGGTACGTTAGCTAAGTAAGCTAAACCACCATTAATTTGTTGAGCACCTAAGCCTAATGTAGTAGCAACTCCAACAACAGTGGCAAACACTGCGATAATATCTATAAGATAGCCCATCCAGCCTTTTGTCTTATTTCCAATAATAGGAGTTAACGTCGCACTCAATAAACCTGGTGCGCCTTTTCTAAATTGGAAATAGGCTAATGCTAATGCGACAACACCGTAAACTGACCAAGCCGAAATCCCCCAGTGGAAGAAGGTATAACGTAATGAATCCTTCAATGCTTGCTGTGTACCTTCAGCCACTTCTGGTGCATTTACAGCAAAGTGTGATAATGGTTCTGCCGCGCCCCAAAATACAAGACCAATCCCCATACCTGCACTAAACAGCATCGCAAACCATGATAAATTACTATATTCTGGACGATCTGTTCGTTTTCCTAAACGAATTGAGCCAACTGGACTTAAAATTAAAAATAAACAAAAAGCCACAATTACCGCAACAACAAGCAGATAGTACCAACCAAAGTTTGTTGTTAAAAAGGCTTGGACATTTGCTGTAACTCTCTCAAACATATTTGGCGCAACTAATCCAATCACAACTGCAATTAATGTAAGTATTACAGCGCCCCAAAATACAACGCCTAACTTTCTTTGGGGTCTTGTTTCTTTTTTCTTTACCATAAACATCCGCCCTTTTTTCATTCAGTTCGATACATTATTTCCCTAATATCTTTTGGATAAACTGATTACTTTTTCACCTTTCCTATCATAACATAAAAGCTACTTCATCTATAATAGAAGTTGTTACTTTTATTGCATCAAAAAAGGTTACTAGGAAAGCATGCTTTCCTAGTAACCTTTTGTTTCACTGCTTATTATCGTTGTTTTTGTAATTGATGTTGTTCAATAAATGTTGTTAACACATGTTCTAAATTTTGGTCACCAATCTCATGTAAATCGTAGTATACACGTGTTGTTGGTTTATTAATCGAAATAATACGTGTCAAATCCATTGGTGTGCCAATAATGACAGCATCGCAATCTGTAGCATTAATCGTTGCCTCAAGATCTTTCAATTGTTCTTTACCATACCCCATAGCTGGCAACACCTTTGTAACATGTGTATATTTTTCAAAAGTTGTAACTAAAGAACCTTTCGCATATGGACGTGGGTCGACAATTTCAGCGGCGCCTAGTCTTTCTGCCGCTACAGAACCCGCACCAATTTGCATTTCCCCATGTGTTAAGGTTGGGCCATCTTCTACGACTAATACACGCTTCCCTTTTATTAATTCTGGTTGATCTACTGTGATCGTAGATTCTGCTTTAATAATTTGGCTTGTTGGATTTACTTGTTTAATATTATTTTCTACAATCGCAATATTTTCCTCCGTTGCACTATCTACCTTATTAATAATCGAAATATCTGCAGTACGTAAACATACTTCTCCAGGATAATATTCTAATTCATGCCCTGGTCGGTGTGGGTCTAAGACAGTGATAGCTAAATCAGGTTGGTAGAATGAGAAATCATTGTTACCACCATCCCATAAAATCACATCACAACCATCTGGGTCATTCTCAGCTGCGTGTAAAATAGCTTCGTAATCTACACCTGCATAAATAATATTACCACGCACCACATGCGGTTCATATTCTTCCATTTCTTCAATCGTACATTCATGTAATTTTAAATCTTCTACTGTAGCAAAACGCTGTACACTTTGCTTCACAAGGTCACCATATGGCATAGGATGACGTATTGCCACTACTTTTAAGTCGTGCTGTAACAACGTCTCAATTACTTTACGAGAAGTTTGACTTTTACCTGTACCGGTACGTGTTGCACATACAGAAATAACGGGTTTATTACTTTTAATCATCGTCGCCTCTGTACCTAATAATACAAAATTAGCACCCGCTGCATTTACTAATGCACCTAAATTCATCACTTTTACATAGTGTAAGTCACTGTATGAAAATACACACTCATCTACTTGTAAATCTTTAATTAATGTTTCTAATTGTTCTTCTGCATAAATAGGAATTCCTTCTGGATATAAGTTGCCTGCTAATTCAGCAGGATATTTTCGTCCATCAATATCTGGTATTTGAGCAGCTGTAAAAGCTACTACGTTGTATAAGTCATTATTGCGATAATATGTATTAAAATTATGGAAATCACGGCCTGCTGCCCCGATGATAATAATATTTTTCTTTGTCATGATAATCTCTCCTTCAAACAACATTGTATTAATAATGCAACAAAACGAATATAAATACAATGGTTTTTTCAAATTTTTTTAATCTTTTGTCCAATTATATAAAAAAACGACTTGATCTAACCTCAAGTCGTTTTAATTAATCCTAATATAAAGACAACCCCGATTACAATTGGCACAAGGTATTGCATTAGACGATACCAAAGTTCAAAAGTTTGTGGGCTTACTTTACTCCCTAATAAGAATTCTGACTTTATTTGCTGTTTAGGTATTGCCCAACAAATAAATATGGCAATAAGCAAAGCACCTAATGGCAATAACACGTTACTGACTACAAAATCAGTGAGATCAAAAATATTGCGATTAAATAAAATGATATCTTTTAATACGCCATTACTTAACGCTGAAGGTAATGCCAAAATAAACATAACTGCTCCAACAGCATATGTTGTTTTCTTACGACTCGTCTGACGATTTTCTACAAAAGCAGACACAATAATTTCTAACATACTGAAGGATGAGGTAATAGTTGCAAATAAAAATAGCAATAAAAATAATAATAAAAATCCTGTGCCAAACGGAATTTGTTCAAAGACTGTTGGCAGTATCATAAATAATAAGCCAGGCCCTGCATCGGGTTCAATATTAAAGCTAAATACTGCTGGAAAAATGGCAAGTCCTGCTAAAAAGGATACCAATATATTTAACACAACAACTGTTGTTGCTGCATTTGGTATACTTTCTTTTTTACTTAAAAATGAACTATACGTTACCATGCAACTAAAGCCAACTGCCAAACTAAAAAAGGATTGACCTAAAGCAAATAACACAGCTTCCCACGTGATATTAGAGAAATTAGGAGCTAAAAAGAACTTTACTCCTTCCATTGCATTTGGCAATGTTAAACTGCGAATAACTAAAATAATAAAAAATAAAAATAATAAGGGCATTAATAATTTGCTTGCCTTCTCAATCCCCTTTTGAATGCCTGCAGCAATAACAATTACATTTAGTAACATAAATACGAATAAACCTAAAATGGTAATCCACGGTGTTGTAATAATATACCCAAATAAAGCGTCATATGCCATAGGATTACCAATAATTTGATTAAAAATCCCAAGTGCCACATAAACGATAATCCAACCGCCCACAACCGCATAAAATGACAGTAATAGCGCACAGCCAATTACACCTAATACACCTGTTTGTTTCATCCATGAAGAAGGAGCTAACTTTCGATAAGCACCAACAGCTTCTTTGCCAGAACCACGCCCAATAATATATTCTGCAATTAACATAGGTAAACCAATTAACATGGTAAACACAACAAATAATAAAAAGAAAGCACCGCCACCACTTTGCCCTACCACATAGGGAAACTTCCAAATAGCGCCTAATCCAATTGCCGCTCCTGCTGAAGCTAAAATAAAACCTATTTTAGATGACCATTGTTCCTTCCCTGCCATCGCTCTCCCCCCTTATAATTCTGTACGTAACTGCCAAAGTTCTGGGAAGAAATATTGGTCTAGCACTTTTTTTAAGTAACTAACACCACCAGAGCCACCTGTTCCTTTTTTAAAGCCAATGATACGTTCTACTGTTTTCATGTGGCGAAAGCGCCACTGCTGGAACAAATCTTCAATATCCACTAATTCTTCTGCCAACTCATATAACTCAAAATACGTTTCAGGCGCTCGATAAACGGCTTTCCAAGCTTCCTTCACGCTATCATTTGCTTCATATTTTTGTGTAAGGTCACGTTGTAATACTGCCTCATCTATGGCAAATCCTCGCTTAGCTAAAATACGAATAGCTTCATCATATAAACTTGGCGCTTCATAGGCTTCCTGCAATTGTACAGCTATTTTTGGTTCATGTGCATAAATTTTTAAAATATGTGGCGTTTTATAACCAAAATAAAACTCTAAAAGGCGATTTTGATAAGATTGAAACCCTGATGAATTCCCTAATGAGTCTCTAAATTTTAAATAATCTGCAGGTGTTAATGTAGCAAGCACATCCCATACATTTTTCAGCTGATTTTGCACTTGTGATACACGCGCAAGCTTTTTAAACGCCTCTGGCAAACGCTCTGCTTGCATATCTTTTGTCGCTGATTTTACTTCGTGTAAAATTTGTTTCATCCATAACTCACTAATATGATGCACCGTAATAAATAACATCTCATCATGTTCATCTGTTAGCGGCTGTTGGCAAGCAAGTACATCGTTTAAATGCAAATAGTCTGTATATGTCATACGATTCTCAAAGTTGGTAACGATGTTTTTTTCCCCTTCAAACGGTTGCTTATGCTGTGTCATTGTTGCTCCTCCTTTTTAATGATAGCACGTACTGGGCTACCATCAGCACCCTCGATCAGTAATGGTAAAACTACCATTTTATATCTTCCTGGTTGCACATGTTCTAACAATAAGTTTTCAACAATATAAATATCATATTGCTCTAAAGCGTGGTGGATAGGTAATGTTTTTGAGTGTACTTTATCCACAGATGGCACATCAACCCCAATCAGTGTGATGTTATGTGTAGCTAAATAATGTACAGCCTCTTCTGTAAATGTGGGCACTTCTTCAGGGAAGATATGAGCATCTGCCCGTGTTTTCGTTTTTACAAATACGGCTTGTACATCCGTTAATTGACCTTGTAATAAGTCCATTGTAATTTCTTCATATGATGTGGCATCAATAACGCTAACACTCCCTATGCAGCGTGCTAAATCCAATTCTTCAAAAGTACGCCCCTCTGTTTTAAAATGAAAAGGGGCATCCATGTGCGTACCTGAATGTAAGCTCATTGTAATTTTGCCTACATTTACAGAGCCTGTTTGTTCTTTTGTAGCAACCGTTTCATAACTAAATGTAGTGTCACCTGCCCATGTAGCAATTTGTCGATTAAGAGGTTGTGTAATATCGATCCATGTCATTAGGCAACAATCTCTCTTTCATTCGTATATTTTTCGTACGCTTTTGTCTCCATAATCTCTTGCAAGATTGTAAAACAGTCATAAATTTCTTCAAATGTGTTATACATGGCTACTGCTGCTAAACGAATGCCTTTAGGTGCTCTAAAGTCTGGTATGACGCCTCGCTCTTTTAACGCTTTACATATACGTGCTGCCTCTTTGTGCTCTAAATAAATATGCCCTCCACGCTGTTGATGGTCAATTGGGTTACATACTGTAAATTGATATTCACTCAGAAAATCATGGACGCATTGCAACATATAATCGGTTAAAGCGAGCGAACGTTCTCGCACACGCTGAATGCCCATTTCGTTAAATAAAGTTAATGCGCCAATTAATGGCGCCATGCTTAATACATTCGGTGTCCCTAGTTGGAACGCACCTGCTTCAAAGGCAGGTTCAAACGTGTGACTCATTGCAAACTGCTTCTCTTTATTCGAACCAAACCAGCCTGCTAAACCAGGTATTGTGCCGAAATGATTTTTGTGTACAAACAATGCACCTGAGCTACCAGGCCCACCATTTAAATGTTTATATGTGCACCAAAAAGCAAAGTCCACTTGCCAATCATGCAAGTGATGAGGGACTGCCCCTACAGAATGACATAAGTCAAAGCCAATCTTAATCCCTCGTTCATGCGCTGCTGTTGTTAATGTCGCCATATCTAAAATTTGACCACTGCGATATAAAACAGCAGGTAGCACAATAAGCGCAATCTCATCCGTCATAGCATCAATAATATCTTGCTCATATAATGTTTGGCCATCTCTTGACGCAACTTGTACAAGATGTGACTCATCATAACCTTTCAAGGCCAATTGCGATTTAATCGCATAAATATCTGTGGGGAAGTTAAGTTCATCTGCTAAGATTTTTGTACGCTTTCCTTGTGGTTGATAAAAGGTAGCCACTAATTGGTGTAAATTCGTTGTAGTTGAACCTGTCACAATAATTTCTTCCTTATTTGCTCCTACTATCTGTGTCATTTGTTGCGCAATATTTTCCGCTAAAAAATACCAAGGATACTCGCCTTGCATCCAGCCATCAATCCCGTAGTCTTTCCAAGAATCTTTTAAGTCATACAAAGATTGTTCTGCCTTTTTACTCATTAAACCTAAAGAATTACCATCAAAATAAATGCGCCCTTCTGGTAAATAAAATGCTTCTCTCATTGACTTGATAGGAAATGTCGCCTCTAGCTTTTGGGCATACGATTTTGTATTAGTCATCATTTGTTATCACCTTTCTAAATGTTCAGACTTTTCAAATTGATGTTACCATTGTATAGTAAAGTTAGTCAACGACATTATGTCGACGAAATAGAAAAGGTGACAATCATGAATAAACGTTTACAACAAAAACAACAAACTAAAATAAAAATTTTACAGGCTGCTCACGTGATTTTCCTCTCTCATGGTTTTCAAGACACTACTATCACATTAATCGGCGAACAAGCTGGTATTGGCTATGGGACTGTATATGGGCATTTTAAAAATAAAGAGACGATTTTTAGTGAATTAATTGAACAAACGATGCACGACTTTTTTATTGTAGCGAATGAACCCTTTCATCCGAAAAATGCCGCACAAGCTACAGCTATTATTCATACTCAAGTGTACCGCTTTTTAACATTGGCAAGAGTGCACAAAAAAACACTACAACTCATAGAAGAAGCTATGGGTTATAGCGCCTTAATTCGGTTAAAGTGGTCCACGATTGTACAGCAATTTACGCATCGTATTGCACAAGACCTCACTTATGCACAACAGCAAAATTTACTGAAATACCCGATTGATGTTACGATTATAGCTACTTCTTGGTTTGGCATTAATGAAACTTTCTTATGGCGCATTGTGGCTGATGATACTTTATGTATTAATACTATCACACAACAAATTACACAATTTTATGTATCTGCTTTGTACCAATAATTATAAATACTTTTCCATCGTAACAATGGTTAATCCATCACGTTCATGTAATACTTCCTGCGAGACAATAATAAATCCTAATTTTTGATAGAGTGCGATATTTCTTGGTACAGTCATTCGTACTTTACATTGAATGATGGATTTGCCCTGTGTTTTTGCCACCATATCTAATGCTTGTACTAATTGTTTAGCATAGCCATTGCCTTGATGAGTAGGTATGACCGATAATCTTGAAAAGTACAGGTGATTATCCTGTAATTGATAACGCACCATAGCAATAATATCGCCATTTACCTCTCCTACAAGTGCTTGCTCACCCTTTTTTAAAGCAAGTGCCACTGTATCAACAGTCTCATCTAATGCACTTGAAGGAATTTCACTGTCACGATATTCAGCAAATGCCGCTAACATCGTTTCATGAATAACTGCTGCTACATCACTTGAATAAATATTCATATATACCCTCCTTATATGCATGCAAGTATATAAGGAGGGTATATACTTGTCAATACATGTTATATGATACATTTAAGCTGTATAAGGGCACACTCTTTTGTCAAACCATCCTCACAACCCTATTAATTAAAACAGCCAGATAGCGATTCAACATTAGATTTTTTATTTTGTCTATGTTAGCTTCATTAACCTACGGTGAAGGTATGATACTTTTAACAGATCAACTTACCTCAAAATTTATTCGCTTGCGATTATGCCTTCATCAAACTAAAAAAGCAGTAAAAGACTCACAATCGTCTTTACTGCTTCATTTATGACATCATTTTATAAGATAACAGGTAACGGCCACATAGACTTATGTTCTGCCATATCCCAAAACATGTATTCATACTGACAAGTGTTTACAAAGATTTCTTCTAACTTTGCTAATTCATGTTCCGGTTGATGTTTAGCAATTGTATTCATCATTTGCATCGTTTCTTCAGCCAAAGCACTGAACTCTGGCGATGCATACATGCGTACCCAATTGCCATAAAACGCATGCTCTGTTGCGCCAGGCCAAGTAGCTAATTGTTTGCCTATCCAATTATAGCTCCAAGCACAAGCTAAAACCGCAGCAATCACATGGGCTACGCCGCCTAATTGAGATTGACTTAACATATAGTTTGTATAAGAAGTCATGGTAGCAGATGGCTTTGTTTCTTCTAATTCTTGCGTTGCAATACCGAACTGTGCTGCATATTCTCGGTGTAAGTCCATCTCAAAATTCATTGTGCCATGTAATAAGTTAGCAAAAGTAGTCATTGTTTTTAAATCATTAGCCTTTGCTGCACCTAAGGCAAATACACGTGAATACTCGATTAAATAAATATAATCTTGTTTCATATAGTGAATGAATTTATCTTGCGCTAACGTACCTTCTCCAATGCCCTTTACAAAAGGATGGGTTAAATAACTCTCCCACAAGGGTTGAACTTTTTGCCACAATCTTTGTGTAAACATAAAAATGCCTCCTCTTAATGTTAAAAGATGAAGCATTGAGGGCGCACAAAAGCATATATGAGCTATAGCACTTCCCTACGCTAGTACAAACTAGATCAGGTTCAAAGGGTCAAGGAATCTCTCTCAGCCAGTGGCTCCCCTAGTGCTTCATCTATTATGTCGTTATACTTAACACCATAGGACAAGCATTAGGTAAAGTCAATTAATACGAGGTGCTCTTCCTTCCAACTTCTCACCTATTTTAAGCCATTACACTTATAGTAAAACGAATCATCTTTACAAATCGTCTTATCTCCATATTTTCAAATGTTATACTTTATTCTACAATAAAGGGATATCAACTATTTATATCAGTTGTGCGTCTTATTGATATTGTTATATGTTTTAAGGAGGCGTAGTTTTTGGTGCAAAAAAACAAATTAAAACGCCGTTATATTAGCAGTTTAGATGGCTTGCGCGCTATCTCTATTATTGGCGTTTTATTTTATCATTTAAGCTTTCCTTTTGCTGTGGGTGGTTATTTAGGTGTAACGGTGTTTTTTGTATTGTCAGGCTATTTAATTACAGACTTATTATTATATGAATATGAAACGACACAGCGTATTAACTTAAAACAATTTTGGATTCGCCGTTTCAAACGTTTACTCCCTGCCTTATTTACCATGTTATTTTTATTAGTGATCTGGATTACTTTATTCCAACGTGAATTTTTGACAGGGTTACGTGAAGATGTACTTGCCTCTATTTTTTATGTGAGTAACTGGTGGTATGTTGCACAAGAGCAATCATACTTTACAAAATTTAGTGCACCTTCTCCATTGCAACATATGTGGTCACTTGCCGTTGAAGAACAATTTTATATTATATGGCCCTTATTAATTGTTGCAGGGTTTGTCTTTTTTACAACACGTATGCGATTATTGCGACCAATGGCTATTTTAACTGTGTTATCCGCTCTAGCAATGGCGATAGGTTTTACCGCAAATGAAGACCCCAGTCGCCTTTACTATGGCACAGATACACGTGCATTCTCGCTTATTATTGGGGCAATGTTGGCCGTTGTCTGGCCAAGTGCAAAAATGACTAAATCCATTTCTCCCGCTATGCGTAATAAATTAGATTGGATTGGCATTAGCGCCCTTTTGCTACTCGGTGTTATGTTTTTAACGATGAAAGAGGATAGTGCCTTTTTATATCGCGGGGGTATGTTACTCGCTTCGATTATTACAGCTATTATTATTGCGGTTATTACATTACCGTCTAGCCGTTTAGCTACTGCACTAAGCTTCAAACCTTTTGTATGGCTAGGTAAACGTTCTTACGGTCTTTATTTATGGCACTTCCCCATTATTATTTTGATGGGCGGAGGTATTGCTGACACACCGCTCACCTCCAAAGAAATGTGGTATGCTGTAGGTCTTGCTATTATTTTAACCGAATTATCCTGGCATTTGATTGAACAACCCATCAAAAAAGCAAGCTTCAAAAAACTAAAAAAATGGCGTTGGACGCCGATTAAAACATGGTCACTTACACGCAAAGTAACTTTCTTCACTTCCTTAGCTTTATTGACGATTTTTATAGGTGGTCTTGTTTGGGCAAAGAGCCAACAACAAGCGACAGAAGAGTTAAAAGCGCATTTACAGCAAGCGGAGCAACAAATGAAGCAAAATCAACAAACTATCGACGAAAAGAAAGCAACAGAAGAGAAAAAAACTATACAAAATAAAGCACCTTCAGCCGTTACAGCGATCGGCGATTCTGTCATGATGAGTGCTGCTGAAAGTATGAAAAACACTATTCCTAATCTGTATGTAGATGCTGTAAAAGGTAGGCAACCTAGTGAAGCCATTACCCTATTACAACAGCTAAATGAACAGCAACAGCTAGGAGATATCATTGTGATTGGTTTAGGTGCTAATGGGGCTTTTTCTGAACAAGACATGGCTACTCTTTTGGATGTGATTGGTACAGAGCGTACCATTTTCTTAATTAATACTAATGTTAATCGCTATTGGAAGGAGCAAGTCAATACCTTATTTTCGACTACTACACAACAACATAACAATGTAAGATTAATTGACTGGGACACTTTATCACGTCAACGTCCTAATATCTTTTATGAAGACCAAATACACCCTAACCAAGAAGGCTCCCTTTACTATGCTAACGTGATTAAAGAAGCTGTGGATAAGGTGACAAAATGAGAGATAATCATATAGCACCTATAAAAACAGGCACTGACGAGCTATAACTCGTTAGTGCCTGTTTTTACGTAATCGAACTCACTTATATGCTAAGGTTCTACACACAACATCCGTTAAAATAGCAATACCATTTTCAATCGCCTGAGGATTAAATGTCATATTAGGATGATGTAATCCCGGTGCTACATCTGCTCCTAAAGCGAGCATGGTCGCTTTAATTTGTGGGCGCTCAATCGTATAGAAATGAAAATCATCGGCTCCTGGCGTCACAATAACAGGTAATGCTTCTTGCTGTAATACATGCTGTATGCTTGTCGCTAACAGTGCACTCGCGTCCGCATCAACCTCTGCTGCTGGCACATCATCTAAAAACGTGAATTCAATGTCACACGCATATAGCTGGCGCATTGTTGCTATAATTTTTTGGGTATCATGTTGTATTTTTGCCATAGCTTCATTCGTTTGTGCTCGAATATCTAAGCCAAATGTAGCATTGCCAGGAATGATATTGAGATTATCTGTCCCTGCTTGAATATTGGTAAACTTAATTGTGGCCGCAATATGTGGGTCCACATGAATGGTATTGATATGCTGTTGAATAGCAAATAACACTTCAATCGCATTTACCCCTTGATGAGGGCGTGCTCCGTGTGCATCATGCCCCTTAATCCACCCTTTGGCGAAGACGCATGCACCGTGTTGAATACCAGGTGCGCATTGGGGGAAGCTAATTTCATCATGTGGACGTAGGTGAACACCATATAAATAATCCAAATCATCTGCCACACCTTCTGCCACAACACTTAAAGAGCCATTACCTAACTCTTCTGCGGGCTGAAAAATGGCTCGCACTGTCCCTGTGTGTGGTAATACACGATCTTTTAACTCATGCATAACACCTGTCACAATCGTCATATGTGCATCATGCCCACACGAATGATTCGCTTTCATTTCACCATCTACCTCTTGCCACAAAGCATCCATATCGGCTCGCAATCCAACAACAGGATGTCCACTTCCGATTTCGACATAAAAGCCTGGACAATTTTTAAAACGTTGTGGAGAAAAACCACTTGCTTCAAATAATTCCACTAAATAATTCGTTGTTTCAATCTCTTTCCAACTCACTTCTGCATGGTTATGCAAATGCTCGAAAACGTGTTGGATTTGTTGTTGTTTCAATTTATGACACTCCTATCATGACTGCAACTACTAAGGCAACCGCCGCTATTGTTAGCCACATTAAAATTAATTTCCAAATAAATTTAACCCACTTTTCATAAGGTATACCCGCTATTGCTAAATACCCCATCAATGCTGCTGATGTTGGAATAATAGAGTTTGTAATCGCGTCACCATATTGGAATGCTAGAACAGCTACTTGTCTTTCGATCCCTAGTAAATCCGCTACTGGTACCATAATTGGCATTGTTGTTGCTGCTTGGCCACTACCTGATGGAATAAAGAAATTAATCAATACTTGTACAAAAAACATACCTACAGCTGCCAATGTTTGAGGTAAGTGCGATATTGCTGATACTAAACCATAAACAATTGTATCTATAATAACGCCTGACTCTAAAATAACCAAAATTGCACGTGCAAAACCAACAATCAATGCGCCATAAGCGACTAATTTCATCCCGTCTACTAAGGCATCAAATGTTTTATTAACACCTAACCCACCAATTAAACCAGCAATCATACCTACAATTAAAAAGTTAGCTGCTAATTGATTTAAAAACCAATCCCACTCAAAAACACCATACATATTAACACCAATACCTGCTACTAATGTTAGTAGTACCAATGCATGACGCAATTTAAATGTTTCAAATGTTGCAAACTCATCTGCTTTACCTGCATATTTTTGCTCTAAACCATACATAATACTTTTTGTTGGGTCATTTTTAATTTTAATCGCATAACGCATTACATAAGTAATAGCGACCGTTAATACAAATAAATAAACGACGGTACGAAAAGCAAAGCCTGAAAAAATAGGAATCTCTGCTATCCCTTGTGCAATACCTACTGTAAACGGATTCATCATACCGCCAATAAAACCACTTGCTGCACCTGTAGATACCATAGCTGTACCAACAATGGCATCATAACCTAATGCCCGAGCTACAGCGATCCCAATAGGCACAAAAATAATGGTCTCTTCCGACATCCCTGTTGTGAAACCTAAAATAGAAAAAGCAATCATTGAAATAGGAATGAGTAATATACCCCTATTTTGCATTTTTAATACAAGGCTTTGTACACCCGACTCAATGGCACCTGTTGCTTGAATAATCCCAAATGCACCACCGACTAAGAAAATATAGAAGATAATTTGTGCACCTGCTTGCATACCTAATGGGATTGATGTAAACATCTCAAAAATAGAGACAGGACTTGATGCTACTTGGTGATAACTATTATCTATAACAACTTGACGACCATCCACTTCTACACGGTCATATTGACCTGCATTAATTACATACGTGGCAATTGTAGCCAAAATAATAATGGTAAAAATAATGCCATACGTATGTGGTATTTTAAACCACTTCTTTTTTGTTTCTCCCATACTAAAAATTCCCCTTTACATTTTGCATTGACAAATAAGTATTCAGCCAATATCATTCATTTAACGACACATTATCGACGTTTTTAAAAGTATATTAAATTACTTGTTATATTGCAATGCTTTTTTGACTATTCAGTGAATTATTTAATAGAGAATTGATAAATTGATTTTGGTCGTCCCTTTCCTGTAGAGGTTTGTTCCCCTACTTGATGTAAATAAGGTGTCGCAATTAATTTTTTGACTATTCGCTCAGCTGTACGTCGCGTAACTTGTAAATAGGCTGCTAAATCATCAATCGTAAATGGTAAATTTTTATTAAGTTGTTCAAATTGCATAATCTTTGAGATGCTCATTGGACTTAAATTAGTCTGCTGTGTTAACTCATATACGTAATCATTTGTCACAGCTAAATCTAATCTGCTATGTTGCTCTGGATAAGGTCCTGTTAAACGTTGATGCAAATCAACATAATAACAAGCTTTTTGGTATTTTTGCTCTTTTAATTTATAAGCATAAGCCATTTTTGCATGCTGCTCAGCTTTTAATAATGTTTCACCACTACCAAAGCCGATCGCAAATTCTATTGGCAAGTTATCCAACCATTTTTGCAATAAATCGCTAAATAAAAATCGTCGAAGTTTACCTACTGTCGTGTACATTTTAATCAATTTATCTTCATGCTTAAAAACAGCATCAAGTTGGTGAGCAAACTGTGTGACTTCTTGCGTCGTTAAACTATCTGCTGAGAACATCCCAACAGCCATTTGGGTATCAGATAACTGATGTAATGTCGCTAATTGTATAGCATCATCTACCATCTTAATGATGGAGCTCTCTGAATCTACAGCACGCTGTGTGGTCACGCCCTCTGTAAGTAATGCTGTAGCTGCTTGATGCACACTCGTTATAATAATCTTTGCATCATAGGCTACAATGTTCTCTTTATGTAATTGAATGACTTCGTCTGGTGTCATCGTATTACTAATCGGAAAAGCCATAGTGGGTACATTACCATCTAATTCTCTTGTTAACGTATCCCATTCTTCTTGATGGCGATAATCAATAGAAATTTGTTGTAAGGTATACCCTTTTAACAATGCCTTCATTAGTGATAACGAGAGTGAATTGACATCTTGTCGAATATAGAGTGCCGGCAATTGATTATCCTCAATCACTTGTTGACTCAATTCATACGGGAAGGAACCTGCAAAGATGACAACATCTACAGCTGGTAATTGTTTGACGATATTTGGCGCTTCAGTGTAGCTATCGTAGGCAAAATATAAAAACATTAAACGCCGATTCTCTGTTATACTCTGTTGAAATTTTTCAATAAACCAATGTGAACCAATCACTGCTATTTTAAGCATATTACACGCTCCATTCTAGAAAGGATGTTTTATCATGAAAATTACTAAAATTGAATTATTTGCTATTGAATTACCATTAAAAGACCCCTTTATTATTAGCTATGCTACCTATGATAATATGCCTTCCCTTATTGTCAAAGTAACATTAGATAACGGCGTTGTAGGCTATGGTGAAGGAGTTGCTGATGAACATGTTACAGGTGAATCGATGTATGGCGCTTACGCCATTATCGAAAAAGTGCTTGCACCTAAACTAATTGGTGAAAACCCATTAAACATGGAACGTATTCATGCCATTATGGACGCTGAAATCTTACAAGCACCTACTGCGAAAGCTGCTTTAGATATTGCTTGTTATGATGCAGCTGGTAAATCATTAGGAATTCCAGTTTACCATCTATTAGGTGGTCGTTACCATGAGAAATTCAAACTAGCGCATGTGCTTAGCATTTTAAGCCCTGAAGAAATGGCACAAGAAGCGAAAGAACAAGTGGCAGCTGGATTTACTGCTATTAAAATTAAAGTAGGCAAAGACCCTAAAATGGATGTAAAACGTATTTTAGCGGTTCGCGAAGCTGTTGGCCCCACAATTGATTTACGTGTAGATGTTAATCAAGGTTGGCGCAATAGTGCTACAGCACTTCAAGCACTAGCTCAATTAGAAGAGGCACAGCTCGATTGGATTGAACAACCTATCGTTGCTAATGATTTAGATGGTATGGCTGAGATCAAACAGAAGATCAATATACCTGTTATGGTGGATGAAGGGTTAATTGGCATTCCAGAGATGCGTGCCATCATTCAAAAACAAGCCGCTCATAAAATAAATATTAAATTAATGAAGTGTGGTGGTATTTATCGCGCAAATCAACTAGCTATTATGGCTGGTATGGAACATATTGAAGCGCAAGTGGGCTCTATGGTCGAATCTTCTGTTGCTTCAGCTGCAGGCTATCACGTTGCTTTCTCTAAACGTAATATTACGAGTATTGAATTAACAGGGCCGCTTAAATTTAGCAAAGATATCGGTAACTTAACTTATGATGTACCTTATATTCAATTAAATGAGCGTGCTGGCTTGGGCATTGATATTGACGAGAACGTCTTACAAGAATTAACCATTCAATCTACTATCATTGAATAATAAAAAACTAGTGTCGCCTTATCATAAGGTTGCACTAGTTTTTTTCATTTATTTCATAAAAGGCGGTTAGTCGTTGTTCAAGTTCTTCTTGTTCCACATAATAAAGTGACTGCCACTTCTTTGTAAGTAGTGCTTGTTGACTGATTGGCTCATCCCAAGGTGGGTACACACGCATAGCCATCTTTCCTTTTTGTGACGCTGTTCGTAATATACCTTTTTGCCATAATACTTCTTTAGGAAAAAGAAAGGCACCCTTTTTATTTTGAGGTGATGTCACAACTATCATCGTAAGATCTGGAGCTCCGTCATAAGCATATGCTTGATTGTTGTTTTGGGAGTCTTTGTGCCAAAACACCACAAACTGTCCTGTTTTCTTAGGTGTCACTTTAGCAACACGTAAACGTATCGTGACATGATTTATTGAAAATATACCTGCACCATATGCTTTATTTTGCACTTCTTCTTGACTAGCTTCAACTAGCCATTCATTTGGTATAAAAATCGTTGTATGTAACCATAACATTATTTGTGAATATTCCAATTAAAAATAACTCCTCACCTAGCTGTGAACTAAAAAGCATAGCGTATTTAGTATAGCGAATGGCTACGCATAATACGAGTATTTTACTATACCTTATTAGTGAATGACGAGTTTATAAAAAATAAAACTTACTTCATATTTGAATATTTTGGTGATTATTTTATAATACATATAACAACTTAGTAGGAGGTGAACACAATGTCCTCTCTTTACAATCAAAAATTAGAACTTTCATACTTACATGTGGATGACGAGATTTTTTTAATCGCAACAAATGACGACGGTTTCATGGAAATCATCTTTATCGAAAATCTACATACTAAAGAACGTATCTTCCCCACAAATGAGCAAAATACAAAATATGCCGAAGATCAAACAGCTAAAACATTAGTTGATATTATTAAAGGTGCATAAATCACGTAAAAATCACTCTTAATTATACAGGAGAGTGATTTTTTCTTTTATAGAAATAATGAAAATATATCCATACATCACTAACAAAAAAACCTGCTAAGTCTTGAAATAAGACCTAGCAGGTTTTTGTTGGCATCAATCTCATACAAGATTAAAGCTTGAACGTCCCCAGTAGGATTCGAACCTACGACCGCGAGCTTAGAAGGCCCGTGCTCTATCCAGCTGAGCTATGGAGACACATATCATCTTTTCTAAAAGACAATATTTATTATATGTCTTCCGTTATATAAAGTCAATATGATTTAATCATTTAAAAGTAATTTTGTATCATAAATAGTGTAGTCACAACGATATATCAATAAATATTTGCCATCAATCATCAAACCTGTCGCTTTATCAATATCTGAAGCATAGTAGCTCACATCATCTCCTGCAAAAGTTGCCAACGGTTTACCTGACTGTGAACGAATTAACACCACTTTTTTTGTACCTGTTGTAAAGTTTTTCATATCATTTACCATACGATTTATGAATGGAACAGAACGATTTACTTTATCAATATCTACTGTCTTACTATACTCATTAAAAATATCGACTAAATCTGTATCATAAGCAAGCATACTACTACCCACATGTAACATTTGGTTACCGCCAACCGTAATATTTAATACCGCTGACTTACTCACTATGCTGCCTTCTTTATCTTTAATCGCAAACTTTTCATCTGCTTCAATGCTGATACTTTTCCCTTTAACAGAATCAATCATCTGACTATCTTCATCGTATGTTTGTAAGATTAATTCTCGCCCCACAAGTTCTTCTTTTACATTTCCCATAAACCATTTTACAGCATTACATGAGCTTAATAAAAGTGTTGCAGCTATTAATAATAGCACTAAACGCCATTTCTTCATTCCTTTTATTCTCCTTTAATTTTAAAATATGTATAGAAAGAGATGACAACTGTTGAATACAGCCTGCCATCCCTTTGTTATAATAATGGCATAATAGTCACTTGCCATTGTTGATGTCGCCATTCCACAATAGCATAACCTTCTGGAAGCTCGTTACGAGATTTCACTAAACTGCCTGGATTAAGTAAAGTAACATTATCATATTGTTCAAAGCCAGCACAATGTGTGTGACCAAAACAAACGAGTGATGCGCCAACTTCTTGTGCGCGATAAACTAAGGACAAGGGTGATTGATTTACATGATGTTGATGACCATGTACAATTAATACTTTTTGACCTTCATACAAAAGGACTTGTTCTAGCGAATAGTGTGGGTCAACATCACAGTTGCCCTTCACGATGGTAATCCCAATCAATGCTTCATGGTCAAAAGGTAATTCACTATCGCCACAGTGTATGTAGGTAGCTTGTGGATGCTTAGCTTTCACTTGCTCAATTACAGCTGCACTTCGATGTGAATCACTCATGACAATTAAAGTCATAGTTTTTCCTTTAATTTGGCAATGGCTGCTCCACGATGAGAAATTGTAGATTTTTGTTCTGGTGTCAGCTCAGCCATCGTTTTATTTAATGTAGGAACATAGAAAATAGGATCATAACCGAAGCCATTCGTACCACGCTTCTCAGTGGTAATCTCACCCTCGCACTCGCCACGAACATAATATGTTTCTTTATTCGGTTCCGCCACAGCAATCACACAGACAAAGCGAGCTTGACGATTCGTTTCGCCTTGTAAATTACGCAAAGCTTTTTGAATATTAGCCTCATCATCGTGATCTCCTGCATAACGAGCAGAATACACACCTGGCTCACCATGCAATGCATCAATTGCTAAACCACTATCATCTGCAATGACCATCGTTTGCAACGCTGCGCTTAATGTTTCGGCCTTTAATACAGCATTTTCTTCAAAGGTTGTACCTGTTTCTTCAATGTCCATGTCAGGTGCTACGTCTAACATCGTTACAACCTCATAACCTAACGGACCAAAAATCGCTTCAAAATCTTTTACTTTGCCTCTATTTTTCGTTGCAATTACAACTTGTGTCATGCCTCTTCCTCCTTCTTGCCAATAAGCTGAGCTTGTTCTCCTAAAATAATATTTTGCTGTTCAATTAACTGTTGAATGCCGCCTTCTGCTAAGGCTAATAAGTCATTTAACTCTGCACGTGAGAATGTTGCCTCTTCACCAGTTCCTTGTACCTCTACAAAACGCCCATCCCCTGTCATAACAACATTCATATCCACATCAGCATCTACATCTTCTACATAATCTAAGTCTAGTACTGCCTCTTGATTTACGATACCTACGCTTGTTGCAGCTAAGAAATCTGTAATGGGGAAATGATTGAATGGCTTATCTGCGTGTAACTTTGCAACAGCTTGTACCATAGCGACAAAAGCTCCTGTAATAGAAGCTGTACGTGTACCTCCATCTGCTTGAATTACATCACAATCAATCCAAATTGTGCGTTCTCCTAATGCTTCTAAATCAACTACTGCACGTAACGCACGACCAATTAAGCGCTGAATTTCCATCGTGCGTCCATTGATCTTTCCTTTTGCAGCATCTCTTACTGTACGTTGCGCTGTTGCACGAGGTAACATAGCGTATTCCGCTGTAATCCAACCTTTACCTTGCCCTCGTAAAAAGCCTGGTACACGCTCTTCAATGCTTGCTGTACAAATTACCTTTGTATGCCCTACTTGTATTAATACAGAACCTTCTGGATGCATTAAATAGTTTTCAGTTATTGTAATTTTGCGTAACTGTGTAGCTACTCGTTCATCATGTCTTGTCATTATCATGACTCCTTTTGTTATCAACTTCCTTTTTATCATAACAAAAAAGTGGTTAACCTAATAGTAAAGGTTAACCACTTTCTCACTTTAATGTAATACGTTCAATCGCAAGATGACCTTGTGCTAGCCAATCTTCCGCGATAGCGCGAAAAATAGGGACTGAGCCTGTAGCAAAGAATTGATGTGTCGAAGCTTGCGTCGCTAGCTCACCACGATAACGTAATAAACCTTCCACCTCTTTAGCAGTTTCTTCTGCAGAAGAAAGTACAGTTACTTCAGGTCCAACAGCTTCTTCAATATAGTTTTGTAAAATAGGATAATGTGTACAACCTAAAATAACTGTATCAAAAGATTGTTGTTGCAATGGCTTTAAACCTTCTTGTATTAATTTCCTGGCAAATTCACCCTTATACTCGCCACTTTCAACTAATGGCACAAATGTGGGACAAGCAAGGGGGACGATATGAGTGGACGAATAGAGAGAAGCTAATGCCTCTTCATAAGCGCCACTCTCAATTGTACCTTTAGTAGCTAAAACCGCTACTTCATGCCGTTTTGTCTCTTTGATAGCGGCACGAGCACCTGCGTTTACCACACCTATAACAGGCACAGAAAAATATTTTTGCAAACTATTTAAAGCTACAGCTGTAGCTGTATTACAAGCAATTACTAATAATTTTATACCTTTTTTCTCTAATGCTTTCGCCATTTGCCATGTAAAGTTGCGCACTTCATGACGTGGTCTCGGTCCATATGGACATCTTGCTGTATCACCAATATAATAAATTGTTTCATTTGGTAATAACGTCATAATTTGTTTAGCTACGGTTAAACCGCCAACTCCTGAGTCTATTACGCCTATTGGGGCATTCATATATTCCGCCTCTATCCTGTATACTATTGCTATTTTCGTTTAAAACGAATAATAACAAAATTTTATGCTATATCACAGGTAGCGTCAAATATTTTCCTTAGTTAACACTTGATATTGCGCTTCATCCCACTTCACAGCCTTACCTGTTTTACGACTAATTTGTACTAAAGCACCCCTACCGACAAATGTAACGTCGCCTTTCTGATTCACAGCCATATAATGAAGGTCAACAGAACTGTTTCCGACATGCTGTGGTTGTACGTATAGTTTCAATACATCATCATAAAACATTTGTTGTAAGAAATCACACTGTAAATCTGCAACCACAACGAATGTTTCACTTGTTAACAGTGCTGATGGTTGTAATAATTGGTGGTCAATTAAATAATCCATGCGTGCTAATTCCATAAATTTGAATGCTCCTGTATTATTTAGGTGACCAAATGCATCTAAATCACTAAATACAATGCGAATCTCTTTGTAATAATGGAATTGCTGCTTCCACTCATCCCAATTTGTAATATAACTTTCTTTCATACTAACCCCTCCTTAAACACCCTCATTATAACATTACTACATGTAAATTATAGTTGATATCTGTAAATTTATGCGCTTATACGAGATTATTGTTAGAAGCGATGTATCTATAATACATTTATAGAGTAATAAAATAAAAAGCACCACTGAAGTTTTCCAATGGCACTTGCTGTTATTTCATTGTTCTGTTCTACGGTACTAGAGCATATGCATGTTGTATCATATTTGCCACTAACTGATCAAAATGCTGAAAACGATTGTCTGTAGTTTGTCCCTTTGCATAACGATAATAAATTTGTTGACCAATGACAGCTAATTTAAAGTAAGCAAATATGATATAATAATTCATATTGGCAAGGTCAAAGCCTGTTTTTGCGCTGTATCTTTGTAAAAAATCATCTCTTGTATAAAAACCCGGTAACACGGTTACAGGTGGTTTGCCTAGTGCATATTTTATCGCATCATGGTCATCTTGCTGCATCCAATAGGTCATAGCTACTGCCACATCTGCTAATGGGTCTCCTATTGTTGACATCTCCCAATCAAATAGCCCTACCATCTTTGAACAATCTGAGGTAAACATCGCATTATTTACCTTATAGTCATAATGAATAATAGTTGCTGCTTGTGGTGTAGGCGTATGCTGCTCTAAATAACGCATAATAGTCTCTACACCTTGAATATCTGCTGTTTTCGCACGTTGGTACCTACTAATCCAACCTTTTACTTGCCTTGCCATAAAGCCTTGTGGCTGGGCTATCGTTAATAATTTGTTTGTTGGTGGGATTTGGTGTAAATCAACTAAACCGTCTACCATTGCTTGTGAAATTGATTGTCCTAATGTTGGCTCATACGGTAGTGTTTTTGGCCATGTCGTATCCAATACCATGCCTTTTTTTCGTTCCATAATAAAAAATGGAGCACCAATCCAGTGTTCATCTACTGTAGTGGCATAAACTTGAGGCGCGGCCGTAAACATAGAGCCGATTTCTTGCAAGAAGAAGGATTCCCTTTGCATATCATGTGCTTTTGGCGCTATAGGCCCTAATGGCGGACGACGCAACACAGCCTCCCAATCACCAATTTGTAATAAATACGTTAAATTGGAGTGGCCTGCACTAAATTGCTTAATACACAACTCACCTTGTGGCACATTCGGTATAAATGTTCGTATAAACTGCTCGACATTAGCTTGAGGTAATTGCTCTTCTCTTCTTACTTCTTTCGTTTCTGACATCTTTCCACCCCTTATTGAAACGAGTGAACGTCACATTAGCTGTCATTACTAATCCCATTTAAAATAATTTCCACATAGCTATCCACTAGTGCTAGAGGTGTTATTTCGCCTTGAGGATTAAACCAATTATAACTATAATTACTAATACCTAAAATAGCGAATGTTATTGTATCAGCTCGTAATGTTTGTTTCAACTCTTTATTTTCAATCCCTTGTTGAATTAAGTGCTCGATATTTAAACGAAAAGCATTGCGTTTCGCTTTTATTTTCTCCCCGTTTTCTGCCACTAAGTGACGTATTTCTTTTAAAAAGATTTGTGCGCTCTTTCCTTGGCGCTCAATATCAAAGATTAATAGGCCAATGATCGCTTTAATTTTTTCTTTAACAGATAATTGTTGTGTTAAAATTGTAGTTTGTCGTTGTAATAAATCATCAATGTACGCGAGATGGATCTCCATTAATAAAGCTTCTTTTGAGTCGAAATAATAATAGAAAGTACCTTTTGTCACATGTAATGCATCTACAATATGTTGCACAGACGTTTCTGTAAAACCATTTCGTTCAAAGAGCTCAATACTTTTTGTAATAATTTTTGTTTTCACATTAATCCTCTATTCTGTATATGTTCTTTTCACTTTATCATTTACAGAGCACTTGCACCACCATCAACAGGTAGGATAACACCTGTAATATAATCTGCAGCTGAAGAAGCTAAAAAAATGGCTGCGCCTTTTAAGTCTTCATCACTCCCTAATTTACCAAGAGGTGTTACCTGCATAATATATTCCTGACCATGTTTAATTAATACTTGCGACATTTTAGTGGGGAAGAAACCTGGTGCTAGTGCATTAACACAAATATTATATTGTCCCCATTTAACAGCTAAATCTTTTGTAAATGTAATGATGGCACCTTTACTAGTGTTATAGCCCACCGTTTGCATAAATGCCGGTGTACCACCAAATCCTGCAATAGAGGCAATATTAATAATTTTGCCTTGTTTAGCTTGAATCATATGTTGTCCAACTGCTTTAGACATCAAAAATGTACCTGTCACATTCACATCCATCACTTTTTGCCAGGCTGAGAGAGGCATATCCTCGGCTGGTGTTGCCCAAGAAGCACCACTATTATTAATTAAAATATCTATTTTACCAAATTGACGCATAACTTCTGTCACAAATTGCGTAATCTGTTCTTCATCTGTGACATCGCATTGTGCCCCGTATGCTTGAATACCATATTGTTGCGTTAAACGTTGTGCCATTTCTTCACAAGCACTGCCATCACGCGAGCAAATTGCGATATTAGCTCCTGCCTCCGCATAAGCTGTTGCCATTTGAGCCCCTAAGCCTCTACTTCCACCTGTAATAATTGCGACTCGATTAGTTAATGAAAATAGAGATTGTATCATTTAGAATACCTCCTTATTTTGTAACTGTTTTATTAATAATCTTGCAATTTGTCGACTATGGACTTCGTCTGGACCGTCTGCAATACGTAAAGTGCGTGCATTAGCATAATGGTGAGCTAATATAAAGTCATCACTCACCCCTGCACCACCAAAGGCCTGAATAGCACGGTCGATTACTTTTTGTGCCATGCGTGGTGCGACTACTTTAATCATTGCGATTTCTGTCTTGGCTGCTTTATTGCCAACGGTATCCATCATATAAGCCGCTTTTAATGTTAATAAACGCGCTTGTTCAATTTCCATTTTAGCATCTGCTAGCCATTGTTGAATTACACCATGCTCTGCAATAGGTTGACCAAATGTCTCACGCGATGCTGTACGTTTAATCATTAGCTCTAAAGCACGCTGGGCTGAACCTATTAAACGCATACAATGGTGAATACGACCTGGACCTAGTCTACCTTGGGCTATAGCAAAACCCTTTCCTTCTCCCCATAACATATGGCTAGCTGGCACTCTAACATTGATTAGTTCCACCTCAGCATGACCATGTGGTGCGCTATCATAACCAAATACAGGGAGCATTCTTTTAATGGTCACCCCTTTTGTATCCATTGGTACTAGTATCATAGATTGTTGTTCGTATTTAGACGCTTGCTTTGTATTTCTCCCCATAAAAATCATAAGTTGACATCTTGGATCACCCGCTCCTGATGTCCACCACTTTGTGCCATTTAAAACATATTCATCACCATCACGTATAATGGTTGATTCAATATTAGTAGCATCGCTTGACGCTACAGCTGGTTCTGTCATGCCAAAACATGAACGAATCTCGCCATTCAGTAATGGCTTTAGCCACTTTTCTTTTTGCTCTGCCGTCCCATATTTGATGAGTACCTCCATATTTCCTGTATCTGGTGCATTACAATTAAATACTTCTGGGGCAATAAGCGACCGTCCCATAATTTCACAGAGCGGAGCATATTGTAAATTTGATAAACCTGCTCCATATATTTGATCAGGTATGAATAAATTCCAAAGTCCTTGTGCTTTTGCTCGTTCTTTTAATTCTTCTATAATAGGCGGTACCGTAGCAAAACGACTAGTTTGATGAAGTTGTTCTTCATATAGCTTTTCGTTAGGGTAAATATATGTCTCCATAAACTGCGTTAATTCCCCTTGTAACTCTTGTACTTTTCTATCGTATGAAAAATCCATTTTCCATCCCCCTTTTACATACCTACCAGTCGGTATGTTTATTTCTTATTGTAACAAATCACATTGAAATTGCAAACTTCTTCTCGAAAAAACAAAAAATCCTGCTAACATGTATCGTTAGCAGGAATTATTTTATTTAGTCTACCATATGGTCTGAACCGAAGAAGTTTTTAAACATCTGTACAGTTGCAGCACGGTTTAAAGACGCGATAGAAGTTGTTAGCGGAATACCTTTTGGACAAGCTTGTACGCAGTTTTGTGAGTTACCACAGTTTGCTAAGCCACCATCACCCATGATTGCTTCTAAACGCTCATCTTTATTCATTGCACCTGTTGGGTGCGTATTAAATAGACGCACTTGTGATAATGGTGCTGGTCCAATAAATGATGCCTTTTCCGACACATTTGGACAAGCTTCCATACATACGCCACAAGTCATGCATTTTGATAATTCATAAGCCCATTGACGTTTACGCTCAGGCATACGTGGACCTTCACCTAAATCATAAGTACCATCAATTGGAACCCATGCTTTTACTTTTTTAAGCGCATTAAACATACGGCTACGGTCTACTTGTAAGTCACGTACAACCGGGAATGTTTTCATTGGCTCTAATTTAACAGGCTCTGTTAATTGGTCGATTAATGCTGAACATGATTGACGAGGGCGACCGTTGATCACCATCGAACATGCGCCACATACTTCTTCCAAACAGTTCATATCCCATGCTACTGGCGATGTTTGCTTACCATCTTCAGTAACAGGATTTTTTTGGATTTCCATTAAAGCAGAAATGACGTTCATACCGTGACGGTAAGGAATGCTAAATTTCTCCCAATAACCTTCTGAATTCTGTGTATCTTGACGGAGAATCTCAATCTTTACCATGCGGCCAGTGTTTGCTGTTGTTGGCATAATTAGTTATCTCCTTTCGCACTGTAGTCGCGTTTACGTGGCGGAATCAATGATACGTCAACTTCTTCGTAAGAGATTTCTGGTTCTCCTGTTGCAGGGTTGAATTTCGCCATTGTTGTTTTTAAGAAGTCTTCATCATTACGGTCTGGGAACTCTGGCTTATAGTGTGCGCCACGAGACTCATTACGCAATAATGCTCCTTTTGTAATAACTAAAGCAAGGTATAACATATTTTTCAACTGACGTGTGAATTGAGCACCTTGGTTAGACCATTTTTGCGTATCGTTGATGTTGATGTTATCCCATCGTTTTAATAATGATTTAATTTCTGCATATGCTTCTTCTAAACCAGCATTATAACGTACTACTGTAGCATGCTTTGTCATTAATTCGCCAAGCTCTTTATGCAATAGGTACGCATTCTCTGTACCATTCATTTGCATAATAGCATCCCACTTACCTTGCTCTTCTTTTACGCGATTTTCGTAAATCGATTCTGGTAAGTCTTCTGCACGCTTTTTCAAATGTTTGATATAATCAACAGCTTTAGGTCCTGCTACCATACCACCATAAATTGCTGATAATAAAGAGTTTGCACCTAAACGGTTTGCACCATGTTGAGAATAATCACATTCACCTGCTGCGAATAAACCAGGGATTTCAGTCATTTGATTATAGTCTACCCATAGACCACCCATTGAATAGTGAACGGCTGGGAAAATTTTCATTGGTAACTTACGTGGATCATCACCTACGAATTTTTCATAGATTTCAATGATACCACCTAATTTAATATCTAGTTCGTGCGGGTCTTTGTGTGAAAGGTCAAGGAATACCATGTTTTCACCATTAACACCTAATTTTTGATTGATACATACATCGAAGATTTCACGAGTCGCAATATCACGAGGTACTAAGTTACCATACGCAGGATATTTTTCTTCTAAGAAGTACCAAGGCTTACCATCTTTATATGTCCAAACACGCCCACCTTCTCCACGAGCAGACTCAGACATTAAGCGGTTTTTATCATCACCAGGGATTGCTGTTGGGTGAATTTGAATGAACTCACCATTAGCATAAGTAGCACCTTGTTGGTAAACAATGGATGCTGCTGAGCCTGTGTTGATTACAGAGTTTGTTGATTTACCGAAGATAATTCCTGGGCCACCTGTTGCCATAATAACAGCATCAGAACGGAAGGCTTTAATGTCACTTGATTGTAAGTCTTGTGCAACAATACCGCGACATACGCCGTCATCATCCATAACAGCACCTAAGAACTCCCAGTGTTCATATTTTGTAACTAGACCTGCAACTTCGTGTGCACGAACCTGCTCATCTAGTGCATATAATAATTGTTGACCAGTCGTTGCACCAGAGAATGCTGTACGGTGATGTAATGTACCACCGAAACGACGGAAGTCTAATAAACCTTCTGGTGTACGGTTAAACATAACACCCATACGGTCTAATAAGTGAATGATACCAGGCGCTGCTTCACACATCGCTTTAACTGGTGGTTGGTTTGCTAAGAAGTCCCCACCATATACAGTATCATCAAAGTGAATCCAAGGTGAGTCTCCTTCACCTTTAGTATTTACTGCACCATTAATTCCGCCTTGCGCACAAACAGAGTGTGAACGTTTTACGGGAACTAATGAGAATAATTCAACTTCAGTGCCTACTTCAGCTGCTTTAATCGTTGCCATTAGGCCTGCAAGACCGCCACCAACAACAATTACTTTACTTTTCGCCATGATTAATTCTCACTCCTCTTAATAAATTGCAATTCATTTGCGAAGCTAATTCCTATTTAAGCATTCTGATTGATATTATACGAAAGCTAAGATTGCTGCTACACCAACAATGCTTAAAAGTACGAATACTACGCTAGTTACATAAGTAGCAATTTGTTGTGAGCGTGGAGATTGTGTAATACCCCAGCTTACTAAGAATGCCCATAAACCGTTTGCTAAGTGGAAAGTTGCAGATAAAATACCTACAATGTAGAAGCCAAGCATTACTGGGTTTGATACGATGTCAGCTATCATATTATAGTTAACGTCTGCATCAGCAAATGCTTTTTGGATACGCGTTTGGAAAATATGCCAAGCAATAAAGATCACTAAAAATACACCTGTGAAGCGTTGTAATGTAAACATCCAGTTACGGAATGTACTAAAACGCTTGTTGTTTAACGTTGCTGTAAAGGCAATATATACACCGTAAAATGCGTGGAACATTAACGGAATGTAAATAATTACCCACTCCATGATGTACAATAATGCTGGCGGAACTGATTCCATTAATCCAATAGAGTTGTTGTACGCGTCTTCACCACCAACAGCAGTGAAGTTCATTGATAAGTGGAACACCAAAAACAGACCTACAGGAATGATACCTAATAGAGAATGTAAGCGGCGCCATAAAAATTCTCGCTCTTTCGACAAGACTGTTACCCCCCTTAGTACTTAAAATGACGCGACAACTCATCGTCAATTGATAAAAAAACGACGATTGATTGACTGCGTATTTTAGCATGGTACAATATTATGACAAGTTCATTGTACTCTCTCACCGCTAGGTCGTCAAGGTGACTTTCCGTTTTAAAAGAAGCTGTAAAACGACGCTTTTTACTACAAAAAGCGCTTTCATTCTGCTTCATTCTATGATTTTCTAGACAGGTGAAGTTATAAGAAAATTCAAAAGAAAGTAGGATATACATATGGAAAACGTTTCACGCGCACAAATGCCCGCGTTTGGCTACGAAATCATAAGAGATTTCACACTATCTTCAATATTAGGGAAGAATGAATCCGATATTTTATACTGGGCAGGTAAGGAGCTAGCGCGCAAATATCCGCTTGAAACAGAAGTTGATGTGAATAGCTTTTTTGCTGAAGCTGGCTTTGGCATATTGACATTGCAAAAGGAGTTAAAAGATGGGTATATTTTCGAATTATCCAATGACCCGGCTGTCTTTAATTTTGAAAAGCGAAACTTTCGTTTAGAGGCGGGCTTTCTCGCTTGTCAAATCGAGACGCGCCTTGGTTTCTTAACGGAATGTTATGATGAAAAAGATACAAAGCAAAAAAAAGTGACCCTAACGATAAAATGGGATGCTAAAGCTCCCGTTCGTTAACCTTTGTTACATAACAAATAAAGCATATAGGGACTGACAAATAATAGTCAGTCCCTCTTATATGCTTGTTGCACCTGAGTGATATCATCTTTTTATTGTGCACATGAGATAGCTGTTTCTTCTTGCAACGTAGTGAGTAAATCGATAAAACCCTGTAAAATCTGTAAAGAATAATGCACCATCTCACGTACATTATCAATCGTGCATGACTCTA
The DNA here is from genome assembly GCF_014643595.1 of Lysinibacillus alkalisoli. GTDB lineage: Bacteria > Bacillota > Bacilli > Bacillales_A > Planococcaceae > Metalysinibacillus > Metalysinibacillus alkalisoli. Next base: position 187,621 of record NZ_BMJT01000007.1, read on the forward strand.
GTAACGTTTGGGCTGAAATATGTACGTATTTATGCGGTTCTTCTAGTGCAGTGTAGGCAGGGATATGTGCATATTGTTTACGATTAGCATAATACCATTTACCAAATAAACATTGTTCATGAGAGGTAACCCTCCCTCCTTTTCCTGCACCCTTAATCGTATTGCGTAAAAAATTAGCATGGTCTGTTAGACGAGCACTTAATTGGCTAATCACGGTTGTTTCTTTGGCACCTTCGATTGTAGGTAATACAGTATCAAGCATTTCTTGAAATTGCATTTTAATCATCGTTGAGAATTTACTAGTCTCTGATAACTCATACGTAATCGTGGCTAGTTCATCTATCGCACTCGTTGTCATTTCTGAAGTCTCTGTCATTTGTTCAATGCCTATTGTAGCTTCTTCTAGTTGGATGGACGTATGGGACAAATTCGTAACATCTTTTTCCACTTCATCTAATATGGTAGAAGTAAATGCCTCCACATGTTCCATATTTGTCATTACTTCTGTAGTGCTATCTTCTACCACGGAACGAATCATCGTCACTTTAGCTAGGGAATCTTTAGAATGATTTGCTAGTTTTCCTACCTCTGCCGCAACAACGCTAAATCCTTTGCCATGCTCCCCAGCTCTAGCTGCTTCAATAGACGCATTCAGTGCTAGCATCTTAGTTTGATCTGCGATATCTGTCACACCGTTATTAATCGCATTCATACGTTTAAGCTCTTCTCGCAATTGTTCCATAGCTGCTTTACCATCATAAATTTTACCTTTTACTTCGCCACTATTCGCCATTACTTGTTGCATACGCGCGACTAGTGTTTGTGCCACCGCTTGAATTTCCTGCATATTAGCACTCATTGACTGCTCAACACTCAACATTTCTTCTGATGTCGCAGCTAATTGTCTACACGTCGCAGATATTCCTTCAACACCAGCTGCAACTTGTTCAACATTCAATGTGGTTTGGAAATTAACAAGCTCAACATGTGCCATGACAAAATTCAATAGTGCATTGCGTATATCTACCGTTTCTTCTGCACGTTTTATTTTTGTATGTAACACTGCTAATTCTTGCACAACAGCGTCATATTCTTCTTTACTCACCTTTTCTTCTACAGGCGATTTTTCGCGTTGAAATCGTTTGAATACCAAAACAAATTCCCTTCTTTCTGTATGTTACTATGGTTTGTAAAGCCCCCCGCTCCTTAAGTTAATTCCTAACTTATGAACCACACCCTCTTTTTTTATTAGGTAATATGCCCTCTTTAACGTATTTCATAATAAAGGTTTTGTCAATCTATCGAAATAGAGGATTTTTAATTCATGTCAGCTTAAAAATATCCTTTAATATCAATACGTTAGCTATGATTAATAACATTTTCTACATAAAAAAAGCAGCAGATCCTAACATAGGATATACCGCTTCACTTCAGGTTTCAACTGTGCTTATTTTGCACATGTTATAGTTTTAAACTTCTGTCGTTAATTCAAACTCACCATGTAATGTTTTAGCTGCATGAATCATTTCCTCTTGAGGCACAACTACAGATACTTTAATTTCAGAAGTACTTACCATTTTTACTTCGATACTTGCCTTAGCTAAACAATCAAACATTCTTGCTGCCACACCAGGATTAGACGCCATAGCAGAACCAATAATGGAAACTTTGGCTAAACCAATCTCAAAATCAGCAAAAGCAAAACCAAGCTGCGCTTTATGATCCTCTAATACTTTAATCGTTTCGGCAAATTGTTCTTTAGCAATCGAGAAGGAAACAGTGGGTTGTATCTCATTCAAACGTGCTTGTACGATAATATCTACATTAATATGATGTTGCGCTAATTTATTGAATAAAGCAGATAAAGATACCTGTTCTTGCTGTTCATAACCTACCGTTAACCGAATAATATCTGCTTCGAAAGCTACACCACGTACAATCATATCTTTTTCCATTTCTTTCTCCCCTTTAACAATCGTTGCTTTTTGTGATAATAAACTCTTCATAACAATCGGCATTTCAAACTGCTTAGCTAACTCAATAGCTCTTGGATGAATCATATGAGCGCCGAGATGTGCAAACTCTAATAACTCATCATATGAAATTTCTGTTAAATGAGTTGCCTCTGTTATCACGGATTGATCTGCTGTATGAATGCCATCATGTGTGGACAAAATCATTACTTGCTGTGCGTTAATTTGTTGAGCCATCGCTACCGCTGTTGCTTCTGCTCCACCCTCACCAAGATATGTTACTTCTTGCTTTGTCATACCTTGATTGCCACCAATCACAACAATACAACCTTTTTGTAACGCATTATTTACTTCTGTGGGCCTTATGTCTGTAATACGTGCTGCCAAATAACTGGCATCTGTATATACGCCTGCTTGCCTAGCCGTTAAAGCTAGCGCGGGCATACCTGCATTTTGTAAAGACATGGCTAATGTTGCACTTGTTTGCTGTGCACTCGCTGCATACCATAAGGCTTGCTCTCGCTGTAAAGTTTGTGTGGGAAAATCTGTGTGAACGCCTGCTGTAATGACTACTACTTGATGCGTGTCATGTAATTGTTTAATTTGATCGACTACTTGTAATGTACTGTCTATAGATTGCAATGTTTGCGCACCTATTTTTACTACTATAACTGCCATATTTTTTGCCTCCTTATACAAAAAAGCCTATACGAAATTTCGTATAGGCTTGACCGTGTCATTGTTATTACACTGGATAGCTCAACGAAATACTATTTCGACAGTCTTACACTTATTCAATGCAAAACCAGTTTGTTGTATAAAGCAATACACAACAACTTCGGCAAGTATCCCTTTCATGTATCTTCAAAGAGTTTGCTTACTCTCCAACACACTACTCTTACTACTTGCGCCTCTATCTAATATGGAATTATATTTACAATAGCACACTACTGTTTTTTCTGCAATGCAGCCTGTGTAAAATAGGCGACAATTTGTTCGCTAATTTTCGTAGGCATACCCGCTTCTTCTAATGCGGCTTGACTTGCTGTTTTAATATTTTTAATTGAGCCAAATGCTTTTAAGAGCTGTTGTTTCCTTTTTGGTCCGATTCCTTCAATATCATCTAATACTGACTTCACCGTTTTCTGGTCTCTTTGTTGACGTAAAAATGTAATCGCAAAACGGTGAACTTCATCTTGAATGCGCTGTAATAAATAAAAACCATCGCTCGTTCTTTTTAACGGGATAATCCCTAGTGGTTCGCCGTATAATAGTTCCGCTGTTTGGTGTTTATTATCCTTGGCTAAACCTGCAATAGGAATGAATAGTCCTAATTCATCTTCTAACACTTCTTTCGCTACCGTAATTTGCCCCTTACCACCATCTACAATAATGAGATCTGGTAAAGGTAAGTTCTCGCGCAGTACGCGACTATAACGGCGCCTTAACACTTCACGCATGGCGCCGTAATCATCATACTCCGACGTATCTCGCAATTTAAATTTACGGTACGCTTTGCGATCTGGTTTACCATCTACAAAAACAACCATTGCTGAGACAGCATCCGCCCCGTGCATATGACTATTATCAAATGCCTCAATATGTAGAGGTGGATAAATATTCATCGCTTGGCCTAACTCTTCACAAGCACCTACTGTTCGCTCTTCTTGACGCTCGATTAATTGAAATTTTTCATTCAGCGCAATAGTCGCATTTTTAGCTGCTAATGCTACCAACTCTTTTTTATCACCACGTTGCGGTTGCCATACTTTAACCTGTAACAACTCATATAATAAAGCAGCATCTACACCTTGTGGCAATAATACTTCTGCAGGTTTAAAATGGGCAGGCTCTTCATAAAAGCGCCCTACAAATGTTAAAAATTCTTCCTCTGGCTCTCGGTGCATAGGAAATATGGAAACATCTCTCTCGATCAGTTTACCTTGACGAATAAAGAAAACTTGTACACACATCCACCCTTTGTCAAAAGCATATCCGAAAATATCGCGATTCACTTTATCTTTTGAGATAATTTTTTGTTTCTCCATAATGGTTGTAATGTGTGTAATTTGGTCACGTAACTCCTTAGCCCGTTCAAATTCTAATGCCTCTGCTGCTTGAAACATTTTCTGTTCTAACTCAGCCTTTACTTCATCTACACCACCATTAAGAAAATGCGTGATACCTTGAACAATTGCGTTTGTCTCAGCCTTTGTTACTTCCTTGACACAAGGTGCTAAACATTGGCCTAAATGATAATACAAACAAACTTGCTTTGGCATTTTTACACATTTTCGCAAGGGATAGATGCGATCCAAAAGTTTTTTTGTTTCATTAGCTGCATACGCATTAGGGTATGGGCCAAAATATTTCGCTTTATCCCTTTTTACTTTACGAGTTGTGATGAGTCTTGGATACTTTTCATTGGTGATTTTAATGTAAGGATATGTTTTATCATCTTTTAGCATCACATTATATTTCGGGTCATGCTTTTTGATTAAGTTTAGCTCTAAAACTAATGCCTCTAAATCTGACGAAGTTACAATATATTCAAAATCATGAATCTCACTCACTAGACGAGCTGTCTTGCCATCGTGACTACCCGTAAAATAAGAACGCACACGATTTTTTAATACTTTGGCCTTGCCTACATAAATAATGGTACCTTGATCATTTTTCATTAAATAACAACCTGGTAACGTGGGTAATAATGTTAACTTATGTTGAATGAGCTCATTCATATATTCGCCTCCAACAACAACAAAGACCGAGCCACTTAAGTGTCCCGGTCTTTTTGCTGTGTTTATTAATTACGCATGTTTTTCAACGAATGATTGTAAAGCTTCTTTAGGTTGGAAGCCCATTGTTTTGTCAACAAGCTCACCATCTTTAAATAATAATAAAGTAGGGATCGACATAACTTGGAACTCAGCAGCTGTGCTTTGGTTCTCGTCTACGTTTACTTTAACAATTTTCGCTTTACCTTCTAATTCTGTTGCTAGCTCATCTAGAACTGGCGCAATCATCTTACATGGTCCACACCAAGCAGCCCAGAAGTCTACTAATACTAAACCATCTTTAATTTCGTTTTGGAATGTTGCATCTGTTGCATTAATTACTGACATTGAATATTTCCTCCTTTAATCTATCTACACTAAGTAGTATAGCGCGCTTATTTAATTAACGCGAATGTTTTGCTCATGATATACCATTTTGTATATTATGAGGCTCACCTAGCTGAATTACCCTGTGAGGTATTTTCATTATACCGTATAGATGTTATTTTTGCATAGCATAATGACTTCTTTTATTACTTTAGTTTAATAATATTCCCATTGTATCGTTTGCTATATATGTAAACGAGCGATGACCTATTTCGTGTCATCGCTCGTTTATTTTGAAATGTAGCTATTGTTTATGATCCCTGTGCTTACAACTTATGCATTTTGAATCTTTTTAAATTCTTCAATTAGTAATGGTACTACTTCAAACAAGTCGCCCACAATACCATAATCCGCTACGTTAAAGATATTTGCTTCTGGGTCTTTATTAATTGCCACAATAATTTTTGAGTTAGACATACCTGCTAAGTGTTGAATTGCACCCGAAATACCTGCTGCAATATATAAATCTGGTGTTACAACTTTACCCGTTTGACCAATTTGTAAAGAGTAGTCGCAATATTCTGCATCACATGCGCCACGTGAGGCACCTACTGCACCACCTAATAGGTCAGCTAATTGCTTTAATGGCTCAAATCCTTCTTCTGACTTCACGCCACGGCCACCAGCAATTACTACTTTTGCTTCTGATAAATCTACACCATCTGTTGATTTACGCACTACTTCTTTAACAATGGTACGTAGGTTAGTAATATCTACTGATACAGCTGAGACATCTCCTGAACGTGAATCATCTTTTTCTAATGGTGTAATATTGTTCGGGCGAACGCTCGCTAGGTGAATGCCATCCTTGATTTGTACTTTTTCAAATGCTTTACCTGAGTAAATAGGGCGAACGAACGTATGCTCATCTCCATTGCTCTCGATCGCTGTAACATCTGAAACAAGGCCAGCTTTTAACTTACTTGCAATTTTAGGTGATAAATCTTTACCTAATGCAGTGTGACCAAATACGATGCCTTCTGGATTCTCTTGCTCGATTACAGCCATCAATGCTTGGCTATAACCATCAGATGTATACTGTTTTAAATGAGGATGCTCAACTGTAACGACACGGTCTGCACCATATGCAATCATTTCTTGTGCTAAACTTGCTACTGCATCACCTAATAATACAGCTACTACTTCGCCACCGTTAGCAATTGTTTTTGCTGCTGCAATGGCCTCAAACGATACATTACGTAAGCTACCTTCACGTGCTTCACCTAATACTAATACTTTTTTCGTCATAGTTTATTCCCTCCGTTACCTTTATAACTTATCGATTAAATTACTTTTGCTTCTGTGTGTAAGAGATTAACCAACTCTTTAACTTGGTCTGCAATGTCGCCTTCTAATACACGACCTGCTGCCTTTTGAGGTGGTAAGAAGATATCTACTGTTGCCGTTTTTACTTCCACATCATCTTCATCGATATCTAAATCATCTAACTCAAGCTCTTCAAGCGGTTTTTTCTTCGCTTTCATAATACCTGGTAAAGATGGGTAACGTGGTTCATTTAACCCTTGCTGTGCTGTGATTAATAATGGGAGTGATGTTTCTAACACTTCTGAATCCCCTTCAATATCACGTACAATTTTAGCTGTTGAGCCATCTACTTCTAAACTTGTAATGGTTGTTACATAGTTAATGTCTAAAAGGTCTGCAACACGTGGTCCTACTTGACCTGAACCGCCATCAATTGCTACATTACCTGCTAAAATAATATCTGCTTCTTTATCTTTTAAGTACTCTGCAATAATTTCTGCAGCTGCGTACTCATCTAATTCATCTAAATCATCTTCTGTATTAATTAAAATTGCTTCATCTGCGCCCATTGCTAGAGCCGTACGTAGTTGCTTCTCGGCATCTTCGCCACCTAAAGTTACCACTGTTACTTTACCACCATGCGCGTCACGTAATTGAATTGCTTCTTCTACTGCGTACTCATCATAAGGATTAATGATGAACTCAGCACCATCTTCTTGAATTTTACCGCCTGAAACAACGATTTTTTCCTCCGTATCAAATGTACGTTTAACCAATGCATAAATATTCATACAATCAGACCTCCTGAAGCTTTTTTAAAATTCACTACATTTATAAAATAACACATTTTCTAAGTAAAGGGAGTTATTTTCCTTTAAATTGTGGTTCTCGCTTTTCTAGAAAAGCTTGAATGCCTTCTTTTGCGTCTTCAGAAACAAAGACATGGCCAAATGATTTAGCCTCTGCCTCCATACCTTCATAAAATGAAGCTGGTTTAGCAAATTGCAACATACGAATAGCTTCTTGTAACGCTATTGGGCTTTTCTTTGCAATTTTCTTTGCAATTGTTAATGTGGATTCCAATAAGGCTTCATCTTCAAATGAACGGTTGGCTAATCCCCATTGAACTGCTTCCTCACCACTTATTGGATCACTTGTGAACATCATTTCGGCTGCTTTTGCCATTCCCACATAACGTGGCAAACGTTGTGTTCCTGCAAACCCTGGTATTAATCCCAATTGTAATTCTGGTAACCCTAGTTTTGCTTTATGTGTCACAAATCGTAAATGACAAGCCATCGCTAACTCTAAGCCTCCACCGAGGGCCGCTCCGTGAATAGCTGCTATTACAGGCTTTTTAAACGTTTCAAGACGTTCAAAAACATCTTGACCTGCTTTAGCTAACTTGCTAAATTCTTCTCCGCTGCTCACATCTAAAAACTCTTTAATATCTGCTCCTGCTGAGAAGAAACGACCTTCACCATGCAGAACGACAACACGTACATTGTCATCATGTTCTACCTCGTTTAATAATTCATCTACTGCTTGAATCATTCCTCGAGATAAAGCATTGGCTGGTGGACGGTTAATCGTGGCTATTGCAACGCCATCTTCTGCTTTCCAACTTAAAAAATTCATGTTTACACCCCTTTTTAAGCTTGAATCCCCTTCAATAAGAGCTGTTGTACTTTAGGTATTACGGAATGTAAATCGTAGCGCCACTCGTTCATTACCCACGAAGTAATCGCTTCATCAATTGTTCCAAATACCATTTGTCGCGCTAAACGCACATCCATTGTCGTATTAAATTCCCCTGACAGCATACCTTCAATTAAAATTTCGTCTAACAACTTCAAATATTCACGTAATATTCCGTTAATTTTAAGTCGCAATTCCTTATTGGATTGTCGCAATTCTAATTGTGTTACGGTAGCTAAATGTTTGTCTGACGCTAACACCTCAATATGATTTTTTATCATCAAGCATAATTTATTGGAAGAAGTTCCTCCATCTTCTATTATAGCTTGTAATGACTCTATGAATACCCCCATCTTTTCTTCAAACATTGAAATTAATATGTCTTCTTTGTTTTTAAAGTAAAGATAGATTGTACCATCTGCGACGCCAGCCTGTTTTGCAATTTTTGCAACCTGTGCTTGATGGTAGCCATTCTCGGCAATAACAATCACTGCGGCGTCAATAATTTGTTTATATTTGGGTTTATTGCGTTTCATGCTATCACCACCACACAAAATAAAAAGAGATATGAATGACCATTCATTCATATCTCAATCTTATACTATGCTATTTTTAATGTCAAATGTTATTTGTCGTTATTACGCTTCTACGCTCGATAACTTCGCTTTTTCCTCATCTATGAGTGTACGACGTAAAATTTTCCCAACTGTTGTTTTAGGCAAATCTTTACGAAACTCATACTGTCTAGGCACTTTATATGCCGCTAAGTTTTTTCGACAATACGTATTTAACTCTTCTGACGTCACTTGTTTGCCTTCTTTTAATACAATAAAGGCTTTTACTGTTTCACCGCGATAAGCATCTGGTACACCGATCACGACACACTCTTGAATCGCTTCATGTTCGTATAATACTTCTTCTACCTCGCGCGGATAAATATTAAATCCACCTGCAATAATCATATCCTTCTTGCGATCTACCACATAGAAGTAACCATTCTCATCCATATAACCTAAGTCACCTGTTAACAACCAACCGTCTTCTGTAAACGTTGCTTGTGTCTCTTCAGGGCGCTCCCAATAACCTGTCATCACTTGAGGGCCTTTAATGACAAGCTCACCAACTTCACCAAATGCCATATCCACATGATCGCCAATACGTACAATTTTCGCATCTGTATCAGGCCATGGTATGCCAATCGAACTGCGTACTCTTTGACCCCATATTAAGTTAGCATGCGTTACAGGGGAGGTTTCTGTCAATCCATAGCCCTCAACTAATTTACCCTTTGTCGCTTCTTCAAAGCGTTCTTGTACTTCAACAGGTAGAGGAGCAGAGCCACTAATACAGGCTTTAATTGATGTTAAATCATACTTATGCAAATCAGGATGATTTAATAACCCGATGTATAGCGTTGGCGCTCCTGGGAATAATGTTGGTTTTAGCTTATGAATCGTTTTCAATGTCGTTAACGCATCAAATTTAGGTAATAATATCATTTTATTCTTTGTTAACACAGATAGCAACATGACAGTTGTCATACCATAAACATGGAAGAATGGTAAAACTCCTATAATTGACTCTTCTCCATGCTTACATTTATATAACCATGCGTCACACATCATCACATTTGCTGTCAAGTTTTTATGTGTTAACATTACCCCTTTAGGATAGCCGGTTGTGCCACCTGTATATTGTAACAATGCGAGGTCTTTATCATAATCAAATGCCATTTGAATGGGTGCTGCTACACTACTTTTCATAATGTCCATAAATAAATGATTAGCCCCACTATGTTTGACGTGAACTGTAAAGCCAACATCCTTTTTCTGAATAAATGGGTACACAACATTTTTAGGGAATGGCAGGTAATCTTTAACAGCTGTTATAATCACATCCGTTAATGCCGTTTGTTTCATCACCTTCATCACGCGTGGATATAAAATATCTAACGCTACAATGACTTTGGCGCCTGAATCAATTAATTGATACTCTAATTCACGTTCTGTGTAAAGCGGATTTGTTTGCACAACAACGGCACCAGCATACATAGCACCATAATAGGCGATAACACCTTGTGGACTATTAGGTAGCATAATGGCAATCCGGTCCCCTTTTTCAATCCCCAAAGTTAATAAGTAATTCCCAAACTTTAAAGAGGACTCATACAATTCACGATACGTTAATTCGCGTCCTAAAAAGTGAATGGCAATCTTATCAGGTGTTTCTTCAAATGCACGCGTTAAAAAATGTTGTACAGGTACTTTTTCGTATGTCAAAGAAGTGGGTATTTCTTGTGGATAATTAGCAAACCATAATTTATCTTCCATAAATATTCTCCCCCTTATTCCTATCATTACATTAAATTATATGTAATTTTTACAAGATATACAACTTAATTCAGAAATTTTAAACTTTTTCGATTTATTTTATGAGTCACTATTCAATATTATTCCCTTTTAATCCCTTAATAAAACGTCTTAATATTATTGTAATGTATAAATTCAGACAGGTGTTTTTTATGTAAAATATAAAAAACCTCAAATAATATCACATTGCTACGATACCATTTGAGGCTAAATACTATTTATTTTAAAACATTAACCAATACACACCAACTAGGATAAATAAAATACAAACTACGATTAATATTTTCGCTAATTTTTCCATTACCATTTGCTTGTCACTCTCCTATAAGACGATACTCGCACCAATTACAAATGATAGCCCAAATGAGATCGTAAAGGAAATCAAACCTACTGCAATATTCCCATTTTCAATTTCTTCATCAATCTTAAATGTAGGTGTTAAAATTTCATATAAATAATAAGCAATAATTAATAAAATAAAACCGAAAACACCCCAGGCAATCATTTCACTAAATGAACTATGACGCTCAACTGAATAGCGAAAAATATTACAAACACCCATAATTTTACCGCCTGTCGCTAAGGCTACGGCTACGTTACCATTTTTTATTTCTTGCCAATTTTTATATTTCGTCACCACTTCGAATAATGCCATTGCCACAATTAAGCAAAGAACTACTACACTAAAATAGCCTAAAGTTTCGACAATTGGATATTTCCAAAAGCTTTGACTTAACATGCTAACCCCTCCTTACTTAAACTGCACAACTGTTACACCATAGCCACCTTCGCCTGGCTCGCCAAAGCGGTAACTTTTTACACGTGGATGTTTTTTTAAATATGTTTGAATACCTTCACGCAATGCGCCTGTACCTTTACCATGAATAATAGATACTTGGTGATAATTAGCTAATAAAGCATCATCAATATATTTTTCTGTGCGCAAGATAGCATCTTCATATCGCTCACCACGTAAATCAAGGTCTAACTTTACTGCGTCACGGCGGCTACGCATCGCTGTTGTACGTATTTCAGGTTCTTTTTCAGGTTTGATGTATACTAAATCACTACTTGGTAATTTCATTTTTAATATCCCGATTTCCACTACGTATTCATCATTGGCTAACTTTTCAGCAATTATACCTCGCTGACCATACGTAAGCACTTTAACTTCATCGCCCACTTTTAAATTAATAGCACGTTCACGTACTTGAATCGCTTTCTTCAACACTTTATTTTGAGGCGCTGCTTCTTCTAAGCGCTTTTTAGCATCAATAATCTCATGCTCTTTAATAGCGCTAGCTGCTTGCTTTTTCATCTTTTGCAAGTCTGTAATTACTTGCTCTGCTTCATATTTAGCTGAGTTAACAATCGTTCTTGCCTTGTCCTTAGCTTTATCCATTAAGGCCTCTTTTTTAGCTTCATATGCTGCGACTTCTTGCGCTAATTCCTCACGCAATAATTGTGCTTCTTGTAAAAGACGGGCTGTTTCTTCGGCATCATCCATAGATTGCTTGCGCGATGTCTCTAATGAAGCAATCATAGACTCTACTGCTCTTGTATCTGTGCCTGTAAACGTTTTAGCATGTGCAATAATATGTTCAGGTAACCCGAGGCGACTTGATATTTCAAAAGCATTAGAACGTCCTGGCACACCAATTAGTAAACGATACGTTGGACTTAATGTCTCTACATCAAACTCCACACTCGCATTCACTACACCTTGGCGATTATAACCATACGCCTTTAATTCCGGATAGTGTGTCGTTGCCATGACTCTAGCACCTTTTGCATGCACCTCATCTAATATGGATATTGCTAAAGCTGCCCCTTCTTGTGGGTCTGTCCCTGCCCCCAGCTCATCAAAAAGTACGAGTGAATTTTCATCAAACGCAGCTAAAATGTCTACAATATTCACCATATGTGAGGAGAAGGTTGATAATGATTGTTCTATAGATTGTTCATCCCCAATATCTGCAAATAGCTGTTCAAATACAGCCAATTCTGAGCCATCTAAAGCTGGGATTGGCAATCCTGCTTGCGCCATTAATGTACATAATCCTACTGTTTTCAATGTCACCGTCTTACCACCTGTGTTAGGCCCTGTGATAACGATAGCTGTCACATCTTTACCAAATGTAATATCGTTTGGAACAGCTGTTTCGATTGGTAACATAGGGTGTCTTGCACGCATTAAATGAATGCGCCCGTCTTGGTTAATTATAGGCATCGTGCATTTATTTACTTGACCATATTTACTTTTTGCTAAAATAGCGTCCACTTCGCCTAACTGTTTAACTAGGTGGAATAATTCGGGTGCAACTTCTTGTACCAATACGCTTAATGCTTGTAAAATGCGCTCAATCTCTTCTTGTTCTTTCATTTTTAAACGATGTACTTCATTATTCGCTTGTACAACAGCATCTGGTTCAATAAATAATGTTTGTCCTGAAGCGGATTGATCATGCACAATCCCACCATAATGATAACGATACTCCTGTTTAACAGGAATGACATAACGATCATTACGAATTGTTACAATTTGATCAGATAACATTTTTGCTGCATTACTTCCTCTAATCAAACTTTCTAGCTTACTGCGTACTTTAGCCTCTTCAGCGCGTAAAGACTGTCGGATAGAACGCAACGTTGAACTTGCGCTGTCAGCTACTGTGCCATTATCATCAATGCACATGTTAATTTCATTTTGCAAACCTGTTAGTTGTGGCAAAGCATCACGTCTTGCTAAAAATAAAGGAATAGCAATTTCTTGTTCTTCTTCAATTTCTGTCAAAAATGAACGTAATATACGACTTGCTCTAATCGTACTGGATATCTCCATTAACTCCATAGCTGCTAACACGCCTCCAATTTGCGCGCGGCGTGCCGATGGACGAATGTCAAAAATACCACCTAAAGGTACGTTCCCTTTCACTCGGAGTATAGCTAACCCCTCATCCATTTCAGCTAATAAATGCGTTACTTCTTCATACTTCGTAGCAGGCTGCAATTGTTCAATCGCGTGCCTTCCAATGATTGATGTACAATGTTCTGCTACGTGTGCAATAATTTTATCAAATTCTAATGTTTTTAATGCGCGTTCTGCAATCATTTAGAACGCCTCCTTTATTTCTGTCGATTTATAAATGTTTCAAATTGTTCTCTCGTCCATGTATTCACAACTAAATCCGTTTTCACCCATGCTTTTTGTGCATATTGTACACCAAGTGGCATATAATCTAATTGCTCGATGGCATGAGCATCTGTATTAATGGCAACTGGTACATCTGCCTCCATCGCCAATCTCAGATGTGCTTCACATAAATCCAAACGGTATGGATTAGCATTTAACTCTAAAATTTTACCATATTCTTTTGCCCATGCCACAAGTTGTGGCATATCAACTTGATAGCCTTCACGCTTCTCGATAATTCTGCCTGTAGGGTGCGCAATCATATGGACATAAGGATTTGATAGCGCATTATGTAAACGCGCCATAATTTCTTGTTGTGATTGATTAAAGCTTGAATGAATAGAGGCAATTACAAAATCTAATCGTTGCAATACATCGTCTGAAAAATCTAACGTCCCGTCTGGTAAAATGTCCATCTCTGTGCCTGCAAATAAACGGAAGTTTTGTTGTGCTTGATTATATTTTTCGATTTCCATGCGCTGCTCATCTAATCGTTCTGGCGTTAAACCATTTGCTACGCGTAAAAACTGTGAGTGGTCAGTAATAACAGCATGTGTATAACCCCGTTGTTGAAGTGCATCACCCATTTGAGCAATGCTATTCGCTCCGTCTGACCATGTCGTATGCATATGTAAATCACTCACAATATGCTTATGTTGAATCAACTGCTCAAAGTTAGTTCTTTCAAACTCCTCATGTCCTACTCGCAAAGCTGGTGGAATATTAGGCAAGTCAAAGTGATGGAAAAATGCCGCTTCACTCGTAAATGTCTTCATAGTGCCGTCTACTAATTCAACACCATACTCACTAATTTTTTCACCACGTGCCTTAGCAATTTGGCGCATGCGTACATTATGCTCTTTAGAGCCTGTAAAGTGGTGTAATGCTGTTGCATATTCTTGTAATGCTACAAAACGGAAATCCACAGGCATATAATTGTCCGTCAAAACAACAGAGACTTTAGTATCTCCCGCAGCTACAACTTCATGAATATCCAGTGTGGCAAGTAGCCTTTCTTTTAATGCTTGAGGCGCTGAAGTGGCTACGATAAAATCTACATCTTTACTGGTTTCATTAACGCGACGATAGCTACCTGCTACAGCGTATTGTTGTACATCTTCACTTGTGCTTAGCCATTCATTAATTTTTTTAACGATAGGTTCAATTTCCCAAATAGCATGGCGCTCAGCACGTAATTCTAATTGAGCGATACCACTTAACAACTTTTCTTCCGTTTTAGCGCCAAACCCAGCTAGCTTTTGTACTTCTTGTGCCTCGCATGCTACTTTTAAATCGGCAATACTCTCAATACCTAACTCATCATATAATTTCGCTATTTTTTTACCCCCTAAACCTGGGATTTTTAATAGGGACATTAATGTCGCAGGGATTTCTTGCTGTAATGCTTGTAATACAACACTGTCACCTGTCACAAGAAATTCACTTATGACTTCAGCTGTACCTTTGCCAATCCCTTTTATTTTTGTTAAATCCTCCATCTCATCCATAGCGCGTGCATCATTTTCAAGAGCTGCTGCCGCTTTACGATAAGCGCTGATTTTAAAAGGATTTTCTCCTTTGATTTCCATATAAATCGCTATTTCTTCTAATTTACGAATTACTTGTTTTTTATTCATCTGTCATCCCCCTAATACAAAAGACACCTTTCAGACGAAAAGTGCCTTACAATACATCTTTATATGCTGCACATTACGAATACACATACCACCATTTTTGCATGAGTTGCGTGAGACCAGGCGTATACTCTACAATCAGTTTACCTAAAATAGAATTTTGCATACGTGCCACTAAAAATTCAAATGGTAGTAATGCCAGTAAATAAAGCACGATAAAAATCGTCATATAATACTCCACTAAACCTAAAAGACCACCAACAATACGATTTGTTGATTCAAATGCTGGTAAATAAGCATAGTGATCAAAAAAAGTAATAATAAGTTTAACAATCAGTTTAACGGTAAAGTAAAGAAGTGCAAAAGCAAAAATTTGATAAAAAGTACCGTCAATATCGATTTTACTTAAGTCTAGTGCTGTTTTTGTTGTGCTTTCTATACTTGGGTAAGGCACCCAAAATACAAATTTTTCTGCTAGTGATTTATAAAAGATTAGCGCTACAATGATGGAGATAACCATGCTTGCCACATGCATACCTTGAACAATTACGCCTCGTTTTGCTCCCATAATAAATCCAATCGCTAACAGAATGATAATAAATAAGTCTATCATTCACTCAATCCTTTAGTTTTCTTAATTGTTCTTCAAGTTCTTCAATATACTCTTTTAGCTCCACATTTTCATTCACCATATTAACTGCTGTTAATACAGCGAGTTGCGTACTATCGAGTGATGGATTTTTACGTTTTATTTCTTTCATGCGATCGTCAACCATTGACGCTATGAGACGCATATGCCCAACCGTTTCTGTACCTACCATATAGTATGTGCTACCATGGATGGTCACAGCAATTCGATTTTTTTCTTGTTCCTGCAAGCATAGCACCTCCTCAAACACCAATTCACTTTCTTATCGCCATAAATTCCTGATTACTTTACCCAAAAAGCTATCTATAATGATACCATGAAAGAGATTCATTTGTGAATAAAGAGAACACATAGAAAGGAATCATTTTATGACAAATGTTGTTTTAACTTGTGATAATACCCTCTGTGAAAAGATTATCACTACTTTCACACCTTATAAAATAGAGAATAAAGCGCCGGGTGTTCGCTTTTCAGCCAAGGTGGATGGCTGCACTATTACATTATATCGTTCAGGCAAGTGTTTATTTCAAGGGGCTAATGCTGAACATTATGCAAAACCTTACATGACAACCCCCACCTCTAAACCAAACACTACTTTACCAACAAATTTTTCAAGCTTTTCTGTTTTAGGTTCTGATGAAACAGGTACTGGTGACTATTTTGGCCCTGTCACAGTAGCAGCTGTCTATGTAAGTAAAGAGCAAATTCCTTTATTACAAACATTAGGTGTTAAAGATTCTAAATTGTTGAAAGATGATACGATGCTAGCATTAGCACCACTGATTAAAGCTGCTTGCCCTCATAAAGTATTACTTTTAAAAAACCCTAAATACAATACTCTTCAAGCAAAAGGTTTCTCACAAGGGAAAATGAAAGGGTGGATGCACAACCAAGCGTTACGTCTTGTAATTGACCAATTGGACCATTATCCACAAGCCATTTTAATTGATCAGTTCGCGACTAAAGATGTGTACTTTAATTATTTAAAGGGTCGTAAAGACATTGTACATGAGCGCGTTTATTTTGCGACTAAAGCTGAACAAATTCACCTATCTGTTGCGGCAGCTAGTATTTTAGCAAGAGCTGCTTTTGTAAAAGAGATGGAAGCATTAAGTAAAACAGTAGGCTACCCATTACCAAAAGGAGCTGGTCATAAAGTGGACGAAGTAGCTGCTCGTATTTTACGAACAAGAGGTGAGGAGTTTTTACAATCTATCACTAAATGGCATTTTGCTAACACAGATAAGGCACGAAAATTGTGCTAATAAAATAAGTTTTACCTTTTAAATACAAAAAATATCAGACCAAATAAATTTGATCTGATATTTTTATTGTTAAGTTTGTTTTAACGTACTTCTAAACCGTCAATTGTAGCTAAGGCTTTTAATACTTTATTATGTGCTGCTACTACTTCTTCATCAGTCAATGTATGTGCAGGATCTGAATAGGTTAATGAGAACGCTACAGACTTCTTACCTTCTGGCATTTTATCACCTTCATATACATCAAACACATGAATATTCTTTAATAATTTTACATTTGCTGACTCAATTACCGCTTTCACTTCTCCAGCTGTTGTTTCGCGATTTAAAATAAGCGCAATGTCACGTGACATCCCTGGGAAACGTGGTACAGCTGCGTATTGTAGAGCCGGTTTTGTCATAGCTGACTCTAATAATATGTGCAGGTCCATCTCCATAACATATGTTTCTTTTAAGCCTACTGTTTTTTCCGTTGTAGGATGTAACCCACCGATTAAACCAATCACTTTACCATCTAGCATAATATGTGCTGTACGCCCTGGATGCAAACCGTCCACTACCGTTTTAACAAATGTTACATCATTTGCCAGACCAAGTTTAGTAAGTAATGCCTCTACAATGCCTTTCATTACAAAGAAATCAACGGCTTTCTTCTCGCCTTGCCAAGCATGATCTACCCACTGACCTGTAATCACAGCGCCAATATGTTCTCGCTCATATGGTTGGTTTGTCTCCTGTTTACCAACAAAGACGGAACCTATTTCATATAATCCTACTGTGCTTACATTACGCGCCACATTATGTGCTGCAGACTGCAGTAAATGTGGAATTAAACTTTGTCGTAATGTACTATGCTCCTCACTCATTGGCATCATTAATTTTGTCACTTCACCTGTCGCAATGGCAAATTGTTGTGCCAATTCTTCTGAAGTTAAAGAATACGTAATCGCTTGATATAAACCTGCACCTTCCACAACGTCTCGCACAATACGACGCCCTGCTTGATAAGGTGTTAGTTTACCAATTTGAACAGCACCTTCTGGCAACGTTTTGGGAATTTCATCATAACCATAAATACGTGCAATTTCTTCCACAACATCTTCTTGAATTTTAATGTCTTGTCGACGTGTTGGCACTGTGATAAGTAACTTGCCGTTTTGAGCCGTTACACCAAATTGGAGACGTTCTAAAATCGTAATCATTTCTTCCATCGGAATCTTCATTCCCAGGTGTCGATTTACAAAATCAGGTGATACAATAATAGTTTTTGCTTCTTTATTTAATTCATCAAATACAACATCTTCAGCCAATACTTCACCATTTGCTAACTCTACTAGTAATTGTGCTGCACGGTCCGCTGCTTGTTGTACACGATTAGGGTCTACACCTTTTTCAAAACGAGCTGAAGCATCTGAACGTAAACCTAATCTGCGTGATGTACGTCTGACACCTGCACCAGCAAAATAAGCTGACTCAATAATAATAGTCGTTGTAGCGTTTGTAACCTCTGTGTTAGCACCACCCATCACACCTGCTAAGGCAATAGGTACTTCACCATTCGTAATCACTAGATCTGTTGGTAATAATACACGCTCTTGTTGATCTAATGTAGTTAGTGTTTCACCCTCATTAGCATAGCGCACAGTGATTCTTCCTGTTTGCACACGTTCATAGTCAAAGGCATGTAGGGGCTGACCATATTCCATCAATACATAATTTGTAATATCTACTACATTATTTAGCGGACGGACACCTGCTGCCATTAAACGTTGTTGTAGCCATAATGGGGATTCCTTCACTTGAACATTTTTGATCACTTTAGCTACGTACATTGGGTTTGCTTCTTTTGCTTCTACTTGTACTTGCAATTGTTCTGTTGCTTTTTCATGAGATAGCACTGTTGTAGTATTAGGTAATGTTAAAGGTTGCGCTAAAATAGCTGACACCTCATACGCTACGCCTAACATAGACAAAGCATCTGAACGGTTAGGTGTTAAATCTAATTCCAAAATTGTGTCTTCGTAACCTAAATAACGCAATGCATTCTCACCAACAGTAGCTGTTGAAGGTAATACATAAATTCCTTCTGCATATGCTTTAGGTACCACTTTACCTTCAATACCAAGCTCTTGTAGTGAACAGATCATACCGTTGGAAACTTCACCACGTAACTTTGCTTTTTTAATCTTCATACCATTTGGTAACACAGCTCCTGGTAATGCCACAATAACATGTTGTCCTTGTGCTACATTCGGCGCGCCACAAATGATTTGTTGAAGCTCTTCTGCGCCTACATCAACTTGACAAATATTTAATTTATCCGCCTGTGGATGTTTTGCCATCTCTTTTACATACCCTATCACAATATGTTTCATACCATGAGACATATCCATGACAGCATCTACTTCAATACCTGAGCGTGTAATTTTTTCTGCTAATGCAGCTTCTGTTAATGCTGAAATATCAACATAATCTTTTAACCAATTTAATGATACTAACATGTTTCTTCCTCCTTATGCTTCTGTCTCATGGAATTGTGATAAAAATCTCATGTCATTTGTATAGAAATGACGAATATCATCCACTCCATACTTCAACATGGCAACACGTTCTACACCCATACCAAAAGCAAAGCCTGATACTTTATTCGGATCATAGCCTGACATCTCTAGCACATTAGGATGCACCATACCTGCCCCTAAAATCTCAATCCAACCTGTCTTTTTGCATACATTACAACCATCTCCACCACAACGGAAACAAGAAATATCCATCTCAACAGATGGTTCAGTGAATGGGAAGAAACTTGGTCGAAGGCGGATTTCACGATTTTCACCAAACATTTTCTTGGCAAATAAATCTAGTGTCCCTTTTAAATCACTCATGCGGATATTCTCACCTACAACAAGGCCTTCGATTTGCATAAATTGATGTGAGTGAGTAGCATCATCATGGTCACGACGGAACACTTTACCTGGGCAAATAATACGGATTGTTTCCCCATCCTTTTGTTCCATAGTACGAGCTTGCACAGGTGAAGTTTGTGTACGTAACAATATTTCCTCGGAAATATAAAACGTATCTTGCATATCTCGTGCAGGATGGTCTTTTGGTAAATTAAGGGCTTCGAAGTTATAATAATCTTGTTCTACTTCTGGCCCTTCAGCCACTTGATAACCCATACCAATAAATAAATCTTCAATCTCTTCAATAACACGTGTTAATGGATGACGATTCCCCACACGAATTGCTCGACCTGGTAAAGTCACATCAATAGCTTCTTCAGCTAACTGTTGTTCTACAGCCAGTTGTTCCAATTTTGTCATGCGCTCTTCTAACACTTGCGTTACTTGTTGACGCATTTCATTCACTAGCGCACCCATCTTCGGTCGCTCTTCAGCTGTTAATTTCCCCATACCTTTTAATAAATCTGTAATCGGTCCTTTTTTACCTAGATACGCAACACGCACCTCTTGTAATTCCTTCATATTTACTGTTTCTTTAATTTTTGTTAATACTTCTTCTTTTAGTTGTTGCAAGCGTTGCTCCATATTAGACAACCTCCTTAAAATAAAAAAACACAAAAAAACCCCATCCCAAAAAGGGACGAGGACTAATCGCGGTACCACCCTAGTTACTGTTATAATGTAACAGTCACTTCATTAACATAACGGTCTGAGAGACCGGCATACCTTTACAACATATGTGTTGGTCTAAGTAGCTGCTCAGAAGGTGAATTCAAAGTGTACAACTTTATATGTGCTTACAGTCTATGACACATACTCCCTGTGAAATGTACCCTCTTTTACTAATCCTTCATCATTGCATTTATTTATTACATTCATCCTAATTATACGGGGTATACAAAGGAAGTCAAGTTGGTTTATAAAATAAGACGATAAAGTAAAATACCCGTTGCTACTGCAACATTAAGTGACTCTGCCTTGCCACGCATAGGGATTTTAATATTCTCATCTGTCTTAGCGAGTAATTGAGGTGAGATGCCACTGCCTTCATTACCTACAATTAAAGCCCATTTTTCTGCTGGTGAAACGTCTGTTAATAAAGTGGCATCATCTAATGATGTACCATAAATCACGGTATCTTGCGCCATTAATTTTGCTAAAGCTTCTTCTAAATCCATACGCATTAATGTGATATGAAAATGTGAACCTTGAGCAGCGCGCAATGTTTTAGCATTAAAAGCATCTACAGTACCATTGCCTAAAATCACGGTCTCAACTCCAGCGGCATCTGCTGTACGAATCATTGTTCCTAAATTGCCAGGGTCCTGAATAGCATCTAATAATAAATAATGTTTACCTTGTAAGTTAGTGTTACTTTCCTGCTTACAAACAGCAAATACCCCTTGTGTCGTTTCTGTCTCGGCTAACTCTTTAGCCACTTGTGCTGTTACTTCAAACATTGGTATATCATCTGTATCCCACAACATAGGAAGTGCTACGTCTTCACGCACAATAATTTGTAAGACACGTTCTTTATTTTTCAAGGCTTCTTCTACTAAATGAAAACCTTCAATAAAAAAAGCTTGGCTTTTATCACGCTCTTTTTTCGTAGTTGCTAGCTTCTTCCACTGTTTAACAGTAGCATTTTGTATAGATTCGATACGTTTCATATATTTATAGCTGCTAATCGCAGCTGCCTCCCTTACTACATATTATTTTTATTATAACGTATCTTCGCACTGTAAAAGCTATAATTTCAACATTAAATAACCTACTTCAAGACATTTACGTGCAATGGTTGCTAATGAAGCCTTGACATATACCCTGTAGCCATTATCATCTAACTCTAGATAGCTACCTTTCTCAGCTGCTGGATATGTTTTAAAGTCTAATGTAAATAAGTATAATGTTTTTTCTTGCGACATTTTTAACTGAATTGCAAATACAGGCGTCCCGCCAATAAATAATGGTGGTAAACGCTTAACACCTAAAATATGTCTTGATCCTGATAACCTTCCAGCTAACGAACTGCCATTAGCTAAACACATTTTATCTATAATGGTTACTGGGCTATGTGTTGTATAAAATTTATCATTTTTTGTAATAATTCTCGCTAGGTAGTTACTATGCATACATGGTTCAATTAATAAAATTTCTTTTGTAACCATCGGTGAAGCTATATCATTTTTGTACCATACTAACATATGCCAACGCCTCCAAAATAAATTACTTTCTACAGACTAATGACTACATACAATTCACCTTGTACAACTTACCATGTATTCTACAATTTAAAATCTGTTAATTCAATCTTTTCTTATCATATTTTTGAAGTTTTTATCTTTTTTGTATATCAAAATAACTAGTAAAATTCACTTTTATAATGGTCTATCCTTAAGTTATTCATTATAGAATACTGCTTTAAATAGCGTACCTTTATTTTATTATCATAAATTTTTACTTTTAAATTTCCATTTTTTTATGAATGCTTTTTGTAATAATAACGATAAATATCACTTTTTTTAGGTATTATGCTATTTTAAACAAATGTATCTTTTTCAGCTTTTTCTCATGATTTGTGAAGGATTATAGATCAATTCCTTACCTAGATCTACATCTCCGATTTATTTGAAAAGAAAAAAGCACTCAAGACGAAACGTCTTAAGTGCTTGATGACCCCTACGGGATTCGAACCCGTGTTACCGCCGTGAAAGGGCGGTGTCTTAACCGCTTGACCAAGGGGGCCTTGCCTTTTTTCTACCACTCAACATGATGGCGGAGAAGGAGGGATTCGAACCCTCGCGCC
>NZ_BMJT01000008.1 GCF_014643595.1 Lysinibacillus alkalisoli
TCATTTTCATGAAACGTTTTATTGATTAACGTTTTGCTTGTTCAGTTTTCAAAGGTCATGGTGTTGTTTGCGACAACTTCTATATAATAACATGGTTACTATTATATTGTCAACATCTTTTTATCAATCTTTTTAAGAACGCTTTTTCATATTTCCTAAGCGACTCCCATTATGATACTAGATGCTGACAACATTGTCAATAGTTTATCGAATTATTTTTTTGATATGTATTTGTCTATACTTTTGTAAATCAATAATCTCGCCATTCTTCTGTAATTTAATTAACGGTCTAGTAGGTGCATTAGGCTGTACATATAAAACTTCTCCTCTTTCTAGATTAGATAAAACAACCTTACTACCTATAGTTAAATCAGAAACAACAGATAACAGCGCTTCAATAATAGTAATATCAAATTTGCCAAACTCTTCTTCTTTAATTTTTTCAATAACTTTAAATGAAGGTTCTTTAGCACGATACATACGCTCGCTCGTCATTGCATGGAATACATCTGCTATTGCTATAATTTGTGATTCTTTTGATATTTTATCTGCCCTATCTTGTGAAGGATACCCTGTGCCATTCAAACGCTCATGATGTTGAAACACAGCCGCTTTAATTGTAGGTTTTAGAACAGGTATATCTTTAATCATTTTATATGTATAAATCGGATGCTTACGAACTTCATTAAACTCATTTTCTGTTAATGCGCCTTTTTTATTTCTAATAGTAGAAGATACTTTTGACATCCCACAATCAGCTAACGTACCACCAATAGCTAGTTGTATAGTGTCACCACGATCATAACCTAATTTTTGTGCCAAAACAGCCGTAATTAATCCTGTAGCAATACAATGATGGTATAAATAGTCTTTCGCTGTAGAATATTCATTTAAATTTAATATAATTGTTTTATCATTTAAGGCTAACTCTATTATCGGAAGCATCATACCCCTAATTTTTGAAATATTGATATTCGCTCCTGCTTCCCAACTTTTAAATTCTTTTTTAAATTGATGGATGGTTTCATCATATAATTTTTTAAATACAACCTCTGTTTTCACTGACTCCGTTACAGCATGATCGATGTAAGGTGCCGAGTCAACTTCATTTGTCTCTTCACTTTCTCGTAAGACATGAACTGCTTTAATATTAAATACTTCAAAAATATGCAAATGTTCATAAGTTAATGTCGTTTCTTTTGTCACAATAGGGAATTTAGTGTTGGCAAAAATATCTTCTGCAATTAGTTCGCCTACACGTAATTGTTCAATTGGTAAATGCATGGTCTCCATTTGGACATCATCCTTTTCTTTAACTAATTTTATTTATTTTACCATGATTTTAGGTTTTGAATGGAAAAGAGAATAGCATATAAACGCTATTCTCTCATGCACCATTTTATGACTCAGCTTCTTCAGAATCATCTTCTATTTCTTCTAATTCTTCTTCACGTTTAACTTTGGCGACTGTTGCTACATATTCTTCATCAGCTAAACGAATGAGTCGAACACCTTGTGTATTACGCCCGATACTGGAAATATCTTCAGTTGCCATACGAATTAACATACCTTCAACTGTAATTAACATAATATCTTCTTCACCAGTAACAGTACGCACAGCGACAAGTGGGCCATTTTTGTCTGTAATTTGCAATGTTTTAATACCTACACCACCGCGTGTTTGTAAGCGGTATTCTTCTTCAGAGGTGCGCTTACCATAGCCATTCTCACTGACTACCAAGATCTCTTGGTTAGGCTCAACAATCTCCATACCTACAACACAATCATCTTCACGGAGACGAATTCCTCTTACACCTGAGGCGGTTCTACCCATAGCTCTAATATCCGTTTCTTCAAAACGAATTAACATGCCTTGACGCGTGCCAATAATGATTTGTTTAGTACCATCTGTTAATCGTACAGCCATTAATTCATCATCTTCACGTAATGTAATCGCAATTAGACCATTTGTACGGATGTTAGCAAAGTGGGAAACCTCTGTTCGTTTTGTCACACCTAGACGTGTAGTGAAAATAAAATAAGCATCCTCATCAAATGAACTCACTCGAATCATAGCTGTGACACTTTCTTCTTTTTCTAAGTTAAGTAGATTTACAATAGGTAAACCTTTGGCGGTACGTCCGTATTCTGGAATTTCATATCCTTTAGCACGATATACTTTACCTTTGGTTGTAAAGAATAAAATAGTATCGTGGGTAGAAGTAAAGAGTAAATGCTCCACAAAGTCATCTTCATTTGTGCCCATACCTTGAACACCTCTACCACCACGTCTCTGACTGCGATACGTATTTGCGGCTAAACGTTTAATATAACCATTATGCGTAAGCGTGATGACAGAGTCCTCTTGTGGGATTAAGTCCTCATCTTCAATCATAAATGCGCCACCAGAAGTTATATCTGAACGTCTTGCATCACCAAAACGCTCTTTTATTTCTACCATCTCTTCACGAATGATTTGGATAATACGAGCTTCATCACTTAAAATCTCTTGTAAACTTTGTATTAAGAGTTGTAACTCTTGATACTCATTTTCGATTTTTTCACGCTCTAAACCACTCAAACGCACAAGACGCATATCTAAAATAGCTTGTGATTGTCTTTCACTCAAACCATAACGTTCCATTAGTTTTGGTTTCGCTTCCTCACCATTTCGTGAACTGCGAATAATAGCAATAATGTCATCAATATGGTCTAGCGCAATACGTAAGCCTTCTAAAATATGGGCGCGATCTTGCGCTTTACGAAGCTCAAATTCTGTACGACGTCGAATGACTTGTTGTTGATGTGCTAAATAATGTTGTAACGCTTCTTTTAAAGCTAATACTTTAGGTTGTCCATCAACCAATGCCAACATATTAACACCAAAACTTGTTTGCATTGCCGTTTGCTTGTATAAGTTATTTAAAATTACATTCGCATTAGCATCACGGCGTACGTCCATTACAATACGCATACCTTGGCGACTAGACTCATCTTGTAACTTTGTGATACCGTCAATTTTTTTATCTCGTACTAATTCAGCGATTTTTTCAATTAACTTTGCTTTATTTACTTGATACGGTAACTCTGTTACTAAAATCGTTTCTTTTCCATTCTTTGCTTGTTCGATCTCCACGCGGGCGCGTGTAATAATTGAACCTCTACCCGTTTCATATGCTCTACGTATACCGCTACGCCCTAAAATCAAACCACCTGTTGGGAAGTCTGGTCCCGGGATAATATCCATTAACTCTTCTGTTGTAATGGATGGATTATCCGCAATAGCTAAAACTGCATCGATTGTTTCATTAAGATTATGGGGTGGGATATTTGTTGCCATCCCTACCGCAATACCAGATGTACCATTCACAATTAAGTTAGGGTATCGACTTGGTAATACAACGGGCTCTTTCTCTAAACCATCATAATTATCAGTATAGTCAATAGTATCTTTATTAATATCTCTTAGCATTTCCATTGCAATTTTTGACATTCGTGATTCGGTATAACGCATAGCTGCTGCGCCATCACCATCTACAGAACCAAAGTTACCATGACCGTCTACTAACATATAGCGATAACTAAAATCTTGCGCCATACGTACCATAGCGTCATAAATAGATGAGTCACCATGAGGGTGATATTTCCCCATTACATCCCCAACAATACGAGCTGATTTTTTATGCGGTTTATCAGAAGTGTTCCCCAACTCATTCATACCAAATAAAATTCGACGATGCACTGGTTTTAAACCATCACGTACATCTGGCAAAGCACGCGAAACAATAACGCTCATAGCATAACTTAAAAATGACGTTTCTATCTCTTTTGTAATATTAATTTCTTTAACATTTTTCTTTTCCATTAGCTATGTAACCTCCTCTCTTAGAAATCTAGATCTTGCACATTTAGCGCATTTTCTTCGATAAATTGACGACGTGGCTCTACTTCTTCACCCATCAATCGTTCAAAAGCTGCATTTGCTTCAATGGCATCGTCTAAATGTACTTGTAGTAAAATTCGGTTCTCAGGATCCATTGTTGTTTCCCATAACTGCTCAGCATCCATTTCACCTAAACCTTTGTAACGTTGAATATTGGGTTTTGGTACTTGTGATAAGCCTTCTAAAATTTCTTTTAACTCCTCATCACTGTGACAATATTCTACGTGTTTCCCCTGCTTCACTTGATATAGTGGGGGCTGTGCAATGTAAACATAACCTGCTTCAATTAAAGGACGCATGAAACGGAAGAAAAACGTTAATAATAGTGTGCGAATATGGGCGCCATCAACGTCAGCATCTGTCATAATGACAATTTTATGATAACGGGCTTTTTCCAAATTAAATTCTTCGCCAATACCTGTACCAAAAGCCGTGATCATTGCACGAATTTCTGCATTAGAGAGGATGCGATCTAAACGGGCTTTTTCCACATTTAAAATCTTTCCTCGTAAAGGTAAAATCGCTTGGAAGAAACGATCTCGCCCTGATTTAGCTGAACCACCAGCCGAATCACCTTCTACAATATAAATTTCTGATTCACTTGGATTGGTGGATGAGCAGTCTGCTAATTTACCAGGTAAATTTGAAATTTCTAATGGAGATTTTCGTCTTGTCGTTTCACGGGCTTTTTTAGCCGCTACACGTGCTCTCGCTGCTAATAATCCCTTTTCGATTACTTGACGAGCTACTTTCGGATTTTCCAGTAGGAACCTTTCAAAACCACTTGCGAACAATGAACTTGTAATTTGTGTTACTTCTGAATTACCTAATTTTGTTTTCGTTTGCCCTTCAAACTGTGGGTCGGGATGCTTAATAGAAATAATGGCTACTAGCCCTTCTCGCACATCATCACCTGTTAAATTAGCATCTGCCTCTTTAAGCAGATTATTTTTCCGTCCATAGTCATTGATCACACGTGTTAAAGCCGTTTTAAAACCTGATTCATGTGTACCGCCTTCATACGTATTAATATTATTCGCAAAAGATAAGATGGTAGAAGCATAACCTGCATTGTATTGCATAGCTATTTCAATTGTAATGCCTTCCTTTTCACCTTGAATATCAATAGGGTCATGTAAAGGCTCTTTATTTTCATTAATATGCTCAACATATGAAGTAATACCACCTTCATAGTGATACGTAATAGATTGCTCTTGCCCTTCTCGTTCATCTGCAATCGTTAAATAAATACCACGATTTAAATAAGCAAGTTCACGAACACGTTGCGCTAAAATATTGAATTCATACTCTGTTGTTTCAGTAAAAATCGTATGGTCTGCTTTGAAGCGAGTAATCGTACCTGTTTTATCAATATCACCAACTACGGTTAAAGGTTGTGTTGTCAGTCCTCGTTCGAATTTAATCTCGTGTATTGCTCCATCACGCATAACACGTACTTCTGTATGTGCTGATAAAGCATTTACTACTGAGGCCCCTACACCGTGTAAACCACCTGATACTTTATAACCGCCGCCGCCAAATTTACCACCCGCATGCAAGACTGTCATGATGACTTCAACAGCTGGTTTACCCATTTTCTCTTGCGTACTTACAGGAATGCCTCGTCCGTCATCTTCAACGCGAATCCAGTTATCTTTTTCAATCGTAACTGTAATATTATTACAAAAACCTGCCAATGCTTCATCAATACTGTTATCTACAATTTCCCACACTAAATGATGGAGACCTCTTGAACTTGTAGAACCAATATACATGCCTGGTCGTTTACGAACTGCTTCTAAGCCTTCTAAGACTTGGATTTGATCCGCATCGTATGCTTGATTTTGCAACACTTTTTCTTCATTAGCCAACGTATTCACCTACTCCTTATTTTGAACATCTATTGTTGTATACATCCTTGTTTCACATGAAACACCTTTGCCTCTCTTATCGTTTCATGTTCTATGCCTTCTATACTTGTTGTAGTAACAAATGTTTGAACTTCACTTTTAATTGTATTTAACAAATGGGATTGACGATAATCGTCTAATTCTGAAAGAACATCGTCTAATAATAAAATAGGAGGTTCTTTAGTTTCCTGTTTAATCAATTCAATCTCAGCAAGCTTTAGTGACAGTGCTGTTGTACGCTGTTGACCTTGCGAACCATACACCTGCACATCATAATCATTCACATAGAACTGCAGATCGTCTCGATGCGGACCAACTAAAGTAACCCCTCGCTCTCGTTCTCGCTGAAATACTTCATCTAAACGAACCGTTAAAACTTGCTTAATCTCTTCAATCGTTGATGACGATGTTAACCCTTTAGCGGTTTTATATTTAATCACTAGTTGCTCTTGCCCTCTAGAAATACCATGATGGATTTGCGCAGCCCAATTTTGTAATAAGCCCATAAATAAAAAACGCCTGTGTATAATTTGCGCAGCCGATTGAATGTATTGCTCTGTATAAACTTCATGCATAACAGCATCTACTTGTTTGTGCACAT
Source organism: Lysinibacillus alkalisoli (assembly GCF_014643595.1). Classification (GTDB taxonomy): domain Bacteria; phylum Bacillota; class Bacilli; order Bacillales_A; family Planococcaceae; genus Metalysinibacillus; species Metalysinibacillus alkalisoli. The sequence continues at coordinate 6,455 of NZ_BMJT01000008.1, forward strand.
GCTGTTTTAAAAACTGATTACGTTGTTTTAATATTTTCGAAAATTGCATTAAATCATACAAATACGTTTGAGAAATTTGCCCGATTTCCATATCAATAAAACGTCGTCTAAATTGCGGGCTGCCTTTCACAACATTTAAATCTTCTGGCGCAAACATCACTACGTTCATTTGCCCGATATACTCGCTTAATTTACTTTGTGCAAGATGATTTACCTTGCCCTTTTTGCCTTGTTTAGCAATTACTAATTGCATCGGTAAGTCACCGTATTTTTTTTTAATCACACCTTCTATTTTAGCATAATCTTTTTGCCAACGTAGCAATTCTTTATCGTTGGAGGTGCGATGTGATTTCGCCATAGCTAAAACATAAATGGCTTCCATAACATTTGTTTTACCTTGTGCATTCTCCCCAATAAACACGTTAATATGTGGTGAAAATTCCAAGTCTAATTCTTCATAATTGCGATAATTCTTTAATTGCAATTTTTCTATATACATATGTTACGCCTCTTGCGCTACGATTTTGAATCGACCAATTTGCGGAATATTAATCACATCATCTGGATAGAGTTTCTTACCTCTGCGATTTTCTTCTTCACCATTCACATACACAATATGTTCTTGTAAAAACCACTTTGCCATTCCTCCAGAACTAATAGCATCCGTCATCTTTAAAAGTTGCCCTAACGTTACAAATTCATCATGAATTACGATTTCTTCCACGTTTTATGCCTCCAGCCAACAAATTCTTATTACACTATCATACCATAATTCAATTTTTCTACGTACTCTTAAGAAAATGAACATGATTTCTATAAAAAAAAGAGCTGCTCAATAACAGCAACTCTTTTTCAAACACATTAATTTGTACGAATTGGAACAATTAATTGTAAAATCGTATCATCCTCTAGTGAGCGTAAAATAAAGGGTCTCATGGCGCCAGTAAATTGTACAATAACATGATCCTCGCCAATCGCTTTTAAAGCCTCCATCATGTATTTCGCACTAAATGAAATTTTCAATTGTTCACCTTCACATAAATCTAAGCTAATCTCTTCTTGCACTTTGCCAATCTCAGGTGAGTTTGATGAGATTTCAATGGATTCTTCAGATAGTGTTTCTAAACGAACAACGTTATGACTATTCCCTCTTGCTAGTAACGAAGCACGATCGATAGCTTGTAATAATTCTTTTCCGTTTATTTTCATCGTCGTTTGGAACTCATTAGGAATTAAACGATCTGTATCAGGATAATTTCCTTCTAACAAACGTGAGAAAAATAACACATTATCTGTTTTAAATAATACTTGTTGTTCTGTGATAACAATTTCGACAGGTGTGTTTGTATTCTCTAAAATTTTGTTTAATTCATTTAAGCTTTTTCCAGGTATTACAACATCATAATCTTCCTGCACTTGCTCCATTTTAGCTTTGCGTCTCGCTAAACGATGACTATCTGTTGCCACACAAATGAGTGATTGATCTTTAATTATCCAATTGACACCTGTTAATACTGGACGACTTTCTGTTACAGCTACAGCAAATACGGTTTCACGGATCATAGATTTTAATAAATCAGCAGGCATAGGGAAACTAGCATCTTGATTAATATTTGGTAGTAGTGGATATTCATTCGCATCTGAAGCAATTAAATGGAAAATAGATTTACCAGAACGGATATGTGTTTGAACTTCATTCGTCACTTGAATTTCAACCTCATTTGTTGGTAACTTTCTCACGATTTCATTAAACATACGTGCTTGTAATACGATAGAGCCACTTTCTACAATTGTGACGTTTTGCTTAGCATCTTCTTCAGCTGGTATAAAGGTTTGGATAGTAATATCCGTATCACTACCTGTTAACGTTACACCATCTTTTGTTACATCAATTTTAATACCCGTTAAAATCGGTATAGTAGTTTTGCCACTTACAGCTTTCATTACATGATTTAAAGCATCTAATAATCGGTCTCTTACAATAATAAATTTCATAATTATACCTCACTTAAATAAATAGTTATTATTAATAATATATAAGTAAATATAGTAGTAGGCCCTGTGGATTTGTGGATAACTCGAATTATACATTGATAACACAGTTATCCACCTGTGTACAACTTGTGTAGAAGTTGCGTATAACTTTGTCATTTATCCACATGTTTATTTACCAAGACTCGTTTTAATTTGTTTAACATCCTGTTTCAATTGTTCATCTGTTTTTAATAACTTTGATATTTTTTCATGAGCATGCAGTACAGTAGTATGGTCTCTACCCCCAAATTCCTCCCCAATTTTAGGAAGAGAAAAATCAGTTAGTTGGCGCGATAAATACATAGCAATTTGTCTTGGAAATGCAATAGACTGTGTTCGTTTCTTGGCTGAAAAATCTTCTAAACGTACGTCATACTGTTCTCCCACGGCATGTTTAATATCAATAATGCTAATTTTTCGTTGTTTCGCATTTGGAATAATATCTTTTAACGCGCGGCTTGCTAAATCTGGTGTGATATCTTCTTTAGCCATAGAGGCATAAGCTACTACACGAATTAACGCCCCTTCAAGTTCTCGAATGTTAGAATCAATTTCTTTAGCAATAAAAACAATTACTTCATCAGGGATAGCTAGACCATCCGCAGTTGCCTTTTTACGTAAAATAGCAATTCTTGTTTCCAAATCAGGTGGTGCAATGTCTGTTATTAATCCCCACTCAAATCTTGAACGCAAACGATCTTCAAGTGTAGGTATTTCCTTAGGTGGCCTGTCACTTGATATGATGATTTGTTTTGCTTCTTCATGCAGTGTATTAAAGGTATGGAAAAACTCCTCTTGTGTTGATTCTTTACCAGCTAAAAATTGAATGTCATCAATTAAAAGTACATCTACACTGCGATATCTATCTCTAAATTCAATTGTTTTGTTATCTCGGATGGAGTTGATAAACTCATTCATAAATTTTTCAGAAGATAAATAAACTACTTTAGCATTGGGATTATGCTCAGAAACATAATGGCCGATAGCGTGCATGAGATGTGTTTTACCAAGCCCAACCCCTCCATAAATGAAAAAAGGATTGTAAGCCTTGGCAGGAGCCTCTGCAACAGCTAGCGAAGCAGCATGTGCAAAACGATTACCTGAGCCAATTACGAAAGTATCAAATGTATATTTTGGATTCAACATGCTCAGGACATCATTAGCAATTTTTTTCTGTTGCCCAGTGATTGGAGGAGGTAACTCAAATGTCTCATCCTGACTAATATCTTCTTTAATAATGAATTGAATGGCAATATCTTTAGTTGTTAAGTCTTTTAAAACATCAATAATTAATTGTTTATAGTTATTTTCTAACCATCCACAAACAAATTCATTGGGCGCCTCTACCGTAATTAGAGCACCATCAAAATTTAAAGGCTTCGTTGATTTTAACCAAGTTTCAAAACTTGGTTTAGCAATTTTTTGTTCAATTTGAGCAAGGACACTATCCCAAAACTGTGCTAAGTTCTCCAATTTTACAATCTCCTTTGCGCAAAAAAATATAGAATAAAATTGTAGCATTTTTTCTATTTATACACAATCACACAACCTGTGGATAAATATTATCCATACCATGTGGATAAAGTTATACACAGGTACAATCTATCTGTGTATAACTTTTAGCGAATAAAATTATCCACAGAGTAAAACACATTAATCGTAACAACAAAATAGAATAATAGCAATACAATTTTATAGTTATTAACAGATAGAGATGTTGCTGTGAATAAAGTTATCCACACCCCTTTGATATGTGAAAAACTATGAGGAAAAGTTGTGAATAAAAAATAGAAAAGAATAAAAAGATTTTTTTATTCACAAGACAGTAATATAAATTTGGGGATAAAGCGTGAGGTTAAAATGATGCCTCATAGGATGTATTATTTTTATCTTTTCATAAAGAAATAGCCACCACCTTATAAGCAGTAGGGTTTATGTATTTTAGATAACCATTTGACAAAACCGTAGAAAATTTTATATAATGCATAGGTCTGTATGTAGGAAATTAACTTCTGAAAATAGGAGGTGTTATAAATGAAACGTACTTACCAACCAAAAACACGTAAGCATAGCCGTGTACATGGCTTCCGCGCACGCATGAGTTCAAAAAACGGTCGCAAAGTTCTTGCAGCTCGTCGTCGTAAAGGAAGAAAAGTATTATCAGCATAAGTCCACTGAGCCACATCAGTGGTCTTTTTTTTCGATAAAATAAAAGCGTGATCATATATGTAGGTGAAATTTGTGAATAAAAAACAACGAATTAAAAAGAATGAGGATTTTCAATTAGTTTTTAAAAAGGGGAAGTCTTTCGCTAATCGTCAATTTGTTGTCTATATGATGCCGCGTCAAGAAAACGACACATTTCGGATCGGATTATCTGTTAGCAAAAAGCTTGGAAATGCAGTAAAGCGCAATCAAATTAAACGTTATATACGACATAGTATGATAGCTTTTAGTAATGATTTAAAAACGCATATGGACTATGTTATTATCGCCAGAAATCCGGCGGCCACATTAGATTTTCATGAAACTAAAAAAAGCTTAACCCACGTTTTGCGTATTGCGAAAGCATTGCCTCCAGCATCAAAAAATGAAAATTAATCATTATAAAGCATTATAGATAGTGGAGTACTTGCTATAAGACATGGTAGAATATGCTCGAACACTATAAAATTGAATAGAGTGAATGTAGGAGGAAGCGGTTTGAAGAAGAAACATCTTTGGATTATGTTGACGCTAATTTCTGCTACAATTCTGTTATCAGGTTGTACAGAATTTAATCAACCCATCTCAGCAGAGAGTGATGGATTTTGGAATAAATTCATCGTTTGGCCTCTTGTATCAGTAATTAAATATTTTGCTGATTTATTAGGTTCTTACGCTTGGGGTATTATCATTGTAACAATCATTATTCGATTAGTGATTTTACCACTAATGATTAAACAAACGAAAAGTTCGAAAAAAATGCAAGAAGTGCAGCCTCAAATGCAAGCATTAAAAGAGAAATATGCTTCTAAAGATATGCAAACACAACAACAGTATCAACAAGAGATGATGAAGTTGATGTCTGAATCAGGTGTGAACCCATTAGCGGGTTGTTTGCCAATTCTTGTACAGATGCCAATTCTGATTGGTTTCTATCATGCCATTAGTCGTATGAATGCTACACCAGATGTATATGAACTAGGGAATTTCTTTATGTTCCCATTAGCAGAACCAAGTATTATTTTAGCTGTAACAGCAGGTCTTATTCAGTTTGTTGTATTACGAACTGGTCCAGCTATGAATAACATGAATCCTCAAATGAAAATGATGATGTATATTATGCCATTTATGATTATGGGATTCGGTGCGGTACTACCAGCAGCATTGTCATTATATTGGGTTATTGGTAACTTATTTACATTTGTACAAAACCTATTTATTTATAAACCTTGGATCAAAGAGAACAATTAATTTGTTAGGAGCGAGGTAAGTGAAACAGATTACGCAAATAGGCGCTACTACAGAAGAAGCGATCTCATTAGCGTTACAAAAGCTTGGCGTTGCCCGTGATCAAGTAGATATTGAAATTGTGCAAGAAGGTAAAAAAGGATTTTTAGGGTTTGGTACACGCCCAGCAGAAATTATTGTAACGATTAAAGAACAACAAGTGGATGTTAAAGAAGTCACGATTCCCGAACTAAGTGAAAGCAACCAAATGGATACACAAACAACTTTACCAGTAGCGGATGAAAAACCAACGTTCAAAGCCACTATTCAATACATAAAAAGTATTGCGGCAGAGATGGGTGTGTCAGATGTTGATATTTCGGTGACAGAAGACGGAAAACAAGTGTATTTTCAACTAGAGAGCTCTAAGGCAGCCCTATTAATTGGTAAGAGAGGGCAAACATTAAATGCATTACAACAATTAGCTCAATTAATGTTAAATCAAGAAGTAAAACAATTTAAGGTAGCGCATATTAATGTTGGAGACTATCGAGAGAAGCGTAAATTAGCGTTAGAAGCATTAGCGAATCGTATTGCAGATCGCGTTACAGTAACAGGAGATCGTCATTCGTTTGAAGCTATGCCATCTTATGAACGTAAAATTATGCATAATGTTTTAGCACATCGCATTGATGTTGAAACACACTCTGAAGGTAGAGAGCCAAATCGTTATCTTGTTGTTGAAAAAGTACAATAAAGTATGAATTACTTAAACAGGTGGAAGATGTTTATGTCGCTTCCACCTGTTTTTTTGTGCATAAAAAATACAATAGCGAAACTTTAGCTTTCAAAGAAATTATGCTATTCTTTTATGCTAGATAGTGATGTGCGGAAAAAGTTACTCACATGTGGATAACTTGATGGGAGGAATAAAAATGGACTTTGATACAATTGCAGCAATCTCCACACCAATGGGAGAAGGAGCAATTGCTATTGTGCGTTTAAGTGGTGATGAAGCTATAGCAATTGCCAATAAGGTATTTCAATCACCAAATCATAAAACGTTAATGGAACAACCTACTCATACCATTCATTACGGGCATTTAATTGAGCCAACAACGGATGAAGTGGTGGAAGAGGTTATGCTGTCTTTAATGAAGGCGCCTAAAACATTTACACGTGAAGATGTAGTCGAAATTAATTGTCACGGTGGTTTGACATCTGTTAATCGTGTGTTGCAACTAGTGTTGAAAAATGGTGCAAGATTAGCAGAACCAGGTGAATTTACGAAACGAGCATTTTTAAATGGCCGTATAGATTTATCGCAAGCTGAAGCAGTGATGGATTTAATTCGAGCAAAGACAGATCGTGCAATGAATGTAGCATTAAATCAAATGGATGGTAAATTGTCACGGCTAATTCAAAATTTAAGGCAAGCATTACTTGAGACGTTAGCTCAAGTTGAGGTTAATATTGACTACCCTGAGTATGATGATGTGGAAGAGATGACAATACCTGTGTTGCTTGAAAAATGTGGTTGGGTAAAAGATGAAATTGAAAAATTGCTACAAACTTCTTCACAGGGTAAAATTTTAAGAGAAGGTTTATCCACAGTTATTATTGGTCGCCCTAATGTGGGTAAATCATCTTTACTCAATAGTTTAGTACAAGAAAATAAGGCAATAGTTACAGATATTGCAGGTACAACACGAGATATTATTGAGGAGTATGTAAATGTACGTGGTGTCCCCTTGCGCTTAGTAGATACAGCAGGTATTCGTGAAACAGAAGACATTGTAGAGCGTATTGGTGTTGAGCGATCAAGACAAGTGTTAAAAGAGGCAGACCTTATTTTATTTGTATTGAATGGTGCAGAGCCATTAACAAATGAAGACCGTTTGTTGTTTGAGACGATTCAAAATATGAATTATATTGTGGTCATTAATAAAACCGATTTACCACAGCAACTAAATAAACAAACAGTAGAAGAGTTAGCATTAGGGCAACGTATCGTGGCCACGTCGTTATTAGAAGAGCAAGGTGTGATAGATTTAGAGGAAGCTATTGCGTCTTTATTTTTTGAAGGACAAGTAGAAGCAGGCGATATGACGTACGTCTCAAACGCACGTCATATTGCGTTATTACATCAAGCTAAAGCGACTATTGAAGATGCATTATTTGCAGCGAATTCAGGTGTTCCAGTTGACATGATACAAATTGATGTAACGAGAACATGGGAAATTCTTGGCGAGATTATTGGAGATACAGTAGAGGAAAGTTTAATTAATCAGTTGTTTTCACAGTTTTGTTTAGGGAAATAATCTTAATACAGAGAGGAAGATACGAGCATGCCAACAAAATTCGAGGCAGGCACGTTTGATGTCATTGTTATAGGTGCGGGTCATGCAGGTGCAGAAGCGGCTTATGCAGCAGCAAAAATGGGTGCTAATACATTAATGTTAACGATTAACTTAGATATGATTGCATTTATGCCATGTAACCCTTCTATAGGGGGCCCAGCTAAAGGAATTGTCGTACGTGAAATTGATGCTATGGGCGGTCTAATGGCGAAAGTTATTGATAAAACACATATCCAAATGCGTATGTTAAACACAGGCAAAGGTCCAGCTGTAAGAGCATTGCGTGCTCAGGCAGATAAAGTGTTATATCAACAAGAAGTAAAACGTATATTAGAAGAACAAGAGAATTTAAAAATCCATCAAGCAATGGTAGAAGAATTAATTGTAGAAGACGAAGAAGTGCAAGGTGTTATTACGCAAATTGGTGCCATTTACCGTGCCAAAAAAGTAATTGTGACAACAGGTACATTTTTACGTGGTGAAATTATTATTGGCGATATTAAGTATTCAAGTGGGCCGAATAATCAACAGCCATCAATCAAATTGGCAGATAGCATTAAAGATTTAGGTTTTGATATGGTGCGTTTTAAAACAGGTACACCACCCCGAGTGAATAATCGCACGATTGATTATAGTAAAACAGAGATCCAACCAGGTGACGATGTACCACGAGCATTCAGTTTTGAAACAACAGACTTTATTATGGATCAATTACCTTGTTGGTTAACATACACTAGTGCAGAAACACATGAAATTATTGAAGAGAATTTACATTTATCGCCTATGTATTCGGGTATGATTAAAGGTAAGGGACCTCGTTACTGTCCATCGATTGAAGATAAAATTGTGCGCTTTAATGATAAACCACGTCATCAAATCTTTTTGGAGCCTGAGGGCCGCAATACGAGAGAAGTTTATGTACAAGGGTTATCCACAAGTTTACCTGAACATGTGCAACATCGTTTAATTGCCTCTGTCCCTGGGTTAGAAAAGGCAGAGATGATGAGGGCTGGCTATGCGATTGAGTATGATGCTATCGTATCCACGCAATTATGGCCAACATTAGAAACGAAAAAGATTAAAAGTTTATATACAGCAGGTCAAATCAATGGGACGTCAGGTTACGAAGAAGCGGCTGCTCAAGGTTTAATGGCTGGTATTAATGCAGCGGCAAGTATTTTTAATCGTGAGGAAGTTATTTTAAGTCGCTCTGAAGCATATATTGGTGTGTTAATTGATGATTTAGTGACAAAAGGAACAAGTGAACCATACCGCTTATTAACATCGCGAGCAGAGTATCGTTTATTATTACGTCATGATAATGCCGATATGCGCTTAACAGAGATCGGTTATCAAGTAGGTTTATTATCCACAGAGCGTTATGCAGCATTTAAAGAGAAGAAACGCCAAGTTGAAGCGGAAATTGAACGTTTACGTCACACAATTATTAAACCTAATCAAAAGACACAAGATGCAATCACAACAGCAGGTGGTACAATATTAAAAGATGGCATTTGGGCGGCTGACTTATTAAAACGTCCAGAAATGCACTATGATGTGGTGGCAGCGCTAATGACTGAACAAGCACCTGAATCCTATTCAGAAGAAGTTAAAGAGCAAATTGAAATTCAATTAAAGTATGAAGGTTATATCGAAAAGGCATTACATCAAGTGGAGAAATTGCGCAAAATGGAAGGTAAGAAAATTCCTGAAAATATTGATTATGATGCCATTTCAGGTTTAGCTACAGAAGCAAGACAACACTTGAAAGAAGTGCAGCCACTAACATTGGCACAAGCTTCACGCATAGGCGGTGTAAATCCTGCTGATATCTCTATTTTATTAGTCTATTTAGAACAAGGTAAAATTGCACGCATTCAAGCATGAGTGCATAAATAGGGCGAGCCATTAAGCTCGCCTTCTATTTTATTAAAGGAGTAAAGGTATGAACGAACAACAATTTATTATAGCGCTTCGCGATAAAGGAATTGATTTAACAGATAACCAAATCCAACAATTTCGTACGTATTTGCAATTGCTTGTTGAGTGGAATGAGAAAATGAATTTAACAGCGATTACCGATTTAGAGGGTGTTTATTTAAAGCATTTTTATGATTCAATCAGCACGGCTTTTTATTTTGATTTTACAAAAGTGACAACTGTTTGTGATGTAGGAGCTGGAGCTGGTTTTCCAAGTATTCCAATTAAAATTTGTTATCCACATTTACACATTACAATTGTGGACTCTTTAAATAAACGCATTACCTTTTTAGAGCATTTAAGTGAGTCTTTGGCGTTAACAAATACACAATTTGTACATGCGCGAGCAGAAGAGTTTGGTCAAAATAATACGTATCGAGAAAGTTTTGATGTAGTAACCGCTAGAGCAGTAGCACGCTTAAGTGTATTAACAGAGCTTTGTGTGCCATTAGTTAAACCAAAAGGGCAATTTGTGGCTTTAAAAGCTGCAGCAGGAGCAGAAGAATTACAAGATGCAAAGAAGGCAATACATGTACTTGGTGTAGAACTAAAACAAGCATACGAATTTGAGTTACCAACAGAAAATAGTGAACGAACATTGTATATCTTTGATAAAATAAAACAAACACCGAAGAAATACCCACGTAAACCAGGAACACCTAATAAAACACCAATCCAATAAATCTTAAGTATGTACATTTGTTAAGGAATCCGAAATAATAAGGGAAGACAGATAGCTTCTTAAAGGTGGTGCCATTTGGATGAAGAGTCCATTTTCACGTTTTTTTGGAGGCGGTAAAGAAGAGCCAACAAAAAGTGAAGAAGCGGTGAATGAAGCAGAAAAGGTTTTACATATCGCCATTGATAGTATTGTGCCAAATCGCTTCCAACCGCGTACAATTTTTGATGATGAAAAGATCGAAGAATTAGCAAGAACAATTCAAACACACGGTATTATTCAACCTATTGTTGTGCGCCGTATGGAAAATGAACGATATGAAATTATTGCTGGTGAGCGTCGTTATAGAGCTATGAAAAAACTCGCATGGGCAGAAGTGCCTGCCATTGTTAGAGATATGAATGATAAAGAAACAGCATCTGTAGCCTTAATTGAAAACTTACAACGTGAAGAATTAACAGCAATTGAAGAGGCGCTTGCTTATCAACAATTGCTAGAGTTACATGGTCTAACACAGGAGGCATTAGCGCAACGTTTGGGTAAAGGACAATCGACAGTAGCTAATAAATTACGCTTATTAAAATTACCTCAAACTGTACAAGATGCTATTTTACAACGTGAGATTACTGAACGGCATGCAAGAGCGCTTATTACAGCTAAAGATGAAACATTGCAAGTGGTACTGTTAGGGCAAATTAAAGAAAATGGCTGGAATGTTCGCCAATTAGAAGAACATATTCAAACCTTGTTACACAGTGGTGAAGAACCCAAGGTTGTAAAGAAGAAACCGCGACGCAAGGCAGTGAGCCGAGATGTTAGGATTGCATTAAATACGATTAAACAATCATTAACGATGGTTCAAGATAGCGGAATTACTGTAAAAACCGAAGAAGAAGATACAGAGGAATACTATCAAATCACGGTTAAAATACCTAAAAAGAAGAAGTAAGAGCATTGCTCTTTGGCAAGTCGATAAGGTCGCAATGTGACTTTATCGGCTTTTTATATTCGTGTTATTCTTAAATTTGCTAAAATAAAGAGACTGCGGAGGTGATGCAATGGACAAACTAACAACAGGGGCAAATGCCTTTTTCAATGACAAACAAGTAGCGTCAAGAGAAGAGTTAACTATGATAAATTGTCGTTTATTATTACCTAATCCATTCCAACCACGAAAACAGTTTGATGACATCGCTTTACGTGAATTGGCGCAATCGATTGAAACATATGGTATTTTGCAGCCTATTATTGTTCGAAAAAAAGGAAAGCGTTATGAGATTTTGGCAGGGGAGCGTAGATTCCGTGCAGCACAACAGGCTGGTTTGACAGAAGTACCTGTCATTATAAAAGAGTTTTCAGAAGCTGAGATGATGGAGCTTGCTTTGCTTGAAAATTTGCAGCGTGAAAACTTAACACCTATTGAAGAGGCTCAGGCTTACGAATTATTAATGCGTCACTTACATTTGACACAAGAGCAAATTGCAGAACGCGTAGGTAAAAGTAGACCTCATATTGCGAATCATTTACGCTTATTAAAGTTACCATTACAAGTACGACAACAAATTGATGATGGCTTATTGACGATGGGGCATGGTCGCGCATTAGCTAGCATTAAATCTGCCGTAAAAATTGAGGAGTTTGCAAAAATAGCTGTGGAACGTCAGTTGAGTGTACGCCAAATGGAACAAATTGTACAAAAATATCATCAAGGTGTGAAGCCTGTTGTAAGTGACGTGTACTTGAAGGATTTAGAAAATCAATTGAGAGAACAATTAGGCACAAAAATTGTTTTACAAAGAAAAAAAGAAAAGGGCAGTTTGACCATTGATTTTTATTCGGATGATGAGTTGCACGAGTTAGTCGCGCTGTTAATGAGAAAGGAGTAATGTATGAAGTTTTTTGAAGCATTCAAAAAGAAATTTCTTGACCAAGTCACCTCTGAAACTTTTTGGGATGGCGTATTAGAAAGCAGTATGAAAATTATTTTAATTATTATTGCTTCATGGGTTATTGTAAAAATAGGGCATTTTATTATTCAAAAGGCTTTTCGGCTACGTGTTAATATTCCTTTACAACAGTCAGAACGTCGCCAAAGAACGATTGAACGCTTGTTACAGAGTGTAATCTCCTATGTTGTTTATTTCTCAGCACTTATTGCGATATTATCTGAGATTGGATTAAATATATCCGGTTTATTAGCAGGAGCGGGGATTGCAGGTTTAGCTATTGGTTTTGGTGCACAGAGTCTTGTTAAAGACGTTATTACGGGGTTCTTTATTATTTTTGAAGATCAGTTTGGTGTAGGCGATTATGTACAAGTGAATGGTCAAGAAGGTACGGTATTAGAAATTGGCTTACGTACTACAAAAATAAAGGGATTGTATGGTGAAACGCATATTATTCCAAATGGTTTAATTGCAGAAGTCGTCAATTATTCCTTGTCCAATTCCGTTGCGTATATTGACTTTAATGTCATTGCCTCTGCTGATTTACAACGTGTAGAAAAAATTATTACCGATTATTTAGAAACATTGCCAAGTAAGAATGAAAATATTGTAGGCAATCCTGCTTTTTTAGGCGTACAAAATGTAGTGGGTGGCGAAATCACTTTGCGTGTTACAGCAGAAACATTGCCCTTGCAGCATTACGGCGTTGCACGTATGATTCGTCAAGATTTAGTTGAATTATTTGAGCAAAATCACATCCCTTTACCATATCCGAATATGGTAATTTACGATCAAGATTTGCTGTTAAAAAGAAAAGGAGAAGCGTAATGGAAAAAGTATTTCACTTAAATGATGTTGTCGAAATGAAGAAGCCACATCCTTGTGGCACAAATGCTTGGAAAATTATTCGTATGGGTGCTGATATTCGCATTAAATGTGAAGGTTGTCAGCATAGTGTAATGATACCTAGACGAGAATTTGAAAAGAAAATGAAAAAAGTGATTTCAAGTACAGTATAAGTCGATTAGACTTTTAAGCAGTTAATCACTATAATAAGACAGAATTAATAGACTAGAAAATGAGGAAGGTTGTGTCTTTCATGGCATTAACAGCAGGAATCGTAGGTTTGCCAAATGTGGGGAAATCTACATTATTTAATGCAATTACAAAAGCGGGAGCACTTGCAGCAAACTACCCATTCGCAACAATTGACCCGAATGTTGGGATTGTAGAAGTTCCAGATGCACGTTTAGATAAATTAACAGAATTAGTTGAACCAAAAAAGACAGTGCCAACAGCTTTTGAATTTACAGATATCGCAGGCATTGTAAAAGGAGCTTCTAAAGGCGAGGGCTTAGGGAACAAATTTTTAGCTCATATTCGTGAAGTTGATGCGATTTGTCAGGTTGTACGTTGTTTTGAAGATGAGAATATTACGCATGTTTCAGGCTCTGTTAATCCTATTGATGATATCGAAGTCATTAATTTAGAGCTGATTTTAGCAGACTTAGAGTCTGTGGAAAAACGTTATCAACGTGTGGAAAAAATGGCGCGTCAAAAAGATAAAGAAGCGCTAGGAGAAGAGCCAATTTTACGCAAGATTAAAGAAGCGCTAGAAAATGAAAAGCCTGCGCGTTCTGTTGAATTAACAGAAGACGAGCTTAAAGTTGTAAAAGGGCTTCACTTATTAACAATTAAACCAATGCTATATGTAGCTAATGTTTCAGAAGATGAAGTGGCTGAAGCTGACCAAAATAAATATGTGCAACAAGTTCGTACATATGCAGAAGCGGAAGGCGCACAAGTTATTACAATTTGTGCTCGTATTGAAGAAGAAATTTCGGAATTAGATGACGATGAGAAGGCTATGTTCCTAGAGGAGTTAGGTATTCAAGAATCAGGTTTAGACCAATTGATTCGGGCAGCCTATGATTTATTAGGCTTAGCAACATATTTCACAGCAGGTGTGCAAGAAGTACGCGCATGGACTTTCCGCAAAGGGATGAAAGCACCACAATGTGCAGGTGTTATCCACACTGATTTTGAAAGAGGATTTATCCGTGCAGAGACAGTAGCCTATGATGACCTAGTTGAATTAGGCTCAATGCCAGCAGCAAAAGAGGCAGGTAAAGTGCGTTTAGAAGGTAAAGAGTATGTCGTACAAGACGGCGATGTGATGTTATTCCGTTTTAATGTTTAAAAAGTAAGCTATAAAAAGTGGCAAAGGGAAATATTATTTCCCTTTGCCACTTTTTTATTTTGTACTAAACGTAGTTTCATCAAGTTCAATGTATAATTTAGGTGCTTGTGGACCATCTTTCACAATGACGTGTGGAGGGAATTTGCGTAATGCTTGATACATAGCAAAATCGCCAGCAGCTCCTCCGATTAATAATACCCCCACAACAATTAATATATAAGAATCCATATAAAAACCGATAAAACATGGCAACACCCCTGTTAGCCAAAAGGGGAGTAATAATGCTCGCTTCATGGCACGGTTTGTTAAGGTATGGCTAGTAGTAGCATAGGCAATACCTTTTTTAAAATCGATACCCCATTTTAGTGAGGACAGTGGTGCCCTACCAAAAACCATAAAGCCGATAAGATGACATGCTTCATGTATAACAATAAAAATAAAGTATAACAAGGTAATGAGCAGTAGGGAAAGTAAGATAGTAAGGCCAGATAAATGAATCGCTGTTGGCGTTAGTATAATAAAAAGAAAAGTACATAATAAAAAGGTAACTACAGTAATAATAAGACTGGTTTTCATCACATGAGAAAGATTTAGTTCCACAACATGTATATTTTTCATCAAGTTCTCCTTCACTTTTATGTCACTTGTTTAAGTGTATCATATGTGTTAAAATTGTTTGATGTGAGTAATATTAATATTGCTTGCTCCTTGCTCAATGTAATCATTGAGCCTAAGTCCATAAGGAGGTGTCTAGAAGATGAGAAAATACGAATTAATGTACATCGTACGTCCAAACATTGAGGATGAAGCGAAAAAAGCTTTAGTAGAACGTTTTAACGAAATGCTTAAAGCAAACGGCGCAGAAGTTGTCGAGTCAAAAGACTGGGGCAAACGTCGCTTAGCTTATGAAATCAATGATTTCCGCGAAGGTTACTACCAAATCGTTAAAGTAAACGCTCCTACAGAAGCAATCAGCGAATACACACGTTTAGCTAACATTAGCGAAGATATCATTCGTCATATCGCAGTACGCGAAGACGATAAATAATATTGACCAATAATGCTGAAAGGGAGGGCGACTACTGATGATTAATAATGTTGTACTTGTCGGACGATTAACAAAGGATCCAGAATTACGTTATACGCAAGGTGGCGTAGCTGTTGCGCGTTTTACAGTAGCTGTGAACCGAACGTTTTCTAATCAACAAGGTGACAGAGAGGCTGACTTTATTAACTGCGTGGCATGGCGCAAACAAGCCGAAAACTTAGCTAACTTTATGCGTAAAGGAAGTTTAGTTGGTGTGCAAGGGCGTATCCAAACAGGTAGTTATGATGATAAAGATGGCAAACGTGTTTACACAACTGACATTGTAGCTGATAACATTCAATTTTTGGAACCACGTAATGCGACTGGTGGTGGCGGGAACTTTAACCAACCATCACAACAGCAAAATTACGGTGGACAATCTAATCAATTTAATGCACAGCCACAACAATCTTATCAGAATCAACCTATGAATCAGCAAAATTATACAAATATGAACGATGATCCGTTCAGTGCACCTTCTCAAGGGAATGCACCTCAAGGTTCAGTCGACATGTCAGATGACGACTTACCATTCTAATTAAACTATTGTAAGGGAGGATATCAACTATGGCACCACGTCGCGGAGGCCGCAAACGCCGTAAGGTTTGCTACTTCACTTCGAATAACATTACGCACATCGACTACAAAGATGTAGATTTATTAAAAAAATTCATCTCTGAGCGCGGTAAAATTTTACCACGTCGCGTAACAGGTACTTCAGCTAAATACCAACGTAAATTGACATCTGCTATTAAAATGTCACGTATTATGGCTTTACTACCATTCGTTGCAGAAGAAAAATAATATCAATAAAGAGTCACTCAGAAATGAGTGGCTCTTTTTTTGTAGTTTTGTTTAAATACATATAGAAATGGTACAATAAGCTAGTGAGTTTGATTTAAAAAAGGAAGGTTAGCGATGCAAAATAATCAAAGTAGAGTGTTAGCTTATGGCGCAATGAGTGCTGTGTTATTCGTTATACTCGTTTTAATGACTTTATTTCTACCGGTTGTATCGGTCATCACGCTATTTTTAGTGCCTTTACCTATTGCATGGTATCGCACAAAATTTGACCGAAGATCAGCGATTTTTGTAGCTGTTGTTAGTATGTTATTAGGCGTTTTATTAGGTACGATATTTGCGATTCCCCTAGTATTATCTATGGCATTGATTGGGTTATTTATGGGTGATTTTATTGCACAAAAATATAGCCGTTTTGCGATTTTTGTGACTACAGGTATTATTATCTTCGTATCTACGATTGCCATGTATGCGGTATCCATCTGGCTATTTAACTTAAATGTAGTTAAAGAGCTATTAAGCGCAACCCGTAAGCAATATGAACAGATGAATGAAATTTTTATGAAAAGTGCTGGTCAAGAAGCGATAACCCCTGAAATGTTAGACAAAACGATGCAAACCTTTGAAACACTAATGCCAATGATGGTGATTATTTCTACATTTTTGATAGCGTTTGTGATGACTACAGTTTGTTTATCACTCTTAAAGAAGTTAGGCGTGGACGTACCAAAGTTTCCGCCATTTAAAGATTTTCGTTTACCTAGGTTTGTGTTATTTGCTTATTTACCTGTACTAGCTGTTAAATTATTTAGTACACCAGAAGCGGGTTCTAGTTTAGATCTTTTTGTATCTAATATTGATTTGATTTTAAATGCCTTATTTATTTTACAGGCCTTATCGTTTATTCAATATATTTTAGCAGCAAAAAACATTTCGAAATATGTTGGAGTCTTAATATTTGTTATTTTACTACCGTTCTTGCCATTACTTGTTTTATTAGGAATACTAGATTTAGGTTTCAATATTCGCGGGTATATTACAAGTAATACGAAAAAATAGGAGGCGATGTAATGGGAGATTATCGTAAAAGGTCGCTCCGTTACCCTCTTTTTGCGTTAATAATATTTAGCATACTCATTGTTATTGCATTAAGTATGTGGCATATATCACTTGCTATAATATGTGCTGTAGGCCTTAGCATTGTTATTTTTTATTTATTTAAAATCGAGCGCGATACCTACATAGATACAGAAAAACATATTGAAGCATTGTCTTATCGTGTCGAAAATGTTGGTGAAGAGGTACTGCTTGAACTACCTATAGGTATCATATTAATTGGTGAAGACTATCGTATTGAGTGGGCAAACCCGTATATGTTAAAAATTCTTCATCGCGATGCACTTGTAGGTGAAGAACTTAGCATGCTATCAGAAGATTTATTGGCAATGGTACAAACTAAAGAAGATGAAATGTTTGAATTAACCCTGCCACTACATGATCGCAAATATAATGTCATGTATAAATCTCATGAACATTTACTATACTTTTTTGATGTGACAGAGCGTGTAGCGTATGAAAAGAAATATTACGCTGATCGTACGGTTATCGGTATTTTGTTAATTGATAATTACGATGATTTAACACAACCGATGGATGATCAAAAAAGAGGATTAACAAATACGTTAATCACTTCTATTATTAATAGTTGGGCAGCAGAGCATGATATTTTTGTAAAGCGTATTTCGTCGGATCGTTTTATTGCGGTGCTAAATGAGCGTATTTTACACCGTCTCGAACAGAAAAAGTTTGCCGTTTTAGATACGATTAGAGAACGGACAGCTAAAAAGAGTTTGTCTTTAACGCTTAGTATAGGTATAGGAGAAGGCTCAACATCGTTAATGGAACTAGGTATACTCGCTCAATCGGGGCTAGACTTGGCTTTAGGTAGAGGCGGAGACCAAGTGGCGATTAAAAGACCAAGTGGTAAGTTACGTTTTTATGGTGGCAAAACAAATCCGATTGAAAAGCGTACACGTGTAAGGGCAAGGGTGATTTCACATGCACTTAGAGATTTAATTCAAGAGAGTGACCAAGTATTCATCATGGGGCACGCCAATCCTGATATGGACTCTATTGGTGCATCGATTGGTGTCAGAAAAATGGCTGAGAAGAATAATATTGAAGGCTTCATTGTACTTGATTTTGACGAGTTAAATGGCAGTGTATCACGTCTCATGGATGAGATTGAGCATAAATCATCCTTTTACGATAGTTTTCTAGCCCCAGAAGCGGTATTAGAACGTATGACAGACCAATCGTTAGTTATAGTGGTTGATACACATAAGCCGAGCATGGTGATTGATCCACGAATTGTTAAACAAGCGGAAAAAGTGGTTGTAATTGATCATCATCGACGCAGTGAAGATTTTATTGAAAATCCTGTGCTTGTTTACATGGAGCCGTATGCATCTTCCACAGCAGAGTTGGTAACTGAACTTTTAGAATATCAACCAGCTAATCATCCCTTAAATATGTTAGAGGCAACGGCTTTATTGGCAGGTATTATTGTGGATACTAAGAGTTTTACTTTACGCACAGGCTCACGTACCTTTGACGCAGCTTCTTATCTTCGTGCCAAAGGAGCAGATACGATACTTGTCCAACGCTTTTTAAAAGAAGATGTGGATACGTATATTGAGCGTTCTAAAATTGTACAAAGTGTAGAGTTCTATCGACCAGGGATTGCCATTGCTACTGGTGAGGAACAGCGTGTGTATAACTCAGTATTAATTGCACAGACTGCTGATATTTTATTAACAATGAAAGATGTTAGCGCCTCTTTCGTGATTGCACATAGAGCAGATGGTATGATAGGAATAAGTGCACGTTCTCTAAGTGATATTAATGTACAATTAGTAATGGAAAGACTAGGAGGCGGAGGGCATTTAACCAATGCAGCCTGTCAAATGAATGTTGGCTCGATTAAAGAGGCTAAAGAACGTTTAAAACAAGCAATTAGTGATGTAGTTGAAGGGAGTATAGAACAATGAGAGTAGTATTTTTAAAAGATGTAAAAGGTAAAGGTAAAAAAGGTGAAGTGAAAAATGTAGCCGATGGTTATGCACAAAACTTCTTAATCAAAAATGGTTATGCAGCTGAGGCAAACGCACAAGTAATGTCGCAGTTACAAGGGCAAAAACGATTAGAAGAAAAAAATGCAGAAGCGGAATTAGCAGAGGCTCAAGCATTAAAAGAACGTGTAGAGGCACTAACTATCGAGTTAACAGCTAAATCAGGAGAAGGTGGCCGTTTATTTGGCTCTGTTTCTACCAAACAAATTGCTGAAGCTTTACAAAAAGTGCATGGCATTAAAGTGGATAAGCGCAAAATGACGTTACCAGATGGTATTCGTGCCTTAGGATTTACGAATGTACCTGTTAAATTACACAATGATGTGAGTGCAACATTAAAAGTACATGTTACTGAGGAGTAATGAAACATGAATGAGCCAATGATGGAAAGAGTACCTCCACATAATAAAGAAGCAGAACAATCTGTATTAGGTGCTGTCTTTTTGCTATCTGAGTCCTTAATTACAGCATCTGAGATTTTAGTGGCGGATGATTTTTATCAAAGTGCACATAAACGTATTTTTCAGACGATGCTTGATTTAAGTGATGCAGGTAAGCCAATAGATGTTATTACAGTGAGCGAAGATTTTGCGGCACGTAAAGAGTTAGATGAGATAGGTGGGCTACCTTATTTAATGGAGTTAGCCAATGCAGTACCTACAGCAGCTAATGTTGTGCACTACGCTAAAATCGTCAGCGAAAAAGCTTTGCTCAGGCGTTTAATTCGCGTTTCTACACAATTAATAGATGATAGTTATGCTAATGAAGACCAAGTAGATACGTTAGTGGCAGAAGCAGAGCGAAAGATTATGGAAGTAGCCAATCGTCGTAATGCAGGTGACTTTAAACATATTGAAAACGTATTATATGAGACATTTAAAAATATTGAATTAACGAATAAAAATAATGGTGAAGTGACAGGTATTCCAACAGGTTATGCGGACTTAGATCGCATGACAGCAGGCTTTCAGCGCAATGATTTAATTATTGTTGCCGCGCGTCCCTCGATGGGTAAGACAGCATTCGCATTGAATATTGCACAAAATGTTGCCGTACGTGCCGAACAAAATGTCGCCATCTTTTCTTTGGAGATGGGCGCTGACCAACTGGTAATGCGTATGTTATGCGCGGAAGGTATGATCGATGCCCAGCGACTACGGACAGGGGCATTAGAAGACTTAGACTGGCGTCGTTTAATGTTAGCCATGGGTAGCTTATCAAGGGCAGGAATTTATATTGATGATTCACCAGGTGTTCGGGTAAATGAAATTCGTGCAAAGTGTCGTCGTTTAGCGCAAGAAAAAGGATTAGATATGATTTTAATAGATTATTTACAATTAATCCAAGGCAGTGGGCGACCAGGCGAAAATAGACAGCAAGAAGTATCTGAGATTTCACGTTCATTGAAAGCGTTGGCACGTGAACTTAAAGTGCCTGTGATTGCGTTATCGCAGTTGTCACGTGGTGTTGAGCAACGTCAAGATAAAAGACCAATGATGAGTGATTTACGTGAGTCGGGAAGTATTGAGCAAGATGCGGATATTGTGTCGTTTTTATACCGTGATGACTATTATGACAAAGAATCTGAAAGCAGTGACTTGATCGAAATTATTTTGGCTAAGCAACGTAATGGCCCAACAGGAACGGTTACATTATCATTCAATAAACAATTTAATAAATTCTCAGATTACGATCAATATGCAGAAGCACCTCCTATGTAGGTTGATGGCTAGTGAGACATAAATGAGAAAATGAAAATCAGCAAGTTGACATCAGTCAGCTCGCTGATTTTTTTGTGAGGATAAGTCACTTCATATGTTAATAACTTGGGGATAATAGAAATAAATGTTTCGAAGTATTTTTCTACAAATCTCTTACTTGTATATGTGACGAGTTTCCAAAGATTTTTTATATTTTTTGTAAAAAATGCATGTTTGTTTGGAAAAGAAGGTAAGGTAATAAAAGGGAGGAGATACTATTGGCAGAAAAAAAACGAAATTTGAAGCCATTTTTCATTATGTTAGCTTTTGTTGTATTAATTGGCATATTGTTATTGCCTACACCTGAAGGATTATCTCTTATGGGGCATCGTACACTAGCTGTGCTAGCTTTTGCGATTATTTTATGGATGACAGAGGCTGTCAGTTATCCTGTAAGTTCCGCTATGATCGTAGCGATATTAACGATTTTACTCGGTTTGTCCCCAAGTCTAGACAATCCCGATGCGTTATTAACAACTGAAGGAGCACTCAAAATGGTATTGAGTGGCTTTGCAAGCCCTGCCGTAGCATTAGTAGCAGGTGCATTATTTTTAGCAGCAGCTATGCAGGCAACAAATTTACATAAGCGCTTGGCGTTGTATATCTTATCTAAAGTAGGCCCAAAACCAGGAGCTATTGTTTTTGGGACAATTATTGTATCCATTATTTTAGCTTTCTTTGTGCCAAGTGCAACAGCAAGGGCAGGAGCTATCGTGCCC
This sequence comes from Lysinibacillus alkalisoli, assembly GCF_014643595.1. Taxonomy (GTDB): domain Bacteria; phylum Bacillota; class Bacilli; order Bacillales_A; family Planococcaceae; genus Metalysinibacillus; species Metalysinibacillus alkalisoli. The sequence goes on from NZ_BMJT01000008.1 coordinate 28,584, forward strand.
ATCTTATTAGGTATGATTGCGGCATTTAAATTACCTGTAAACAGTAGGTTGGGTGCGCTATTAATTATTACTGCTGTACAATCTATTTCGATTTGGAATGTGGGCATCAAAACAGCAGCAGCGCAAAACATGGTTGCCTTAGATTTTATTAGTAAAGAATTTAAGGTAAGTGTAGCATGGGGTGAATGGTTTATGTATGCGGCACCTTGGGCTGTGCTAATGTCAGTAGTACTTTATTTTGTTATGTTGAAAGTGATTAAACCAGAGACCACCAATTTAACAAGTGGCATTACGGTTGTGAATGATAGCTTAAAAGAATTAGGCCCACTACATAAAAGTGAAATTCGCTTAATTATCATTTCAGTGTTATTGTTATTCTTTTGGTCGACAGAGTCGATTGTACACCCCTTTGATTCAACAACTGTTACATTGGTAGCCGTGGCGATATTGTTAACACCTAAAATAGGAGTGTTTACATGGGAGCAAGTGGAGAAGTTAATTCCATGGGGGACAATTATAGTGTTTGCTGTAGGGATTACATTAGGTACAGTATTGTTATCCACAAATAGTGCACAATGGTTATCTAGTAAAGTATTCGGTTTGATGGGATTAGACAGTATGCCATTGTTAGCAACTATTGCTTTGTTATCTCTATTTAATATTATTATTCATTTAGGTTTCGCAAGTGCAACCAGTTTAGCTTCAGCGCTGATCCCTATTGTGCTAGCATTAGCTACAACATTACAGTCAGATGTCAATCCCGTAGGTTTTGTGTTAATTCAACAATTTGTTATTAGCTTTGGCTTTTTACTTCCAGTAAGTGCTCCGCAAAATATGTTAGCTTACGGGACAGGTGCTTTCTCTGTAAAAGATTTTGTTAAAACGGGAGTGCCCCTTACGATCATTGGTTATTTACTCATTTTATTATTTAGTGCAACCTATTGGCAATGGATTGGCTTATTGTAAAGTTTCATATCACCAGTATATAATACGAATATATGTTTGTAAGGAGTGTTGAGATGAAGCGTTGTGCTTGGGTAAAACTGAATGAGCCATTATATGTAGCGTACCATGATCATGAGTGGGGAGTGCCATTATATGATGATCAAAAATTATTTGAAATGTTATGTTTAGAAGGAGCACAGGCTGGATTAAGTTGGTGGACAGTGCTGCAAAAAAGAGAGGGCTATCGTCTTGCTTTTGATAATTTCGATGTGAATAAAATTGTCCAATACACAGATGAAAAATTAGCCTCGCTTAAAGAGGATGAAAGCATTATTCGTAATAAATTAAAGATCGCTAGTGTAGTAACAAACGCTAAGGCGTACTTGCGTATTGAAGAACAGTATGGGAGTTTTTCAAAATATATATGGTCGTTTGTGAATCATCAACCTATTATTAATGAGTTCACAACAATAGCAGAAGTACCTGTTACGACAGAAATCAGTGATAAAATGAGTAAGCAATTGAAGAAAGATGGCTTTAAATTTGTTGGGAGCACGATTTGCTATTCATTTATGCAAGCTGTTGGTATGGTAAATGATCATACATTAGATTGCGTATGCAGACAAGAAAAGTAAAATTACAGTTTCAGATAAGAAATGATAAAAGCCATTTTCGTTTAAAAGGACGAAAATGGCTTTTTATTAATGGATATCTTTCTTTTTAAAGCGCCCACCGCTCACCTCAGCAATATTACCGATGGCTAGGAAGGCATTTGGGTCGTATTCTTCTACAATGGTTTTTAATTTGGATTCTTCAATACGTGTAATGACGGTGAATATTACTTTCTTGTCATCGCCTGTATACGCGCCTTCCCCATGTAAATAAGTAACACCACGTCCAAGGCGGTCCATAATAGCTTGTCCAATTTCGTCAATCTCATCACTAATGATATAAACCGATTTTGACTCCTCTAAACCTTGAATGACAACATCAATCATTTTAGAAGCAATATAATACGCTAAAATAGAATACATCGCTTGTTGCCATGAGAAGATAAAGCCAGCTGCTGAGAAGATAATAATATTCATCACCATTACGATTTCACCCACAGAGAAAGGTAATTTGCGGTTGAATAAGATAGCTAAAATTTCTGTGCCATCTAATGAGCCACCATACCTAATCACTGTACCTACACCAAGACCTAATACAATACCGCCAAAAGCAGTGGCTAACAAAGGGTCTGTTGTAAAGGGTTCTAAGTTATGTAAGCCGATAGTGACTAAAGATAACGTGGTAATCCCAATCCCTGTTAAAATTGCGAAGGTTTTACCAAGTTGTTTGTAGCCAAGAAAGATAAAGGGAATATTTAAAACGAAGATAAATAAACCGAGTGGTAGTGATAAAAGGTGGGAAGAAATAATAGAGATACCTACAATACCACCATCCATAATTTGGTTAGGTACTAAAAATAATTCTAAACCTACTGCCATGATGGAGGCACCAATCATTACCATAAGAATACGCTTTATGAAGATTAATCTAGAAGTCTTATGACTTTTCTTTCTGGGGGCATTTACTGCTGTTTCTGTCACATTGCATCTCTCCTTTAAATCCATATCACTATAATTTTACCTAACTATGAACAAAGTAAAAAGCAAAAAATCCTAATAGATACGAGATTTGCTTTATTTCTCGGGAAATAACACATTGTGAAAGTATGCAAATGCGGATAAAGCATGATACAGTAAAGAGTAGGGAAAAATACAATAATCATTGATTCTTATAGATATTATGAATATTTGGAGGAGAAATCTATGGAAAAGACAATTTTAGTAGTAGATGATGAAAAGCCAATTGCAGATATTTTGCAATTTAACTTACAAAAAGAAGGTTATCATGTCATTTGTGCCTATGATGGAGAAGAGGCATTAGAGAAGGTAGAAGAAGTTCAACCAGACTTAATGTTATTAGATATTATGTTACCAAAACGTGATGGTATGGAAGTATGTCGCGAAATCCGTAAGAAGCACGACTTTCCTATTATAATGTTAACCGCAAAAGGTTCAGAAATTGACAAAGTATTAGGGTTAGAGATGGGAGCAGACGATTACGTAACAAAACCATTTAGTACACGTGAACTGATTGCGCGTGTCAAAGCAAATATGCGTCGTTTGCAAACACAAAATGCACCAGAAGAAGAGGCGCCAACAACAGATATTGTCGTAGGCTCATTAGTTATTCAACCTGAAGCTTATTTGGTGAAAAAACGAGATGAAAATATTGAACTAACACATCGTGAGTTTGAATTATTACATTATTTATCAAAACATATTGGTCAAGTAATGACACGTGAGCATTTATTGCAAACTGTATGGGGCTACGATTATTTTGGTGATGTGAGAACAGTTGATGTGACCATTCGTCGTTTGCGAGAGAAAATTGAAGATAACCCTAGTCATCCTTCTTGGATTGTAACAAGACGCGGTGTTGGTTACTATTTACGAAACCCTGAACAGGAGTAAGCTACATGGATAAAGTAAGCTTTTTTAAATCTGTACATGTTAAAGTCGTTTTGATTTATATTTTGCTGATTTTATTAGCATTACAAATCATTGGATTGTATTTTTCTAAAGGACTGGAAGATAATTTAAAGAAAAACTTTAAAGAGTCCATTAAACAACGTTCGGAACTTGTACAATATAATATTCGAGAAGAGATGCTTAAAGAACGTGACGAGAGCATGCCAAAACTCGAAAATGTATTAAGTCCTATTTTGCGAGAGTTTGCCACAGATGATATTTCTCGCGTACAAGTCATTGATGCGCATAATCAAATTATTGCTACATCGGAAGGAAATAGTCAAAACCAAGTAGGGCAACGTACGACGATTGATTTAGTGCGGCGGTCTATTTCAACAGAGTCTCAATTTGACACCATCTCGCTGGACAAACAAACCAACAATCGCATGTGGGTATTTGTTAAGCCAATACGTGAAGGGATAGGGCCAAATGGTGAAGATGGCGATGTCATTGGTGCTATTTATATTGAGGCAGATATTGAACGTGTTTTTAAACAATTAAGTGAAATTAATAGTATATTCGCGATAGGGACAGCTATTTCGCTCGGTATTACAGTCATATTAGGAATATTGATTGCTAGAACGATTACACGACCTATCTCAGATATGCGAAAACAAGCTCAAGCCATGTCTAGAGGGAACTTCTCACGTAAAGTGCGTGTCTATGGCTCTGACGAAATTGGGCAACTTGCCATTGCTTTTAACCATTTAACTAATCGCTTAAAAGAGTCACAAGAGACAACGGAGTCGGAGCGACGCAAATTAACATCTGTTATGAGTAATATGACAGATGGCGTTATCGCAACAGATCGTAAAGGCTATATTGTACTCATTAATGAGCCTGCTCTTAAACTATTATCTTCTAGCCATGAGGAAACAATCGGCCGTCCCATTACAACGGTATTAGGTATTGAACAAAATTATGATTATACGTTTGAAGATTTAATCCATATGAAAGAGCCATTAAATTTAGACTTTAGTACAGATGAAAAGCCTTATATTTTACGAGCAATGTTTTCTGTCACACAAAAGGAAACAGGCTTTGTTAATGGGTTAATTACCGTACTTCATGATATTACTGAACAAGAGAAAATTGATATGGAACGCAGAGAGTTTGTGTCCAATGTATCGCATGAATTACGTACGCCATTAACGACTATGCGCAGTTATCTTGAGGCATTAGCTGACGGAGCATGGCGTGATGAAAATATTGCACCTGCCTTTTTAGATGTCACACAAACAGAAACAGAGCGCATGATTCGTTTAGTGAATGATTTATTGCAATTATCACGTATGGATAGTCAAGAGTACGAATTGAATAAAGAGTGTATTGTCTTTAATAAATTCTTTAATCGTATTATTGATCGTTTTGAAATGTCAAAATCGCAAAATGTTACCTTTACACGTCTGATTCCTGAAGAGTCATACTATGTAGATGTTGATACCGATAAATTGACACAAGTGATTGATAATATTATTTCCAACGCTTTAAAATATTCGCCAGATGGCGGGAATATTCGTTTTGGCATGACAGTGCAAGATACGATGTTAAAAGTGATGGTTTCAGACGATGGTATGGGGATACCAAAAGAAAATGTGGAGCGCATTTTCGACCGTTTTTATCGAGTAGACCGAGCGCGTGCACGCTCTATGGGTGGCACGGGGTTAGGGCTTGCGATCGCTCGAGATATGATCGAGGCACATGGCGGTAAAATTTGGGCGGAAAGTGAGGAAGGACAAGGAACAACTATTTTCTTCACATTGCCATATGAGACACAAATTTTCGAGGATGGTGATTGGGTTTGATGAAATATATTGAACAAGCCAAATCCTTACTCTTATTTTTATTAGTAACGTCAAGTATTGTGCTTACTTTTATTATATGGACGTATACGCCAGACTATAAATCAATTGAACAAACGGCTAATAATATTACTGAGATTGGTAAAAAAAAGAATGTTGAAAGTGTCATTAAACCTGCGAAATTGCTTTACCGACAAAATGATGAGTTTAAAGGTACATTCAACCCATCAATGATGAATGATGTATTAGATTCTTTCCGCAATTGGCAGGATATGCGTATTGAAGAAAGAGAGCCTAATTTATCTGCAGCGCGATTAAATAATTTAATTCGTGATAACCAGCGTATTACGGTGGATTTTTCAGGGCCTGTACCGTTCTCAGTCTTCAATAAAACATTTTTAAGTTCGGAAAATGAAATGCCTGAAACAACTTTTGATAGCCTAATTATTGATTGGAAGTCGTATAAAGATAATCAATTACAATTATTTTTTATTAGTGCGAGTAATAGCGTCATGCATCGTGCACAAGTGACATTAATTGATGCTACAACCTTTTATGATAAGTTAATTGAACCGTCCAATCGTTTTGCTGACTACAGAGAAATCGAGCGCACAGCTACAACATCTTTATACGTGCCAGAAGAACCTGTAGAAGCCTTACAGTATAAATATTATACTGACGATATTTCACCTAATTCATTTAAAAATATTTTATTTACAAAACCAAGCATCGTACAACGTAATGTAGATGACGTGGGGAATGAAAAATATACGGATGGTATGGGATTGATGACAGTAGATACTTACCGTCGTGCTATTAATTATGTGTATCCAGCAGCGGGGAGTCGTACGATTATGACAGCAACCGAATTAATGGACAAAAGTTTTGAATTTATTAATGAGCATGGCGGGTTGACAGCAGATTACCGTTTAACCTCTATCTCACCAGAAACAAGTCGCGTGAATTACCAATTATATTTACAAGGCTATCCTGTATTTAGTGATACGATTGCTACTGACATATCCACAACTTGGGGACAAAAGCGTATTTTCCGTTATGACCGTCCCTACTATTCTTTAGACATTGACTTTACATCTGCAAATGATGCACGTACATTACCATCAGGTGTTGAGATTGTACAGCAGGTACAGCAATATAAAGATATTGTGTTTTCAGAAGTAGACGATATAAGGATTGGTTATGATTTAACGCGCGATGAAGAGAAACAACTGCTCGTTTTAGAACCTGCATGGTATGTCGTGACAAATAATGAAGCACAACGTATAACGGATAGTAGTATAGGAGGCGATTTCATTGGATTGGAATAAAACGAAGTCGATCTTTATCCTGGTCTTTTTAGTGATGAATATCTTCTTATACTCTCTCTATACAGAACGTTATAATGAAGCACAAAATGTTGTCGAAATTGGTGAGAAGTCCATCGAGACTAGATTAAAGGATGATAAGATTACGCACCCACCATTTTCTAATACACCTGCTGAGATAGCCTATATTTCAGCAGACTTGACGAATTTTCGTGAACAAACATTAGGGCTACAAAATCAAGATGTGCGTAACATTGGGGATAACAAAATCCGCAGCACATTTGACAAACCGGTTAAATTAACGAATATGGATGGAACTAGTCTTAAAGATTTTGTGACAGAGAATATTTATAAAGGTTCCGAGTATGTATTGTGGGAGATTGACCGTGAAGAGCGTCGTGCTAAATTTTTTCAACGTGTGAAAAATCGCACCATTTATTATAATAAATACGGTACATTAGACGTTTTTTGGAACGAAAAAGATGAGATCGTTGTATACGAACAAACCAAATTAGAAAGCATTAAAAATTTAGAGCAGAGTGATAGTGTAATGCCTGAAACTCAAGTCGTGCGTGCTTTATATGATAAAGGAATTTTACGACCTGAAATGAAAATTGTTCATATGAAACTAGGCTACTCAACACTTGCTCCTGCTACAGAAAGACAAGTGCTCGTACCGACATGGGAGATTCGTTTAAAACTACCTAATGGCACAACTGAAACGCACTTTGTGAATAATAGTTTAGAAGGAAAAGTAGTAGATTTGAAAGAACAGAAAGAAGAGTGATTGGTTATGCGTTTTAGTGTTTTGGCAAGCGGCAGTACTGGTAACGCCATTTATGTAGAAAATGATGAACAATCATTTATTGTAGATGTCGGCTTAAGCGGCAAAAAAATGGAAGAGTTATTTGCTAAAATCGATCGTAGTGCCAAACAATTAAATGGAATACTCGTAACGCATGAGCATAGCGACCATATTAAAGGTGTAGGTGTTTTAGCTAGACGTTATCAGATTCCAGTGTACGCAAATGAAAAAACATGGCAAGCGATGTCACCTCATATCGGCGAGATTCCGAGTGATTTACGTTACCATTTTAATATGGAGACTACTCGAACATTTGGCTCTATCGATATTAGTTCTTTTGCGGTGTCACATGACGCCGTTGACCCTATGTTTTATACTTTTCAAGAAGATGGCCGTAAGTTAACCGTCATTACGGACACGGGCTATGTGAGTGACCGCATGAAAGGTATGATTGCTGCCTCTGATGCTTATGTCTTTGAGAGTAATCATGATGTTGGCATGTTGCAAATGTGTGGTTATCCGTGGTCAACGAAACGTCGTATATTAAGTGATTTAGGGCATGTATCGAATGAAGATGCTGCTGTTGCTATGAGCGAAGTGATTGCTGAAAAGCAAACGCAAATTTATTTAGCACATTTAAGTAAGGATAATAACATGAAAGATTTGGCAAGAATGAGCGTCACCCAGACACTAAAGTCTTGTGATGTTATTGTAGGGGAGTATGTGCATTTACATGATACAGATGCTAATGAACCTACGCCATTAGTGACGGTCTAATAATTATGATCTATGCTTGGAGGGCATGTACGCTCCAAGCATTTTTTTATGAAAAAATATAAAGATAATATTTTGGTTACTTTTAACTAATTTTCATCTAATTTTAATGTTTAGTGGGTAAGATAAAGTTAAGTTAATAAATAGAGAGGAAGATGGTTATGAATCCTTATGATGACAATCGACGTGATGAACATGAAACACCATCACCATATCAATCTCGTTTACAAGAGCAATTAGCTAAAGACGAGGAATTACGTAAACGTAAGCCTAAAAAATCAAAAGCACCTTGGGGCTACTTCTTTACAGGTTTAATGGGTGTAATGGTAGGTGCATTACTTGTGTGGTTCATCGTTACACCAGCTATGACAGATGCCAACGATATACCAACAACGAATAAAACAAGTATTAAATCAGAGCAAGTTTCAACATCAGTTAATAGCGACGTTACCGCAGCAGTTGATAAAGCATCTGATGCCGTTGTAGGCATTACTAATATTCAAAAGGTCTCAAACTTCTGGTCACAACAAGCAGGTGAACAAGAAGCAGGTGCAGGCTCTGGCGTTATTTATAAAGTAGATAAGGGTAAAGCTTTTATTGTGACAAACTTTCATGTAATTGACGGGGCAGAGCGTCTTGAAGTGACATTAAAAGACGGTACAAAAAAAGAAGCCGAGGTATTAGGTGAAGATATGTGGACCGACTTAGCTGTTATCGCAGTAGATGCTAAAGATATTTCTACAGTTGCTGAATTTGGTGACTCAGACGCGTTAAAACAAGGTGAACCTGTTATCGCAATTGGTAACCCATTAGGTTTAGATTTCTATGGCTCTGTCACTCAAGGTATTGTTTCAGGCATTAATCGTTCTATGCCAATTGATTTCAATAACGACGGTGTTGTAGATTGGACACAAGAAGTATTACAAACAGATGCCGCAATTAACCCTGGTAATAGTGGGGGCGCATTAGTTAATATTAAAGGTGATTTAATTGGTATTAACTCTATGAAAATTGCCACTGAAAAGGTAGAGGGCTTAGGTTTTGCTATCCCAATTAATTCAGCACTTCCAATCATTGAAGAATTAGAACAAAGCGGCAAAGTAGAGCGTCCAGTGCTAGGTGTATCACTTACTGATTTAACAAACATCCCAGCATATTATCAAAAAGAAACATTAAAGGTACCTGAAGACCTTACAACAGGTGTAGTAGTTTCAGATGTAGTACGCGAATCATCTGCAGCTAAAGGTGGCGTGCAACAATATGATATTATTGTTGAGATGGATGGTAAAGAAATTCAAAACGCAGCGGATTTACGCAAGCACTTATATACAGAGAAAAAAGTGGGCGATGAGTTAGAAATGAAAGTGTATCGTCAAGGTAAACTGGAAACAGTAAAAATGAAGTTAGAAGCAGAGCGTACATTATAATTTGTGGATAACTTTATCCCAAAAGTAGGAAAGAATAAATCCCATCTTTCCTACTCTTTTTTTGTTTGTTACAATGGTTGTGGATAAAAAGTGTATAACTTTGTGGAAAATTTCAGAAAATAAAGGAGTGAAAATAATGAAAAAATATAGCTGTGAAACACATATAGGACAAGCTTTAGACCTTTTCGTGGCAGAACAAGAAGACTTTCCAATTATGGAAAAAATAAATGAGGAAGAAAACTTATCCACAACATGCGAATATTGTGAAGCGCTTGCAATATATATAGTATCAAGTAAATAACTTTACACAACATATAGTTTATTTTGTTGATATGTGGATAACTTCTGTGGATAACTTGTTTGTAAATGGAATAAAAAGGTGGATAACATGTGAACATAACCATTATAACGGTAGGCAAACTAAAAGAAAAGTACTTAAAAATGGGCATTGAAGAATATACTAAACGGCTATCAAGCTATGCTAAAGTCCAATTAGTAGAAGTACCAGATGAGAAAGCACCTGAGCAATTAAGCGAAGCCGAGATGGAACAAGTCAAACAGCAAGAAGGCACGCGCATTTTAGCCAAAATCTCACCAGACATGCATGTCATTGCGCTTGCTATTGATGGCAAGATGAAAACATCGGAGCAAATGGCAGCCGACCTCAATGCACTTATGACGTATGGCAAAAGCAAAATAGCCTTCGTGATTGGCGGCTCACTAGGCTTACATGATAGTGTATTACAACGAGCTAATGAACAACAATCCTTCGGCAAAATGACACTCCCTCACCAACTCATGAAACTCGTCCTAATCGAGCAAATCTACCGTAGCTTTAGAATTATTAAAGGAGAACCGTACCATAAGTGAGTGCAACTTTTGATAGATGAAGTATTAGCCATTTACAAGAAAATGTTTGTTACATTAGCAAAAAAAAATCCAATTAATTAAAGAGAAAGCACCATTAACTCAAAGTGGAGTTAATGACTACCAAAAAAGTACAGAAGATAAAGTTTCAGCACTCACAAGTTTCTTGGAGTCTAGCTTTACTAATAGATAAAAGATTATATAAAAAACCAAGTTTAGCTCTATCGCTGAGAACCATACCACAAATTAAATTTTCTCATTTGAAACATCGCCTATCATCCTATAGTATTAAAAGAAAAGGATGAGTGAGATGCGCTACAATAAAGCAACAATGTTGAAGCTGATTAATCAGCATAGAGAATTGCATGATGAAATGAAAAAGTTAAAATCGGAAATGGGTCTAGAAAAGAACTTTGCGGTAAAAGCGTTATATCATTCACATGTGGCAGATGAAGGTGCGTATATGAGAGCGTATCAGGAGCTAGAACAAAAATAGTCATGAAAAGTGGTAAAGGGATAATCAATAGCTCCCTTTACCACTTTTTTCTTTTTTGTAGATTCATCAATAATCCATGTGTTTTTCAACAGGCATCCATTCTCATCTTTAACGGGCTTGATTATACTAGTGTCATCATTAAGAAATAAAAGGTTGGAGGCGTTTTGGATGTTTAAACACAAAGGTTTTTTGATGTGTGTGTTGTTACTGATGGTTGTATTGACAGGCTGCGGTAAAGAGGCTGTTAAAGATAAAGAAGAGCAAGTAAATGAGACAACGGAACAGAAGAAGGCTACGGCAACTTCAATTGAAACAGCAGAGTGGCCTAGAACATATACGGATGGATTAGGTAAAGAGATCGTGATTGAACAGCAGCCTGAGCGTTTAGCGTCGTTGTGGTTTTTCTATCCAGAGATTTTAGCCGCGTTAGATGAGACACCAGTAGGTACGACAGAGAAAGAGTTTTTATCAACACTTAGTTATTTAGAAGGTAAGTTAGATACCACAGAAGAACTTGGTGAAAAAACAGCTCCAGATATTGAAAAATTATTAAGTACGCAACCGGATATTATTTTGGCGACAGAACATCAACAAAAGATTTACGATGCCCTTGTAAAAGTAGCCCCTGTTGTGACACTTAATTCAGCAGATATTTTTAACGATTGGCAGTATGGTTTACGAGAAGTAGCTAAAGTTATTGGCAAAGAAGATAAAGCCGAAGCAGTAATTGAACAGATGATGAGTGATATTAGTATTGGTCGCACTGATTTGGCTAAATTTAAAGAGGAGTCCATTGCTTTAATTGTGTCATGGGATGGTAAAACATTTAATGTGCTAGGTGAAGATAGTCCAATCTATACGTTAGCTTTTGATAAGGAACGCGGCCTAGGGTTAACACCAGATGATGGCTTTACAGGTACTTCAGATGAATTTGCTTCGTTTGAAGGAATTTCATCCATCACAGCAGACCATATCTTTTTGATTGGCGATATTACAAAAAAGGATAAATTAATTCAAGATATTGAAGAGAGTCAAGTGTGGAATAATTTAAATGCGGTACAAAAAGACAATGTCTATATGATGGATACCTCCGCTTTAACAGCAGGTCCGTTAGCCATTCAATATGCATTAGACAATATGATCACAGCTTTACAGAATACAAAATAAGGAGTGTGCAATATGACAACATATACACCGATTAATATGAATGAACGTTTAGCACAAATTACAGCGATGTGGTCACCAGAAGTAGTTGGTGAGATTCACGGTTTTGAATTTAAACTCATCAAATTAAATGGCGACTTTGTATGGCATGAGCATGAAGGTGCCGATAAAGTGTTTATTGTGCTTGAAGGTGAAATGTTTATTGAATTTACAGATGGTCAAGTGAAGATTAGTCAAGGTGAAATGTTTATTGTACCAGGCACTGGAGGACATAAACCATTTACAGAAAAAGAATGTCACGTCATGTTAGTGGAACCAAAAAGACAAGTGTAAGTACTAAAAAACATTGCGCAGCATATGTCGTGCAATGTTTTTTATTTATCGACCTCGCGATGACAAGGTAATGGTACACGCCATTGATAATGGACAGCCAACATACGCAGTGTCACCACTACAATCACCACACCAATTAATGCTGGCGTAGAGTGAAAGCCGAGCCAAATACAGAGTGCACATAATACCGTTAAAATGGCATGTACCTCTTCTTTTAGTGCCAGTGGTTTGCGACCAGCAATAACGTCACGCATCATACCCCCACCAACGCCTGTAAACATTGCAGCTAATAGGATAGCGCCTAGATGATGATTGAAGGCAGCATCGGCTAACATAGCACCTTGTAAGGCAAAAGAGGCTAACCCAATCGAATCAAAAAAGAAGCCAAAACGACGCCAATGATCAATCCAAGACAGTGGAATAATGATAATAATCGTTAATGTAATAGTCACCGTTAAAATAGCATGTACCTCCCAAATTTCCACCACTGGTATACCAATAATAATATTGCGAATAACCGAGCCACCAAAAGCTGTAATAAAACCAAGGGCATATACGCCAACAAAAGAATAACGCGTTTCTAGCGCAACAAAAGCGCCTGTTGCTGCATAAGATAATAGACCAATCATATGCAAAATCGTCCAAGCCAATCCTCATTCTCCTTTCGATAGCCAATAAAAAAACTCCACTACAAAACCTCCTTAAACAAAGGTCTCGCAGTGGAGTAATTCATTAGCAATACCTACTAATGTACCATTCCATAAATACATATAATTTTTATTATACAAAATAGTATACTAGTTGCAACGAAATCACAAGGGGAGGTAGTCATATGGGTAAAAAAGAAACGGCATTTAACGATATTGTTCGTAAGATGCGTAAAGAGATTTATGGCAAAGGGCCTGAACGTATTCATACACATTTTATTGAGAATATGGCAGTGACAACAATGTATGGCATTTTGACACCGACGGAAAAATTTATGATGCAATCAGATGATGGCAAAAAAATGATTCACAATGCACGCACACAAATGATACAAGATGTATATAAAGATGCAGTGCCAGAAGGGATGGAGCAGTTAGTAGGCTCTAAAATGCGACATCTTTTCACTGATGCCAAAGTAGAAGAAGATATGGCGGTGTCCGTATTTATCTTTGAAAAAAATATCGACAAATAAAACGGCCATACAAATTTAAGAATATATGATGCAGTGAAGCTCATTGACTAAAAGACATTGGCTAGTCTTATTATAAAATGCAAACTCTCTAGTGAAACAGTATGCCAATTGATAGTACGTTAAACAGTAATTAATAGGTGATTTTTCCTCCACATGATACGATAAAAGAAAAGAGATGAGGGGTCGTATGATGAAGGAGGATTTTACACATCAACTAGCACAAGCACAACCTTATTTTATCGGAGAGGAAAATGCTTTTCGTGCAGCAGTATTAATCCCACTTGTTAAGATAAATCAAGCATGGCATGTATTGTTTCAAGTGCGTGCATTCAGCATGCGAAAGCAACCAGGAGATATTAGCTTTCCAGGAGGGCATATTGATGATACAGATGAATCGCCAAAAGTAGCAGCTATAAGAGAAGCACATGAGGAATTGGGCATTGCGATGAATGATGTTGAGGTTATAGGTAATTTAAGTCCATTTATTACATCGCCATCATTTGTCATTTATCCTTTCGTGGGGATATTGCATGACTATCCATTACCTAATTACAATAAAGACGAAGTAGAGGAATTGTTCACAGTGCCGTTGGAGTGGTTATTATCCCATGAACCATATATGCATGAGGTGGACATTGCCCCAACACCGAATGAGGATTTTCCGTTTCATAAGATTGCTAATGGACAGAAATATAAATGGCGTACACGCACGGTAGAAGAGTGGTTTTATGAGTATGAGCACTATACGATTTGGGGAGCAACAGCACGCATATTAAAGTACTTTATTGAGTTGTTACAAGTGCGTGATATTCCTGTCAGGCAATGAGTGCGAAGAGAGATGTCTACACTGTAGGCATTCTTTTTCTTTTTGATGATTAATTAACATGAAAGCGCTTAACTAATAGGCTTATTCTCATAAAAAGCTTAAAAATAGTGAATTAATAGGATATTCGAGCGTAATGTAACGAAAAAAGTTGCTTATAGTGCATGAGCGAGAAAATGTAAACGGCATGTAAAAGATGTTAAAAGTATATTAACATAATAAAAAGGATAACTTGTTTTTTCAATAATATGGAGATGGCGTTCTTTATGTTTACATGAACAACAAAAAAGTGTTGATTTTACTTTTAAATGTGTAATGACAATGGCAATAAAGTTATCAAGTTTTTACAAACTAAAAATACCTTACAACTAAGCTATATGTTGTCTATATTTTACTAGATAAATAATTATGGTACACTATAATAAGGTTATAATTGATACAGAAAAGGTGTGACTTTGTCGCGCTTTATTTAAGGTGATTATAGAAAGCGCCTACATCCTTTCTGCAAATCTTAATAAAGGGAAGGTTAGTATGAGTAGCAAAGAAACTAAAAAAGATGTTATTTTGATTGGTGCCGGAATCATGAGTGCGACATTAGGCACAATTCTAAAAGAATTAGATCCAACGATTACTATTAAAGTATTTGAAAAGCTCGATAAAGCTGGAGAAGAGAGCTCAAACGAATGGAATAATGCTGGTACAGGTCACGCAGCATTATGTGAATTAAACTATACATCTGAAAAAGAAGATGGCACAGTTGATATTTCTAAAGCGGTAAATGTTAACGAACAGTTCCAAATTTCACGTCAATTCTGGTCATATTTAGTGGAGAAAAATTTATTAAATCATCCAGAACAATTTATTATGCCTTTGCCACATATGAGTATGGTACAAGGAGCAGATAACGTAGAATTTTTACGTCGTCGTCATGCAGCTATGTCAGCGCACCCATTATTTAAAGGTATGGAGTTTGCTGAAGATGAGGCAACATTACAAGAATGGATCCCTCTTATTATGGATGGACGTACATCACCAGAGCCAATTGCAGCAACAAAAATTGATTATGGTACAGATGTTAACTTTGGTGCATTAACACGTATGTTATTTGACAACCTAGAAAAACAAGGTGTTCAAATTCAGTACAATAGCACAGTTAAAGATGTAAAACGTGCTGAAGATGGCCGTTGGGAAGTAAAAGTAGTGAGTGGTGATGGTAAATTAGCTTACCATAATGCAGACTTTACATTCCTAGGTGCTGGTGGCGGTAGCTTACACCTATTACAAAAAACAGGTATTCCTGAGAGTAAACATATTGGTGGCTTCCCAGTAAGCGGCTTATTCTTAGTATGTAATAAAGAAGAAGTCGTTAATAAACATTATGCAAAAGTGTATGGTAAGGCAGCAGTGGGTGCACCACCTATGTCAGTACCTCACTTAGATACACGTTTCATTGATAACAAACGTGCATTGTTATTTGGTCCTTTTGCTGGTTTCTCACCTAAGTTTTTAAAGACCGGTTCAAACATGGATTTAATTTCATCTGTTAAACCGAACAACGTCTTTACTATGTTAGCGGCAGGCGCTAAAGAGATGTCTCTAACAAAGTATTTAGTACAACAATTAATGCTATCAAAAGATCAGCGTATTGAAGAGTTACGTGACTTTGTGCCAACAGCTAAGGCAGAAGATTGGGATGTAGTCGTTGCAGGCCAACGTGTACAAGTTATTAAAGACACAGACAAAGGCGGCAAAGGTACATTGCAATTTGGTACGGAAGTAGTAACAGCAGAAGATGGCTCAGTAGCAGCACTTCTAGGCGCGTCACCAGGTGCGTCAACAGCTGTGAAAGTAATGTTTGATGTAATCGGAAAATGTTTCCCAGAGCAAATGCCACAATGGGAAAGCAAATTAAAAGAAATGGTACCGTCATATGGCAAAAAGCTAGCTGACCATCCAGAACTTTTAGAAGAATTACATGAAGCAACAGCTAAAACATTAAAATTAGATCAACCATTATCATAATAAATAAAAGTATCATCGCGCTTACGCGGTGATACTTTTTTATAGGCAATCATTTAAAAATAGGTGTGCGCTTTAAAATCGTGCATAATGGAATAGCAATGAGTAGACCAGCAGCATTTTGTACAAGGTCACCTGGTATAGAAGCTAAAGGTATAATCCAACTATTAAATAGTATACCTTCACAAATAAAATAGCCTAATAACATAGGTGGCACAGAGACGACCATCGCCAACACATTATACCCAACGTGTTTACCTTCACGCCCATTACCCCAAGCGATCTTACCGACAATATATCCTTGAACGCCACGTGTGATAAAAGTGAATGGCGCCCACAACGTCCAACCTGCAACAATATCGAATAGCCCCATACCAATAGCCCCAGCCGAAGCTCCTTTTTTAGGGCCAAATAAAATAGCACAAATAAATAACATAGCCGTACCCAAATGTACGAGCCCACCATTTGCAGCAATCGGTAATTTAATGTTAAGCATCATGGTTGCAATAAAGACTAAGGCAATACACATTGCTGTAATGGTTAAATCTAATACACGTTTTCCTGTAGTTGGTTTCATTGTTTGAGTTGACACAATGCATCATCCTTTACGTTATGAATTGCTTCTAACAGTAGCAAAGTACTGATTGTTTTAAAAGTGCCAATTTGCGATAATTTTAAGGGGTCAGTGATACGATAAATGCTGTTAATTTCTTAAAAGTGTGATGTAATAGAGAAAGGAATATGGAGAGAATCGAGGCATATTTGTGAAAAAATTTAAAAAATTTTATATTGAAGTGACCAGTGTTTGTAATTTGGCTTGTGTATTTTGCCCGCCTACTGAGCGAGCTAAGCAATTTCTATCTTTAGAGGATTTTTCAAAACGATTAGATCAAATCAAACCATTTACAGATTATATTTATTTACATGTAAAAGGTGAACCATTACTGCACCCTAAAATTGGTGATTTATTAGATATTAGTTATGAAAAAGGTTTTAAAGTAAATATTACAACGAATGGTACGCTCATTAAGAAGAAAAGAGAAAAATTATTAGGTAAACCTGCGTTACGTCAAATTAATTTTTCATTGCACAGCTTTGATGGGCATATTGGTTCTAAAGACAAGGCAGGTTATGTGAATGAGATTATCTCGTTCGTTAAAGAAGCCACAAGCCAATCAAATTTATACGTATCCTTACGTTTATGGAATTTGACTCAAGATAATAAAACAAATGCAGAGCGTCAGCGCAATCGTGAGTTGCTTGAGATGATTGAACAGGCATTTGATTTAGATTATTTTATTGAAGAGCGTGTAGCACCAGGAGCAGGGATTAAAATTGCAGATCGCGTTTATATTAATCAAGATTATGAATTTAAATGGCCCGCTCTGCATGAGGAAGAAGACGATGGGAAAGGTTTTTGCTATGGTTTACGTACACAAGCAGGTATTTTAGCAGACGGTACTGTGATTCCTTGTTGTTTAGACGGAGAAGGTGTCATTAACCTCGGCAATATTAATCAACAAGATTTTTCAGAGATTATTACGAATGAGCGAGCTACGAATATTGTAGATGGTTTTTCTCGCCGAGAAGCCGTTGAGGAATTATGCCGTAAGTGTGGCTATCGCCAACGTTTTGGCAAGTAGAAGAGGAAGTGGTAAAGGGAATCGTAACAATTCTCTTTACCCCTTTTTTGTTTTAAAGAACGAATTTTTTGTTGATACAACGTTTAGTACGTTAGTTTTTTGTTATGGCTTGCTTTACTATTTATAGTTGTATTAAGTAACAGTAATATTAGTTAATACAGGTTTATGGTGTAATAACGCAAAAAAATCATACGTGAGTCAGCTAGTTATGATAATGTTTTAGTATTACAAAGAGATAGGGTGAAAAGCGATGAAAAAAACAACATTTGCCGTTATTGGTACAGGCGTGGTGGGCGAACGTATTATTAAACAAATACAAGCACATCCTACTTGTGAGATTGTAGGCGTATATGATGAGAATGAGGAAAGATTAACAACAGTAGCAAGTATGTATCAATTAAATCAGATGGCTACATTACATGATTTATTAGCTTTACAAGCTGATTGGGTTTATATTGGTACGCCGCCTATGAGCCATTATGCGTTAGCAGCACAAGTAGCCGAGCGCGGCTCTAATATTTTATGTGAAAAACCATTGGCACATGATGCTAAGGAAGGCGAGCAAATGGTTGTGTTAGCTGACAAATACCAGGTGAAAACAGCTATGCACTTTCCTATGATGTATAGCGCTGCTGTGCAAACGCTTAAAGAAAAAATCACGCAAGGTGAGTTGGGTGACATTTTACGTATTGAGTTTCAAGCTTATTTTCCTGTGTGGCCGAGACCATGGCAACAAAATCCATGGATTGCTACACGAGCACAAGGTGGCTTTATTCGTGAAATCTTCCCGCATTATTTGCAACTGACCCATCATTTATTTGGAGATATTGTATTCACAGCACATCAAACCAATTATCCTCTAGACGAAACACAATGTGAGACAGCTGCTGTAGCAATTGGAATGGTGCAAAAAATACCATTACTATGTAATGCGATAACTCAACAAGCAGGCAAAGAAAAACTTACGTATACCATATATGGAACAAAACAAAATGTTACTATTCAAGACTGGGCAGATATTTATGTAACTAATAGAGATGGCATGCAACAGCAGATTGAGCCTACCACAACGGATCACTCATTATTGGATGCCATTATACATGCAAAAAATACAGTCACCTTTGCAGAAGGTGCTAAAATTCAACATTGGATTGATGAGTTACTGCAAGGTTAATATTTTCCACTTCATGCCAAGTATAAGGTATGCTATTGAAAAGGGGGCATTACAATGAAAAAGAAAATAATAATAAGTATCGTTGCTATTTTCGTGATATTCATTGGCTTTACGGTAACAAAAACATTACTAGCTAAATCAAAACAGCCTACTGCTAAACAACAAACACACACATTAGATGAGAATCGTATTATTAATAATTTATCCAGCGCTGTGAAAATTAAAACCATATCCTATGAGAATCGTGATCAAATTGACTATAGTGAATTTGATAAATTTATTCGTTTTTTAGCTGAGACATACCCATTAGTGCATGAAAATTTATCGCTAGAGCGCATTAATGAATACAGTTTAATTTATCGATGGGAAGGTACTAATCCAAAAGCACGACCTATAGGTTTGGCGGCACATTATGATGTTGTCCCCGTATTAAAAGGAACAGAGAATGATTGGGAAGAAGAAGCATTCAGCGGCACCATAACAGAAGAGTTTGTTTGGGGGAGAGGTACTTTAGATGATAAGGTTGGTGTCATTGGTATTTTAGAAGCTGCGGAACAATTAGTCAAAGAAGGCTATCAACCACCGCAAGATATTTATTTGTTATTTGGGCATGATGAAGAGATTGGTGGAGATGAAGGTGCTGCTAAAATTACGGATTATTTGAACGAACAAAATATCCAATTAGCGTATGTTATGGATGAAGGCGGAGCTATCGTAACAAATATGGTTCCGGGGATTAAAGCTCCTGTAGGCGTTATAGGTGTAGCCGAAAAAGGTATGGCAGACGTGACACTCACAACAACAGGAAGTGGTGGGCATTCTTCACAACCTGCTACTATTACAAATGTAGGTCGTATTTCAAAGGCAATTGCCAAATTAGAAGAACAACAATTTAAAGCCCATTTTGATGGCCCAACAAAAGAGTTATTTGAATTTGTAGCACCAGAAATGAGCTTTGGTTACAAATATGTCTTTGAAAATACCTGGCTTTTCCAACCCGTGATCACAAAGATTTTATTAGGTAAACCAGCTACTGCAGCTGTTATGCGTTCAACAATTGCGCCAACGATCTTTCACGCGGGTGAGAAGGCGAATGTATTACCGGAGAAGGCACAAGCGAATATTAATGTTCGTGTGATGCCACAAGACACATTAGAGAGCTTACAAAAAGATATTGAAAAGATAATTGATGATGAAGCTATTGACGTAACAGTTGAAGGTAACGAAGCCTCACCAGTATCCTCAACAAGCAATGGAGCATTCCAAGCTATTCAACAAGCAGCTCGCGATACTTATCCAGATGCCATTATTGCGCCTTATATTATGATTGCGGGCTCAGACGCGAAACATTATGCAAGAGCCGCAGATGATACGTATCGTTTTTTACCTATTATGATGGAAGAAGATGGTCTCCAAAAGATGCATGGTACAAATGAGCGTATTACAAAGGATGCCATGATCAAAGCGGTAGCCTTTTATATGACATTGCTACAAGAGACGAAATAAATGCGTAACGTATATCAAGCAGGCACTGACGATTATTATAACGTCAGTGCCTGTTTTAATTATGGCGTTAAATATTAAAATACGATGTGCCACTCATCACGTTGCGCTAAAAATTCTTTAGCCAATGCCAGTGCACCTGCTAAGTCGTGGCTTGCCGCCCAACCACATTGTACTTCATTACAAGCGGGTACACTTGTTGCTTGTAGTACCTCTTGCAACGTTTGTTCTAAGATGTGTAAGACATCTTCATAATCGGCATGATTAATGAGCGAGAGGTAAAATCCCGTTTGGCAACCCATAGGTGAAAAATCAATCACCTTATCACTGTAATTACGAATACTATTAGCTGTTAAGTGTTCTAGTGAGTGCAATGCAGGCATTGCCATATGTGCTTTATTAGGTTGTTTAAAACGAACATCATACTTATAAACTTCATCACCATTCGTGCCTTTTTTGATATCAGCTAAACGAACGTAAGGGGCAACTACTTTTGTATGATCTAAATCAAAGCTTTCCACATTTGTTTTATCCGTCATTACTGTCCACTCCTTTAATGTTTATAAGATTACTATGAATTAATGGTATAGCATAAAAAGAAAGAAAGCAATCCTAATTTCTTGTCAGTAAGAAATTGGGACTGCTTTCTGTATCATTTTTGCATAATAAAATTGAGATGACGACCACAACTACGATCTTGACGATAAGAAAATCCTTGTTCATCATCATATGTACAAGAGGTATCGACATAAATATTATGCTCAGGAATATGATGTAATAAGCATTGCTGTTTCACCACTTGTTGATTATCAATATGATATTTATTGGTTTCTGCATTAAAGTACATAAATTCATTGGCATAACCTAAAGACAAAAATTGATCATACACATCTTGATCTACCTCAAATCTCTTTTGGCTTAAAGCAGTGCCTATCATTACATGGATATTTTCAGGTAGACAGCCTTCATTAGCGATAAGATGGTACATAGTTTTTTTAGTGATTTCTTTCACAGTGCCTTGCCAACCAGAATGAATAGCACCGATGAGTGAGTGCGTATTATCAAAAAAGAGTACAGGTACACAATCCGCTGTAAAGCTACACAACACAACATTTTTTTCACATGTATATAAGGCATCTGTATTCGGAATAGCATCTTGATTAGTAAAAGCACCTCGTCCAAGATCATCTGCTGTTACGCGATGAATATTAGCACTATGCGTTTGATTAGCACAAACAAATTGATTTAAAGAAACATCTAGTGTTTTAGCTAACTGTTGCCGATTGTTAATAATAGTTTTTGAGTCTTCACAAACATGCAAAGCCATATTATTACATTCATTATGATTAGACTTTAATGTCACACCAGCTATGACTTGAGGTGTATCTAGGTAGAGTTTCATCTGTAACCTCCTTCATGCATAAGATGATATGTAGTATACACGAATAAAAAAGGAAAAGCTGATAAAAGAGCTTTTCCTTGTTAGTTGTTAGCGAATGGTTACAGCAGTACCAGCTGCTACACACATCATCATGCCATCACGTAATGTCTCAAAATCTAAATCGACACCTACTACAGCGTTAGCACCTAAAGCTGCAGCACGTTCTTCCATCTCTTGAATAGCAATTTTACGTCCTTCAGCGAGTTTGTCTTCATAAGCGCTACTGCGTCCTCCAATAATATCCGTTACAGAGGCAAAAATATCACGTACGACATTAGCACCCATGATCGCTTCCCCACTCACTATCCCATGATATTCCATGATTTCATGACCTTCTACCTGAGGTGTTGTTGTTACTAGCATATTAATCGCTCCTTTGTGTTATTTAATATATAATACGTTTAATCTAAAAAAATGATTCATAAAAATAATGATTGTGGGTGATAGTATATGCTTTCAATGATTAAAGAGCGAACGATTCAAACGTTGATAACAGAGCAAATGTCTGACAAAGATCAAGCGAAGTTACAGTATGGTGTTGCTTTATTTTATGATACATTGACCAAGGGTATCGTAGTGTATGGTTTAGCCATTTTATTAGGTATAGGTATCGAAACACTCATTGCCCATTGTAGTTTTTATCTTTTTAGGCAAGTAACATATGGTTGGCATTATCCTAGCAGTTTGGGGTGCACACTTGTTAGCGTAACAATTTTTGTACTTATCCCTTTTTCATTACCTTTAACACAGTTAAATGAATATATATTAATTCCATTAGGCTTGGTAGCTGTGAGTATTATTGGCGTATTAGGGCCTGTTGATACCAAGCAATATAGATTAACAAGTGAACATAAAGCAAAGTTACATCAGTCAGCTTTAGTTCGCATTGTCATTATTATTTTAGTATACGTGGTAACCCCCCCACAATATCATAGTTATGTGCTATTAGGGGTTAGCTTTCAAGCATTTACATTAGTCTTTCAATTATTAAAGAATAGGAGGTGTGATTCATGCTAAATTCAGTTTTAGGAATTGTACGTAATGTATTCGTTAATTTTGGTGGCTTAGGTACGAAGAAAGTATGCACAGGATTCACGTATGAGGTAGAGATGCCTAAAGTATTACAAGAAGAAGAAAAATAATAGAGATACTTGCCTCTTATTCGATTATAATGACGAATAGGAGGTTTTTTATGCTAGCCATAAGTTTATTAGACTTTATCAGTATACTTATACAGTTTGTGACATTAATTGTTGTGTGTAGTTATGTAATGGAGAACCGTATTTCAATTCGTTTGTTTTTGCTTGCAGGTGTGTTGGTGTTATTGCCAGCTACGATATTATTTTCTACACTTAAGACTGTTGGTATCATGTATTTCATCGTAAGTATTTATGTTTTAGTCAGTATTTATTATCGCAAGATGGTAATTTTGTTCACTATTTCATTAACCTTTATTTTGCTTATTTTAGCTGACCATATGAATGGCGCGCTATTAAGTTTATTAAATATAAAGGCAGACTCATATGTTTATGTCCGTTTAAGTACGTATGTCGTCGTTGTTTTTGTATTAGAATATTTATATGTTAGGCTGTATCGCGTATTTTTAAAAAATGCGTTGAAAAATATTGTATTAAGTATTTTCTTAAATGTATTGTCACTCGTTATTATGTTTGGATTTTATTATAATATTTTTGCGGTTATTGATATTAATTCAACAGAAACAACACGCGTTAATTTTGTTTTGTTTTTATTATTATTTATTTTATTAGGTGCCATCACATCAGGAAGTATTTACTTAGCACTGAATGAAAAGAACTTTGTGTTAAAAGAACGTGAACATGAGGCTTTCATGACCTATATCGAAACATTAGAGAAAACCAACGAGGATATGCGTTTATTTCGTCATGACTATGTTAATATTTTGCTTAGTTTGCAAGGATATATTATGGCAAAAGAGTGGGACAAACTAGAAGAGTACTTTACGATGCACATTAGTAAGATTGAACAAAAAAGTATTGCTACATCAGCATCTATCATTGATTTACAACGCATTCATATTCGAAGTATTAAAGGTTTATTATTTCAAAAGATCAATACATCTATTGAAAAAGGCTATCAACCAAAGTTACATGTCTCAGAAGATTTAGAGCAAGTACAATTTGATGAGTTAGCTTTAAACCGCATACTAGGTATTTTATGGGATAATGCAATTGAAGCTTGCGACATGTATCACCAAAAGGCGATTGAAATGTCCATTATTCAATATGATAATTACATGGAGATACAATTAAATAATTTTATTGGTGATGTCCCACTTAACATGGAAGAGGTATTAGAGCCACAAGTATCTTTAAAGAAAAATCATGAAGGTGTAGGTCTTGTTAGCGTGAAGCGTCTCGTTAATTATGAAGAGAACAGTAAGATTACTTTTAAGATAGAAGATGGTTGGTTTAAAGTAAATTTATGTATTTATCATAAAATATGAAAAAGCAGTAGCGAGATGATGAGCGCTACTGCTTTTCTTTATTTTGTAAAGTTATCAAAGTAACCTTGAATATATACGATTGGTGTACCTTTATCACCACTACCAGAAGTTAAGTCAGCTAAAGAACCGATTAAATCTGTTAGCTTACGAGGCGTTGTACCTTGTGCTTCCATTGCGCCTGTAAGGTCCTCGTCTTTTTCATTAATATGTTTTTTAATCGCTTCTTCTAACTCAGCACCACGTAAACCAGAGAAATTATTATCTGCTAAATATTTTAGTTTGACTTCATTAGGTGTACCATCTAAGCCATCTGTATATGCTGGCGAAACGACAGGGTCAGCAAGTTCCCAAATCTTACCTACAGGATCTTTGAATGCGCCGTCACCATAAATCATAACTTCTACATCTTTGCCTGTTTCTTTACGTAAAATCTCTTGGATTTTGTCTACAACAGGTTGGCACTCACGTGGGAATAACTTAACGCCATCTTCTGTTGATTTGTTAGAGCCTAATAAACCATATTGTTCATTATAGCCACTGCCATCCACAGATGTTGATAAAATATCATCTAAAGTAAATACTTTTTCTGCACCATTGTCTTCTAAAATACGTTTTGTACGGTAACGTGTATGAATGTCACATGTTAAGACATGTTTTGTATATTGTAAAATAGTTTTTGGCTTTTGCGAGAAGACAACTTCACATTCAGCGCCTTCAGCAGCCACTAACTCTTTATAGTATTCAATATAATCGACACCTGTAAAGCGGTGTTTGTTATAACCAAATAGTTCACGGAATTGAGCTTCTGTTAATGTATCCGTCCAAGGATTTACACCCTTCTCGTCTAAAGCATCTAGTGAAACAAGATGATTGCCGACTTCATCTGATGGGTAGCTTAGCATAATAACTACTTTTTTTGCGCCACGTGCAATACCACGTAAGCAGTTTGCAAAACGGTTACGACTTAAAATAGGGAAAATAACACCTACTGTATTGTCGCCAAATTTATTCGTAATATCTTTAGCGATTTGATCGATTGAAGCATAGTTGCCTTGAGCACGAGCTACGATTGATTCTGTAATTGCTACGATATCTTTATTTTGAATTTCAAATCCTTCAGCTTTTGATGAACGTAATACGCTATCTACAACGATTTGTTCAATGCTGTCGCCTTTATTAATGATAGGGCAACGAAGACCTCTTGTTACTGTACCAACTGTTCGTTCCACTAAGATTCGCTCCTTTTTACGCGCTTGCGTAATTTAAAATTGAACTACTCTTGTACTATACATGGTTTATAGATATAAGTAAAATGAATATATGATATATTAGGTATAAGGAGTGCTTATATGGTAAGTAAATTAGATTTATATCGTATTTTTAGTCAAGTAGCTGTTAGTGAAAGCTTTTCTAAAGCAGCTAAAACGCTTTATTTAACACAACCTGCAGTGAGCCAATCCATCATGCAATTGGAAGAAGAACTTGAAATGCGTCTCTTTAACCGTACACCAAAAGGCGTATCATTAACACGAGAGGGTAAACTTTTGTACGATTATGTACACTCGGCGCTGAATTTAATTGACTCTGGTGAAAAAAAGATGCAAGAGTTTAAAACATTACGTGCGGGCAAAATAGCGATTGGTGTTGGAGATACGATATCGCGTTATTTCTTGTTGCCCTATCTAGAAACATTTCATAATTTGTATCCGGATATTAAATTTAAATTGGTTAATGGTACAACTTCCGAACTATGTCGTATTTTAAAGACAGGCGAAATTGATGTTGCATTATGTAATTTTCCCATTGATGACCCTAAACTAAAATTAATTGTGTGTGACGAAGTACAAGATACGTTTGTTTATGGTGAGAAATACCATAAAATGTTTTCACAACCTGTCACGTTTGAAGAGCTAGTTAAGTGGCCCTTAATATGCCTTGAACAAAGCTCAAATTCTCGACGTTTTATGGATGATTTTATGGCAGAACGAGGAATTGAGATGGCTCCTGAATTTGAACTAGGCTCTCATGAATTATTACTAGACTTTGCAAAAATTAACTTAGGTATTGCCTGTGTAACAAAGGAGTTTTCAAAAAACTATTTAGAGAGTGGTGTCTTACAAGAAGTGCAATTAATGGAGCCAATACCTAAGCGAGCTATTGGTATTTGTTATTTAAAGAGCGTACCCTTGTCACCAGCATCTACAAAATTTGTGGAAATTGTTGTGAATAAAAAAGTAGATTATTTTTTGTCATAAATGACTAGAAGTATACAAAATAAAAAAGGCGGTGTGATTTTTTTAAATCTCACAACCTTTTTATTTTTGCTATCGTTGTTTGTTATAAAAGAGTATTTAATGTGTATTATATCCAAAGAATATAATAAAAAAGATCAATATTAGAATAGCAATAATGAACAATAAATAAAATGTGCTGATGGTTAGTAAAGCGAATCTAGAAAGGTGACGCTTACTTTTAAAAAGAGAGAAGAATACTATTATGAAACAAATTAACATGATATATATAGGAAGAAGTAGTAGACCTCGTTCCATTAATAATGTAAGTAAATCGATTTTTTCACCCCTTGATCGCAGTATACCATAAATGTATTTTTATAACATTTATTGTTTAGATTTTCACTCCATTCGCTAATCGCCCTTAAATTATTAATTTTCTCTTGATTCATGAAGTAGTACACTAATAACAAACTGGGGGGATTGGATGCATGACGGTTATACGATGCGAGATGCAAAATTTTGGGGTGTTATTGTAAGTTTAGGTATGGCTTCAACTTATATTTTTTCTGTAATGTACGCATTTCAGCCATTACTGCCGATTTTAACAAATGAATTTGATATTTCCATTACATACGCTAGTCTGAGTATGTCAGCGATGACAGCAGGTTTGATTCTAGGGTTATTAGTCATTGGCTTTTTATCAGACCGTTATGGACGTGAAAAATTTGTAAAATTCTCTATTTTATTTGTAGCGTTACCTTTTTTTATTTTGCCTTCCGTACAAGATTTTATTTGGATTGTTATTTTACGATTTTTGCAAGGGTTTATGTTAGCAGGTGTGGCAGCAGTGGCACTTGCTTATATTGGTGAAGAAATCCACCCTAAATTTAGAGGTACGGCAACAGCTTTATACATTTCATTTAATAGTGTAGGTGGGATGATAGGTAGAGTTATAACAGGCACATTGACAGAAAATCATTCTTGGATTTTTGCGATATATGTGTTGGCGATTTTAGGATTGATTACTTTTATAATCGTCATCAGTTTGCTTCCGCCATCTACTAATTTTAGAGCAAGTCAGGTTACTATGACCCAAGATATGAAAGGTCTTTTAATACATCTAAAAAATCCGCGATTAGTATTGTTATTTATGTTTGGTCTTATTTTACAAGTTAGTTTTACAAGTGTCTGGACATATTTACCCTTTTATTTACAGTCATCACCTTATCATTGGCGTTTACAAGATATCTCATTAGTGTATATAACATATGGGTTTGGGATTGTAGGTGCTCCTCTGGCAGGATATTTGGCTACAAAATATGGATTAGTGCATATTCGTACAAGTGGGATTGTATTCTTGATTATCGGTATTTTACTTACACTAGTGCCTACAACTATAGGTATTGTACTTGGTATGTGTGTAATTTGTTTAGGATTTTTTGTTGCGCATTCTTCTATGGCAACCTCCGTTAATATGAAAGCACAACATCATAAGGGTGGCGCTTCAAGCCTATACCTAGTCTCTTATTATATTGGTGTTGCCATTGGTAGCTCGGCTTTTGGTCACGTATGGGTATGTAAAGGGTGGCATGGTATTATTACAATTGCAGCCCTCACCCTAATTTTATACAGCCTCTTTGCTATGATAAGCAGTAAACTCATAAAAAAAGCGCCCTATATCAAATAGTAGGGTGCTTTTTACAGGATTAATGTTGGTCCATAACAACTAAGACAGGGCAATGAGCATGTTTAATGATTTTACTACTTACACTACCTAATAACAGTGATTGCAAGGCGTGCAAGCCCCTTTTACCAACAATGATAATATCTACATTTTTTTCTTTACTGTAATGTGTAATCTCTTCAGCAGGTTTGCCTTGGAGCATCGTCAATTTACAAGCTATATTGTCTTGCTTTAATATATTTTCAATATTTGCGATTTTTCTTCTGCGCTCAATCTCCGTTAAGTTAGAAGCCCCATTATAACTTTTAGTTGCCAATACTTCATCTGTCTCACTCACATACACCAGTTCAATAAAAGCCGTGGCATGAGCTAATTTATGAGCTTCCTTTGCTGCTCGTATAGAGTTGTCAGAACCATCTACAGCAACAAGAATATGTTTATACATCATAAACCCCCTTTTACTGTAAGTATACCTTACCTAAGTAAAACAACGATATTTTTATTTCACAAAGGCGAAATTGCCGTGAATTTTATATGGCAAAATGAGTAACAATTGCGATTACACTTTGATTTCACAAGCATTTCAACGTTCCTTCACTTTCATTTAGTACGATAATGCAGAAACAGAAAGGAGGAAACAGATTGAATTTTCCATCGATAGATTTTTCTTGGTTTGGTAATGGTTCAGTGATTGCGTTAATTGCTATTATCCATGTTGTTATTAGTCATGGGGTAGCCATTGGGACAATTGCATTAATGGTAACGATGGAGTATCGCGCACATCGTACTAAAAATCTAGCATTGGATGCATTAGCCAAAAAGATTGCCAAATGGGTGCTCATTATTACGACAACTATGGGGGCTATGACAGGAGTGGGAATTTGGTTTTCCACAACGGTTATTCAACCAGACTCCATTGGTGCATTACTACGTATTTTCTTCTGGGCGTGGGTAGCAGAATGGATTGTATTTATTACGGAAGTTGTATTATTAATTCTTTATTATTACACATGGGATAAATGGCAAGATGGACGTGCCAAAGCGCGTCATATTAAATTAGGTATCGTATTAGCTTTTGCTTCTTGGATGACAATGGCGATTATCACAGGTGTGTTAGCCGCTAAACTAACACCTGGTTTATGGGTGGAAACACATGCTTTTTGGAATGCTTTTATTAATCCTACTTATTTACCTTCATTAGGTTTCCGCATGTTTTTAGCCATCTTATTAGCCATTGCATTATTATCTTTCTTTATTAGATGGCGTGTAAAAGACGTGGCGTTGAGACAGGAAGTGTTCCATGTATTTGGTTTATGGGGTGCTATTTCCTTACCAGCAGTATTTGTTTTAGGTTTATGGTATTTATGGTCAATCCCAACAGATGCATATGACATGATTGTATGGTCGACAGGTATGCCAGAAAATGTGTTTAAAACATTAAATGGTATTGCCTTTGCTATTCTCATCATTTATTTAATATGGATGATTGTAAAACCAAAAGCTGTACCTTGGATTTTGTCGTTAATAGTGATGGGTTCTTCCGTTGCGTTTATTGGTGAATTTGAGGTAGTACGAGAGTCTATTCGTAAACCTTTTATTATTTATGATTATATGTATGCTAACGGTTTACTTGAAGAAAACCGAGAGAAGTACGACGAAGAAGGCTTTTTAAAACATGCCACATGGGCAAAAGAACGTGAGATAACAGAAGACAATGTGGTAGATGCAGGGCGAGAAGTATTTATTGGGCAATGCATAACATGTCATACAGTGGATGGCTGGCGTTCAAAGCGTTCTCTTACTAATCGCATGGATGGCTGGACAGAGGATGATATGACTTCATTCATTCCAACGATGCATAATGTACGTGTAGCTATGCCTCCCTTTATGGGGACGGATGAAGAGTTAGAAGCGCTAGCTGCTTATTTAAGCACAGAAATTAATGGTAAGCGAACAAATAAAAAAGAGGTGAGTCAACAATGATAGTAGCCTCCATCTCACCAGATAATGTATTACCAATACCAGCCCCTATTGGTTTATTAGAAGTATTAATCGTCATAACCTTCTTATTGCACATCATATTTGTAAACTTTACGATTTCTTTAACAGCTGGAGCAGTAGGTTTAGAGACTTTTGGTATCATTAAAAAGAATAGAAAATATGATAATATGGCGAAAATCGCTTCCTATCATGCTTCCATTCATAAGAGTATTGCTGTCGTTTTAGGCGTAGGGCCTCTGTTAATGATTAGCGTAATTTATACACAATACTTTTATTCATCTACGATTTTAATTGGTAAAGCGTGGTTGAGTGTATTAATTTTATTGATTGTAGCATTTCTTATGTTATATGTTTATAAATTTACGTGGGAGCGTTGGCAACACAAAAAAGGTCTTCATTTATTTTTTGGTATAGGCGCAATGGCAATTTTATTCTTTGTACCACTCATATTTATCGTAAATGTGGTATCTATGCTATATCCGGAGCAATGGGCAACAGCAAATGGTTTTTTCCATAGCTTATTCCATTATCCACAAATATGGCAACGTTACTTGCACTTTATGCTTGCTTCAATAGCAACAGGTGGTTTTTATTTCTTTATTTTCTATAGTTTTAAAAAGAGAAAGCATGTATTACAAGAAGATGAAGTATCACTAAAACGTAACGGTGCTAAAGTAGGTTTTTGGGTAACCGTGGTGCAATTAGTGGCAGGTTTTTTACTGTTATTCTCATTCAAACCTGAAATTCGTATGTTATATATGGGTGAAGATCTCTTACTCACCACATTATTAATTCTTTCTATTATGTTCACTTTAATTTTATGTGCCCTTTTGTATAAGGCAAGTGAGCAAGACTCAGGAAAATCGTTTTTACTAGCTCTTGCTACGTTTGTGATGATACTTGGCATTATGGGATGGATGCGTCATGAATTAAGGGAATCCTACTTACAACCCTACTTAGAAGATAATCCACGCACGGAGCACACAACACAAAATAACAACAAATAATCAAAAGAGTGACTACATGTAATATTGTAGTTGCTCTTTTTTATTATGGTGAAGTGTCTCAACGTGTATGGAAAGCATGTAAGAGAATAACTCTGATTAACGTAAAAAAACGGAGATTCGCTGTAAAAAACAAAAAAATAAAGAAAAGGGTATGTAGATTCCTAAATAGGGTAAAATATTTGCTGTATAAAAAGACTTATTATTTATTATATTCAGAAAATAAAGAAAATAGTATTGTACAAAGGGAATAAATTGTATATACTTATCAGAAATATCGAACTTATCTAAAAACATCAAGTGTAGGGGGAATCATTATGGCAGAGAGTAATAAGTTTAAAAAAGTTGGCTCTGTATTTCTAGCTACTTCTTTATTAGCCGGTGTATTAGCAGGATGTGGGACGGGCGATGGCAAAGAGAGCAATTCATCAAGTGGCGGCAAATCAGATAGCGATACGATTAAAATTGGTGCCAACCTTGAATTATCAGGACCTGTAGCCTCATATGGCTCTTCGATTGGTCAAGGGGCAGAATTGGCTGTGAAGGAAATTAATGACGCTGGCGGTATTGATGGCAAAAAAATCGAATTAATAAAAGTAGATAATAAATCAGAGAATGCCGAATCAGCTTCACAAGCTATGAAGTTAATTACGCAAGATAAAGTTGTAGCTATGTTGTCACCTGCGACATCAGGTAACACAATAGCCACTGTACAAATTGCTAATGAAAATAAAATACCAATCGTAGGAGCAGCAGCAACAGCCCCAAATATTACAGTAAATGAAGATGGCTCAATCAACGAATATGCTTTCCGTACATGTTTTATTGACCCATTCCAAGGGACTGTAGCCGCTAACTTTGCAGTTGATGAATTAGATGCTAAAAACGTTGCTATTTTTGCCGACAATGCCTCTGATTATGCGAAGGGGCTTGCAGCAGCCTTTAAAGAAACTATTGAGGAAAAAGGTGGAAAGGTTGTTGGTGAAGAGGCATACGTAGCAAAAGATACGGACTTTAAGACAACATTGACACGCATTAAAGCTTCTAACCCGGACTTTGTTTTTATTCCTGGATACTATGAGGAAGTAGGGCTAATTATTAAGCAAGCACGTGAGTTAGGGATTGATGTGCCGCTTATGGGAGCTGATGGTTGGGACTCACCTAAATTAGTAGAGTTAGCAGGAGCAAAAGCATTAGATAATACGTATATTACAAATCACTATTCAGCAGAAGACCCTGAAGAAAAAATCCAATCATTTGTAGCCGCATTTAAAAAAGAGTTTAGCGATAAATCACCAGATGCTTTTAATGCACTGGGCTATGATAGTATTTATTTCTTAAAAGATGCTATTGAACGAGCAGGCTCAACAGATGGCGATAAAATCCAACAAGCATTAGCAGATACAAAAGACTTAACTGTTGTAACAGGTAAGTTCACAGTTGACAAAAACCACAACCCAGTTAAAACGGCAACAGTTCTCGA
Source organism: Lysinibacillus alkalisoli (assembly GCF_014643595.1). Taxonomy (GTDB): domain Bacteria; phylum Bacillota; class Bacilli; order Bacillales_A; family Planococcaceae; genus Metalysinibacillus; species Metalysinibacillus alkalisoli. The sequence continues at coordinate 61,775 of NZ_BMJT01000008.1, forward strand.
ATACGTAGACGGTAAACAAAAGTTCAACTCTAAAGTAAATCCGTAAGTAGGAGTTTGTATGGGGGCGAGCGAATTCGCCCTCTTTTTTTCTGTTAAAGAAGCGGTCAAAGGAGTGAAAGTGATGGAGTGGATACAACAACTAATAAATGGCGTGTCATTGGGGAGTATTTATGCCCTAATTGCATTAGGTTACACGATGGTATACGGCATTATTAAATTAATTAACTTTGCTCATGGCGATGTCTTTATGATAGGTGGCTTTATTGGCTTTTATGCCATGGTACGTTGGGATATGGGCTTTATTCCAGCTTTATTATTAGCGATGATACTCTGTGCAGTTTTTGGTGTCATTATTGAACGCGTTGCTTATAAAAGGTTGCGTAATTCTACAAGAATAGCCGCTTTAATTACAGCGATTGGTGTTTCATTATTAATTGAATATACCGTTGTCTTTTTCCGAGGAGCTCAACCAGAAGGGTATCCTGATCTTTTTGTAGAGAAAAACATCACCATATTAGGTGTGCAAATTAGTAAGACCTCTATTTTAATTTTAGCAGTATCGATTGTTTTAATGTTATTACTACAATTCATTGTACAAAAAACAAAAATTGGTAAGGCTATGCGTGCTGTGTCTCATGATGCGGATGCTGCACGCTTGATGGGCATTAACGTCGATAACACTATTTCAGCAACATTTGCGATTGGCTCTGCATTAGCAGGAGCAGCAGGCGTTATTTTTGGTGTTTATTACACAAAAGTAGATCCTTTTATGGGGATTATTCCTGGATTAAAAGCGTTCGTAGCAGCAGTACTAGGTGGTATTGGCATTATTCCAGGTGCTATGGTTGGCGGCATGTTACTTGGTGTAGTAGAGACCTTTGTAAGTGCTTTAGGCTTCTCATTATGGCGTGATGCAGCAGCCTTTATCATCTTAATTTTAATCCTAATCTTTAGACCAGAGGGTATTTTCGGTAAAAATACTCGAGAGAAAGTGTAGGTGAGTGAAGATGAAAAAGTCGAAAATATTTTGGAGTTATCTCATTCTAGCGCTCGTTATTTACGCCGTAGGTCAAGCGCTAATATCACTAAATATTATTGATATGTATTATAAAAATATGCTAATCACCATGTGTATTAATATCATGTTAGCTGTGAGTTTGCATGTAGTCATTGGTGTGACAGGGCAGTTTTCAATTGGGCATGCAGGCTTTTTAGCCATTGGTGCTTATGTGTCAGCAATCTTTACTATGAAGCTAGGTATGCCATTTATTGTTGCCATTTTAGTTGGCGCTATCGTTGCTACATTAGCAGGATTAATTGTAGGGATTCCTACCTTGCGCTTGAAGGGTGACTATTTGGCAATTGCTACATTAGGTTTTGCTGAGATTATACGTATTACATTCCTCAATATTGATTATGTTGGGGGTGCAGCAGGTATGCAAGTTACGCAATTATCAAATTGGACCTATGCCTTTTTTGCGGCACTTATTACGATCATTGTGATTTCCAATTTCACAAAATCCCGTCATGGTAGAGCATGTATTGCGATAAGAGAAGATGAAATTGCCGCAGATGCGATGGGCATTAATACCACGTATTACAAAGTAACAGCCTTTGCATTAGGTGCTTTCTTTGCGGGGGTTGCAGGTGGTATTTTCTCACACAATGTTTTTATTATTCAACCATCAGCCTTCGGGTTTTTAAAGTCATTTGATATTTTAATCTTTGTTGTGTTAGGTGGTTTGGGCAGTTTATCAGGTGCTATCATATCAGCGGTGTTATTAACACTAGTATCCACCTATTTAGGCAACTTCCCTGAGACGCGTATGATTATTTATAGTTTAGTATTAATTTTAGTCATGTTATATCGTCCAACAGGCTTACTTGGCACAAAGGAAATTACAGACCTCTTTAAATCAAAGAAAAAGGGAGGGATAGACCATGACCAATAATACATTATTACAAGTGGAGAATATGGGTATTCAATTTGGTGGTCTTAAAGCTGTACAAGGCGTTAATTTGTATTTAAATAATGGCGAGTTAGTGGGGTTGATTGGTCCTAATGGCGCAGGAAAAACAACTAGCTTTAATATGTTGACGGGTGTATACAAGCCATCTGAAGGTAAAATAGTCTTTGCTGGTCAAACATTAAATGGTAAGCCTCCTTATAAGGTAACACAAAGTGGTATTAGTCGTACTTTCCAAAATATTCGCTTGTTCAAAGATTTATCGGTACTCGATAATGTAAAGGTAGCAAATCATTGGCTAGCGAAACATTCCATTCTATCATCGATCTTACGCTTACCTAATCATTTTACGAGTGAGGCTAAAATGGCAGAAGATGCGACAGCTTTTTTAAAAATCTTCGGATTAGATCGTTATAAAAATGAGCTCGCTAAAAATTTACCTTATGGTATGCAACGCCGCTTAGAAATTGCGCGTGCTTTAGCGGCAAAGCCCAAACTATTATTACTAGATGAGCCAGCTGCAGGAATGAATCCACAAGAAACAAGGGAATTAATGGAGCTCATTGCATTTATCCGTAAAGAATTTGATTTAACGATTTTATTAATTGAGCATGATATGCATCTTGTGATGGGCATTTGTGAGCGAATTTATGTACTCGATCATGGGCAACTCATAGCAGAGGGAAATCCAAATGAGATTCGCAGTAATCCAAAAGTCATTGAGGCATATTTAGGTGAGGAGGTCGTTGAAAATGCTTAAAGTAGATGATATTGATGTATATTATGGCAACATACAAGCATTAAAAGGCCTGTCTTTAGAAGTGAATGAAGGTGAAATTGTCACATTAATTGGTGCAAATGGTGCTGGGAAAAGTACACTCTTACAAACATTATCAGGCTTACAAAAACCCAAGAGAGGTAGCGTGGAGTATTTAGGTGAGAGCATTGCTGGTAAAGCTGCACAGTCAATAGTGAAGGCTGGCATTTCACATGTTCCAGAAGGAAGGCGTGTCTTTGCTAATCTATCGGTGGAAGAAAACTTAGACTTAGGTGCGTATTTGCGTAAAGATAAAGAAGGCATTGCTAAAGACTTGGCACATGTTTATGAATTATTCCCTCGACTACTCGAACGTAAAAAACAACAATCTGGCACATTGTCAGGTGGGGAGCAACAAATGTTGGCAATGGGTAGAGCTATTATGGCAAAGCCCAAATTACTATTATTAGATGAGCCTTCTATGGGGCTCGCACCCCTAATGGTACAAAATATTTTTACGATTATTGAGACAATCAATAAAGAAGGAACAACCATTTTATTAGTGGAACAAAATGCCCATATGGCACTCTCTGTTGCTAATCGTGCCTATGTGTTAGAGACAGGCAAAATTGTATTAGCAGGTACAGCTAAAGAATTACAGGAAAGTGATGAAGTGCGTGCAGCTTATTTAGGTGGTTTATAAAATTGGTAGTAGCTTAAAATTACAGTTAAGGATTGTTGGTAAGGCATAATATGTTGTGGAACATGTACGTTATTAGGTACAATACGAACGAGGTGAAATGAACATGTTTACAATTATGCCACTGCAAAAAAAACACATGAAAAGTTATTTACGTGCCACTCAAGACGAAGAAATTCGCTATTTGACAGGTACAAAATCAACATTTACATTAGCGCAATTAGAAGCCTATTATGATCGAATAACAGAAGATAACACACGTCGCGATTATGCGATTTGCCTAAATGACGAAGCTATAGGTGATTTTACATTGATGAATATTGATACAGAAAATCATGCCGTTGGTTTTCGTATCGCCATTCACGACAGCAATCACTTTGGTAAAGGTTATGGTAGTGTAGCCGTGAAAGAGGCGCTGCGCATTGCTTTTGAGGATATGGAGATGCACCGAGTACAGTTAGAAGTATATAATCACAACCCTCGTGCCATTCGTGTATACGAAAAAGCAGGCTTTATTAAAGAAGGTGTGAGGCGTGATGCAATTTGTTTAGATGGTGTATATCGTGATGAGATTATTATGGCGATTTTAAGTACAGAATATCGATAAAAGATTAGCAATTGTAGCTAATCTTTTTTTATTAGAATAATACTTATACGAGAATACGAGTTAAAAAATAATTATAATAATAATACTAATTATTAAAAGTAAAATATAATATTTCTATAATTAATGTACCATTTTTATTTCTTTTTAGTCATTTAAATAGCTATTTTGATAAAATAATACCACTATTCATTTTGCTATACAAAATGAGAATAGTGTAATAAGATAATGGTGCAGTGTTGAAAACGCATTCAATACAGCTAAAAAAGAGGAGGTTTACAACAATGAAAGCAGCAATCGTTACGAAAGATCACAAAGTGAATATTGAAGACAAGCAATTACGTCCGTTAAAGCATGGGGAAGCGCTTGTAAAAACAGAGTTTTGCGGTGTATGCCATACAGATTTACACGTGAAAAATGCAGACTTTGGTGATGTAACAGGTGTGATTTTAGGACATGAAGGTATCGGTAAAGTAATTGAAGTAGGCGAAGGTGTTACCTCTTTACAAGTGGGCGATCGTGTATCAATCGCTTGGATGTTTGAAAGTTGTGGCAACTGTGAGTACTGTAATACAGGCCGTGAAACATTATGTCGTAATGTGAAAAATGCAGGTTATACAGTTGACGGTGCTATGGCAGAAGAAGTTATTGTATCAGCTGATTATGCTGTGAAAGTACCAGAAGGTTTAGACCCAGCAGCAGCTTCATCGGTTACATGTGCAGGTGTAACAACATATAAAGCAGTAAAAGAATCTCATATTAGACCAGGTCAATGGATTGGTGTTTTTGGGATTGGTGGCTTAGGTAACTTAGCTGTCCAATATGCGAAAAACGTATTTGGTGCAAAAGTTATTGCTTTCGATATTAGTGATGATAAACTAGCCTTTGCAAAAGAGTTAGGGGCGGATGTAGTTGTTAACTCATTAAACGAAGACCCTATACAGAAGGCTAAAGAAGTAACAGGTGGTAAAGGTCTAGATGCTACAGTGATCACAGCGGTTGCTAAAACACCATTTAATCAAGCGATTGATGTTGTAAAAGCAGGTGCTCGTGTTGTCGCGGTTGGTTTACCAGTGGATAAGATGGATTTAGATATTCCACGTCTTGTATTAGATGGTATTCAAGTGATTGGTTCACTTGTGGGTACACGCCAAGATCTACAAGAGGCTTTCCAATTTGCAGCTGAAGGTAAAGTAGTACCAAAAGTTGAGTTGCGACCACTTGAAGATATTAATGAAATCTTTGAAGAAATGGAAGAAGGTAAAATCACAGGCCGTATGGTAATTGACTTTACAAAATAATATAGAGTAAAACGAGGAATGATTATTATAATCATTCCTCGTTTTCTATTGTTATTGAGAAGGTGTATAATTCAGTAATTTAAATAAAGTATCTTTTTCGTTCACTGTCAAATCACGCCATTGCCCAACTTTTAAATTGCCGATTTTAATATTCATAATGCGAATGCGTTGCAATTGCTTCACATTGTATCCGAGTGCAGAGCACATGCGACGAATTTGACGATTTAGCCCTTGCTCTAAAATAATACGGAACACATAACGTGAAATTTTTTCAACCCGACAAGGTAGTGTAACTGTGTCCAAAATAGGCACACCACTGCTCATTTTTTGTAAAAATTCATCTGTTATAGGATGATCCACTTGTACAATATATTCTTTTTCATGATGATTTTCAGCACGTAAAATTTCGTTTACAATATCACCATCATTTGTTAGCAATAATAAACCTTCTGAGTCTTTATCCAATCGTCCGATATGAAAAATACGTAAAGGATGATTGACAAAGTCAACAACGTTACCTTCAATATGTTGTTCTGTAGTGCTCGTTATCCCTACAGGTTTATTTAACACAATATACACTAATTGTTGTTCACGTTCTACTAGTTTATTATCTACATAAACTTTATCAGTTGTTTCCACTCGGCTACCAATAGTTGCGAGTTCATTGTTAATTTTGACGCGACCAGCCGCCACCCATTTGTCTGCACCACGGCGAGATACCATGCCCGTCTCACTTAAAAATTTATTAATTCTCATGTACATCACCTATTTTCATTGATTTTTCTAGTATACAAGATTTTGTGAGTAATTTGAAAATAACTCGCATATCAAGGTGTGGCTTTATAAGCGCCAACATTTGGAGATACAGTAGTGACTAAAGAGAAATCTTAGGAATTTGTTTCAAAAGAAGTATTAAATGAGTACGCAGGTGACGATGTGTTTGTAGCTGTTGATAAATCAGCAGATCGGTTTATTAAGTATGATGAAGAATTACTGGCACATAAAGAAAATAACTTGTTTGAAGAAGCTATTTATCGTTTTTAGTTCTCAGACCCTGTATCTTTACTCGGACAAGTAGAAGATGTGGCAAAAATGATACAAGAACACGATACAAATCGATTAGATCAAGAAGAAAAATAATTTTAACAGAATAGTTCGAAAAAATTGATTAACTTTAAACGATGTGACAAAATAAGCGTAAGAAGTGTGTTTTTGTGGTGAATACGAGAAAATACTTCAAAATAAGATGAGGAAAAGGAGAGATTAATGATGATATATGCAAACCCGAATACCGATGGCGCAGTAGTAAACTATAAAGAGCGATACGATAACTTTATAGGTGGTAAGTGGACACCACCTGTTAAAGGTCAGTATTTTGATAATGTGACACCAGTGACAGGTAAAGTATTTACCCAAGTCGCACGGTCAACAGCAGAAGATGTTGAGTTAGCCTTAGATGCTGCGCATGCCGCTAAAGATGCATGGGGCACGATGTCTCCTACAGACCGAGCTAATATTTTACTACGTGTTGCAGATCGCATGGAACAAAATGTAGAAAAATTAGCTGTAGCTGAAACATGGGATAATGGTAAAGCTGTGCGTGAAACTTTAAATGCAGATATTCCATTAGCAATCGATCATTTCCGTTATTTTGCAAGTGCACTACGTTCACAAGAAGGCTCAATTAGCCAAATTGACAATAATACAGTAGCTTATCACTTTCATGAGCCAATAGGGGTAGTTGGTCAAATTATTCCGTGGAACTTCCCGTTATTAATGGCGGTTTGGAAATTAGCGCCTGCATTAGCTGCGGGTAACTGTGTAGTGTTAAAGCCAGCAGAACAAACACCAGCCTCCATTTTAGTATTAATCGAATTAATTGAAGACTTATTGCCAGCAGGTGTTGTTAATATTGTAAATGGTTTTGGATTAGAAGCAGGGAAACCGTTAGCAACAAACCCTCGTATCGGTAAAATTGCTTTCACAGGTGAGACTACAACAGGTCGTCTAATCATGCAATATGCTACTGAAAATATCATTCCTGTAACGTTAGAATTAGGTGGGAAGTCACCAAACGTATTCTTTGAAGATGTGATGGCAAAAGATGATGCCTTTTTAGATAAGGCTGTAGAAGGTTTTGTATTATTTGCATTAAATCAGGGCGAAGTATGTACATGTCCATCTCGTGCATTAATTCAAGAGTCTATTTATGATAAATTTATGGAAAAAGTAATGAAACGTGTTGAACAAATTCAAGTAGGTAATCCATTAGATACAGACGTAATGATGGGCGCACAGGCATCTACTGAACAAATGGAAAAAATCCTATCTTATATTGACATCGGACGTCAAGAAGGAGCCGAATGTTTAATTGGTGGAGAGCGCAATACATTAGATGGCGAATTAGCGGGTGGTTATTACGTGAAACCTACTATTTTCAAAGGAAATAATAAAATGCGTATCTTCCAAGAAGAAATATTTGGTCCAGTAGTCTCTGTAACCACTTTTAAAACAGAAGAAGAAGCATTAGCAATCGCTAATGATACACTTTATGGTTTAGGCTCAGGTGTATGGACACGCGATATGAATACCGCATATCGTATGGGACGCGGCATACAAGCAGGGCGAGTTTGGACGAACTGTTATCACCAATACCCAGCACATGCCGCATTCGGTGGATACAAATTGTCAGGTATTGGCCGCGAAAATCATAAGATGATGTTAGATCATTACCAACAAACAAAGAATTTACTCGTTAGCTATGATGAAAATAAATTAGGATTCTTCTAATACAGTAAGGAGGAACACATATGGTAGAACGTGTAATCGCTACAGATGCCGCAGTAGAGTTGATTCGTTTTTTAGAAGATAAACATGGCCCTGTCATGTTTCATCAATCAGGTGGTTGCTGTGATGGTTCGTCTCCAATGTGCTATCCAAAAGGTGATTTTCATATCGGCTCACAAGATCGATTAATTGGCGAGATTGGTGGTGCCCCTTTTTATATGCATAACAGTCAATACGAATATTGGAAGCACACACAAATCATTATTGACGTTGTTGATGGTAGAGGAGGTATGTTTTCGCTAGAAGGAGTGGAAGGTAAACGATTTTTATCAAGAGCACGTGCCTTCTCACAAGAAGAACAGAAAGAATTAAATCATATATAGCCTAAAGATGGATTGAACGCTTTTTTGTTCAATCCATCTTTTTGATACTAAAACAATTATAATGATCATAAGGAGGCGAAAGTTATGTTGATCGAAGAAAAATATGTAGAAGAACATCGCAAGTTATCTAAAAAGCTACGTTATTCTGCTACTAGCCAAATGATATTAGCCTTAACGACAGCTTTTATTATTAAAGATGTACCATTTGACGAACAACGCTATGATGAGTTAAAGGCAGAAATCAAAAAACAAACAAGTTTATTTTCGGGGTTGCGCGTGTCGTCCTATATCATATTAATCCCTCATTTATTAGAAAAAGATAATATCGCATCAGCCGTAGAACAATTGCTAGTCAATTATGATTTATTGCTTAGTCAGAAGTTTTCTAGAATGGATTACACGTATGTAGCAGCTCTGTATGTACAAGATGAAGCGCATGCTGAACGAGCCAAACAATATTACGACGCCTTGAAAAAGTACCATAAATTTTTAACTTCATATGATGATGTACCATATGCGGTGTTATTAACTAAAGATACTAAAAATATTGATGCTCAAGTAGAAGCTGTAGCATATTATTATAATGAGCTAGCCCATAAAGGCTTAAAAAAAGGAAATTATTTATTATGGCTGGCACAATTATTAACTATTAAACATACAGACTATGACACACGTTTAGTTGATGCTGTGTTAAATGTTATTGAAGAGTTAAGGAGTAAAGGGATTAAAAAGCAGGAAAAACATTATGTGATCTATGGCACATTAACATTAGCAGAAATGACAACAGAACAATTAGATGTCATTATTGATTTGGCAAAACAATTAGGCGCATTAAAGCTATTCAAGTGGTATAAAGACGATGCTTTCTTTGCTGCTGTGCAAATTGCTACAAGTATGAAAGCTAAATCCCTAGACGACACAACATATATTACTTTCGTTACTGCACTGCAAGCATTAATTCATATGCAACAGGCGGCAGCAACAACCGTTATTTCAACAACTCATTCATAATACTAACGTAATATGATAAATGATGAAACAATGATACAATTGTTCCACAAGAAACAATGATACTTTTACATGTATTATTTAATCTTTAGAATAAAAAAAGACTAAAGAGAATTTCTGCTATGATGAAATAATAAATAGTAGTTGCATTGTTTAGTTGATTATAGGTAAGATTGACACCATACCAAGCAATTTTCAAGGGGTGTAAGGAATGAAAACCAATGCAGTACCAATGGGACAGTCCCGTACGATACAAAGTCATTTAATCTTGCCACCAGATACCAATCATCATAAAACTATTTTTGGTGGTAAAGTATTGGCATATATTGATGAAATCGCCGCAATTACTTCAATGAAACATGCAAAAAGTGAGGTAGTCACAGCATCAATTGATTCAGTGGATTTTTTATCGCCAGCACGTGAAGGTGATATTATTGAATTAGAAAGTGTTGTATCATCGACAGGTCGGTCGTCTATGGAAGTATATGTGCGTGTTGTCTCGCGCAATCTTATGACAGGTGAAGAAAAGTTAACAACAGAGTCCTTTGTAACAATGGTAGCAGTTGATGAGGAAGGGAAGCCTGTAGAAGTGCCTAGTGTATACCCTGAAACAGAAGGGGAAAAGCGTCTATTTAACACAGGACCTGCTCGTCGTGAGCATCGTAAACAAAAAAGAATGATTGCACATTAACATAAAAGCACGACTTTACATAAGTTTATGTAAAATCGTGCTTTTTTATTGGTCTTTATCGAGTTGACTTACGACCTCAATTAATGCATCAGATGAGGTTGATACGAGAGAAGCGCCTTGTGAAAGGTCTTGAATGAGATGTGAAATTTTAGAAATATCTTCAGACGTTGAAATGTATTGGGCTTGGATTCCAGAGACAGCTTCTGCAATAGCGCTAAATGAAGCCGATAATTTTTGTTGTGTATCTACGCTGACATGAATTTGTTCATCCACAGTTGTGACCGATTTAGCCATTGACACAATATTGATTTCTGTATCCGTAATTAAGTGTGACACATTTTGCACAGCCTTCTTTGTTTCTTCAGCTAATTTGCGTACCTCATCAGCTACGACGGCAAAACCTTTACCATGTTCGCCAGCACGAGCTGCTTCAATGGAAGCATTTAATGCTAATAAGTTAGTTTGGTCAGCGATACTTGTTACTAAACCAACGATCTCGGATATTTTATTGGAGGAGTCTCGTAACTTTTCCATCGTAACATCTAAGTCGTTCACGCTTGTTAAGATAACTTGCATTAATTCATTTTGTTGTTGTAAGTCTTCACGTCCGTGTTGTGATTTTTGTTCTGTCTCATCAACAAGCTCTAAGCCTTGTTGAGTAGCGCCCGCGATATCATTAGCGTCTGAAGAGATCTCATGTAATGCTGCAGTTGTCTCTTGGCTAATCGCATTTAATTCTTGTGCAGTGCTTTGAATAGTTGAAACAATACCGAGCTTAATTTCGTTCACACGTTCGCGAGCTGCAATCTCTTGCTCTTCATAAGCTTCAATAACAAGTTGTTGTTCTAAATTAATGATTTTAGTAAATGCTTTGATGGCACGATTACTATCTTCCTTTGATAAATTCAACTCATCAATTAAGTCAATAAATGTAGTAATCAGCGATTGGAATGAGCCTAAATACCATTTTGACTCTAAACCAATGCGCACATGGGCAGAGGCAATGCGTTGGCGATCTTTAATATATGCTTCATCAATCATGGCATCAAAAATGCCATTAATATGTTTGCGTAATGTTACTTTTAAACGCTCAATTTTAGAATGTTGTTGAATGATATTTACTAAATCAATATTTTGACTAACCCCATCATAAAAGCGATCAACCATTATAGGTACAACTTCTGTTAACTCAGGTTGCAATTGTTTAATAATAGCTAAGTCTTCAATGGTTAATTCTAGTAACTGTAATTGACGCTGGATATTTGGGTAATGCGTTAAATTAATGGCAACATCATCCATATAAGATGAAGGGTCAAGCTCGTAGGTCGGTGGTGTTTTTGATTTGAACCAATTCATGAAAATTCTCCTTTAAAATAAAATAGTGAATTAATAAAAATTTGCGGTCATCCAATAATATGTATCATTGTATTAAATAAAAGAAATAAAATAGTAATATGTATTAAAATAGAGAAAATAGGTAGTTATGATTATGTATCGTCATTTGATAATAGCAAGATTATAATGTAAAAAAGGAAAGAACCGTTACGCCATATCATTTAAATTATAATATAAAACATAACAAGAAGAGAGGGGAAATTGATAATTGGCACATAATTGTAACGTGGACCCTGATTTATTAAAAGAAAATGTGCTACTATAACAGTAATCTATGAGAGGGGGTACAGCTTAACATGCATTGGCAAAGATTTAAGTTCGTCATTCCAATGATGGTAATTGTAGCGGTTTCTTCTGTGTATATGTTGAACGAATTCCATCCATTAGTACCAAAGTCAGACAAAACATATATTGTGATTGGCGCAACTGTTGTGGCAGGTGTCATCTCTTACTTCTTATTCCCACAAGCAAGTGAAAAGAATCGTAATGATTATTGGCCAGATCGAACAGAACTCCCGTTTTTTAAAAAACGCGATAATACAAGAGAGTAATATGAACTTTAGCATAAAGAAAAGAGACTAGGACAATAATTATTACTGTCTTAGCCTCGATTAATTGTAGAACGCTCCCATAGTAAAAGGGCTAGTGATGAAAACATAATAACAGGTGCATCTTTACACCTAAGATAAAAGAGTGATACAGGGAAATGTTGTTTTCCTTGTATCACTCTTTTGTGTACGTTTATTTATGATTTAAATAATGTAAACCATCCTTTTAATTTAAAGATGCCTAACATGGCTACAGCGATAAAAATCATTACACCTAAAACGACAAAATAACTATATTTGCCCGATAATTCAGGCATGTTAACAAAGTTCATGCCGTAAATGCCTGCAATAAAAGTTAATGGGATAAAGATAGTGGAGACAATAGTTAAAATCATCATAATACCATTCATACGATTTGAATTCATTGCCATGTAACTGTCTCGCATATCAGCCGTTAACTCCCGATTAGATTCTACCATCTCCGTCAGTTTAACAAGATGGTCATGGATATCAGCAAAATAAGCTCTCTCACTCTTTTTGAGAGGTAAACGATAAGAACTCAGTACGCGATATAATAAATCTCTCATAGGAAGAACAATACGTCTTAAATGTAATAAGTCACTTCGAAAATCAAATACATATTGCATCGTCTTCACGCTATTATGATAGGTCATTTCATCTTCTAAATGATTTAATTGGTCCTCGATTTGATAAACGAGCGGAAAGTAACTATCAACCATCTTATCAATGGTTTGATATGTAATATAGTACGGTGTGTTGTCCCACTTTTTTGGAATATGATTTAAACGATGCCGTACGATTTCAATTTCAGGTACGTGCTGCTTGTGAAATGTGACAACAAATTGTTCAGAGACAAAAATATTTACTTCTTCAGGTTCTAATGTTTCTTTATTGATCCGATGGGTAACGAAAAAGTAATAATCGTCGTAGCTGTCCATTTTAGGGCGCTGTAAACGCATGAGGCAGTCTTCAATAGCTAATGGGTGAAAATGAAAGTATTGTTCAAGTAATTTTTCTTCTTCTGGTGTAGGTTGGTCAAAATCTACCCAAAACCATGCCATTTGTTCCTGTTGTAATTCATCAATCGTAAGTTTTTTAAGAAAAGTATCTTCTTTTGTATAACCTACAATGTGTAACACTACTCATCACTCCTTAACACTTATAACAAGTCCAACCACTAAATAATGTAGTGGAGAAAAAGCGCGAAATCCTTGTAAAACCAGCTTCTTCTAGTAAGTGTATAACGTCTGTTTCGGATAGAAAATGTAACGCGCGTATGCTTGTTTCCATATCATTGATTTGTTCATAAGTTAATCGCGTATTTTGTTGCCAATAAGCACGCCATAATGCAAATTGTTCTTCGGTTTGCTCAGTGCCTTGTTGCCCACATTTACAGGCTAAAACAAAAGGTGCACCTTTTGTTAGAGAAGCTGCAATCTTTTGTAAAGTGGCTAACTGTTCCTCAGGTTTTATAAAGTGTAGGACAAGTAAACAAGTAGCACCATCAAAATGTTTAGCCATCGTTGTATTCAATATTGTGCCTTCTTTTAATATTACACGTTTGTCCAAACTGGCTGTATTAAGTTTTTGTGAAGTTATGTCTAGCATAGCTTGCGACGGGTCGAGCGCCGTAAAATGCCACTGGTTATTAGCATTAGCTAAATGAATTAATTCATTACCACTACCTACACCAATAGATAATAGTGAGGCTTTTTGAGGTAGATGCATCTGCATAAATGCGGTTGTAAGTCGCAACATAGCATCATAACTTGGCAAAGTACGTCGAATCCCCTTTTCATACTCAGCGCTTAAATTTTTATCAAACTCCATGAAAAATCCCCCTTCGTTTATGAAACCTCATGAATGGTACGTTCGTATAAATAAGTATAAAGGATTTGAAAACAGAAAGGATGATATTTATGGATAATACAATGACAAAAGTTTTATTACATTCGAGTGCTTATTATTTACCGTTCGCGTTGCCGATAATTATTTTCTTTATTTCACCAGATGACGAGGTGAAGCGACTAGCTGTGCAGGCAGTTTTATTCCAAATTATCATGGGTATATTACTCACGATTTCTGGGATTTTCTCGTTCATATTAGTTGGTATTCCATTCTTAATCGTATTTGGTCTTATGTACGTTATTACCCCTATTATTGGTATTGTACGCGCCCTTCAAAATGAACCTTGGCGCTATCCAATTGTAGGTAGCTTTATTTAATGAGACAAAAGTTAGCGAGACGCGTTCTCGTTAACTTTTTTTATATGACTAATGCTTTTATTTTGCATTATATAATGACATTTTTTATAATAAAGTCAAAGATAGTCAAAGTCAGTAACGTTGTAAAGAGGTGAATATGATGCGAAATGTCTCAGACATTATTGAAAACTACTTAAAGCGCATCTTAGAAGCTGAGGGTCAGGGGCATGTGGAAATTAAGCGTAGTGAAATAGCGGATAAATTTAAATGTGTACCATCACAAATTAATTATGTTATTAATACCCGCTTTACTGAAGAACGTGGTTACATGGTAGAAAGCAAACGTGGCGGTGGTGGCTATATTCGAATTGTAAGAGTACAACCTCATTCTCAATTTGATTTAATACAAGCCATGATTGAACAAACTACCGATCAACTTACTCAAACACGTGCTGAGGATTTTATTTATCGTTTAATTGATGAAGCTGTAATGACAAAGAGGGAAGCTAAGATGGTATTAGCCGCCATCAATCGAACAACATTAAACGTACCTTTACCGCTTCGTGATGAATTAAGAGCACGTATTTTGCGTGCCATATTAATGACCATTAAGTATGAGAAGGAAGGTGACTAATATGTTATGTGAACACTGTCAGCAAAGAGAGGCAGTTATTACAATTTCTCAAAAATATCAAAGTGGACAAGACCACCACTACTGTGAGATTTGTGCTAATCAATTATATCCTTTTACCGCACAAATAAAAAAAGAGCCCATTTCCATTCAACAATTGTTAACCAATTGGCAAGCACCTAAGGAGCGTACATCACCTAAAACATGTGAAACATGTGGCATGACATACGCGCAGTTTACCCATACCGGGCGTTTTGGTTGCCCAAAATGTTACGCGACGTTTGCCTCTCAACTCCCTAAAATATTACGGCCAATTCAAGCTGACTTACAGCATGTTGGGCATATGCCAAGCGCTATGAAAAATGAATATTCGATAAAGAAAAAAATAGAAGAATTACGCAATAAAATGCAAACCGCTGTTCAAGAGGAAAGATTTGAAGATGCAGCTACATTACGAGATGAGGCTAGGGAATTAGAGTCACAGTTAGGGGGTGACTACTAATGTCGTCAATTGAAGAATTTTTGCAACGCACACGTGACCGTGATATCACACTTGCAGATACAACACCAAACAGTATTGCTATGAGTACACGTATTCGATTAGCGCGTAACGTTGCAGATTATCGTTTTCCTAAATGGCTAACAGAACAAGAAGAACTAGAGATTGAAAGGCAAGTACGTCATGCATTAATGGACACCTATCAGGAGTTAAATCATTTTGCGCTTTCTGATATTGCGCCTCTAGCAAGGCATGTACTTGTAGAAAAACATTTAATTAGCCCTCATTTTATGAAACAAAAATCAGGAGATTTATTAGTATCAGAAGATGAGACGATGAGTATTATGGTGAATGAGGAAGACCACCTGCGCATTCAATGTCTAGCTACAGGATTACAGTTACAAGAAACATATGAACGTGCAAGTAAGGTAGATCAAGTCCTTGAGCAACAAGTAACGTATGCGTTTGACGAAAAATTAGGTTATTTAACGAGTTGTCCTACTAATGTAGGGACGGGGCTGAGAGCTTCTGTTATGTTACATCTACCAGCGTTAACGATGACTAATCGTATGAATATTATTGCACAGACTATGTTGCGTTTAGGCATTGTAGTGCGAGGTATATATGGAGAAGGTAGTAACAGTTTAGGTAATATCTATCAAGTTTCTAACCAAGTGACATTAGGTAAGTCAGAAGTAACGATCTTAACGGAATTACAAGAAGTTGTAGAGAAAGTAATAGAATCCGAATTACAAGCACGACAAGCTTTAGTGAAAAATTCTGCATTAATGATGGAAGACCAAGTTTATCGCGCATTGGGTGTGCTAACTCATGCACGTATTTTAACGAGTGATGAGGCAGCGACTAACTTATCGAGGTTGCGTTTAGGTATCGATATGAAATTAATTGATTTACCTATTAAAGCTGTTAATCAATGTATTAGTTGCATGCAACCGGGGTTCTTACAATATTATGATGGCCAAACGTTACCAGCAAATGATCGTGATATTTTACGTGCTAAATTAGTGCGTGAAACACTACAACAAGCAATATAACTAAAGGGGGATACACCATATGTTTAATCGATTTACAGAACGAGCAAATCAAGTTTTAAATTATGCACAAGATGAAGCAAGACGCTTTAAATCTTCAAAAATTGGCACAGAGCATTTATTGTTAGGGCTTGTACGTGAGGGTGAGGGCATTGCAGCTAAAGCATTAGCTGCGGCAAATGTAACACCTGAGATGATTGAACGTGGTATTGAACAATTAGTTGGCAGAGGTACAGAAGAGGTAAGTGCTGTTGTACAACATACACCACGTGCAAAACGCGTTTTAGAATTAGCAGCAGATGAGGCACGTAAATTAAATCATAGCTACATTGGCACAGAACATATTTTATTAGGTTTAATCCGTGAAGAAGAGGGCGTAGCAGCACGAGTGTTAAACAATGTAGGCGTAGGTTTAAACAAAACACGTCAACAAGTATTATTGTTATTAGGTAATAGTGAAAATACACAGCCAAATAATGCAAGTCCAAATACTATGTCTCAAGCAGCGAACACACCAACACTGGACAGCCTAGCAAGAGACTTAACACAAGTAGCACGTGAAGGTACATTAGACCCTGTTATTGGGCGTAGTAAAGAGATTACACGTGTGATTGAAGTATTATCACGTCGCACCAAAAATAACCCTGTACTAATTGGGGAGCCGGGTGTAGGTAAAACGGCTATAGCAGAAGGATTAGCGCAACAAATTATAAACAATGAAGTACCAGAAATTTTACGGCATAAACGTGTTATGACATTAGACATGGGCACAGTCGTTGCTGGCACGAAGTATCGTGGTGAGTTTGAAGACCGCTTGAAAAAAGTAATGGAAGAAATTCGTCAGGCAGGCAATATTATTTTATTTATTGACGAGTTACACACATTAATTGGAGCAGGTGGTGCAGAAGGTGCCATTGACGCATCAAATATTTTAAAGCCATCACTTGCAAGAGGTGAGTTGCAATGTATCGGCGCAACAACCCTTGATGAGTATCGTAAATATATTGAAAAAGATGCTGCTTTAGAGCGTCGTTTCCAACCGATTCAAGTAGATGAGCCTTCTGTAGAAGAGGCGATTCAAATCATTTATGGTTTACGTGACCGTTACGAGGCACACCACTGTGTGAAAATTACAGATGAAGCTGTAGAAGCAGCGGCACAAATGGGGGACCGTTATATCTCAGATCGCTTCTTACCAGACAAAGCAATTGATTTAATTGATGAAGCAGGTTCTAAGGTGCGTTTGCGCTCTTACGTTTTACCACCAAATTTAAAAGAGTTAGAAGAAGAATTGGAAAATATCCGTGCAGAAAAAAACGCGGCGGTTCAAGGGCAAGAGTTTGAGAAAGCAGCGAATTTTAGAGACCGTGAGAAGCAAATTACAAAGCAAGTGGATGAAATGAAGAAGAAGTGGAAAGAAGAGCAAGATAAAGCTGAACTTGAAGTGACGGTTAATGATATCGCACAAGTTGTAGCGATGTGGACAGGTATTCCTGTAGCGAAGATTGCAGAGGAAGAGTCAATCAAGTTATTGCACTTAGAAGAAGAGTTGCATAAACGAGTAGTAGGGCAAGGTGAAGCTGTAGAGGCTATTTCACGTGCGATTCGCCGTGCAAGAGCAGGATTAAAAGATCCAAAACGTCCAATTGGTTCATTTATCTTCTTAGGTCCAACAGGCGTAGGTAAAACAGAGTTAGCCCGCGCGTTAGCAGAAGTTATGTTTGGTGATGAGGATGCGATGATTCGTGTCGATATGTCTGAATATATGGAGAAACACTCTACCTCTCGTTTAGTCGGTTCACCTCCAGGTTATGTAGGCTTTGAAGAGGGTGGGCAATTAACAGAAAAAGTACGTCGCAAACCATATTCCGTTGTATTACTTGATGAAATCGAGAAGGCGCATCCAGATGTGTTCAATATCTTATTACAAGTGCTAGATGATGGACGACTAACAGATTCTAAAGGCCGTGTGGTAGACTTCCGCAATACCGTTGTCATTATGACATCAAACGTAGGAGCGGATGCATTGAAATTCCGTAAAAATGTTGGCTTTAACGTGGGGGATCGTGCTGAAAAAGATCATCAAGATATGAAGTCTGTCATGTTAGAAGAATTGAAAAAGGCATTCCGTCCAGAGTTTTTAAACCGTATTGATGAAATGATTGTATTCCACTCATTAGAAAAAGAACATCTGAAAGAAATCGTCCAATTAATGGCTAAGTCATTAACAAACCGTTTAGCAGAACAAGATATTGTATTAGAGATGACAGATGCGGCATTAGAAAAGATTGCAGATGAAGGGTATGACCCAGAATACGGGGCACGTCCTTTAAGAAGATCGTTACAAAAACATGTTGAAGACCGTTTATCTGAAGAACTATTAAAAGGCACTGTGAAAAAAGGTGAGACGGTAATTTTTGATTATGTGGATGGTGACTTTGTTGTCAAAAATGCAGATATAGCATTAGAGAAGTAAAATTAATAGAATAAATGCATCATTTTCTCAGTAGGGAAATGATGCATTTTTTTATTCATTATAACTGAAATGTCTGTTGCAAATAATTCACTCGTCTATAGATAGAAGGGTGTGTGGAGAATACATCAGCGAATCGACTTTGCCCATTGAATTGTAGGGCAGCATATTTCTTTTGTTGTGGCTCTAGTATAGCTCCTCCTTCTAATTGTTGAAGAGCACTAATCATTTGCTCGGGATGCGTTAATTGAGAAGCTAGGTGATCAGCAGCAAATTCACGCTGACGCGAATATTTTTTTAAAACCAAGCCTGCAATAAATAATAACAAGAGCGAGGCTAACCATTCAGTAAACCATACAAGCCAGTAAATCCAAGCACTTTTGGCATCTACAAAAAAGAAAGCAAACCATTTGAACAAAGTAATAGGCAATAAAACCGTACTAACTATAATATTTAAAAAGGACTGTAATAATGTTTGAGTGACCATATCACCATTCACGATATGGGCAATTTCGTGTGCAATGACAGCTTCTACCGCATCAGGTGTCATTTCGTACAAAAGCGCTGTAGATACAGCCACAAGGCTATGATTTTTAGAGCGTCCTGTTGCAAAAGCATTTGGGTCATATGAGTCGTAAATGGCAACTTGAGGCATGACAGACAAATTGGCTTTTTGAGCTAAATGATATGTCGTTTGGCGATACCATTCGATAACTTCATCGTCATAGATTACATCTTGTTCAAGCACTTCTAAATGATAAGCTCTTTTAATAAAAAAGATAGAAAAGTATAAACTAATAAATGGCATTGTACATGAGTACAATAGTAAAAAAGGTAAAATGCTAATGGCGTTGCCTTGGGTCAAAACTAATAAAGTTGTGATAACGGCTATATTGAGCAATCCAAACCATAACATGCGTTTCCAAAAAGCTCTGTTATGTAAATTATTATGATTTTCCATAAAATCATCCTCTCTTATATTACTTCTTATTTTAGGTGAAGAGGTAGACAGTAAATGTCTAGTAACGAGTGCTATTTGAATGATTTTATGGACAACGTTATTGTGTAGTCTTTGTTATAATGAAAGTAAAAGTAAGGAGGCAATTATGGCGAAGAAAAAGACAAAATTTGTATGTAATAGTTGTGGATATGAGTCTGCTAAGTGGATGGGGCGATGTCCAGGTTGTGGCGCTTGGAATACGATGGTTGAAGAAGTAGAAATGGTTGCTAAAGGACCACGTGGTGCTTTCAAACATTCGAGCTCTACATCAGCTAAAGCAACCCCAATTGTTGATATAAAAACAGAGCAAGAGCCAAGGGTACCAACTACATTACATGAGTTTAATCGTGTTTTAGGAGGCGGGATCGTACCGGGGTCATTAGTGTTAATTGGAGGTGACCCTGGTATTGGGAAGTCGACCTTACTTCTTCAAGTGTCAGCTATTTTGTCCAATGCTGGTCATCGTGTTCTTTATATTTCTGGTGAAGAGTCAATTCGTCAAACAAAGTTACGAGCAGAACGTTTAGGTGTCACTTCGAAGGAACTTTATATTTATGCTGAAACAAACTTAGAGTTTTTAAATCAGACAATTGAAGAAGTGAATCCAAAGTTCGTTATTGTAGACTCGATTCAAACCGTACATCACCCAGAAGTGACAAGTGCCCCAGGTAGTGTATCACAAGTGAGAGAATGCACAGCAGAGTTAATGCGTATTGCCAAAACAAAAAATATTGCCATTTTCCTTGTAGGTCATGTGACAAAAGAGGGGCAAATAGCAGGGCCTCGTCTATTAGAACATATGGTAGACACTGTACTGTATTTTGAAGGTGAGCGCCATCATACGTATCGTATTTTGCGCAGCCAAAAAAATCGCTTTGGCTCCACTAATGAAATTGCGATATTTGAGATGTTGCAAAATGGTTTAAATGAAGTATTAAATCCATCAGAGATGTTCTTACAAGAACGTTCACAAGGAGCAGCGGGCTCTAGTATTGTGGCCTCTATGGAAGGAACGCGTCCTATTTTAGTTGAGATACAATCATTAGTAACACCAACGAGCTTTAATTATCCTAAACGTATGGCTACAGGTGTAGAGCAGAATAGAGTGCAATTACTGATGGCTGTCTTAGAAAAACGCATGGGCTTCATGCTGCAATCACAAGATGCCTATATTAAAGTAGCTGGCGGTGTAAAGTTAGATGAACCTGCAATTGATTTGGCCGTCCTAACAAGTATAGTATCGAGTTTTAAAGATGAGGCAGTAAAACCTACAGATTGTTTTATTGGTGAAGTAGGCTTAACGGGAGAGGTTCGCAGGGTATCACGTATTGAGCAACGTGTACAAGAAGCTGTGAAATTAGGTTTTACACGAGCGATTGTACCTAAGTCTAATATGGGGGGATGGGAGTACCCTAAAGGTATTGATATTCAAGGTGTGGAAACAATAGCGGAAGCTTTACGTATTGCTTTCCCTCAACTATGAAATAACAGCTTAAACCTAAGAAAACGGGTATAATGATAAGTATTTAGGAGGTGTGATGCAAGTGTTAAAGCGTACAATACAAATTATGTTTTTATTAATCGGTGGGGCTTTAGGTTATATATTCCTTCCATCACTATACAAAATGATGAATGTATCAGGTATTCCATTTCTAGATAATGCTTTTGTATCTGTGCTAATTGGAGCAGGCCTACTTTTCATTTTATCGTTTATGTTCTCGGACTACTTTGTTAAACTACTAAATTGGCTTGAGGAACGCTTGATTAAACTACCTCCAGCAGATTTATTATTTGGTACAATTGGCTTGATACTAGGGTTATTAGTAGCGTTTTTATTAAGCTTTACAATTGACAGTATCCCCTTTCCACCAGTACAGCAAGTATTACGTATTTTACTTACCTTAACACTAGGTTATTTAGGTTTTAGAGTGTTTGCGACTCAACGTGAGGAGATTTTACAATTATTCTCGGGTAGAGCAGTTGCAAAACGAAATAAAACGGAGAGCAATGAAAAATCGGCTCAACAAAAAGTATTAGATACCAGTGTGATTATTGATGGCCGTATCGCAGATATTGCTGAAACAGGCTTTTTAGAAGGAGAGCTTGTCGTACCACAATTTGTATTAACAGAGCTTCAACATATTGCAGACTCATCTGATACTTTAAAACGTACAAGAGGGCGCAGAGGTTTAGATATTTTAAAACGTCTACAAGATGAGAAAAATTCACATGTTGTCATTTCCGAAGAAGACTTTGAAGAGGTACAAGAAGTTGATTTGAAATTAGTGCGCTATGCTAAAAAGTTTAACGCACAAGTCGTAACGAATGATTTTAATTTAAATAAGGTATGTGATTTACACCAAGTAGAGGTATTAAATATCAATGACTTAGCTAATGCTGTAAAGCCAGTTGTGATACCTGGTGAGGACATGAAAGTAGTTGTGATAAAGGATGGCAAAGAGCAAAATCAAGGAATTGCTTATTTAGAGGATGGCACAATGATTGTAGTTGAAGATGGTCATGCTTTTATTGGTCAAGCCATCACAGTTACCGTAACAAGTGTTTTGCAAACGTCAGCTGGTCGAATGATATTTGCAAAACCATCAGAAGATTAGGACGTGGAGATTGTGCATTATGAAGTAGTATTGCCAGCAGCTGGCAGTGGTAAACGTATGGGCGCAGGTAAGAATAAATTGTTCTTACAATTGCAAAATGAACCTATATTAATTCATACATTAAAGGTTTTTGAAACAGATCCCAATTGTACGGGTATTTGGTTAGCTGTGCGACCAGATGAACGAAATTTTATTAGAACCTTATTAAAAGAACATAACATTACAAAAGTGAGCGGCATGCCAGATGGAGGGGCTGAACGGCAACATTCTGTTCATGCTTGTATTAAGGCAATGAATCATGTTTCCATTGTGTTAGTACATGATGCTGCTCGCCCTTTTATTACACATACGATTATTGAGCAGTTAGTGAATGTGGCGCATGAAAATGGTGCAGCTATAGCAGGCGTACGTGCTAAGGATACCATGAAAAAAGTAGTGCAAGGTGTCGTCAAAGAAACGATTGAACGAGATAGTTTATGGATGGTACAAACGCCACAAGCATTTCGTTTTGATTTACTAGCAGAAGCGGAAGATGTAGCTGAGAAGATTGGTTTCTTAGGTACAGATGAAGCGATGCTTGTTGAGCGATTAGGGCATGAAGTTTTTATAGTAGAGAGCACCTATGAAAATGTTAAAATGACAACACAAGAAGATTTAGTATTTGGTGAGGCTATTATTCGCCAACGTCAACAAGGAGGACAATAAAATGTTTCGTATCGGACAAGGTTTTGATGTACATGAATTTGCAGAAGGGCGCCCATTAATTATAGGGGGCATTACGATCCCGCATGAAAAAGGGCTAATCGGACATTCTGATGCGGATGTGTTATTACATACTGTAACAGATGCCGCTTTAGGTGCAATTGGTGAGGGTGATATTGGCCGTCATTTTCCAGATACAGACCCTGAATTTAAAGATGCCGACTCGGCAAAATTACTATCCTATATTTGGCGTATTGTAGAAGAAAGAGGTTATAAATTAGGCAATATTGATTGCACAATTATGGCACAACAACCTAAAATGGCGCCTCATATTCATGCGATGCGTACGCGTATTGCGGAGTTATTACATGCTGAGCCTTCTCAAGTAAATGTGAAAGCCACAACAACTGAGAAATTAGGATTTGTTGGGCGACAAGAAGGCATAGCTACTATGGCAACGATCTTATTAATCAAAGCATAAATGGCTAACCTTTTCATTACCCAATAGCAGTGTTAAAATATACATCATACACAAGCTCATTTTAAATTTTAGGAGGCAATTATTCATGACGAAAGAAGTTCGTGTACGTTATGCACCAAGCCCAACAGGCTATTTACATATTGGTGGCGCTCGTACAGCACTGTTCAACTATTTATATGCAAAACACCATAACGGAAAATTTATTGTACGTATCGAGGATACAGATATCGAACGTAACGTAGAGGGCGGTGTAGAGTCACAGCTTGATAATTTACGCTGGTTAGGCATTGAATATGATGAATCAGTGGATATCGGTGGCCCTTATGCCCCTTATCGTCAAACGGAGCGTTTAGATATCTATGAAAAACACGCTCAAGAGCTTTTAGACAAAGGATTAGCTTATAAGTGTTTTTGTTCTTCAGAAAAATTGGAGCAATCACGTGAAGAGCAAAAAGCTAACGGAATTGCTGCACCAACGTATGATGGTACATGTCGTCATTTGACGGATGAAGAGATCAAAGCAAAAGAAGCAGCAGGCGAAACATATACAATTCGTATGCGTGTGCCTGAGAATACAACTTATGAGATTGATGATCTTGTGCGCGGCCATGTGACCTTTGAGTCAAAAGATATTGGGGATTGGGTTATTGTTAAAGCAAATGGCATACCAACATATAATTTTGCTGTTGTGTTAGATGATCATTTTATGGACATGACTCATATTTTCCGTGGAGAAGAACATTTATCCAATACACCAAAGCAAATGATGATTTTTGATGCATTCGGTTGGGAACACCCTAAGTTCGGTCATATGACATTGATTGTGAATGAGGATCGCAAAAAGTTATCGAAAAGAGATGAATCTATCATTCAATTTGTTACACAGTATAAAGATTTAGGCTATTTACCTGAGGCGATGTTTAACTTCTTTGCCTTATTAGGTTGGTCTCCAGAAGGTGAGGAAGAAATCTTCTCACGCGAAGAGTTAATTCGTATCTTTGATGAAAAACGTCTGTCAAAATCACCATCTATGTTTGATAAAACAAAATTAACATGGATGAACAATCAATATATTAAAAAACTAACTTTAGATGAGGTAGCTGATTTAGCTATCCCACACTTACAAAAAGCAGAGCTTTTACCATTAGAAATGACGAAAGAGCAACAGCAATGGGCGACACAGCTAGTGGCACTTTATCATGAACAAATGAGCTTTGGTGCAGAGATTGTAACATTATCATCATTATTCTTCACAGACGAGATTCACTACGATGAGGCTGCACAAGAAGTTTTAGCAGGCGAGCAAGTACCTGAAGTGATGGCAGCATTCCAACAACAGTTGGAGCAATTAGAAGCATTCACACCAGTAGCGATTAAAGCAGCAATCAAAGCTGTACAGAAAGAAACAGGGCATAAAGGTAAAAATTTATTCATGCCAATTCGAGTGGTAACAACAGGTCAAACACATGGTCCTGAGTTGCCAGATGCTATTACATTGTTAGGTAAAGATAAAGCAGTGGCGCGTGTAGCAAAGTACGCACAATAAAAAATAGCATTGACTTTTAAAACAATCAATGTAAACTAAATTTACCAATAAGATCATGCATTGATGAGGAGAAGTACATAATATGCCCTCTAAAAGAGAGATTTGCCAAAGGCTGAAAGCAAATCGAGTGAACCTATTATGGAAATGCACCTTTGAGCACTAAGCTGAAACATCAAGTAGGCTTTAGCGACTTGTCATCGTTACATGACATAAATGAGTAGAGACCATAGCGTCTCTAAATCAGAGTGGAACCACGTTTATCACGTCTCTGTCACCAATGCGGTGATAGAGACTTTTTTTATGGGAGTAACAGGAAGACAAAACGGTAGACGGTTCAGTAAAATGTAAATTATAAAACGATAAATACAAGGAGAGAGTTCATATGTCTATTCAAATTTTCAATACATTAACACGTGAAAAAGAGCCATTTGTTCCTATGGAAGAGGGTAAGGTTAAAATGTACGTGTGTGGTCCAACCGTATATAACTACATCCATATTGGGAATGCACGACCTGTTATTGTATATGATACTGTACGTCGTTACTTACAATTTAAAGGGTATGATGTAACTTTTATATCAAATTTCACAGATGTAGACGATAAAATTATCAAAGCTGCCAATGAATTAGGTGAAGATGTCTCCACATTGACAGAGCGTTTTATTCACGCCTATTTTGAAGATGTTACCGCATTAGGATGCAAAAAAGCGGATGCACACCCACGAGTTATGGAGCATATGGATGATATTATTGCTTTTATCGCAGTATTAATGGATAAGGGTTATGCTTATGAATCAGAAGGTGATGTGTATTACCGCACACGTAAATTTGATGGTTATGGTAAGTTGTCGCATCAATCTGTAGATGATTTAAAAGTTGGTGCTCGTATTGAAGCTGGTGAGAAGAAGGAAGATGCGCTAGATTTCGCTTTATGGAAGGCAGCAAAGGTCGGAGAGATTTCGTGGGATAGCCCCTGGGGGAAAGGTCGTCCGGGCTGGCATATTGAGTGTTCAGTAATGGTACGTGAACATTTAGGCGATACGATTGATATTCATGCAGGTGGACAAGATTTAACATTCCCACATCATGAGAATGAAATTGCTCAGTCAGAAGCACACAATGATAAAACTTTTGCGCGTTATTGGATGCATAACGGTTATGTTAATATTGATAATGAAAAAATGTCGAAGTCATTAGGGAACTTTGTATTAGTAAACGACATAAGACAGCAAATCGATCCACAAGTATTGCGATTCTTTATGTTATCTGTTCATTATCGTCATCCTATTAATTTTGCCAAAGAATTAGTAGAGTCAGCAGCAGCAAGTTTAGAACGAATTAAAACAGCTTATAATAATATTTCGCACCGTTTACAAACGACTACAGACTTAACTGAAGATAAAACATGGCTACTTCAAATTGATGACCAAATTAAAGCGTTTGAAGTAGCGATGGATGACGATTTTAATACTGCAAATGCTATTTCAGTATTATTTGAATTAGCACGTTTGGCAAATGTTTACTTAACTCAAGCGAATACTAGCCAACAAGTATTACAAAAGTTCTTAACAACGTTTGAGAATCTACTAGATGTATTAGGCATTACTATTAAAGATACAGCACTTTTGGATGAGGAAGTGGAACAATTAATCCAAGAACGTATTGAAGCACGCCAATCTAAAAACTTTGCGCGTTCAGATGAGATTAGAGACCTATTACAAAATAAAGGTATTATTTTAGAGGATACTCGCCAAGGTACACGCTGGAAGCGAGGTACGATAAGTGAGTAAACTCCAACCAGGTGATGTTAAACAGTTAAATGCGTTAGCACTTGCCTATATGGGTGATGCTGTTTTAGAACAACGAGTGCGTGCACATTTATTGCATAGTGGTAAAGCGCGCCCTAATACTTTACAAAAAGAAGCTATTTACTATGTGTCAGCAAAGGCACAAGCAAAAGTGATACATCGTTTACTTGAAGAAAACTATTTAACAGACTCAGAAGTTGCGACATTTAAGCGAGGGCGGAATGCAAAATCGGGTTCAGTGCCAAAAAATACAGATGTGCAAACGTATCGTAATAGCTCAGGATATGAGGCAGTGCTAGGTAGTTTGTTTTTACAAGAACAATATGAACGTGTCGATGAAATTATTACGTATGCCATTCATATTTGTGAAGAACTGAAGGGGGAAGGGAAATGAGTACACAAGAAAGTGAAATGATTTGTGGCAAGAATCCAGTGTTGGAAGCACTTCGCTCTGAACGTGAAATCAATAAAATTTGGATAGCTGAAGGCGTAAAAAAGACAGGTGTGAATGAGTTGCTAGACTTAGCCAGAGAGCGAGGCGTTTTAGTTCAGTTTGTACCTAAAAAAAAGGTGGACCAACTTGCTAATAACAGCAGTCATCAAGGAATAGTAGCTGGTGTAGCAGCTTATGATTATGCAGAGTTAGAAGATTTGTTTGCAGTTGCTAAACAAAAAGCAGAGGATCCTTTCTTTTTAATTTTAGATGAATTAGAAGACCCACATAATCTCGGCTCTATTATGAGAACAGCTGATGCTAGTGGTGTGCACGGGATTATTATTCCTAAGCGAAGAGCGGTTGGATTGACAGCCGTAGTAGCAAAAGCATCTACAGGCGCTATAGAACATGTCCCTGTTGTTCGCGTAAATAATTTATCACAAACAGTTGATGTATTAAAAGAACGAGGTGTCTGGATTGCAGGGACAGATGCTAAAAAATCTATAGACTATCGTCATATGGATGCAACTTTACCATTAGCTGTTATTATTGGTAGTGAAGGTAAAGGTATGAGTCGTATTTTAAAAGAAAAATGTGATTTTCTCTATCATCTGCCTATGGTAGGACATGTAACATCATTAAATGCTTCTGTTGCGGCTGCCTTACTCATGTATGAAGTGTATCGAAAACGTCAAGAAAAGTAGTGCGAGATGAAACATATACTTTTAGTTGACGGCTACAATATGATTGGTGCTTGGCAAGCCTTACGCCAATTACGCGATACAGACTTTGAAAGTGCTAGAGATCAATTAGTGGAACTTATGGCTGAATATCAAGCAGCTGAAGGGTATCGTGTAATTATTGTATTTGATGCGTATCTTGTACAAGGTAATGCGAGTCGATATCGTAAGAGTGGGGTAGAAGTAATATATACCGCAAAAAATGAAACGGCAGATGAACATATTGAACGTTTAACTAATGAACTGAAAGGTCGCCATGTGCAAATTCACGTAGCGACATCAGATATGACAGAACAAAATGTGATTTTTGGCAATGGTGCTTTACGAAAGTCTGCTAGAGAATTGGAAATAGAAGTGGGTATTGCTAAAAGTACGATTGATCAACAAGTGAAAGACACAAATGAAACTTCTCGTTTTTCTCGCATTTCAGCATCACCAGAAGTAATGGAAAAATTAGAACGTATGCGTCGAGGACTTTCATAATGGCCACATAATAAACGTGACTGAGGTGAGGTCGTTGGTAGAGGAAACAAAACTACTTACACAATTTGAGCAACAAACAGATGAAGAAGTGTTGACACAAATTCAAGCTGGCAATCGTGAAGCACTCGATTTTTTAATCAAAAAATACCGCATTGTCGTACTTGCTAAGTCTAAATCTTATTTTTTAATTGGCGGTGACCGAGAAGACTTAATTCAAGAAGGTATGATTGGCTTATACAAAGCTATACGAGATTATCAGCCTGATAAAAAAGCTTCGTTTAGAGTGTTTGCTGAGCTATGTATTACAAGGCAAATGATTACAGCCATTAAAACAGCAACAAGACAAAAGCATATGCCATTAAACTCTTATGTATCTTTAGATAAGCCAATCTTTGATGAGGATAAAGAGAGAACGTTGTTAGAAACCATTGTTAGCCCAACTAAAGATGAGCCAGAGTCGCTGATGTTACAACAAGAAGCAGAGATTTATATTGACGATAAAATTCAACAAGTGTTAAGCGATTTGGAGCAGCGTGTACTCAGTTTATATTTAGATGGGCAAAGTTATCATGAAATCTCAGAAGAATTGGACCGGCATGTGAAGTCAATTGATAATGCATTACAGCGAGTGAAACGTAAACTCGAACAACATATTGAGGTCAGGGAAATCTTTTAGTTCAATTTTACACTTTATTGACAGCAATAAAGTAAGGTGTTAGTCTTTAAAAGACAAAGTGCCGAGATTGGGTGAAAATATGGCAAAAAAAGTCGCTCTCAGTTGTGAGAAGTGTGGCTCACGTAATTATACAATGCCTCAAAAGCCAGATGCATCGCGTTTAGTGTTGAAAAAATTTTGTGCGCATTGTAATGAACACACATTGCATAAACAAACCGTTTAATATAAAATTTCAAGATTTAGCTGTTCGGAGGGTAAGCAAGCATGAGTAAAATTACACAGTTTTTCCGTGAAGTCGGCTCAGAAATGCGTAAAACAAGCTGGCCTAAGGGTAAAGAGCTATCAAAATATACAGTTGTCGTTATTACTACAGTAGTCTTTATGGCGCTATTCTTTGCGGCTGTTGACTTTGGTATTTCACAATTTATGAATTGGTTCTATACGCTGAAATAATAAGCGTTAGCACTACTTTAAATGGATATCGTTAAACGAAATAGCCCGTTATACTGCACGGGTTTTTTCGTTTGTTTAACAAAATAAAGGAGGGACGGACGCGCAGTCCTATTACAATATGGAGAAAAATTGGTACGTCGTTCACACATATTCAGGTTATGAAAATCGAGTGAAGCAAAATTTGGAGAAACGTGTTGAAACAATGGGAATGACGGATAAAATTTTCCGTGTCATTGTGCCAGAACGTGAAGAGACAGAATTAAAAGATGGCAAAAAGAAAACATATATGAGAAAAGTATTCCCAGGGTATGTTTTAGTGGAATTAATCATGACAGATGATTCTTGGTATGTTGTACGTAATACACCAGGAGTTACAGGCTTCATTGGTTCATCAGGTGGCGGTGCTAAACCAACGCCGTTATTACCCGAAGAAGTTGAACATTTATTAAATCAAATGGGTATGAACGAACAAAATGTAGAAATTGACTTATCAATTGATGAGGCAGTGGAAATTTTAGAAGGACCATTTGCACATTTCCAAGGACGTATCGTAACGCTAGATGCAGAGAACAATACGCTCACTGTAAGTGTAGATATGTTTGGACGCGAAACAAATATGGAGCTTGACTTCTCACAAGTTCGCAAAATTTAATGTAATTTCGACTTGCTAAGCGGAATTAAAAGTGGTATCATTTCATAGGTCAGACACGACTTTTTTTTCGTGTAGGATTATGTTAGAATTTTAATGTTATCAGTCAATAGCTGACAGACAGATATTTGAGTGGGAGGGGCAACCCAATTACCACATCACGGACTTAAGGAGGTGTGTCTCGTGGCTAAAAAAGTTACTAAGGTTGTAAAACTTCAAATCCCTGCTGGGAAAGCTAATCCAGCTCCACCGGTTGGTCCTGCATTAGGTCAAGCAGGTGTTAACATCATGGGATTCTGTAAGGAGTTCAACGCGCGTACTGCTGACCAAGCTGGTTTAGTAATTCCGGTTGAAATCTCTGTATATGAAGACCGTTCATTTACTTTCATTACAAAAACTCCACCTGCAGCGGTTCTACTTAAAGTAGCAGCTGGTATCCAAAAAGGATCTGGTGAACCAAACCGTAATAAAGTGGCAACGGTTAAACGTGATAAAGTTCGCGAAATCGCTGAAACGAAAATGCCTGACCTTAACGCAGCTTCAGTTGAAGCAGCAATGTTAATGGTTGAAGGTACTGCGCGAAGCATGGGTATTACGATTGAAGACTAATCTTTACTCATTCACTTGATGAAGTAATTGTTTTTTTGGAGGTTGCGGATTGTTCTCTTGAGAACGCGCAACCTTTATTCGTGGGAGGTAAAATTCCGCTAAAACCACAATCAAGGAGGAAATATTAAATGGCTAAAAAAGGTAAAAAGTTGCAAGATGCAGCTAAATTAATCGACCGTAATGCACTATATTCTGTTGAAGAAGCAATGGAATTAGTGAAAAAAACAAGCACAGTAAACTTTGATGCTACAGTAGAAGTTGCTTTCCGTTTAGGGATCGATACTCGTAAAAACGACCAACAAATCCGTGGTGCAGTAGTGCTACCAAACGGTACTGGTAAAACACAAAAAGTTTTAGTATTCGCTAAAGGTGAAAAACTTAAAGAAGCTGAAGCAGCAGGTGCTGACTACGTAGGCGATGCAGAATATATCCAAAAAATCCAAGGTGGCTGGTTCGATTTCGACGTAATCGTTGCGACTCCAGACATGATGGGTGAAGTTGGTAAATTAGGTCGTGTATTAGGACCAAAAGGTTTAATGCCAAACCCTAAAACAGGTACAGTTACATTTGATGTAGCTAAAGCTATCGAAGAAATTAAAGCTGGTAAAGTTGAATACCGTGCTGAAAAAGCAGGTATCATCCATGCACCGATTGGTAAAGTATCATTTGATGCAGAAAAATTAGCTGAAAACTTCTTAACTGTATTTGATGTAGTACAAAAAGCGAAGCCAGCTTCTGCTAAAGGTACTTATATGAAATCTGTAAACGTAACTTCTACAATGGGACCTGCAGTGAAAATCGATGCAGCAAACGTTGTTTCTAAATAATATAAAATTGATTGACAGGCATTAATGTTTTTGTTAATATTAACGCTGTTGTGAATCATCCATTTGTACCGTAGACAGTAGGTGTGTATAACACTTAATTTCCTACCGAGGACAACGGAATTCAGATTCTTTTTAAGATGATGACTTTCTGCCTCTATGTCTGCATGGACTATAGAGGCTTTTTTCGGTATAAATGACCCATTCTAACTAGGAGGTGTCATCAAGATGAGCCAAGCAATTGAAACAAAAAAAGGTCAAGTTCAAGAAATCGCTGAAAAATTCAAAAACGCTGCATCTGTAGTAGTTGTTGATTACCGTGGTTTAACTGTAGCTCAAGTTACAGAATTACGTAAACAACTTCGTGAAGCTGGTATTGAATATAAAGTTTATAAAAATACTTTAGTTCGCCGCGCTACAGAAGCTGAAGGTCTTGAAGGTTTAAACGAGTACTTAACAGGCCCTAATGCAATCGCTTTTTCTAATGAAGACGTTGTAGCACCAGCTAAAATCATTAATGATTTTGCTAAAGCAAACGACAAATTAGAAATTAAAGCAGGTATTATCGAAGGTAACGTATCAACAGCTGAAGATATTAAAGCTCTTGCAGAACTTCCATCACGCGAAGGTCTACTATCTATGCTTTTATCTGTACTACAAGCTCCAGTACGCAACTTCGCTCTTGCAACAAAAGCTGTTGCAGAACAAAAAGAAGAACAAGGCGCATAAGTCTAACTTCGACATACAACAAGCAGTATAATACTGCAATATAACGTAAACCGTATATAAAATAGGAGGAAATTATAATGAACAAAGATCAAATCTTAGAAGCTATCAAAGCTATGACAGTTCTTGAGTTAAACGACTTAGTAAAAGCAATCGAAGAAGAATTCGGCGTAACAGCTGCTGCACCTGTAGCAGTTATGGGTGGCGCTGGTGGCGGCGACGCTGCAGCTGAAAAAACAGAATTCGATTTAGTTCTTGCTTCAGCAGGCGACCAAAAAATTAAAGTAATCAAAGTGGTTCGTGAAATCACTGGTTTAGGCTTAAAAGAAGCTAAAGAATTAGTAGACAATGCTCCAAAAGCTCTTAAAGAAGGCATTGCTAAAGAAGAAGCAGAAGAAATGAAAGCTAAACTTGAAGAAGTAGGCGCATCTGCTGAACTTAAGTAATTTCTAACGAATTTACGATATCAGAAAGCTCGTCAACTTTTGGCGAGCTTTTCTTCATTTTTTACCTTAAGGAGTGTAAAGCGATGTCCGAACATTACTACACAAACAAACCACAAACGGAAAGTCGTCCTCAACGTTTCACGTTTAATTTGTTAGGACATTCGTTTATGTTTGAAACAGATGCTGGTGTATTTAGTAAAAGCGAAGTAGATTTTGGATCCCGCGTGCTCATTGACGCATTTGAGATGCCATCTTTAGCAGGTGATGTGTTAGATGTGGGATGTGGTTATGGACCGATTGGTTTATCCATTGCTAAAACGCATCCAGAACGCACAATACAAATGATGGATATTAATGAACGGGCTATTCACTTGAGTCAGTTAAATGCAGAGAAAAACGGAATTCAAAATGTGCATATTTTTGAGAGTGATGGGCTAACTGCTGTTACGCATGATGCAAAAATTGCAGCTGTGTTAACTAATCCGCCAATTCGAGCAGGGAAGGCGACAATATTTTCTTTTTACAAAGGTGCTTATGAGGTATTACAGCCATCAGGCGAGCTTTGGATAGTTATTCAAAAAAAGCAAGGTGCTCCTTCGACAGTTGTATATTTAGAGGAAATGTTTGAAGAAGTGACAGTAGTAACGAAGAAAAAAGGTTACTGGATTGTCAAGGCTAAAAAATAACATTTTTTCGTTATTATTGACTTGACAAACTAGATATGATAACATAATAAAATGCAAAATTATTATTTTGAGGTCGTATGCCCATTTTTATAATTGGCACGACAAGTAACATAGTTTAGTAAACCGAAAATGCGGTCTTCATATTGAGGCTCGTTTTCTTTTTGTCTTTCAGAATCATATACTATATCACTGGTTTTGAAAAGACCCATTATCGCTTTATTGAGGGGTGAATAAGTTGACAGGTCAACTAGTTCAATACGGACAACACCGCCAGCGTAGAAGCTTTGCGCGTATTAAAGAGGTGCTTGAACTTCCGAATTTAATCGAAATTCAAACCGCATCTTATGAGTGGTTCCTTGAAGAAGGTTTACGTGAAATGTTTAGAGACATTTCACCAATCGAAGATTTTACAGGCAATTTATCATTAGAATTCATTGACTACAAATTAGGTGAGCCTAAATATGATGTTGATGAAAGTAAAGAGCGCGACGTAACTTATGCAGCACCACTTCGCGTTAAAGTTCGACTTCATAATCGCGAAACAGACGAAGTGAAAGAACAAGATGTATTCATGGGTGACTTCCCGCTAATGACAGAAACAGGCACATTTATTATTAATGGTGCTGAACGTGTTATCGTTTCTCAATTAGTACGTTCACCAAGTGTATATTTCCACGATAAAACAGATAAAAATGGTAAACGTGGGTTTGGTGCAACTGTTATTCCAAACCGTGGTGCATGGTTAGAGTACGAAACAGATGCTAAAGACGTTGTATATGTACGTATTGATCGTACACGTAAATTGCCAGTCACTGTTTTATTACGTGCGTTAGGTTTAGGCTCCGACCAAGAAATCACAGATGTTATTGGTGACAATGAGTACTTGCGTAACACATTAGAAAAAGATAGTACAGAAAGCACTGAAAAGGCGCTATTAGAAATTTATGAGCGCTTACGTCCAGGTGAGCCACCTACAGTTGAAAGTGCTAAAAGTTTATTATATTCACGCTTCTTTGATGCAAAACGTTATGATTTAGCAAACGTTGGGCGTTACAAAATGAATAAAAAATTACACATCAAAAATCGTTTGTTTAACCAAACGATTGCTGAAACATTAGTTGATCCTGAAACGGGTGAAATTTTAGTAGAAGCAGGCACATTACTAGACCGTCGTACGTTAGATCGTATTTTACCATTCCTTGAAGATACTGAAAAAGGCATTGGTATTCGTACAATCAAGCAAGTTGGCGGCGTTTTAGAAGATGATATTACAGTGCAATCGATTAAAATTCTTGCGCCTAAAGATGATGTGCAAAAAGAAATTAATATTATTAGCAATGCTTATGTAGAAGAAGAAGTAAAAAATATTACGCCTTCTGATATTATTTCATCTATTAGTTATTTCTTTAACTTATTATATAAAGTAGGCTCAACAGATGATATTGATCACTTAGGTAATCGTCGTCTACGTTCAGTAGGTGAGTTACTACAAAATCAATTCCGTATTGGTTTATCTCGTATGGAGCGTGTAGTTAAAGAGCGTATGTCAATTAACGATACCGCTTCTATCGTGCCACAACAATTAATTAATATTCGTCCAGTTATTGCATCTATTAAAGAATTCTTTGGTAGTTCGCAATTATCGCAATTCATGGATCAAACTAACCCGCTTGCAGAGTTAACACATAAACGTCGTTTATCTGCTTTAGGGCCTGGTGGTTTAACGCGTGAGCGTGCAGGCTTTGAGGTTCGTGACGTGCATTATTCTCACTATGGTCGCATGTGTCCTATTGAAACACCTGAGGGACCAAACATTGGGTTAATTAACTCATTATCCTCATTTGCTAAAGTGAATAAATTTGGCTTTATTGAAACACCATATCGTCGTATTGACCATGAAACAGGTCAAGTGACAACACAAATTGATTATTTAACAGCTGATGAAGAAGATAACTACTATGTAGCTCAAGCTAACTCCGAGTTAAATGCAGATGGTACATTTGCTAATGATGAAGTAGTAGGTCGTTTCCGAGGCGATAATACAGTATTTAAAAAAGAACAAATTGATTACATGGATGTATCGCCAAAACAAGTTGTTTCAGCGGCAACAGCGTGTATTCCGTTCTTAGAAAACGATGACTCAAACCGTGCTTTAATGGGTGCGAACATGCAACGTCAAGCAGTTCCATTATTAAATCCAGAGTCACCATTTGTTGGTACAGGTATGGAGCATGTTGATGCTCGAGATTCAGGTGCTGCGGTCGTTGCAAAATATGATGGTATTGTAGAACATGTTGAAGCTCGAAAAATTCAAGTCCGTCGTATTGAGACAATTGATGGCAAAGAAGTTAAGGGCGATTTAACAACATATAAGTTGCAGAAATTTATTCGTTCTAACCAAGGTACATCTTATAACCAACGTCCAATCGTTCAAATTGGGGATCGTGTAAAACCGCTTGATATTTTAGCGGATGGGCCATCAATGGAACTTGGTGAATTAGCACTTGGACGAAATGTACTCGTTGCTTTCATGACATGGGATGGCTTTAACTATGAAGATGCCATCATTATGAGTGAGCGTCTAGTAAAAGATGATGTATACACATCTGTTCATATTGAAGAATATGAATCAGAATCACGTGATACAAAATTAGGGCCAGAAGAAATTACACGCGATATTCCAAACGTTGGGGAAGATGCCTTACGCAATTTAGATGAGCGAGGTATTATTCGTATCGGTGCTGAAGTGCGTGATGGCGATATTCTTGTTGGTAAAGTAACGCCTAAAGGTGTAACCGAGTTAACAGCTGAAGAACGTTTATTACATGCCATCTTTGGAGAGAAAGCACGTGAAGTGCGTGATACTTCATTGCGAGTACCACATGGTGCAGGTGGTATAGTTTTAGATGTTAAAGTCTTTAATCGTGAAGATGGAGATGAGTTACCACCAGGCGTAAATCAACTTGTACGTGTATATATTGTACAAAAACGTAAAATCCGTGTTGGGGATAAAATGGCTGGTCGTCATGGTAACAAAGGTGTTATCTCACGTATTTTACCAGAAGAAGATATGCCATTTATGCCAGATGGCACACCTGTAGACATCATGTTAAACCCACTTGGTGTACCTTCACGTATGAACATTGGTCAAGTATTAGAGTTGCATTTAGGTATGGCAGCACGTTACTTAGGTGTTCATATGGCAACGCCAGTATTTGATGGTGCAAATGAAGAAGATGTTTGGGAAACAATGGAAGAAGCAGGCATGAACCGTGACGGTAAAACGATTTTATATGATGGACGCTCAGGTGAGCCATTTGATAGTCGTGTTTCTGTTGGGATCATGTATATGATCAAGTTAGCCCACATGGTTGACGATAAACTTCATGCTCGTTCAACAGGACCATACTCATTAGTTACGCAACAACCACTAGGTGGTAAAGCGCAATTTGGTGGACAACGTTTTGGTGAGATGGAGGTTTGGGCACTTGAAGCATATGGTGCAGCGTACACATTACAAGAAATCTTAACAGTGAAATCAGATGACGTTGTAGGACGTGTTAAAACATATGAAGCTATTGTTAAAGGTGAAAGTGTGCCAGAGCCAGGTGTTCCTGAATCGTTTAAAGTATTAATTAAAGAATTGCAAAGTTTAGGTATGGATGTAAAAATGCTAACGATCAATGATGAAGAAGTAGAACTTCGTGACTTAGATGAGGAAGAAGATTTACAATCCACACATTCCTTGAACTTACCGCAAGAAGAAACTGTAGAAGTAGAATAAAAAGGTGAGCGTGTGTAAGGCACGCTCCACTTTATGTGATATAACAATGGTTGAGCTACGAAAAAAAGTCATGAGACTAGACTAGAGGGAGGTAGGCTCCTTGATAGACGTTAATGAATTTGAGTATATGAAAATTGGTTTAGCATCACCAGATAAAATCCGTTCGTGGTCATATGGTGAAGTTAAAAAACCTGAAACGATTAACTATCGTACATTAAAGCCTGAGAAAGACGGTTTATTCTGTGAGCGTATTTTCGGTCCAACGAAGGACTGGGAATGTCATTGTGGTAAATATAAACGTGTTCGATATAAAGGTGTAGTATGTGATCGTTGTGGTGTTGAAGTAACACGTGCAAAAGTGCGTCGTGAGCGCATGGGGCATATTGAATTAGCAGCACCAGTTTCACATATTTGGTACTTTAAAGGTATTCCTAGCCGTATGGGATTAATTTTAGACATGTCACCTCGTACACTAGAAGAAGTAATTTACTTTGCTTCCTATGTCGTGACAGATGCAGGTAAGACAGGCTTAGATTATAAACAATTGTTATCTGAAAAAGAATACCGTATTTATCGTGAAAAATTCGGTTCGGATTTTGAAGCAGGTATGGGTGCAGAAGCAATTAAAAAGCTTTTAAGCAAAATTGACTTAGAAGAAGAAACGCGCGTGTTGAAGGAAGAGTTAAAAACAGCGCAAGGGCAACGCCGTACACGTGCTATTAAACGTTTAGAAGTAGTAGAATCTTTCCGTCATTCAGGAAATATGCCTGAGTGGATGATTTTAGATGTATTACCTGTTATCCCACCAGAATTACGCCCAATGGTGCAATTAGACGGTGGACGTTTTGCAACAAGTGATTTGAACGATTTATATCGCCGTGTGATTAACCGTAATAATCGTTTAAAACGTTTATTAGACTTAGGCGCACCAAGTATTATCGTACAAAACGAAAAACGTATGTTACAAGAAGCTGTAGATGCGTTAATTGACAACGGTCGTCGTGGTCGTCCAGTAACTGGACCAGGTAATCGACCATTAAAATCATTATCACATATGTTAAAAGGTAAACAAGGTCGTTTCCGTCAAAACTTACTTGGTAAACGTGTTGACTATTCTGGTCGTTCGGTTATCGTAGTAGGACCTAACTTGAAAATGTACCAATGTGGTTTACCAAAAGAAATGGCTATTGAATTATTTAAACCGTTTGTAATGAAAGAATTAGTAGAACGTGGTTTAGCACATAATATTAAATCTGCTAAACGTAAAATTGAACGTTTGCACAATGATGTATGGGATGTACTTGAAGAAGTCATTCGTGAGCACCCTGTATTATTAAACCGTGCACCTACGCTTCACCGTTTAGGTATTCAAGCATTTGAGCCAACTCTAGTAGAAGGCCGTGCTATTCGTTTGCATCCATTAGTATGTACAGCATATAATGCTGACTTTGATGGTGACCAAATGGCTGTCCATGTGCCTTTATCAGCAGAAGCACAAGCAGAAGCACGTTTGTTAATGCTAGCTGCACAAAACATTCTAAACCCTAAAGATGGTAAACCAGTTGTAACACCATCTCAAGATATGGTATTAGGTAACTACTACCTAACTTTAGAACGTGAAGGTGCTCGTGGTGAGGGTAGCATTTTCCATGATCCAGATGAAGTATTAATTGCTTATCAAAATGGGCATGTTCACTTGCATACACGTATTGCATTACAAGCTAACTCGTTAAATAATCAAACGTTTACAGAAGAACAAAATAGTAAATTCTTATTAACTTCTGTAGGTAAAGTAATCTTTAATGAAATTTTACCAGAAACATTCCCATATATTAACGAGCCAACAAATCATAATTTAGAAGTCGAAACGCCAGGACAATACTTTGTTAATCTAACAGTTACAGACGAAATGTTACAAGCGTTAGAGGCGGATGCTGACTACAAAGCTTTATCAGAGCAAGAACAAATTACAGCACAGCGCCAAGCAATTGTTAAAAAATACTTTGCTGAAGTGCCAGCAGTAGCCCCATTCCGTAAGAAGTTTTTAGGAAATATTATTGCTGAAGTGTTTAAACGCTTCCACATTACTGAAACATCTCGCATGCTTGACCGCATGAAAGATTTAGGCTTTAAATATTCGACGCGAGCAGGTATTACTGTAGGTGTATCAGACATCGTGGTATTACCTGATAAAGGTGAGATTTTACAAGAAGCACAAGAAAAAGTAGATAAAGTTCAAATGCAATTCCGCCGTGGTTTAATTACGGAAGATGAGCGTTACGAACGTGTTATTGCAAGCTGGAGTAAAGCTAAAGACGAGATTCAAGCTAAACTGATGGACTCTTTAGAAAAAACAAATCCAATCTTCATGATGAGTGACTCTGGTGCTCGTGGTAACGCATCTAACTTTACACAATTAGCAGGTATGCGTGGTCTTATGGCCAACCCGGCTGGTCGAATTATTGAATTACCAATCAAATCTTCATTCCGTGAAGGTTTAACAGTATTAGAGTACTTTATTTCTACCCATGGTGCGCGTAAAGGTCTTGCCGATACAGCACTTAAAACAGCCGATTCAGGTTACCTAACTCGTCGTCTTGTTGATGTGGCTCAAGATGTTATTGTACGAGAAGATGACTGTGGCACAGACCGCAGCCTAACAATTGGTGCGCTGATGGAAGGCACAGAAGTGATTGAAACGTTAGAAGAACGTATTGTGGGACGTCATACTAAGAAAACAATCTTCCATCCAGAAACGGAAGAAGTTATTTTAGAAACAGATGGCTTAATTACCCAAGATGTTGCACGTAAAATTGTTGAGGCAGGCATTGAACAAGTGGCGATTCGCTCAGCATTTACATGTAATACAAAACATGGTGTATGTAAAAAATGTTATGGTATTAACTTAGCAACAGGCGAAAATGTAGAAGTCGGCGAGGCGGTAGGTATTATCGCAGCACAATCTATTGGTGAGCCAGGTACACAGTTAACCATGCGTACATTCCATACAGGTGGGGTAGCCGGAGACGATATTACTCAAGGTCTTCCTCGTATCCAAGAAATCTTTGAAGCACGTAACCCTAAAGGTCAAGCTGTCATCTCTGAAATTGCAGGTGCTGTTACAGAGATCGATGAAATCCGTGAGGGGCTAAAAGAATTAACGATTACAGGCGATGTTGAAACGCGTAAATACCAAGCACCATATAATGCACGTTTAAAAGTGCAAGTAGGTGATACGGTAGAGCGTGGCCAAAGCCTAACAGAAGGTTCCATTGATCCTAAACAATTATTAAAAGTTAAAGATGTCGCATCTGTTCAAGATTACTTATTAAAAGAAGTACAAAAAGTATACCGTATGCAAGGGGTAGAAATCGGCGATAAACACGTTGAGGTAATGGTGCGTCAAATGTTGCGCAAAGTACGTGTGATCGAAGCTGGAGATACAGACTTATTACCAGGTTCGTTGCTAGATATCCACCAATTTGCAGAGGCTAATGCAGAAATTATTATGACGGGTAAAAATCCTGCAACTTGTCGCCCTGTTATTTTAGGTATCACAAAAGCTTCTCTTGAAACAGAATCATTCTTATCTGCTGCTTCATTCCAAGAAACAACACGTGTATTAACAGATGCAGCAATTAAAGGTAAGCGTGATGAATTGTTAGGTCTTAAAGAAAACGTTATTATCGGTAAATTAGTACCAGCTGGTACAGGTATGCAACGTTATCGTCAGATTGAGATCGAACAAGACATTGTAACATCAGAGGAAGTATTGACAGTAGAATAACTGTGTAAAATAAAGGCTTGCTCAAGTATTTGAGCAAGCCTTTTCTATAGATAAATAGTTGACATATCATAATTACAATGATAAAATGTTCAAGGTTGATAGTTAGTTTAATGCAAGTTATTTGTGTAATTCAGCTATCATAGGTACAAAGCAAGCAGTAAACAATACAAATTTGTAAAATCAATAAGCTTAAAATGCTTGGTGTAGATGGATGAGTGATTGATATGGCCATTACTTTCGCGAAAGCATTCGATATACTTATTATTCTCATTAAGTACAAAGCTTGATCCTACATTTTGGATAACTGTTTAAACTGCAAAAATTGCACTCGTTGCAAAGTAGTTTTTGTGTATAAATCACAAAAACTTTGTTTTTACCCAAAAATGAACCACCTGGATGTGTGGTATTAAGTTTAGGAAGGGAGGCCCTATCGATGCCTACAATTAACCAATTAGTACGTAAGCCTCGTAAATCACAAAGCACGAAATCAAAATCACCAGCGTTAAACCGAGGTTACAATAGCTTCAAAAAAGCGCCAACAACTGTAAACTCTCCACAAAAACGTGGTGTTTGTACTCGTGTTGGTACAATGACACCTAAAAAACCTAACTCAGCGTTACGTAAGTATGCACGTGTACGTTTAACTAACCAAATCGAAGTTAACGCGTATATTCCTGGTGAAGGCCATAACTTACAAGAGCACAGTGTTGTTCTTATTCGTGGCGGTCGTGTAAAAGACTTACCTGGTGTACGTTACCATATCGTACGTGGTGCGCTTGATACAGCAGCTGTACAAGGACGTATGCAATCACGTTCTCACTACGGTGCTAAAAAGCCAAAAGAAAAAAAATAATCATACTATAGTTTCACTACATGTTGAAAGGAGGAAAACACATGCCTCGTAAAGGTTCTGTTTCCAAACGTGACGTGTTACCAGATCCGATTTATAATTCGAAATTGGTTACTCGTTTAATTAATAAAATGATGGTTGACGGTAAAAAAGGTACTTCTCAAAAGATTTTATACGGTGCATTTGAATTAGTTCAAGAACGCACAGGTGAAAATCCAATCGAAGTATTCGAAGCTGCATTAGAAAATGTAATGCCAGTTCTAGAAGTACGTGCTCGTCGTGTTGGTGGTTCTAACTACCAAGTACCGGTTGAAGTTCGTCCAGAACGCCGTACAACTTTAGGTTTACGCTACATTGTTAACTATTCACGCCTACGTGGAGAAAAAACAATGGAAGAGCGTTTAGCTAACGAAATTATCGATGCATCAAACAACACTGGTGCTTCTGTTAAGAAACGTGAAGAAATGCACAAAATGGCGGAAGCTAACAGAGCATTCGCTCACTACCGCTGGTAATCCTAAATCGGCGTAAGCCAACTTATTCGGAAGGAGAAATATCCTATGAAACGCGAATTCTCTCTAGAGAAAACACGTAATATTGGGATCATGGCTCATATTGATGCTGGTAAAACAACAACAACAGAGCGTATCCTTTATTACACTGGTAAAATTCATAAAATCGGTGAAACTCACGATGGCGGCGCACAAATGGACTGGATGGAGCAAGAGCAAGAACGTGGTATCACAATCACGTCTGCTGCGACAACAGCTCAATGGGACAACCACCGTATTAACATCATCGATACTCCTGGACACGTAGACTTCACTGTAGAAGTTGAACGTTCATTACGTGTACTTGATGGTGCTGTAACAGTACTTGATGCTCAATCAGGTGTTGAGCCACAAACTGAAACAGTTTGGCGTCAAGCTACAACTTATGGCGTTCCACGTATCGTATTCATTAATAAAATGGATAAAATGGGCGCTAACTTCTTATACTCTGTAGGTACACTACATGACCGTTTAGAAGCAAATGCACACCCAATTCAATTACCAATGGGTGCTGAGGACGAGTTCCACGGTATCATTGACTTAGTTGAAATGAATGCTACTTTCTACGGTAATGACCTAGGTACAGAAGTTACTGAAGGTGAAATTCCTGAAGAATATCAAGCACAAGCTGAAGAATACCGCGAGAAATTAATCGAAGGTATTGCTGATGTAAACGAAGAAATCATGGAAAAATACTTCTCTGGTGAAGAAATTACTACAGATGAGCTTAAAGCGGCTATCCGTAAAGCTACAATTGCAGTAGAATTCTACCCAGTAATGTGTGGTACAGCGTTTAAACATAAAGGTGTACGTAAAATGTTAGATGCGGCAGTAGCTTATCTACCAGCACCAACTGATGTACCTGCTATCCAAGGTATTCGTCCTGATTCTGATGAAGAGGTTGTTCGCCATTCTTCAGACGATGAGCCATTCTCAGCTCTTGCGTTTAAAGTAATGACAGACCCATTCGTTGGTAAGTTAACATTCTTCCGTGTGTACTCTGGTATTTTACAATCAGGTTCATACGTACAAAACTCTTCAAAAGGTAAACGTGAACGTGTAGGTCGTATCCTACAAATGCACGCTAACTCTCGTGAAGAAATTGCAGAAGTATTCGCAGGGGATATTGCTGCAGCAGTAGGTCTTAAAGATACAAGTACTGGTGATACACTATGTGATGAAAAAGATTTAGTAATCTTAGAGTCTATGGAATTCCCAGAGCCTGTTATCTCACTTTCTGTAGAACCAAAATCTAAAGCTGACCAAGATAAAATGGGTCAAGCATTAGCTAAACTACAAGAAGAAGACCCAACTTTCCGTGCACATACAGACCAAGAAACTGGTCAAACAATCATCTCAGGTATGGGTGAGCTTCACCTTGATATCTTAGTTGACCGTATGCGCCGTGAATTTAAAGTAGATGCTAACGTAGGTGCTCCACAGGTTTCTTACCGTGAGACTTTCCGTAGCTCTGCACAAGTTGAAGGTAAATTCGTACGCCAATCAGGTGGTCGTGGTCAATTCGGTCACGTTTGGATTGAGTTTACACCAAACGAAGAAGGTAAAGGTTTTGAATTCGAAAACGCTATCGTTGGTGGTGTAGTTCCTCGTGAATACATTCCAGCTGTTGAAGCAGGTCTTCGTGACGCGCTTGACAATGGTGTATTAGCAGGTTACCCATTAATCG
Source organism: Lysinibacillus alkalisoli (assembly GCF_014643595.1). Classification (GTDB taxonomy): domain Bacteria; phylum Bacillota; class Bacilli; order Bacillales_A; family Planococcaceae; genus Metalysinibacillus; species Metalysinibacillus alkalisoli. The sequence continues at coordinate 106,334 of NZ_BMJT01000008.1, forward strand.
ACGTTAAAGCTAAACTATATGATGGTTCATACCATGATGTTGACTCTAACGAGATGGCATTCAAAATCGCTGCTTCTATGGCACTTAAAAATGCAGTTTCAAAATGTAACCCTGTGTTATTAGAACCTGTAATGAAAGTAGAAGTAGTTATGCCTGAAGAATATTTAGGTGACGTTATGGGTAACATCACTTCTCGCCGTGGTCGCGTAGAAGGTATGGAAGCTCGTGGTAACGCACAAGTAGTTCGCGCAATGGTTCCACTTTCTGAAATGTTCGGTTACGCAACTACATTACGTTCTTCAACTCAAGGTCGCGGTACATTCTCTATGGTGTTTGATCACTATGAAGAAGTTCCAAAATCGATCTCTGATGATATCATCAAAAAAAATAAAGGTGAATAATTGAAATTTCATCTTGCATAAAGTATAACTAATTTGTAAGCTATGATTGCAAAGGTAACAAGAAGGGCCCTCTTGTTACCAACGCGACATAACAATAAATTAAACTAAAATATAAACACATAATTTTGAGGAGGCAATCTCTAATGGCTAAAGAAAAATTTGATCGCTCGAAAACGCATGCTAACATTGGTACAATCGGACACGTTGACCATGGTAAAACTACTTTAACAGCTGCTATCGCTACTGTTCTTTCTAAAAAAATGGGTGGCGAAGCTAAATCATACGCTGACGTAGATAACGCTCCAGAAGAAAAAGAACGTGGTATTACAATCAATACTTCACACGTTGAATATGAAACTGACACTCGTCACTACGCACACGTAGACTGCCCAGGACACGCTGACTATGTTAAAAACATGATCACTGGTGCTGCACAAATGGACGGCGGTATCTTAGTAGTATCTGCTGCTGATGGTCCAATGCCACAAACTCGTGAGCACATCCTTTTATCACGTCAAGTAGGTGTTCCTTACTTAGTAGTATTCATGAACAAATGTGATATGGTTGATGACGAAGAATTATTAGAATTAGTAGAAATGGAAATCCGTGACCTACTATCTGAATATGACTTCCCAGGTGACGATATTCCTGTAATTAAAGGTTCTGCTCTTAAAGCTCTTGAAGGCGAAGCAGAATGGGAAGAAAAAATCATCGAATTAATGGATGCTGTAGATTCATACATCCCAACTCCAGAACGTCAAACTGACAAACCATTCATGATGCCAGTAGAGGACGTATTCTCTATCACTGGTCGTGGTACAGTAGCAACTGGCCGTGTTGAACGTGGTCAAGTTAAAGTTGGAGACGTAGTTGAAATCGTAGGTATTACTGAAGAAGCTCAACAAACAACTGTAACAGGTGTTGAGATGTTCCGTAAATTATTAGACTATGCTGAAGCTGGTGACAACATTGGTGCTTTATTACGTGGTGTTTCACGTGAAGATATCCAACGTGGTCAAGTATTAGCTAAACCAGGTTCAATCACTCCACATACTTCTTTCAAAGCAGAAGTTTATGTATTATCAAAAGAAGAGGGTGGCCGTCATACGCCGTTCTTCTCTAACTACCGTCCACAGTTCTACTTCCGTACAACTGACGTAACTGGCGTTATCAACTTACCAGAAGGCGTAGAAATGGTTATGCCTGGTGATAACATCGAAATGACTGTAGAACTTATTTCTCCAATCGCTATCGAAGAAGGTACTAAATTCTCTATCCGTGAGGGTGGCCGTACTGTAGGCGCTGGCGTTGTAGCTACAATCACTAAATAATTTTAGCTTTTAACTTTCAACCAACTCATAGGGACGCCTGTGAGTTGGTTTTTTTACTATGGTATAGAAGGGTGAATAGACTATGAAAATTTTATTAATTGAAGATGACAAATCAATAGTAGAGGTAGTAAGAGAACGATTTACTACATGGGATTTACAAGTTGAGGAGCCGAAGGATTTTCATAATGTATTAACTCAGTTTATACAATGGCAGCCAGAACTAGTGCTTATTGATATTCAGTTGCCAGCATATGATGGTTTTCATTGGTGTCGAGAAATTAGACATATTTCGAAAGTGCCTATTATTTTCTTATCTTCTAGAGATCACCCTCTAGATATGGTTATGGCCATGCAATTAGGCGCAGATGATTTTATACAAAAACCATTTCATATGGATGTACTTTTAGCTAAAGTGCAAGCATTGTTGAGAAGAACATATGATTATGGCGAAACGCAAATGGATCATGCTGTTTGGCAAAAAGCTGTTATTCATTATTCGAAAGCTACTATTACATTTAACCAACAAACTACCATACTCACGAAAAATGAATTATTTATTTTACGTGTACTAGTAGAACAAGTCGATGAAATTATAACAAGAGAAGCCCTGATGCAGAAGTTATGGGATGATGAGCGTTTTGTTAATGATAACACGTTAACAGTTAATGTAAATCGTTTACGTAAAAAGCTAGAGGAGATTGGCTTATATGACGTTATACAAACGAAGAAAGGATTAGGTTATGTGGCACTTTCTTAAGTTATTTTTCATTCAACATTATATGTGGTTGAGCAGTTATTTAGTGTTACTTATAGTGATGAATGTTTTAATGATTGTAGATGTGGGCATGTTGGCTGTGTCAATCTGGTATGTGAATTGTATCATGGGATCAATAATCATTGTTACAATAGTTATTATGTGTATAAAAGATTATATCAAATATCACCATACTATGGAGATCAAAGAAACAACAGGGTATGAGCAGCAATACATACGTATGTTTCACACATTGTTGAATAAACAAGAAATTGTACTACAGGAAGAGAAGTTACAACGTAAGGAAATCGAAGACAGTCTTTTAGCATGGGTGCATGAAATGAAATCTCCTATGACGGCCATGCACATTATGATTGAGGGAAATCATAGGTTAGAAAAAGAATGGTTGCGTATGCATTTATTATTAGACCAACAACTGCATCAAACAAGATTATATACGATAGAAAAGGATAGTCTAATGAAACCTACAGCCATCCAACCTATCATTTCTCAGGAAATAAAGGCATTACGAGCTTGGTGTCTTGAAAAAGACATTGGATTTGAATTAGAGGGGGAATATCCTGATCAAGTTACAGATGCTAAATGGTTTGCATTCATTATTAGGCAAATATTATCAAATGCAGTGAAATATAGCCATAATGGTAGTCAGATTTATATTAATATGCAAGGGCAACTATTAACGATCAAAGATGAAGGAATCGGTATCAGTAGTATAGATTTACCTCGTATTTTTCAAAAGTCATATACGGGCACTACAGGTAGAGAGTCAAAGCAAGCTACGGGCATGGGGTTATATTTAGCAAATAAAGCGGCGCACCAACTAGGTATTACATTACATGTCACATCTATTGTTAATGAGGGAACAGTATTTTATATTACATTTCCACAAGAAAATGACTATCATCTTATAAAAAAACAATCTCACACTTCTACATAGTGAGATTGTTTTTTTTAGTGACAACAATGTCACATAAGACGCTATAATGTCATGTGAAGAGAGGGATGATACATTGATAAAACGGTAATATAGTAAGGGAGGAGGTTGAAGAAATATGTCATTATTAGTAGCACGCAATATAAAAAAAACGTACGGAAAAAGAACCAATATACAGCAAGTATTAAAAGGTATTGATATAGAAGTTGTAAAAGGTGAGTTTGTAGGTATCATGGGCGCTTCTGGCTCAGGGAAGACAACTTTGCTTAATGTATTATGCTCGATTGATAAGCCAACAGATGGTGTTATTGAAATTAATGGACAAGCATTACATACGATGAATGACCGTGCCTTAGCACACTTTAGAAAAGATACATTGGGATTTATTTTTCAAGATTATAATTTACTTGATACGTTAACAGTGAAAGAGAATATTCTACTACCACTCTCCATTCGAAAGATGGATAAGCGCATCATCGAAGACAGATTTCAAATGATTGTGAAGCAACTTGATATTACAAATATTGTAGACAAATATCCTAATGAAATATCAGGAGGTCAAAAACAACGTACATCAGCGGCACGAGCGCTTATTACGCAACCTGCTTTAATCTTTGCAGATGAGCCAACAGGTGCGTTAGATTCTAAAACAGCGACTGCTTTGTTGAGCAAGTTAGCGAAAATTAATGAACAGGAACAAGTGACAATTATGATGGTAACGCACGATGCAGTAGCTGCTAGTTTCTGTTCAAGGGTATTGTTTTTAAAAGATGGCGAGTTGTTTACAGAATTATATCGTGGAGATCAAGAAAGACAACAGTTTTTCCAACATATTATGCACACACAGGCTGTGTTAAGTGGTGATCTTTATGAATCTTAATCGACTTGTCTTAAAAAGTATGAAGAAGAATATTACACAATATTATCTTTATTTCTTTGCTTTGATTTTTAGTGTGACCTTGAGCTTTTCTTTTATTACTATGCAATATAATGAGGCTACACAAAGTGTATTAACAGGTGTTTTAGCAGTGACAGGATTTAAAGTAGCCACAGTTATTTTATATTTTATTATTACTTGTTTTGTGTTGTATGCTAATCATTTATTTATGAAAAGACGTACACAAGAGTTAGGGCTTTATCAGCTCATTGGTATGCATAAATCACTAGTAGTACGTATTATAGCAGTTGAAAACAGTTTATTATTTGCAGGCGCTGTTAGTATAGGCATCGCTTTAGGTTTTCTTGTATCGCGTTTGTTTGGCATGATTTTATTGTTTATTGTGAAAGAAACCGTTGTTGTACAATTGACCTTCTCAGGCGAGGCATTAAAACAAACTTTAGTAATGTTTATGTTGTTACTCATGATTGTCATTGTACAAACAGCATGGATTATTTATCGATCAACATTACTCCACTTATTCACTGCTACAAAGCAAGCAGATGAGAAAATCACATCTTTTAAAATAAGTCATATGTTGTTAGGTATCGTAGGTGTGTTATTAATTGGTTATGGCTATCAAAAGTCTACAGTCCTATTTAGTGGGACTCAATCAGGTGATACATTATTTAGGAATATGGTAGTGATTTTAGCTACAACAATTGGTGGTACGTATTTGGTCTTTCGTTATTCTGTATCGCTTGTGATGAATATGTTACGCAAACATAAAAAAGGTTTTCTTACGATAAAAGATGTTATGGCTGTTACACCCGTTATGCACCGTATGAAAGAGAATGCAAGGTCATTAACAATCATTACAACATTAACAGGTTTATCAGTAGGGATTTTAAGTTTATCGTATATTTCTTATTACTCAGCAGAGGTAAATGCTAAAAATACATCACCTTATCCTTATACTTTGATGAATGATGATACGATATTTTTACAGCAGTTAGAAAAACAAAATATACCATATCGCAATGACAAGTATCATGTAAAACTAGTAGATGTTGACCTTACTTCTGTTATAGAGAATGAGGATGCAACAAGTACTTACGTGTTGCCATTAAGCGACTATCAACAATTTGCTCCAAAAAAGCAGCTAGCCTCAAATGAATCTATGCTTATTGGTATGTCAAACTTTTTACAAGGTGCGCTTACTGTAAATGAGCACACTCCTTTTCAGTTAGCGAATACAACCTTAACGATTACAGAAGTAAATGATGATTTTGCTATTAGCCAATCGTTAGTCGCACAGTCGCCTATACTTGTCGTACCAGACCAATTATTTGAAAAGCTTGATGTGCCCCTTGCACATGTACAGCAAGGCATTACACTTATTAATGATACGGATGAGCCAGTGGCTGAACGTTTATTTGCTACAATTACAACAGGTCGAGAGTATTATGTAGGAGAGAATAATAAACGAACGTTGAAAATACAATCTCAGCACCAAATCATTACGCAGAGAATTGGCGAGTTTGGTATTATTATTTTCATTACAGCCTTTCTGGGATTAGCCTTATTGATTACAACAGGCAGCATTTTGTATTTTAAACAAATGGCAGAAGCTGAAGATGAAAAAACGATGTATACCACACTTCGTAAAATTGGTTTTGATACAACAGATATGATGAAAGGTATTTATCTTAAACAATTGTATAACTTTGGTGTTCCCTTGTTGATTGGTTTATTGCACAGCTTTTTTGCAGTTAAATCTGGTTGGTTTTTCTTTGGGACGGAGCTAGTCGCACCTTTACTTATTACGATTACAGTTTACACAGTGTTGTATATTTTGTTTGCAGGGCTCACAATTCAGTATTACAGGCGAGTGATTAAACAAAGCTTATAATCAAAGAGGTGCGAAAATAAACCATACAAGTTCGCAATGATAAAGGGAATGTGTTAGCATCTGTAAGGTGGCAAGGAGAAAATATACGCTCTTTGCCACTTTTTTTGATCAATTGATTTCTCATGATTGACAAATGAAAATAGATATTTTAACATATTAGTACATTAGTGAGTGAAAGTGTGGTTTTGAGATGAATGCCGTTATTATAGCTGTAGCTGTAATGCTTATTTTAAGTTTATTGCGTGTAAATGTTGTGTTGTCTTTAGTCATAGGTGCATTTGCAGGTGGATTAGTTAGCGAATTAACACTGCAAGAAATCACTGTAGCTTTTACAGAAGGACTTGGTGGTGGTGCGGTAATAGCGTTAAGCTACGCTATGTTAGGTGGCTTTGCGGTAGCAATTTCTAAGACAGGAATTACAGATGTTTTAATCCTAAAAGTATCGCAACTGTTAAGCAATAAAGAGGATAGTAAAAAGACAGGACTTATTAAAGCGTTAATTTTCTTTAGCATCTTTTTAATGGCAATCTTTTCGCAAAATTTAATTCCAATCCATATTGCTTTTATCCCACTCCTTATTCCGCCTATTTTGCAGATTTTGAATTTATTGCAGGTAGATCGTAGAATTATTGCTATTATTATTGCTGTGGGATTAGTGGGCACATATAGTTTTATCCCGTTCGGCTTTGGTTTTATCTTTCAAGATATTATTACGCAACAAATCAATAATGCAGGCATGGTAGCTGCGTTAAAAGATGTGCCAAAAGCAATGCTGATACCTATTGTTGGTATGGTGTTGGGCATGTTTGTAGCCATGTTTATTTATCGTAAACCAAGAACATATGATACAAGTGACAATGCAGATAACGTAGCGATTGCTAAAGTATCGCCCTGGCTAATGGTTGCAACGATATTGTCCTTAGTAGCAGCTTTAGTGGCACAAATTATGACAGAATCCATGATTTTAGGTGCTATGGTTGGTATTCTTGCTATGTATATTACAGGTGCACTCAAGTGGCGTGAAGCAGATCATATTTTAACAGACGGTATGCGCATGATGTCGTTTATTGGTTTTGTAATGATTGCAGCAGCAGGTTTTGCAAATGTTATTAAAGAGACAGGGCATGTTGATGGCCTAGTTGAGAGTGCATTAGCGATTGTAGATGGCAATGTGGGCTTAGCTGTATTCGGTATGTTAATTGTAGGTTTGATTGTTACAATGGGGATTGGCTCATCATTTGCAACAATTCCAATTATAGCTACCTTGTTTGTTCCTATGTCATTAGCGTTAGGGCTTAGTCCCCTAGCTATTATTTGTTTAATAGGCACAGCGGGTGCATTAGGTGATGCAGGTTCACCAGCATCTGATACAACATTAGGACCAACATCTGGTTTAAATGTAGATGGCCAACACAATCATATTTGGGATACATGTGTGCCTACCTTTATTTTTATTAACATTCCACTCATTGTATTTGGTTGGTTGGCTGTAACCTTTATATTATAATAAGGAAGATACTCTATTACATTGTGATGGGGTATCTTTTTTTTATTTACAATGCAAAATAGTTGCTTTTTCACTTGAGATTTTATAAAATAATAAACGGTAATTTTATTTAAAAGTAAAGTAGTCAACATGGAAAAGAATTTAGCAAAAAGTATTGCTTATTCTTTTTTTATTGTATATAATGTTGAATGTTGGTCTTTGACTGCGATGAAGCGAGAGGTTGCCGACACACCCGGCCGCTTTGCCATGGCGCTGTGTTGGAGAATTTTCGTGGAGAATGTCTAGAAAATAGGCGAGAAGGAGGGAAAATAATGGCAAAACAAAAAATTCGTATCCGTTTAAAAGCTTATGATCACCGTATTTTAGATCAATCAGCTGAAAAAATCGTGGAAACTGCAAAACGTTCTGGTGCTAGCGTGTCAGGTCCGATTCCACTTCCGACGGAAAAATCGGTATACACAATTTTACGAGCTGTACATAAGTACAAAGACTCTCGTGAACAATTCGAAATGCGTACACACAAACGTTTAATCGATATCGTTAACCCAACACCACAAACTGTTGATGCGTTAATGAAACTAGACTTACCATCTGGCGTTGATATTGAAATCAAACTTTAATGGTAAACAAATATAAAACAACTATTTAAACTAATCAGGAGGTGTGACAACATGACCAAAGGAATCTTAGGAAGAAAAATCGGCATGACGCAAGTATTTGCTGAAAACGGCGATTTAATCCCTGTAACAGTTATTGAAGCTACGCCAAACGTAGTACTTCAAAAGAAAACTGAAGAAACAGATGGCTACACAGCGGTACAACTAGGTTTTGAAGACAAGCGCGAAAAGCTTGCTAACAAACCATCTAAAGGCCACGTAGCTAAAGCAAACACGGCTCCTAAGCGCTTCATTCGCGAGTTCCGCAATGTAAACGTTGATGAGTACGAGGTTGGTCAAGAAGTCAAAGTAGAAATTTTCGCAGAAGGCGATGTAATCGATGTAACAGGTGTTACTAAAGGTAAAGGTTTCCAAGGTGTTATTAAACGCCACGGACAATCTCGCGGACCTATGTCTCACGGTTCTCGTTACCACCGTCGTCCTGGTTCAATGGGCCCTGTAGCTCCGAACCGTGTATTCAAACAAAAGAAATTACCTGGTCAAATGGGTGGTAAAGTCGTTACAATCCAAAACTTAGAGATCGTTAAAGTTGATGCAGATCGTAACTTACTACTAGTTAAAGGTAATGTTCCTGGTTCTAAAAAAGCTCTAGTTACAGTGAAAACTGCAATTAAAGCTAACTAATTAACTGAAGGAAGGAGGAAACAGGAATGACAAAAGTAGCCGTACTTAGTCAAACAGGTTCTTCAGTTGGTGAAATCGAATTAAACGAAGCCGTTTTCGGTATCGAGCCAAATGAAGCAGTATTATTCGACGCAGTAATCGCACAACGCGCTTCACTACGTCAAGGTAATCATAAAGTAAAAAACCGTTCTGAAGTTTCTGGCGGTGGTCGCAAACCATGGCGTCAAAAAGGAACTGGACGTGCACGTCAAGGTTCTATTCGCTCGCCACAATGGCGCGGTGGTGGTATCGTATTTGGTCCAACTCCACGCAGCTATAGCTTCAAAATGCCTAAAAAAGTTCGTCGCTTAGCTCTTAAATCTGCATTATCTTCTAAAGTAGCAGATCAAAACTTAGTTGTACTTGATGCATTAAACTTTGATGCACCAAAAACAAAAGAGTTTGTTCAAGTATTAAGCGCACTTTCAATTGATAAAAAAGCAGTATTTGTAACTGCTGATTTAAATGAAAATGTAGCATTATCAGCTCGTAACATCCCTGGTGTTACAGTATTAACTGCAACAGGTATCAACGTACTTGACTTATTAGGTCATGACAAAGTAGTTGTAACTAAAGATGCAGTAGCAAAAATCGAGGAGGTGCTTAGTTAATGGAAGCACGTGATATTTTAAAACGTCCAGTCATTACTGAGCGTTCTTCAGAATTAATGGCAGAGAAAAAGTATACTTTTGAAGTAGACACTCGCGCTAATAAAACTCAGGTTAAATCAGCTGTTGAAGAAATCTTTGGCGTGAAAGTTGAACAAGTCAATATCATGAACTACAAAGGTAAATTCAAGCGTGTTGGTCGTTATGCTGGGTACACTAACAAACGTCGTAAAGCTATCGTTAAATTAACTGCTGATAGCAACGAGATCGAATTATTTGAAATGTAATATCCAACTAGGATAAACAATCAAGAAGGAGGGAAAACACATGGCGATTAAAAAGTATAAACCTACCACTAATGGACGTCGTAATATGACTACATTAGACTTTGCGGAAATCACGACAAACAAGCCTGAGAAATCATTGCTTGACTCTAAAAAACGCAAAGCTGGTCGTAATAACCAAGGTAAAATCACTGTTCGTCATCATGGCGGTGGACATAAGAAACAATACCGTATCATCGATTTCAAACGTATCAAAGATGGCATTCCAGGCCGCGTTGCTACAATCGAATACGATCCAAACCGCTCTGCAAACATCGCATTAATTAACTATGCTGATGGTGCAAAAGCATATATTTTAGCACCTAAAGGATTAGAGGTTGGTCAAACAATCGTATCTGGTCCAGATGCTGATATTAAAGTAGGTAATGCATTACCACTTGCAAACATTCCAATGGGTACAACAATCCATAACATCGAGTTAAAACCTGGTAAAGGTGGTCAACTTGTACGTTCAGCAGGTACTTCTGCACAAATCTTAGGTCGCGAAGGCAAATATGTAATCGTACGTTTACAATCAGGTGAAGTACGTTTAGTATTAGCTACTTGCCGCGCTACGATTGGTCAAGTTGGTAACGAACAACATGAATTAGTTCATATTGGTAAAGCAGGTCGCTCTCGTTGGTTAGGTAAACGCCCAACAGTACGTGGTTCTGTAATGAACCCTAATGATCACCCACACGGTGGTGGTGAAGGTCGTACACCAATCGGTCGTCCATCTCCAATGACACCATGGGGTAAACCAGCTCTTGGTTTGAAAACTCGTAATAAGAAAGCTAAGTCAGACAGCTTAATTATTCGTCGTCGTAAAAAATAAAGTGATTGGACTACGGTTCGTTGAAAGAGCCGTGGTGGAATCACGGAGGGAGGTTCCTAAATGGGTCGCAGCTTGAAGAAAGGACCTTTTGTCGATGAGCACTTAATGAAAAAAGTCGAAGCGCAAGAGAGTTCAGAAAAGAAACAAGTAATTAAAACTTGGTCTCGCCGTTCTACAATCTTCCCGAACTTCATCGGTTTAACAATCGCTGTATATGATGGTCGTAAACACGTACCTGTATACGTAACGGAAGACATGGTAGGTCATAAACTAGGCGAATTCGCACCATCTCGTACTTATAAAGGTCACGGTGCAGATGATAAGAAAACAAGACGCTAATTTGAGAGGAGGTCAATCCTAATGACACAAGAAGCTAAAGCTATCGCTCGTACAGTGCGCATTGCTCCTCGTAAAGTACGTCTAGTAGTAGACTTAATTCGAGGCAAGCAAGTTGGTGAGGCAGTTGCAATTTTACGTCATACTCCTAAAGCGGCGTCTCCAGTCGTTGAGAAAGTATTAAAATCTGCAGTTGCTAACGCTGAACATAACTACGAGCTAGACATCAACAACTTAGTCGTTTCTGAAGTATTCGTTGATGAAGGTCCAACATTAAAACGCTTCCGTCCACGTGCACAAGGACGCGCAAGTGCAATCAATAAACGTACAAGCCACATTACACTAGTGGTATCTGAAAAGAAGGAGGGTTAATCTGTGGGTCAAAAAGTACATCCAATAGGTCTACGTATTGGTGTTATTCGTGACTGGGAGTCTAAATGGTACGCTGATAAAGACTATGCAACTCTACTTCATGAAGACATCAAAGTTCGTGATTACATCGAAAAAGCGCTTAAAGAAGCTTCTTTATCTAAAGTTGAAATCGAACGCGCAACAAATCGTGTAAATATTACAATTCACACTGCGAAACCAGGTATGGTAATCGGTAAGGGTGGTGCTGAGGTTGAAGCACTACGTAAAAAACTTAACGAATTAACTGGCAAGCGTGTACACATCAACATCGTTGAAATCAAACGTGCTGATTTAGATGCTCGTTTAGTAGCAGAAAACATCGCACGTCAATTAGAAAACCGTGTATCATTCCGTCGTGCTCAAAAGCAAGCAATCCAACGCACAATCCGTGCTGGTGCTAAAGGAATTAAAACACAAGTATCTGGACGTTTAGGTGGCGCTGATATCGCGCGTGCTGAACACTATAGTGAAGGAACTGTTCCACTTCATACACTTCGTGCAGACATTGATTATGCTCACGCAGAAGCAGACACTACTTATGGTAAACTAGGTGTTAAAGTATGGATTTATCGTGGTGAAGTCCTTCCAACTAAGAAGAACTCTGTGGAAGGAGGCAAATAATATGTTATTGCCTAAACGCGTAAAATACCGTCGTGAACACCGCGGCAGCATGCGCGGACAAGCAAAAGGCGGTAAAGAAGTAACTTTCGGTGAGTGGGGCTTACAAGCTCAAACTGCAAGCTGGATTACTAACCGTCAAATCGAGTCTGCTCGTATTGCAATGACACGTTACATGAAACGTGGCGGTAAAGTTTGGATTAAAATCTTCCCACATAAACCTTACACGAAAAAACCTTTAGAAGTCCGAATGGGTTCTGGTAAAGGTGCTCCTGAAGGTTGGGTAGCAGTAGTAAAACCAGGCAAAGTAATGTTTGAAATTGCTGGCGTATCAGAAGAAGTTGCTCGTGAAGCACTACGTCTAGCTGCACATAAACTGCCTGTGAAATGTAAGATCGTAAAACGTCAAGAAACTGGTGGTGAATCTAATGAAAGCTAAAGAAATCCGTGAACTTGCCACTTCTGATTTAGAATTAAAAGTGAAATCACTGAAAGAAGAGCTTTTCAACCTTCGCTTCCAATTGGCGACTGGTCAATTAGAAAACACAGCTCGCATTCGCGAAGTTCGTAAAGCGATTGCGCGTATGAAAACTGTGATTCGCGAAAGAGAAATCAGTGCAAATAACTGATAAAGAAGGAGGTTTTCTGGCATGACTGAGCGTAATCATCGCAAAGTATACACTGGCCGTGTTGTTTCAGATAAAATGGACAAAACAATCACTGTTTTAGTTGAAACTCACAAAAAGCATAAGCTTTATGGCAAGCGTGTAAAATATTCAAAGAAATTTAAAGCTCATGACGAGCAAAATCAAGCGAAAATCGGTGATATCGTACGTATCATGGAAACTCGCCCGCTATCAGCAACTAAACGTTTCCGTCTAGTTGAAGTTGTAGAAGAAGCGGTTATTATTTAATTATTTCGGAACGACCATATTCCGAAGGGAGGTAACCTAAGTGATCCAACAAGAAAGTCGTATGAAAGTTGCTGACAACTCAGGTGCACGTGAAGTTCTAACTATTAAAGTTCTTGGTGGTACAGGCCGCAAAACTGCTAATATCGGTGATGTAGTTGTATGTACAGTTAAGAAAGCAACACCTGGTGGCGTTGTCAAGAAGGGTGACGTTGTTAGAGCAGTAATCGTTCGTTCGAAGTCTGGTGTGCGCCGTAAAGACGGTACTTACATCAAGTTCGACGAGAACGCATGTGTAATTATTCGTGATGATAAATCACCGCGTGGAACTCGTATTTTCGGACCTGTTGCACGTGAATTACGTGACAGCAACTTCATGAAAATCGTTTCTTTAGCTCCAGAAGTTCTTTAATTTCATGATAGTGCCAATCAAGGAGGTGCGACAAGCATGCATGTAAAAAAAGGTGACAAGGTTAAGGTAATCACTGGTAAAGATAAAGGCAAAGAAGGCGTTATCTTAGCAGCATACCCAAAACAAGATCGTGTTCTTGTTGAAGGCGTTAATATTGTGAAAAAGCATATTAAACCTAACCAATTGAATCCACAAGGTGGTATTGTAAGCCAAGAGGCAGCAATCCATGTATCGAACGTAATGCTAATCGATCCGAAATCTGGCGAGCCGACTCGCGTAGGTTACAAAATCGAAGGCGATAAAAAAGTTCGTGTTGCAAAAAAATCAGGTGCAGTAATCGACTAATTAAGTTTGGAAAGGAGGTAAAAGCATGAGCCGCCTAAAAGAGAAGTTTGTTAAAGAGGTAACACCTGCTCTAGTGAGCAAGTTTGAATATACATCAGTAATGCAAGTGCCAAAAGTTGACAAAATCGTTATTAACATGGGTGTTGGTGACGCAGTTCAAAACTCAAAAACACTTGATGCAGCAGTAGAAGAATTAACAATTATTACTGGTCAAAAACCAGTTATTACAAAAGCTAAGAAATCTATCGCAGGTTTCCGTCTACGTGAAGGAATGCCAATCGGTGCGAAAGTTACATTACGCGGTGAGCGTATGTATGAATTCTTGGACAAATTAATCGCAATCGCACTTCCACGTGTACGCGACTTCCGTGGTGTTTCTAAAAAAGCATTTGACGGTCGTGGTAACTATACACTAGGTGTTAAAGAGCAATTAATTTTCCCAGAAATCGATTACGATAAAGTTTCGAAAGTGCGCGGTATGGACATCGTGATCGTAACGACTGCGAATTCTGATGAAGAAGCTCGCGAGTTATTGACACAATTCGGTATGCCGTTCCAAAAGTAATAAAATAAGGAGGGCGAAAACGTGGCTAAAAAATCTATGATCGTTAAACAACAACGCAAGCAAAAATTTAAAGTACAAGAATATACACGTTGTGAACGCTGTGGCCGTCCACATTCTGTATATCGTAAATTCAAGCTTTGCCGTATTTGTTTCCGAGAACTTGCATATAAGGGACAAATTCCTGGCGTGAAAAAAGCCAGCTGGTAATCCCCTAATTTGGGAAGGAGGTAAATGTAATGACAATGACTGATCCGATTGCAGATATGCTTACTCGCATTCGTAATGCGAACATGGTTCGTCACGAGAAGTTAGAAGTACCGGCTTCAAACGTGAAAAAAGAAATCGCTGAAATTTTAAAGCGTGAAGGTTTTGTACGTGATGTTGAATATGTTGAAGACAACAAGCAAGGTATTATTCGTATCTTCTTAAAATATGGCAAAGATAATGAACGTGTTATCACAGGCCTAAAACGTATTTCTAAACCAGGTTTACGTGTATATGCTAAAACGAATGAAGTACCTAAAGTATTAAACGGTTTAGGTATCGCTTTAGTATCAACTTCAAACGGTGTATTAACAGACAAAGAAGCTCGCGCTAAACAAGTTGGCGGCGAAGTTCTAGCATACGTTTGGTAATTAGCAACAAAAGAATGGAGGTGCAATAAATGTCTCGTATTGGTAAAAACCCAATTGAGGTGCCAGCAGGTGTAACAGTAACTGTTGCTGAAGGTAACGCTGTTACTGTAAAAGGCCCTAAAGGCGAATTAAATCGCTCACTAAACTCTGATATGAAAATCGAACAAGAAGGCACAGTAATTACAATTACTCGTCCATCTGAATCGAAAGAACACCGTACAAACCACGGTACTACTCGTGCGCTTTTAGCGAACATGGTTACTGGCGTTTCTACAGGTTTCGAACGTAAATTAGAATTAAATGGTGTTGGTTACCGTGCTCAATTGCAGGGTAAGAAACTAGTGTTAAACGTAGGTTTATCACACCCAGTAGAATTCACACCAGAAGATGGTGTTGAAGTTGAAGTACCAGCTAACAATATTATTATTGTTAAAGGTATTAGCAAAGAACGCGTAGGCGCTCTTGCATCAAGTATCCGTGCGGTACGTCCACCTGAGCCATATAAAGGTAAAGGTATCCGTTATGAAGGCGAATACGTTCGTCGTAAAGAAGGTAAAACAGGTAAATAATGCTGCATAGCATTAGAAAGGAGTGACCTCTGTGATTACGAAACAAGATAAAAATCAAGTTCGTAAAAAACGTCATGCGCGTGTTCGTACAAAGATTTCAGGTACTGCTGAACGTCCACGTTTAAACGTATTCCGTTCAAACAAGAACATTTATGCGCAATTAATCGATGATGTGGCAGGTGTTACAATTGTTAGTGCTTCAACAATGGAAAAAGAGTTTGAAGGCGCTGGCAGTAACGTAGAAGCTGCAACTAAAATCGGTGAAGCAATCGCTAAACGCGCTGCGGAAAAAAACATCACAAATGTTGTATTTGACCGCGGTGGTTACTTATATCATGGTCGTGTGAAAGCTTTAGCAGAAGCTGCACGCGAGAACGGCTTACAATTTTAATAAGAAGGAGGGACACATTACATGAGTCAGATTGACGCAAACAAACTTGGAGAACTTGAAGAACGCGTAGTTACAATTAACCGTGTTGCTAAAGTTGTTAAAGGTGGTCGTCGTTTCCGCTTTACAGCATTAGTTGTTGTTGGAGATAAGAATGGTCATGTAGGCTTCGGTACGGGTAAAGCTCAGGAAGTTCCAGATGCGATCCGTAAAGCAATTGAAGATGCGAAGAAAAACTTAGTTGAAGTACCACGCGTTGATGGTACAACTCCACACTTAGTAATTGGTCGCTTCGGCGCAGGAGAAATTTTAATCAAACCTGCTGCTCCTGGTACAGGAGTTATCGCAGGTGGACCAGTACGTGCTGTATTAGAGCTTGCTGGTATTACGGATATTCTTTCAAAATCTTTAGGTTCAAACACACCAATTAACATGGTACGTGCTACAATCAAAGGTTTAACTGAATTAAAACGTGTAGAGGACGTTGCGAAATTACGCGGTAAATCAGTGGAAGAAATCTTAGGTTAAGGGGGGGACTTATAATGGCTAACAAATTACAAATCACCCTTACTAAATCTGTAATCGGTACTAAACCGGTACAACGTAAAACAGTTGAAGCATTAGGCTTACGCAAAGTTAACCAAACTGTAGAACACAACGACAACGTAGCTGTTCGCGGTATGATTAACAAAGTAGCTCATTTAGTTACTGTAACAGAAATTTAATTTTCAATCATTGAACAAGGAGGTGCCACATAATAATGAAACTGCATGAGTTAAAACCATCAGTAGGCTCTCGTAAAGAGCGTAACCGCGTTGGTCGTGGTATCGGTTCTGGTAATGGTAAAACTTCTGGTAAAGGTCATAAAGGTCAGAAAGCACGTTCAGGCGGCGGCGTACGCCCAGGCTTTGAAGGTGGTCAAAACCCATTATACCGTCGTTTACCGAAGCGTGGTTTTACTAATATCAACCGTAAAGAATACGCAATCGTTAACTTAGAAGTTTTAAATCGTTTCGAAGATGGTGCAGAAGTTACACCTGCAGCATTAGTTGAAACTGGTATCGTGAGCAAAGAGAAAGCTGGAATTAAAGTTTTAGGCAATGGAACTTTAGAGAAAAAGCTAACCGTAAAAGCTCATAAATTCTCAGCTTCTGCAAAAGAA
Organism: Lysinibacillus alkalisoli; assembly: GCF_014643595.1. GTDB lineage: Bacteria > Bacillota > Bacilli > Bacillales_A > Planococcaceae > Metalysinibacillus > Metalysinibacillus alkalisoli. Next base: position 123,529 of record NZ_BMJT01000008.1, read on the forward strand.
GCAATCGAGAATGCTGGCGGACAAACTGAGGTGATTTAATGTTTCAAACGATCTCAAACTTTATGCGTGTTCGAGATATTAGAAATAAAATCATTTTCACACTATTAATGCTAATTGTCTTCCGTATTGGTACTTTTGTTCCTGTACCAGGTGTAGACGCAAGTGTATTACAAGCAGCAAACGAGTTTAACTTAGTTGGCTTCTTGAATACATTTGGTGGTGGTGCATTGGCTAAATTCTCGATTTTTGCACTCGGAATTTTCCCATACATCACAGCTTCAATTATTGTTCAGCTATTACAAATGGACATTGTTCCTAAATTTGCTGAGTGGGCTAAACAGGGTGAAGTTGGTCGACGCAAATTAGCGCAATTTACGCGTTACTTTACAATTGTATTAGCTTTTATCCAATCATTTGCGATGTCTTTTGGCTTCAACAGAATGTATGGTGGGCAGTTAATACAAGATGAGTCGATTTTGACATATGTTACAATTTCAATTGTGCTTACAGCAGGTACAGCTTTTCTTCTATGGTTAGCTGAGCAGATTACTGCTTACGGTGTAGGAAATGGTGTTTCAATTGTAATTTTTGCAGGTATTGCTGCTGCTATTCCAAACGCAGTAAACCAACTTTATGCTCAACAAATCCAAGGTGCTGGTGAACAATTATTCATCAATTTAGTCATTTTAGGATTGTTAGTATTAGTAATGTTAGCAGTTGTAGTTGGCGTAATTTATGTGCAACAAGCACTTCGAAAAATTCCGATTCAATATGCTAAAAGAGTAACAGGACGTAACCAAGTAACAGGCGCTCAACAAACACATTTACCGTTAAAAGTAAATGCTGCTGGGGTTATTCCGGTAATCTTTGCGTCAGCGTTCTTGATGACACCTCAAACTCTAGGTATGTTCTTTGGGGAAAACAGTGTAACAACATTTATTAATAACACATTTGACTATACAAAACCGGTTGGTATGTTAGTTTATGTATTGTTAATTGTTGCTTTCACTTACTTCTACGCTTTTGTACAAGTAAATCCAGAGAATGTAGCTGACAATTTAAAGAAACAAGGTGCTTACATACCAGGTATTCGCCCGGGTGCAAGTACACAAGAGTACTTAACGAGTGTACTGTATCGTTTGACATTTGTTGGAGCTTTATTCTTAACGGTGATTACAATTATGCCAATCATCTTTATTAATGTATTAGGTTTACCACAATCTGCTCAAATTGGCGGTACAAGTATGATCATCGTAGTCGGCGTTGCGCTAGAAACGATGAAACAACTTGAGTCTCAACTTGTGAAACGTCACTACAAAGGCTTTATGAAATAATGTTGGTTTTTGGGAACGGTTGACGTTTCCATAACCAGCTAACTTTTGTGGGGAGAGAGAAAACGTATGAATATCATTTTAATGGGTTTGCCGGGTGCTGGTAAAGGTACACAGGCAGATGAAATTGTTGAGAAGTACGCAATCCCTCATATTTCTACAGGCGATATGTTCCGTGCAGCGATTAAAGAAGGTACGGAATTAGGCTTAAAAGCTAAATCGTATATGGACCAAGGTGCACTAGTACCAGACGAAGTTACGATTGGCATCGTGCGTGAGCGCTTAAGCCAAGCTGACTGTGACCAAGGTTTCTTATTAGATGGTTTTCCACGTACAGTACCGCAAGCTGAAGCATTAGATAACATCTTGTCGGACTTAGGCAAAGCTATCGAGTACACTATTAATATTGATGTACAAAAAGAAGAACTAATTAAACGTCTTACTGGACGTCGCATTTGTAAAGTTTGCGGAACATCTTATCATTTAGTGTTTAATCCTCCACAAGAGGAAGGCAAATGTGATAAAGATGGTGGCGAGCTGTTTACGCGTGCCGATGATAATCCAGAAACAGTTACTAATCGTTTGGAAGTAAATATGACTCAAGCACAACCTTTACTAGACTTCTATGAAGCAAAAGGTGTGTTAACAAATATCAATGGTCAGCAAGATATCAACGATGTGTTTGCTGATATTGACGCTCTATTAAAGGGCAACCGCAGCTGATACCCGGCTCCGGGCGCAGATAACTGCTACCGCGGGAGCATGCATGCGGGAGCAACACAACGAAACATAATTTTTGAGAGTTGCAAAAGCATATTGTGCCCGGTAGATGCACAGCCACTTGAAAAAGTGATGGGCATGAAATGGGTTCGTGGAAGCATCTGTGTATTTGCTCGGATTGTGTGAAGCGAAAACCAGACGAGGCGTCTTTCGAACATCTCTCATGCAATCCAAACATATATGTTGAAACGAGTTGCTTCAAATAAGAAGACATGTCGTTATATGATATAGCGCGTGAGACCTGAAAACGCATATAGAAGGGAGACAGAGTAAGATGGCGAAAGATGATGTAATTGAAGTCGAAGGTACAGTTGTTGAGACTTTGCCAAACGCGATGTTTAAGGTAGAATTAGAGAACGGTCATATTGTACTTGCACACGTTTCTGGTAAGATTCGTATGCACTTTATCCGTATTTTACCTGGAGATAAGGTTACAATTGAGTTATCTCCGTATGATTTAACTCGCGGTCGTATCACATACCGTTTTAAATAATCTTTTGCACTCCGGACTATTAAGGAGGTTAGGTTAGATGAAAGTGAGACCATCTGTGAAACCGATCTGCGAAAAATGTAAAGTAATTCGCCGACGCGGTAAAGTAATGGTAATCTGTGAAAACCCTAAACACAAACAAAAACAAGGTTAATCCTAAAGGAGGTGCTCTAGCGAATGGCACGTATTGCTGGTGTTGACATCCCTCGCGACAAACGCGTGGTAATTTCATTAACATATATTTACGGTGTAGGTAAAACAACAGCTCAAAAAGTTTTAGCTGCTGCTGGCGTTTCAGAAGATGCACGTGTTCGCGATTTAACTGAAGATGAGTTAAATAAAATCCGTGAACAATTAGACACATATAAATTAGAAGGTGACTTACGTCGTGAAACATCATTAAACATTAAACGTTTAATGGAAATTGGTTCATTCCGTGGTATCCGTCACCGTCGTGGTTTACCAGTTCGTGGTCAAAATACGAAGAACAACGCGCGTACGCGTAAAGGTCCTCGTAAGACTGTTGCGAACAAGAAAAAATAATCGGTAAAGGAGGTTCCTACTTAACATGGCTCGTAAACAACAAACTCGTAAACGTCGTGTGAAAAAGAATATCGAATCAGGTATTGCTCACATCCGTTCTACATTTAACAATACTATCGTTACGATTACAGATATGCAAGGTAACGCGGTGTCTTGGTCAAGTGCAGGTGCTCTTGGTTTCCGAGGTTCACGTAAATCTACTCCATTTGCTTCACAAATGGCTGCTGAAACAGCTGCTAAAGTATCAATGGAGCATGGTATGAAAACGTTAGAAGTAACTGTTAAAGGTCCTGGTGCTGGTCGTGAAGCTGCTATTCGTGCACTTCAATCAGCAGGTTTAGAAGTAACTGCTATTAAAGACGTTACGCCAGTACCTCATAATGGTTGCCGTCCGCCAAAACGTCGTCGTGTGTAATGGGTGCAACTCATTAGAGTGACACCATCTTCTTGTACATTTGTTCTGTGCAATAACTAATATTGATATGCGAAAGCATACGAATTAATTGATGGAAAAACCTATTTCATCCGATGTTTTGAAGGAGGGTAAATTGAATGATCGAAATTGAAAAACCAGAGTTTGAACCTAAGGAGATCAGCGAAGATGCCAAGTATGGCAAGTTTGTTGTAGAACCACTAGAGCGTGGATTCGGCAATACTTTGGGTAATTCTTTACGTCGTATCCTTCTGTCTTCGTTACCAGGAGCTGCTGTAACATCAGTGCAAATTGATGGCGTACTACATGAATTCTCAACAATCGAAGGCGTGGTAGAAGACGTTGCTTCAATTATTTTGAATGTGAAAAAGCTTGCTCTGAAGATTTATTCTGATGAGGAAAAAGTAATCGAAATTGATGTGAAGGGCGATGGTCAAGTAACAGCTGCTGACATCACGCATGACAGTGACGTTGAAATCTTGAACCCAGAACTATTTATCGCAACACTCGCAAAAAATGGTCATCTACGTATGCGCATGTATGCAAAACGTGGCCGTGGTTATACTCCTGCTGATCAAAACAAGCGTGAGGATCTTCCAATCGGCGTGATCCCGATCGACTCTATTTACACTCCAGTTTCGCGTGTAAACTTCCAAGTGGAGAACACACGTGTTGGTCAGTCTTCTGACTATGACAAACTTTCGCTTGATGTGTGGACAGATGGTAGCATCAGTCCAAGAGAGGCGATTTCGCTAGGAGCGAAAATTTTAACTGAGCATCTTAACATCTTTGTTGATATGACTCATGAGGCACAAACATACTGTACAAGAGCTTTCAAGCAAATCAGAAGATGATATGATGAAAGTTCGTAACTTGGGCCGTAAGTCATTAGAAGAAGTAAAAGCGAAGTTAGAAGAGCTTGGTTTAGGATTACGCAAAGAAGACTAAGCGAAACAATATTTATAGATCAGACTTTTTATAAAGGAGGGAAACATCAATGGGTTACAGAAAACTTGGTCGTACAAGTTCTCAACGTAAAGCGATGTTACGCGACTTAGCGACAGATTTAATCATCAACGAACGCATTCAAACTACTGAAGCTCGTGCTAAAGAGTTACGTTCAGTTGTTGAGAAAATGATTACTTTAGGTAAACGCGGAGACTTACATGCTCGTCGTCAGGCAGCAGCATTTATCCGTCGTGAAACAGTAACTACAACTGATGAAGAAGGTAATGAGTCTACTCAATACGCACTTCAAAAGTTATTTGACGATGTAGCACCACGCTACGCTGAGCGTCAAGGTGGTTACACACGTATCCTTAAAGTAGGTCCTCGCCGTGGTGACGGTGCGCCTGTAGTTGTGATTGAATTAGTTTAATCTTTCAACAAGCGAATTAGGAGGGTGGTCTTGTTCACCGGTGAACGATCATCCTCTTTTTTATAACAACTAGAGTGAATAACTCTATGTTTCATACGACAAATAAAATAGCTGAGCGTTATGATGAGCGAGCCATTTGGCGGCGTCTCGTTTAGCTCTCCGCACCTCATTCTTAGGCTAAAAGGTTTGAGCGCCTTAGAAGCTGATAAATGTAGTTCAACAAGCGCATTTCTCTGAATGAGGTGCGCGCTTTTTTATTCTTTGAGCACAGTGATAAGCGCCAATAGGGTGCTTTTTTTATTAGGTCAAGTAATACGCTAAAAAGGTTGACGCACTGCATAGGAGCGAGTACGCTTAAAGAGTTATCATACATGCATACTACATAAAATTGAAACAAAGGGGAGTATCAATGATGAGTGAAATTCTAGCATTACAACAAGTAACATTTGCTTATCCTTCTGATGAAACAGAGGTACGCAATGCAGTAGACAATGTCTCTTTTTCAATAACAGAAGGGGAGTGGATTGCTATTGTTGGGCATAATGGTTCTGGAAAATCAACCATTGCTAAGTTAATGAATGGCTTATTATACCCTAATGAAGGTAATGTGCGATTTATGAATCAGCTATTGAATGATGATAACTTATGGGATATTCGCTCACAGATGGGCATGGTTTTTCAAAATCCAGATAATCAATTTGTTGGCGCTACTGTACAAGATGATGTTGCGTTTGCATTAGAGAATAATGGTGTTTTGCATGATGACATGGTAAAACGTGTTCAACAAGCATTAGCTCAAGTGAAAATGCAAGATTTTCTTGACCATGAACCACATCACCTCTCAGGAGGACAAAAACAGCGAGTAGCGATTGCAGGCGCCTTAGCTTTATACCCAAAACTCTTAATTTTAGATGAGGCAACTTCAATGCTTGATCCTCAAGGGCGTAATGAGGTATTGCAAACCATTCAACAATTACGTGAAGAAACAGGTTTAACGGTTATTTCAATTACACATGATTTAGAAGAGGCTATCTTAGCAGACCGTTTGTTATTTATGAATAATGGTCAAAAGTTTGCAGAGGGAACGCCAGATGAGATTTTTGCCCTAGGTGATACGTTGCTTGACTTAGGGTTAGATTTACCATTCGCAATGAAATTATCACGTTTATTACAAGAGAAAGGTGTTCCTCTCATTGGGCTTAACATGACAGAGGAAGAACTGGTGAATGACTTATGGATATCAAACTTCAACAAGTAGGCTTTTCCTATGCTGCAGGTACACCTTTTGAAAAGCGTGCATTATACGAGGTGGATTTTAAGATTCCGACAGGCACTTACCAAGCGATCATTGGGCATACAGGCTCAGGTAAATCAACTGTCTTGCAACATTTTAATGCCTTACTTAAACCAACCGTTGGCGAAGTTGCCATTGGTGAATTTAACATTAAGGCAAGTGAAAAGAAACCAAAAAATATAAAAGAAATGCGTCAACATGTGGGCATTGTTTTTCAGTTTCCTGAGCATCAATTATTTGAAGAAACCGTTTTAAAAGATATTATGTTTGGGCCAATCAACTTTGGTGTTGGGGAAGATGAGGCAAAACGTCGTGCTGAACAACTTATTGAACAAGTAGGTTTACCCACTAGTATCTTAAATAAGTCCCCTTTTGACTTATCAGGTGGGCAAATGCGTAGAGTAGCGATTGCAGGCGTATTAGCTATGAAGCCAGATGTGATTGTGTTAGATGAGCCAACTGCTGGCTTGGACCCAAAAGGCCAAAAAGAAATGATGGATATGTTTTATCGCCTTCATAAAGAAGAAGGCTTAACAACAATTCTTGTGACTCATAGTATGGAAGATGCTGCACGTTATGCGGATGATATTATCATTATGCATGATGGCACTAATGTGCTACAAGGCGAGCCTAGACAAATTTTTGCTGACCATCTAGCACTAAAAAAATATCGATTGGAACCACCAAGGATTGTGCGCTTTCAAGAGAAGGTAGAGCAATTACTGGGCAAGGCATTACCAAAAGTTTGTCTAACAGAAGAGGAGTTAGCACAAACAATTGCAGATGTACTGAAAGAGAGGGCTGGCATAGATGGATAAAATTATTTTTGGTCGTTTTATGCCAGGTGATACTTACGTGCATAAGATGGATCCGCGCGCTAAATTAATCTTTACCTTTCTATTTATCTTTATTGTGTTTTTAGCAAATAATTGGCTGACATATAGTATATTAATTGGGCTTACGCTATTTGTTATGTTATTATCACGCATTAAACCAATTTATTTAATTAATGGGTTAAAACCTGTAATATTTTTATTGATTTTTACGTTTTTTCTTCATTTGTTTTTTACAAAGGAAGGCGATTTATTATTTGAATGGGGCATTCTCCAAATTTATGAGGGGGGACTTAGACAAGGGATTTATATTTCCATTCGTTTTGCGGTCTTAGTTATTATGACTTCATTCTTAACGTTAACGACATCACCTATTGCGATTACAGACGGTATTGAGATTTTGCTGAATCCCTTAAAGAAGATTAAAGTACCTGTGCATGAGTTAGCCTTAATGATGTCGATTTCTCTACGCTTCATCCCGACTTTAATGGATGAGACAGACAAAATTATGAAAGCACAAATGGCAAGAGGTTCAGATTTAACAACAGGGCCCATCAAAGAACGTATTAAGGCGGTCGTACCTTTACTTGTCCCGCTCTTTGTAAGTGCTTTTAAACGTGCGGAGGATTTAGCTACCGCAATGGAAGTAAGGGGCTACCGTGGGGGGGAAGGGCGTACACGCTATCGCCAATTAGCATGGCGTACTCGTGATACAATGGCCATTCTTTTTCTACTGCTTGTTGCAGGTGTATTAGTTTATTATAGAGGAATGTGAATATATGAGAATCAAAGCAGTAATTAGCTATGATGGTACAAACTTTGCAGGGTACCAAGTACAACCAAATAAACGTACTGTACAGTTAGAATTAGAACGTGTACTAATGAAAATACACAAGGGGGAAGCCATTAAAGTAGTGGCAAGTGGTAGGACGGATGCACGTGTACATGCTACTGGGCAAGTCATTCATTTTGACACACCATTAAATATTAGTGTTGAAGCATGGCAAAAAGCGCTCAACGTCCAACTACCTGACGATATTCGCGTGAGAGATGTGCAGTTGGTAACGGATGACTTTCATGCCAGATATGGTGCAGTGGGGAAACGTTATCGTTACATCTGGTCATTGGAAAGAATACAATCGCCATTTCGCAGGCATTATGCTGTATTTATGAAAGGGCAACAACCTGATGTTAAACGGATGAAACAAGCCACGCATGCTTTTTTAGGTGAACATGATTTTTCTGCTTTTTGTGCAGCTAATACGAGCGTAGTAGATAAGGTACGAACTATTCATAGTTTACGATTAGAGCAACATCCTAACGAATTACACCTTATTATTGAAGGGAATGGCTTTTTATATAATATGGTGCGAATTATTGCTGGCACATTGTGGGATGTAGGTATGAAAAAAATAGCCGTAGCACAAGTCCCAGCCATCCTTGCTTCTCAATCACGTGATGAAGCGGGTAAAACAGCGCCACCACAAGGTTTATACCTTGAAGAAGTATGGTATGCGTGACTAAGCAACCTAGCCACGTGTTCACCTAAAAACACTTGACTTTGATGTGAGAAAAGGGTATGATGACTAATGGTATTTTCATTACCACCACAAATAAGCCCCGAAACTTAATTGTATTGTAGATAATGAAAAATAACGGTATTTTTAATTGATTAGGAGGATATACACATGCGTACAACATTCATGGCTAAAGGTCACGAAGTAGAGCGTAAATGGTTATTAGTTGACGCAGAAGGCCAAACACTAGGTCGTTTAGCTTCTGAAGTTGCTGCTATTTTACGCGGTAAACATAAACCAACATTTACACCAAACGTTGACACAGGTGATCATGTAATCATCATCAACGCTGATAAAATCGAATTAACAGGTAATAAATTACAAGATAAAATTTACTACCGCCACACTCAATATACAGGTGGTCTTAAACAACGTACTGCTGGCGAAATGAAAGAAAAGTACCCAACACAAATGTTAGAATTAGCGATTAAAGGTATGTTACCAAAGAACTCTTTAGGACGTAAAATGTTCGGTAAACTTAACGTATACGCTGGTTCAGAGCACCCACATGCAGCACAAAAACCAGAAGCATATGAGCTTCGCGGATAATAACTAAGAGGAGGATATTACTTTGGCACAAGTTCAATACATCGGCACAGGTCGCCGTAAAACTTCTGTAGCTCGCGTACGTTTAGTACCAGGTACAGGTAAAATTGTTATTAACAAACGTGACGTTGAAGAGTACGTACCATTCGAATCTTTACGTAACGTAATTAAACAACCATTAGTAGCTACTGAAACAGTAGGCAGCTATGACATCTTCGTTAACGTTGATGGTGGTGGTTTCACAGGTCAAGCTGGCGCTATCCGTCACGGTATCGCACGCGCGTTACTTAACGTTGACCCAGATTTCCGTGCAACACTTAAATCTGCAGGATTATTAACACGTGATGCACGTATGAAAGAACGTAAAAAACCAGGTCTACGTGGCGCACGTCGTTCACCTCAGTTCTCAAAACGTTAATATCGCTTTTTATATCAACGTTTTCAAATGGTTTTTGGTTCAAGTTGGTTCAAATCAGCTTGGATTTCATAAAGAACTTAACAGATTTAAAGCATCAGCATCTTGCTGGTGCTTTTTTTCTGGCATTAATTCTAGATAATAATTTTGCGTTGTTTGAATATTGATATGACCTAAAACGAACCATCTAGGCATTCAGATTTAGAATATTGATAATCAATAGTTAACTTAAAGGAAAAGGTTTATATAAAAAATTGAAATACTCATAAAAGAAAGGGAGGAAACTAGACAGTGTTATGATAATAGAGTAGGATGAAAATCATTTGAATTTGTAAAAAGACAAGTGCAGATTAGACGTAGATGAAGCTTTGAGTCAACTCCCCTAATTCATTAGACTTCCCCAAAGCATATATGAATCACAGCGCTTTGCTATTTACCTCACTTAACATAATTGATGCGGAGATTCTCTCTATGGCGATTCAAAAGGTCAACAAAATTATAGGAAGTGTCTACTTTTATAATTTAAAATGGAAAATATGTGTACTTTTTTCAATAAAAGTGCTTCAATATAAATAATAATAGCCAATAGTTTTTCAAATTAAATAATAAGTTCCGAATTATATTTTAATTCTTAAGTTTTAGATTTTATAATATTTTTAGTAAGGAGACGAGATAATAATGTTAAGTTTGGATTTATCTGAACAAGAATACGAGTTATTTAACGTTGAAGAAAAAGCAGATCTAGCGCTGAAAAATAAGAATTTTATATTTGGTAAAAATGGTGCGGGAAAATCTACACTTTGTAAAATGATAGAAAAACAATTTACTGATGAATTTGATGTACGTGTTTTTACAGGTTTTGAGAATATTATAGTAGATACAAAATTGAATGCTATTGTTCTGGGAGAAGAAAATATAGATGCTAAAAGAAACCTACAAGCTCTTGATAGGAAACTGAATGATCTTATTTCTGAAAAAAATAATATTGTAAATCAAATTAAATCTTTAAAATGGAAAGATGAATATAAAGAAAAGGGGCTTCAGAAACATTCTTTATATAAGAGCAAGGAAGATATTTCAAAACTTTACTCAAATAAAGAAAGTGAAATAAATAGATTTTATACAGATAAAGCTAGAGAACTAAGAGAATTCAATTCGCCACAAATTACTAAAACAACTTATAATAGAAATGATTTTATAAGGGATATATCAAGAAGAAAAATCTTAGATGACAAAGACATAGGGGACTTGAAGAAAATCTTAAGCGAAGTACAGAAAAGCATAATTATTGAAAAGGCAGAAGATAAAAAGTTTGATTTTATCACTTTAATTAAAAATGTAAAAAGAATATTAGAACATGAAGTTGCAGTAGTTAATGTTATAGAGGAATTGAAAGATAACCCTGCTAGAAAACAATTTGCTCAAACTGGTTTAAAAATACATAAGGCAGGAGAAAAATGTTCATTTTGTGGCAATGAAATTACAGAAGATAGAATAGAGAAATTAGAGACATTAGTATCAATGCCAGAAATTCAAACAATTCAAATAAGTATTAATGAACATATTCAGATTATTGATAACATTGGAAAAAAAGTAGATAAAATAGAAGAATTAGACAAGGAACGCTTTTATATTACACTGTATAAAGAGATAGATGAGATTAATACTGATATCAGATTATATAAGGAGAAATGTAATCGATATTTAGATAAATTAAAAGATGGTTTAAACAAAAGACTAAGCTTAATTTTTAATACGATTTTAAATGTAGATGTGGATATAGAAATTCCAGAAGATTTCACAAGTATTGAAGAAAAAATGAAAAATATAATAAAAAAACATAACGAATTGGATAAGAATATTGACCATAGACGTATAGAAGCAAAAGAAAAACTAAGATTACATTTTGTAGCTCTAAGATTAAATGAAAAAGAAAATTATAATAGAAACTGGCGTGGATATGAGATTGAATTACATGAGTTAGAGAGGTTAAAGAATGATAAGTTGGAAAATGAGAAAAGCATTGTTAATTTAATCGCGAAACTTAAAGGTTCAAATAAAAAATTAGAAGAAAATACAATTCTTTATCTAGATAGTGAAATAAAAAAGGCTAATGAAGAAAAAGAAGCTGTTTTAAGTGAAACTAAAAGTACTTCTAAATTTGTAAAAATCATAAATGATAAGCTAAAAAAAGCTGGAAAGTATAATTTAGAGTTAGTTTTAAATAAAGATGAAGATGATATTGAACATTATTTAGTAAAAGATGATAATGAAAGAGTTCGTTCTATTGATAAATTATCAACAGGGGAGAAAAATATAATTGCTTTTTTATACTTTCTAGAGAGTTTAAGTGATGTTGAAAAACAAAATGATAAAGATAAAATGATTGTTTTTGATGATCCGATGAACTCGAATGATGATACTATGCAATATTTGATAATAACAGAAATACAAAAATTATATACAGATAGATATAAAGGTAAGTTTAAATCTCAAAAAGATTATTTTATTTGTTTAACGCATAATGCACATTTTTATTTAAATATTCAACCGCATGGGAATTTTAAAGACAAAAAGCTAATTAATGAAAAGCTTGTAGAGATATCGAAATATGATAAAAATAATTTTTATAGATTAGAAAATGGGAAGTTTAAACTTATTTCTTCTCAGAAAGAGGATTTTAATACACACTATGAACTTTTATGGATTGAATTGCAGTCTCTTTATTCAAACAACTTATTAAATTCAATGCTCAACTCGATGAGGAGGATAATTGAAACTTATACTAAGTTTAATAAAATAAATCCAGTTGATTTTTACAAAGATAAAGAAGAACATAAGAAATTATTTGATGTAAATTCACATTCTATAGACGATCATTCGATGGAAACTATAGGTAAAGATAAAGATACTTTAATAGCAATGTTTAAAGAGGTATTTGTAACAAATAATGCAAAAGAACACTTTGAAACCTATTGGAAGTAAATTGTATGCAACTAGAATTGATTATTTTTGTTCAAATAATATCATGTTTAATACTTTTCTATACATTTTCAGCCCTTTCCCATTTGTATGGGAGAGGGTTTCTTTACGTTGAAAATGAAAGTAATACTTATGTTGATATTCTTTAAAATTATAAGAGGATAAAGTGGATCATAGTGATAAAAAGTAAAATCAATAGATTTTATATTTGTATTAGCAATTCGAAAAATGAATAATCAAATTGAAACAATTGCTCCTATAAAGTTAATAGTATTTTGATACATTTTTTTGATAATATCCAGAATATAACGACTATTATAAATAGATATGTAAAATGAGATAAGAGAAGGTTAAAAATATGAAGAAAATAAAAATAACACTTATGATTGTGATGTTTGTTTTCACTTTTTCTTTGGTAGTTTATGCAGCTAAACATACAAGTGGCTCAAAATGGGTGAAAAATCCAGAGAATTGGCACCAACTTTCCTATTTTGGTGAGGCTTATACCGTTAAAGGTTATGGGAAGTCACAAATTACCTATTATCGAAATGGCTCATATGTTAGTGGAGCGTATGCCTATGTGGATTCGTGGAGTTCAGCTAACAGCAACTATACAAATGTTACTGTAAGAGATAGTCTCAATCCATGGGCAGCGAAGACAACTTACTATTATAGCTTTTAAAGATATCTCTTTTATAAATATTTGAATAGGAAATAAAATAGCATGAGGCAATTAAAACGTACCTTATTTTTGTTAAATATATATACTGTCGTTAGTATCTCATTTTTATTACGTTTTACAACAAACACTATGAAAATAGTTTTTATTATTATGCTGCTCATTATTAATGTAGCCGTATTGAGTGTAACCATAATGGCAAATAAGAAGGAAATAAATGTGCATTTTATTGTGGGGAAATCAATTAAAAAAGATATGCAAGATACTTTAATGGTATTTGGATTAACACATGTTATGACTGTGTTGATTATAAGTATAGTGTTGCATCATCTTTTTGAAGTAAAGTATGATGTTATCTTACAAATGACAATTATTATAGTATTGCTCATGTTACAAATGGTGGTGAAATATGTGTTGTTGAGGAAGTTACGATGAAAAATATAAATCTATTATTATTAAAAAAAGATTTTTGTTATTACTCTTACTAATGATGACTGCATTTCTTATGAATATATTTTTATGGAATGAATCAAGTCAATTATTTAAAGAGTTGCCAACACTATATCATAAAAAAAGTCAAAATCCTATGCGATACAAAAAGCAACAAAATTAGCTAAAGACTTTGATTTAGAAGACGTTCTTTATCAAAAAGTAAAACATATTTCGGGAGGGCAGAAACAGAGAACAGCTATTATTAGAAGTTTGATATTGAATCCTGCCATTATATTAGCAGATGAACCGACCACTAATTTAGATGCTGATAATTTTGCGTTAGTATTAACCTTATTTCAATCACTAAAACAGGAAGGAAAAATCATAATTATTGCAACGCATGATGAACGTATTGTGCCTATTCAGATCAAATATACCGTATTGAAAATCGTAAATTAATCCTTCCGTGAATCCGCCAGCTTTATTATACAAGTAGAAAGAGAAAGTGCGACTATTGCTTACATAGTGGTGCTTTTTTTATTTGAAAAAATAAAGTATCACATATCTTGAAAGTGACGTAATGTCATTTTATATACTAATAGCAATAGGATGGAAGGGATGCGTTTATACGATGAAGAAAGAGGATAGTATCATTTATGCATGTGTGGTTATTGGGGCAGGGATAGGATTAGTTTTTGGACGTGCAATCATTGGTGTACTGATTGGACTTGGTATAGGTTATATCATAAAGACTATAATTTCTCATGATGGGAAGTGAGCAAATGTTTCATATTAATGAGTTTAAGAAGATGTGTGGGGTATCCGTTAGGACATTGAGACATTATGATACGATTGGACTGCTCAAACCTGTAGGTAAAACGGAAGGCGGTCATCGATTATATACGATGGTAGAGTTGCAAAAGTTACAGCAGATTCGTTTTTTACAAACGATTGGCTTTTCACTACATGAAATTAAAGAAATGCTAGATACAGATGAATGGGATTGGTCAACCAGTTTGTTGAAACAACTGACGTATATTACGAGTGAACAAGAGCGATTGCAGCGAATTGAAGAGAGCTTACGTGAATTAATTAATGGCATAGCTGTAGATGGAGAGGCTTTTCAAATTAAAACCATTATTGATTTGTATCACAATCATCAAGCAAAAGAACAATTACTAACTAACTGGCATACGAAGAATCATTCTATACTTGAGAAGGTACCTAAGATGGGGAGCAGTGACCCAGATTCTTTAGAGTGGATTGCGTTAGTAGGTCAATTAAACAAGCATCAACATTTAGGATACACTCACCCTCGTATTCAGCAAATTATTCATCGTATGGAGGTGAAGAAGGAAGAAGATTACGCTGGTGAGGAGGCATTTTTACATCAGTTATGGGAGATTAGGCGGTCAGAAGAGCAAGCGGCAAAACATCAACTCTACCCTATTGCACAAGAAGTGTTACTTTTTATGGAGCAAGCATATGACTATTACATGGAGCAGGCATCGCGATGACGACAGATATGATGTTGTATGTTGTGGGCTTAGCACTATTAGATGCGATTAGCCCGACTATTATTGGGGTGACTCTATGGTTACTCGTAACGATGGATAAAAAAATAGTGTCACGCATAAGCATTTATTTAGGTACCATTATGTTACTCTATTTTTTATTAGGTATAGTTATGATGGAAAGTATGCCAGGGTTGATGTATTTACTAGAACAGTTGAGGCAATATAAATGGTTAGTGCGTATTGTATTTGGGCTAGGTGTGTTATTATTTGCGTTAAGCTTTCTAGTGCCATACGAGAAAAAGGCAACAATACCAAAGGCTAAATCTTACCACATGAAAGCGATGATTGGTCTAGGGCTTACAACTTTTATGATAGAGGCAGGAATGGCACTGCCTTATTTTATACTGATAAATTTACTAACTGCAGAAAATGTGCCACTTTATCACTGGATGCCTATTATTATGCTTTACAATTTTACTATGATTTTACCAGCATTCGTATTGCTACTTATTTATCGATGTGGCATAAAAGCCATTCAGCCTATTTTTGATAACTGGCAACATAAGCTTAATCAACATTCACATTCTGTAATGGCGTGGCTTTTGTGCATCATCGGTGTGATTTTAATTTTTTATACTATAGATAGTTTATAAGTCAAGGGTAACACAATCGATGTTACTCTTTTTTATTCATTAAAATGGCATAAAAAACTAGAAAACAGAACATACGTTTGTTATAATGATGTTATAAGGAGGGATGTAAAATGAATGCGCAGCAAGTTGTTCAACAATTTAAAGAAAAGTATGCCCATACAAAGAGAGAAGCGGTTGCTATAGAAGTGGTTAAAGGAGAAGCAACAAGATGGCAAAGTAAATTCGGTGGCGAACCTTATTGGCCCATAAGCAAGCCATACCCTCAAACAAAAGAAGGCGAGCCCTTATTATTATTAGCTCAATTTGTCTTAGCTGATCTACCTCATCTGCCCGTAGATTTCCCTAAAACAGGTATACTCCAATTTTTTATTGCTAGTGATGATGTGTATGGTTGTGAATTTGGCGAACATATACAAGATGGCTATCGCGTAGTTTATCATGAAGATGTAGAGGCAAATTTGTTAGAAGACGTACCATCGAACTTAGCAATAAATGAATATGAATTTCCATTCAAGCAACAATATGCTCTGCGATTTGAGCTTCAGCAAGAACTCATATCGCTATCTGACCACCGTATGATAGATGATTACGATGATATGGATGATGCTACATGGGATATTTTGCATGACCATTTTATCGCAACAGGTCATAAATTAGGGGGATATCCATTCTTTACACAATGCGATCCTAGAGCTCATATGGATCATTTAAAGGAATATGAATTGCTCTTTCAGTTAGACTCAGACATGGATCATGATATTATGTGGGGCGATGTAGGTGTTGGTAACTTCTTCATTCATCCAACAGATTTAAAAAATAAAGACTTTACTAAAGTTTTGTATACATGGGACTGTCACTAGTTATCCCTTTTTAATCACACAAATAATTGCAATGATTACTCGCTGTAAATCTTGCATCATCAGTAAATGGTACGACTGAACATTTTTCAGTTGTACCATTTTTATTTGACAAAAAGATCAAAAGTTCCTATCATTAATTGATAATAATTATCATTTATAAATGGAGGTAGAGCATGAAGAAAATAGATGTCAATCAACTTGCTACCTATTTTGCACAAGTCCCTTTTCAAATCGAAGGCATATATCGTTATGCCAAAGAACCTGGTGTTCCTTATGCTTCTATGACCGATCAAGTGCCAGGCTTTATCTTTCCGATTAAGGGTAAAACGCAATTTTCTTTTAACCAAGTGTCTTATGTATTTCAACCAGGCAAAGTCATTCACGGAGGTGCTTATATGGATTTAACCCATACGAAGTTTGACGATGTTGATTTTGAATACATTTTAGTGTTGTATCAAATATTTGATAATAACACTACAACCTACCCCTTTTCTAGTGAGCACTTTGAGTTGATTGTTGGACAATCCCCTCGCTTGCAACAATTAATTATTAAATTATGGCAAGCATATAATGAACCAGGGGGCATTTCGATGTTTCAAACGGAAATGCTTTTTCGGGATGTATTAAATGAAGTATTTTTAAGTGCGATGCAACAAAAAAGTGAGGATACTTATCAAGTGTTTCTTGCGGCAACAACTTATATCCATAATTATTATGTTGAGCCCATTCCTATTGCTACACTGGCAGCACAAAATGGTGTGAATCGAAATCGTTTAACCTATGTGTTCAAGCGGCATGCTGGTATGGGGCCAGCCGAATATATTTTGCGTTATCGATTAAATCGAGGTAAGGAAATGTTACTTACAAGCCCATTGCCTATTCAACAGATTGCACACGAAATCGGTTTTAGTGACCCTTTTTATTTTAGTAGAACTTTTAAAAAATACTACGGTATCGCACCAAGTAGTTACCGAGAACGTGTAGTATATTCCGTTTAACAGACATAAAATACATACCCTTTTTGTTGTTGTGCGGTTTGTATAATAAAAGTTCTTAATGCCATAAAATGTTCTACCATATAGGCAAAAAAATCCTCTGCGTCTTCTTCAGCAAATAAAGGATAAATATTGTTATTAACAAGGGCACTCATATTATAGTGTTCACGTAATTGAATGTCATTAAAACTTTGCAATGTAACAGCTATCTCTTTCGTTTGAGCACTAGTCACATAAAAAGCACCATAACTCTCTAATGGCAATTGCTGATGATTGAGTAAGGGGACAACGTAACCTAACGGAGCTGCCCCGTTCCCAAGACAATTTGTAAGTGTAAAGTGAATAGCATGCCATGTTTTATCAATATCAACTTCAACATGTTCCCAAGGTTGTAAAGATTCGAGTTGTATTTGAGCTGTGATGAGTTGTTCAAGTGTTGTCTCATCATATGCTATGAAATGGCCAATCATGCCCATACTAAAACCTCCTTTTTATTGTAGTATAAAATAAAAAATGCCAAAAAGCACTGGACAGGGGGTTCCAGTGCTTTTTGTATAGCCACTTTCAATAAAAGGTAGCGACTCATTCGTACGTTTAGCATCAAAATTCGAAGCGTTACTATATTTATGAGCAGATATAACGCATTTGTAAAAAGGGGAGCGATTTTTTAACTAAACAGACTACATGGGGTATGGTGGAATGAGTCGCTGCGTTTTACGCTATTATTATTCTATAAAAATATTTATTTTACCTTTTAAGGTATTAAAAGGGTTCTATTCTTATGTTTAACATAATAAATATGGAATGCTAATAGAGTGGAATCTATATTTTATTGTCGTTTAGTAATGTTTGATTATGCTACTAAAACAAAATAAACAGTAGTTTGGTAGAAAATTTTGTTTTAACATAAGTGCAAAATTATTTTGCATTACTGATTTTTCTCACTACTATAATAATGCAATATTTATTGGCATAATGCAAGTGGGATTTAACAATTTATTATTGTATTTTTATTGGGAACTTAACGATAAAATTTAAGGCTGTAATCCTTAATATGAGTACATTATAAAAAATAATGATGGGAAACTTACATAAATGCCATTATATGAGCCAATGAAAAAGTGCAAAAAAATTATTCATAATTGATGTTAATGAATCAATGTAATTTTCTAATAATTAGAGAATTAATGGAAGAAAACGTTACCAAAGAGTAAAAAAATGAGTTATTACAGTGTAAAATACATTAATTTTTCGATTTCTACTTTTCAAAATATTTAAGTTGGTGTATGCTTTATTATATTTTATAAACATAATTTCAAACACAGAGGTGAAAACATTGGATAATTATAGCAAAAAAATAAAAACAATCGATACACATACGATGGGTGAAGCGACTCGTATTGTGTTAGACGGTTTTCCAGAGATAAAAGGCACAACAATGATGGAAAAAAAGGAATATGTACGCGATCATCACGACCATTTACGACAATTATTAATGAATGAACCACGGGGGCATAAAGATATGTTTGGCTCGATTTTAGTGGAGCCCGTGACAGAAGGTGCAGATTTAGGCGTTATTTTTATGGATAGTGGTTCGTATTTGAATATGTGTGGTCATGGCACGATTGGTACTGTAACAATGGCTGTAACAAAAGGATTAGTAGAGGCTAAAGATGTGGTGAAGATTGACACGCCATCAGGGTTAATCGAATGTTTTGTTACATATGAAGAAGGTGTTGTACAAAGTGTAGCTTTCCAAAACGTACCTGCTTTTGTTCTACATAAACAAGCGCCATTATCGTTAAAAGATGGCACAAAGGTGAACGTAGATGTAGCATTTGGTGGCAGTTTCTTTGGTATCGTGCAAGCAGAGCAACTCGGTGTGAAGATTGACTTAGCAGATAAGTTCAATATCGTAGCAAAGGCAATGGAGTTACGTGATGTGATTAATACGCAACTAGACATGGTGCATCCTGACTTACCAGCTATCACAACGGTTGATTTAATCGAGATCACAGAAAAAGTAGCAGAGAATCATTACCGTAATGTAGTAGTATTTGGTGATGGTCAAATTGATCGCTCGCCATGTGGTACAGGTACATGTGCAAAAATGGCGACACTTGATCTTAATGATAATGAAGAAATTATTCAAGAGAGCATTATTGGCTCTAAGTTTATTGGTAAAAAGTTAGGTACTACTAAAGTGCATGAGCATGCAGCGATTAAACCGATGATTAAAGGTTCGGCTTGGATTACGGGTGAGCATATGTTTGTGCTACAGCCAAATGATCCATATCAGCAAGGCTTTTCGATTTAAATTATAGAGCAAAGGGGAAAACGAGATGAAAAAGGTTTCATTCTTACAAATCGTGATTATCGGTTTTATGTTATTTGCGATGTTCCTTGGGGCAGGTAATATTATATTTGCACCCGTTGTAGGTCAACAAGCAGGTACTAACACACCGATTGCGATGTTAGGATTTTTAATTACAGGTGTAGGTTTAGTTATTTTAGCAATTATGGCATTAACAAAAGGTGGAGGTACAGTTGAGAAATTAGCAAGCCGTGTATCTCCGAAATATGCTGTGATTTTCTCTGTGTTATTATTTTTAGCGCTGGGGCCGTTATATGTTATCCCACGTACAACAAGTGTAGTGTATGAAATTGGGATTCGTCAGTTAATACCAGATGGCAACCACACATTATTTTTACTGTTATTCTCTACAATCTTTATTATTTTAACGATTTATTTATCATGGGAAACATCAAAATTTGTGGACCGTTTAGGTAAGATTATTACACCAATCTTCGGGATTTTATTAGTTGTTATTGTAGGTAAATCTCTTATTACGCCTATGGGAAGCGTACACCCGCCAGTAGATGGTGGCGAATACGTAGAGCCTTTGGCAGCCTTCCTTAAAGGATTTACACAAGGCTATTATACGATGGACGTATTAGCTGCTTTCGTATTTGGTGGGATTTTTATTAAATCCATTAGCGCATTAGGCATTAAAGATGAGAAGCAAGTATCTACTGTGTTTATTCAAGCGGGGCTTGTTACACTTGTTGGCTTAATTGCACTGCAAGTATCAATGGCTTGGATTGGTGCATCAAGTGTCGACTCGATTGGTTATTCAAGTAATGGTGGCGAAATTATTGCATTAGCATCTAAAACATTATTTGGTCCAATTGGTCTCTATTTGATTGGTACTGTTATTTTCTTAACAGGTATTACAACAAATGTGGCTTGTTTAGCAGCTGTAGCAGAGTATTTCGAACGTATTATGCCAAGTATTTCATATAAAAAATGGTTAATTATTATTTCTGTAGTGAGCTTAATTATTACAAACTTCGGTTTACAAACTGTATTAAGCATGGCTTCTCCGTTGTTGATGTTGCTATATCCATTAGCAATCGCATTAATTATTTTAATTTTCACAGACAAATTATTTGGTAGTAAACAGTCTGTATATGTGTGGACAACAATCGGTGTTGGCGTTGTAGCTATTATTGAAGCTGTGAAAGACATTGTTGGTGGTTCACAAACGAAGGTAGATGCAATCAATGATTTCTTTTCATTTATTCCACTTATTTCGAGTGGTGCGGGCTGGTTAGTTACAGGTTTAGTGGGTGCTATTATTGGTTTGATTTTGAGCAAAAATAGCCCTAAAGCACATGTAGAAGATTAATGATCAAACGTTGAAATCAGTAAATGATTTCAACGTTTTTCTTTGAATAAAAGTACGCAAAAGTGAGAGAGCATGCTAAAATAATGAAAGAAATAAAAAGTATAGGAGGAAATGTCATGGCAAATGTTATTAAAGAAGGTAAAATTACAGAATCACGTTTAGAGGAAGCATTAGCAGCACGCGACCGCTTGATTATCGAATTACTTGTCACGATTTTAGATGAAAAATTAGTAGTAGAACGCCCAGTATTACGCGAGCGCTTAGCTAACTTTGTACAATTATCGTCACATGATGATGAGTTAAAAGATACATTGTATGCTTTAATTCAGAAATTATAAAAAATGAGAATGACTGGTAAAGTCATTCTCATTTTTTTATTTCACGATAAATACGAGGTGTGGTTTGAAAATGGTCTTTAATTATTTTGATAAATTCTTGTTCAGCATCCAACATGATTAAATGATCTGTATTGCGCAAACGATAAACTAAAGAGTCTTTGTAATTGCTTTGAAAAGTATCAATCTTAGAATTTAAAAAGTCATCCTCAGGATTATTATCAGCGATTAATAAAACAATTTTTGCTTGTACATTTTTTAGTAAAGTTAATACGTCAAGATTCCATTCATCTTTCATATATTGAATTTGATCGTCCTCAGATACTTTAAATTGATACATTTGATGTTCAGCAGACCATTTAATTTGATCAAGTACAGCTTTTTCAATATTATTGTTCCATAAATTTGGATTATCACTCTTCATATAATTGATAAAAGATGCTTTGTTTTGTAAAACTTCATTTGGGAAACTATTTTCTTCTATGTTTTCCCATGTCAACCCTTCAACTTCTTTTAATGCAAAAAAACCGCCATCCACTAATACTACAGTTTTTACTATATCGTACATACTAGCAAAGGTTAGTGCGATAGAAGCGCCTATGGAGCTACCTATAATGGTTACCTTTTGTGTTAAATTCAAATCAGAAATCGTTTCATTTATTACACGAGCGATATTGTTAAATGAATAGTCTTGTAATCTCTCACTATTCCCATGCCCAGGTAAATCCACTGCGATTATAAAAAAATCATCTTTTAGATGTTTAATTACGGAATTCCAAATAAGATGTGTCCAATTTAATCCATGTAAAAAGATTAGAGGTGTTTTATCTTTATGACCGTATAAATTTATATTAATTTTTCCTGACATAGTTAATCCCCCCTCTTAAAACGTTTATATGCTGCGATTATCCATAAAATGAACTCAAAGAATATTAAAGCTATAACAATAAAAGAATCCCAAAATTCAAATGTATTATAAGCAAAGGCGGATAGAATATTTAAGGTTGTTTTTAAAGTGTGGAATACTGTTGGAATAGAAAAAAATAAAAATAAATAGCATATGGCAAATAGTGATATTACATACAGCCAACTATATCTTTTACATATTATTTGTTCGCGAATGCTTAATTGATCAAAAAATAAACTATATTTAGAAGAGATTTTTCGTAATAAATAAGATATACTTCCTTTTGTTAACGTTGAAACGCCAAAATAATTGAGTAAAACATAATAGAAATCGGTTCTTAAAAATATAATGAATTGCCATATTATTTTATAAAATTGTATTAATGCTACCATTTTTAATAAACTGATTACGAAAATATCATTAATTATTAAAATCAATATGAAAGAAACATTAATAATTAATATATCGATAAAAAAACCAGCTAAAAAAGGGATATATCTTTTTTCTCTAGATATTGACCATAATGTATTCATATTGGCTTCTATAACTACCCAGAACCACCTAATACTAAGTTGGAAATTCATCTTTTTTCCAGTTGCTGAAACAGCTAAATAATGCGCACCTTCATGAACAAAAACTAAAAACCAGGAGACAAAGAAAAACAATAATAGGCTTAACCCTATTGAAGACAAAACAAATGTATCTTGATAATTAGGAGTCAATTTGTTTGGAAAAGAAATTAATAAAATAATTGTTAGTAAAATATTTATAATATAGAAAATTACAGTTGTTTTATTAAATAATAATTTACCTAAATTTTTTATGAAATTGTTTCTATGACCTTCATTAAGGCTAATATTATTTATCACACCTAAATTATTGAGTGTATTCATAAAATCTAAAACGTCGATTTCTATTTTTTTATTTTGTAAAATAGAATTCTGAATTTCTTCAATTGTATTATGACCTTCTGCTTCTTCGATTACATAGACAGCTTCTCTAGGAACACGAAAAAAGATGTTTTTTTGTTCATCACCAATGGTGTAGTCATCTATTTCTTTTATGACAGTTAAATTGGAAAGTGAAATGATACTATCCTTTGTGAATTTTTCATGTATCATTAGAATGTCCCTCAACAATTTTCATTAAAGTAGTTATATCACATAATTCTTTTGAGGGGTTTTTTCCGCAAGTTGGACATTGACTAGACTTTTCCCAATGGTAGTCAGAATTCATAGTCAGTTCATTTACATCGAATTGATACATATAACCAGCACGCATTTGGTATTCAAGGTTCAATAGATGTTTCATCACTTCAGCTGTAATAAAACCACTTAAAATAGAAACAGTTGGTGCAATAGCTGTGTTTTTCTTTTCAAAAGTATAGCCATATAAAGTATTTAATTGATATTTAAAAATCGGATCGTTTGTTGAACAATACATTAAAAAACAATCAAAACATCCTTCACCTGAACGTTTATTGATAAGTATTTTATTTCCATTTATTCCACTAAATATTACAGGTACATTTTTGGTAACACAAGCAAAATTAACCCAACGACTAGATATAATACCAGGACTATCGATACCACTAATTACTAAATCTACATTTGATAAAAGAGGCAAAATATCTTCAGAACTAGTTATTTTTTTATTTATTATATTTAATTCTATATCCGAATTTATTTCTTTAATTCTTTGTTTGGCTGCCTCTGTTTTTAACTTTCCTACATCACCTTCTTTATATATATATTGTCTGTTTAGATTACTATATTCGACTGTATCAAAATCCAAACCTGTGATCTTACCGACACCTAAACTAGCTAAAGTTGCTACATCTTGGATAGCTCCACCTAGGCCTAAAATAAGTACATGAGAGTCCTTGATCTTTTTTTGCATATCATAGGAGCTTTTATATATATCGGTGTAGTACTCAAAATAAGTAAAATTAGCTCTATACCTTTCTTTCTCTTGCTCATTTAATAAATCTTTCATCAAATCTCGATTTTCTAGGATTTTAATATTGTCAAATGTATTAATTAAACCTATTAAATTTTCTAATTGTAAATTATTCAGTTTGGCTAACTATTCTAGTTCTTTTTGCCCATCGAAGGAAGATAAGAGAGATTCAATTTTATTATCTTCGTCCATTAAATCAAAAGCTTTTTCATGATATCCAATTCTAATTTTCTTCTCATATTTAATTAAGGGTGTGACTATTTCTTTTATCTTAGGCTTCATTTAAAAACCTCCTATGTATTTCTAAAAAAAAGTGTGTTTAAGTTTATATAAACTTAAACACACTTAGTTATTTCTCCTTCAAATTAGCGGTTGTGGCAAATTAAGGGTGTTAAGTTTTCTACTTCTTTGATTTCAATCTTCATAGCGAATAACATCCTTTTTATGTAATTAAAACTATTATATACAATATAATTCCGCAAAGCAACTTAATTACCAGAAAATACAGAAAAATCTTATAAAGTTTTTCTGTATTAAAAGCTAATAAATATAAATTTTACCATATAATAGTTATATGTAGTGGAATGTGTAATTATTAGTGATAGACATTTTATATTAATACAAACCTCAATCTCTATTAAAAGTAAGTCTAACTTGTGAACGGGTTGTGGCGTAGGGAGCAAAAAATGGATAATGACATAGCTTTGTCAAAAATAGAATAGAAGTTTTAGAAAATTCAAAAATGATGTTGCGTGAGCTAGTAGGCAGTCCTATAATAAAGGCAATAAGTTAAACAGACGTTGATGAGAAGAGTAGAAGATACAGATGGCAGTACAGAGAGCATTCGTTAGCTGAGAGAGTGCAAGCAAAATGTGTTTTTGAAAATGGCCTCAGAGTCTCGTGCTGAAAGCAAGTCATTGCAAGTAGGTCTCGACGGGTTTTGGCATCCGTTACCATTGCCACAGTATCCGATTTTTTCGCGTACTTGTAGAGATTAGTTATGTGAATAACTAATAAATTAAGGTGGTACCACGTATATAACACGTCCTTATCGTTCAATCGATAAGGACGTTTTTTTATTTTATTTGGAGGGATTATGAGATGACAAAACAAAGTTTAGTATTACAAACCGATTTTGGATTATGTGATGGTGCAGTGAGTGCCATGTATGGTGTTGCTAATTGTGTAGATCCAGCAATACGCATCTTTGATTTAACACATGAAATTCCTACGTATAATATTTGGGAAGCATCGTATCGTTTATTTCAAACTGTTACGTATTGGCCAAAGGATACAGTATTTGTTTCGGTTGTAGACCCAGGTGTTGGCTCAGAGCGTTTGAGCATTGTAGCAAAAACAACGAGCGGTCATTATATTGTAACGCCCGATAATGGGACACTCACACATTTAGCTACGCATATCGGAATTGAAGAAGCACGTATTATAGACGAAAACAAAAATCGATTACCACAATCAGGTGAGTCATACACTTTCCATGGGCGAGATGTTTATGCTTATACAGGTGCACGCTTAGCTACTGGCGTGATTACGTATGAAGAGGTGGGAAACACTATCGATTTAGAAACGATTGTCTTGTTAGAAAATCCAAATGCCTATTATGAGGCGAATACGTTCCATGGCAATGTTGATATTTTAGATGTGCGTTTTGGGAATCTATGGTCAAATATTCCGCGCGCACTCTTTGTATCAAAAGGAGTTGCATATGGTGATGTGATAGAAGTCTCGATTCGAGATGGGCATAGAGAGGTATACCACAGCACGATGGTATATGGACGCTCATTCATGGACACACAACTGGGAGAGCCATTGTTGTATGTCAACTCATTAGACCAGTTAGGCATTGCAATTAATCAAGGTTCGTTCGCTAAAGCTTATCATGTAGGCACAGGTACGAATTGGCAGCTAACTTTACGTGCCACGGGAGAGAAAAAAGTATTGTTAGACTGTCGCCGCTCTTAAATCATGTATGATATAAGGAGCAAAATATAAAGGTGGTCGTTTAAGATGGCAATTTTTATTTTAGAAGATGATGTGATGCAAGCACAACAACTCAAAAAGCAATTGCAAGAAACTTGTACGAGGTATGCGATTGATGACACAATTTATACGACAAGTCGCCCACAAGAGCTCATCAGTTGGATACCTACATCGTCTCCTTATGCCCTCTACTTTTTAGATATTGAAATTAAAGGAGATAACCGACAAGGCTTAAAAACAGCACAACAAATTCGAACACTCGACCCGACTGGTATGATTGTTTTCATTACCACTCATGCGGAATTAGCACCAATCTCCTATGAATATATGGTGTCAGCTTTTACATACATTGTGAAACAAGCACCACTAGAAAAGCGATTACAACAAATTACAGCCTGTATTGAGCAATACGCAAAAAATAATGCCAATCCTGCTATACCCGATGATTTTATTGTAGATACAGCATGGACAACAGTACGTTTGCCATTTTCTACACTACAATATATTATGACGGCAGAGCCCCATCGGTTAGAGGCCATTACCACTCAGCAAGTCGTGCAGTTTTATGGCACATTAAAAGAGGTGGAGGGTATAGATACACGTTTATTTCGGTGTCATCAATCTTATGTTGTATATGTACCTAACATACGAGCGATAGATTACAAAGCAAGGATAATTCATATGCAAGCAGGGGTAGACATACCTTTCTCAAGAAGGAATTTACGTAAATTAAAGGCGCTGATACAGAGATGATGCTAAATATCATAATGATTGTCTGGTATAGCGTCATTGCATTATGTCATTTGGCTGTTTTTTTATTATTAATTCAGCAAACGGCATTTTTATCTAAGCGTATGTTAGGTATTAGTATGGTTTTTACTTTGTTATTAGCTAGCGCTATTTCTATCAGTGGATACTCAGAATTAAATTTGTTGTTGTTACTTCTACTTATTATCATTGGCTTGCCTAAAAGACAGGAAGGCATGCCTGTATTTTATATTGTAGGTAGCGCTCTACTAAGTTACTTTGTTGTAACGATTTTACGCATTATAGTAGATAAGAGCGCATATACGCTCTATTTACAAACACCTTTTTATTACGGTGTGACTACGCAATTATTACTTCCACTAGCAAGTGCTTTACTATTATTAGGGCTTATTATAGTAGGTCGTAAAAAAATTGTAGCATTATCGGCTATATTACAACAAAGTAAGTGGTATCCTGTCATTTTTGTAATTAGTTTGGTTGGTAACATATTATTAATGATCGCCTCTCAACCCAAAATAGCTTTTTTGCAAACATGGCAATTATATTTAGCTAATCAGATGATGTTATATTTGTGGGGCCTTACATTACTACTAGGATTGATTGTGATTTTGAGTATTCATTTCACAAAAGAATATGCCAATATTATGAGTCAAAAACAAGCGGATAAAGAGTTGATGCACTATATGCAAAAGCTAGAGGCCACGCACGAGGAGTTGGCAACGTTTCGTCATGACTATATGAATATTTTATTATCTTTAGATTATAGTATTCGTACGCACGACTTAGCCACAATTGAAAAGACGTATTATCAAGTCGTTAAGCCAACAGAGCAAGTATTTAATCAACAACAAGTCGAGGTGCTCAAACTCTCGCGGATTGCCAATATTGAGTTAAAAAGCTTATATTATGCGAAGGTGCGTGAGGCACAGCAGCAAGGTATTCAAGTATACCTTGATATTCCATTACCACTACCGATTTTATCAATCGAAAGAAGTTCACTCATTCGCATGATGGCTATTTTATTAGATAATGCGATTGAGGCGGCTGCATCTACAGAAGGCAAGGAAATATATGTATCACTCTTTGAAACGCCAAAACAAAGCTATCATATGATTATTCGTAATACCTACGCTAATACCCAATTATCTTTACCAAATCTTTTTCAAAAGCAACATTCCACAAAGGGAGCGCAACGTGGCTTAGGTTTATATTATGTACAACAAATCGTCCGTAAACATCCCCAGCTCACATTACAGACGACAATGACAGATCAATATTTTACACAACATGTACAAGTGACCAATTATGCGGAATAACGAACCATATACGAAAAAAAGCTTACAATTTTTTGCGATTTTCCTACACTAAAGGGGAGGTGAATATCGCGATGGTTGTAGGCTTTATCTTTTTTATTACATTCATTATACCTATGATTTGTGGCGTTTTAGCATGGCGCTCCCATAGTGCAAAAGCATTTTTTATAGGTGCATTAGCTTTTGTTGTTGCCCAAGTACTTATTCGACTGCCGCTTTTAGGTTGGCTCAGTTATCACAGTGATACTTATATGTTATGGCGAAACACAATGCCTCTTGTCTTTAGTATTATTTTAGGGTTATCGGCAGCATTAATGGAGAGTTGTGCGCGATTGATCGGATTGAAGGGGTTAAAAGCCGTGACGAAACAACAAGCCATCTTTTTTGGCTTAGGTCATGGTGGGGTTGAGGCACTACTTATCGTAGGGGTGCCTATGTTATTGCAGCCTGCGTTATGGGATAGTATTACAGTTGTGGCAGGGGTGGAACGGATTTTTGCTATGGTATTACATGTCGGTTTAACATTGCTTGTTTGGTTAACTGTACAAACAAAAAAGTGGCGCTATTTCATGATGGCTATTACTCTGCATACGACGGTCGATGCTAGCATTGGCATCGTAAATACGTTGTGGCCTCACTATGCGATACTTATTCTTGAAACATTGTTGATTGTCGTGAGTATAACTACATTATATTATGGTAACAAGAAAGGAAATGAATGGCATGAGATATAAAGCATTATTAGTAGTAATAAGTAGCTTGTGTATTTTACTAGCAGCATGTAGCTCCAATGTAGAGAGTGATGTGGCAACAGATTACGAAAAAGAAGCACATACTATTATAGAGTTATTATATGCTAGTGATTTTGAAGCGGTTTATCAGCGTTTTGATACAGAAATGCAAAAAGCATTACCAATTGCTAAATTAGAGGAGTTAACACCTGTGATTCAAGAAGCTGGCGAGTTTGTTTCATTTAAAAAAACGGCTGTTGATGAGAAAGATGGATTATATGTGGTGACAACGGTTGCTGAGTATTCAAAAGAAAAGCGTGTTTTCACCTTAACATTCGATCAAGAGAAGCAAGTGAAGGGATTATTTATTAATTAAGGAGTGACATCATGTATCGCGACCGACCACGCTTACAAGTAGCAACACCAACGTTAGCAAAATTCATTGAGTATGTGGCACTCTTAGCTATGTTAGGTTATTTGATCTATCTTATTACGCAATGGTCACGTTTGCCAGATACGATTCCAACGCATTATACAATAGGAAATGTACCAGACCGTTACGGTTCTAAAATACATGTATTGATACCAGTCCTGATTGGGCTAGTTTGTTACATAGGCTGTGGTTTTATTCAAAGACGTCCCCATGTTATGAATTTTCCTGTAGAGATCACAAAAGAGAACGCGCCTTACTATTATTATGAAGGTGTGCTAATGATGAGTTTGATAAGAAGCGGTTTATTATTTTTCTTTCTGATCGTAGAGGCAGACCAATTATATACTCTATTATATGGTAAGGCGTTTTTAGGGATATATGCCACGGTAATTGGCTTAATTCTTATTTTTTTACCACTACCTATTGGCATTTATCGCTTAGTACGAGTCTCTAGACGTTTAAAAGATGCGACTAAAAATAGCTAAACAGCGTTGAAGTTTATCTAAAATGATTGTGATATACTAAGCCATATAGTGAATTAAATTGAGGGAGTGGCACAAGAAATGATCACAAAAGAAAAAGCATTTTCGGCATTAGGTAAACTGCAAGATCCTTTTTTACATAAATCATTAGAGGAAACAGGCGGTATTATTGACGTTGCAATTAAAGATGAAAAAAATCACATCAGTGTTAAAATAGCCATTGCGAAAACAAATACACCAGAGCAAATGCAGCTGCAAATGAAAGTGGTTGAAGTATTAAAAGAGGCAGGGGCAAATACAGTTGGTATCCGTTTTGAGGAGTTATCAACAGAAGTATTAGAGAGCTTCCGAGGTACTGCTACAGAGTCGGCATCACAAGATTTATTATCGCCATTAAATACCACACGTTTTATTTCAATTGCTTCTGGTAAAGGTGGCGTAGGTAAGTCAACTGTTTCGGTTAACTTAGCAGTAGCATTGGCACGTCTCGGAAAAAAAGTGGCATTAATTGATGCAGATATTTATGGGTTTAGTGTACCAGATATGATGGGTATTCAAGAGATGCCAGTAATTAAAGAAGATCGTATTTACCCTGTAGAACGCATGGGTGTTAAAGTGATTTCTATGGGCTTCTTCGTAGAAAATAATGCACCGATTGTATGGCGCGGTCCAATGCTTGGTAAAGTATTAGACCAGTTTTTCCGTGATGTAGAGTGGGGCGAGTTAGACTATCTACTATTAGATTTACCACCAGGTACAGGTGATGTTGCATTAGATATACATCAGATGTTACCGGCTTCTAAGGAGATTGTTGTCACAACACCACATCCAACCGCAGCATTTGTTGCGGCACGTGCCGGTGCTATGGCATTACAAACCGACCATGAGTTACTAGGTGTTATCGAAAACATGGCATGGTTTGAATCTAAAACAACAGGTGAACGTGAATATGTCTTCGGTCAAGGTGGTGGCCCTAAACTTGCAGAAGAGCTACGCACAGACTTATTAGGTCAAATTCCATTAGGTCAACCAGATTGGTCAGAAGAAGACTTTGCGCCTTCTGTTTACGCAGCTGATCATCCAACAGGTAAGATTTATTTAGACGTAGCACAAAAAATGATCGATAAATTACAATAAGTAGAAGTGGTAAAGAGAAAAGGTATATTTCTCTTTATCACTTTTTTATTTATTGTTTGATCACCATGTTTTCTTTTATTATAGTAGAAAGTCTCTTTTAAAAGAGATATCACATACGTATTGCGTAGTCTAGAAGTGAGTATTATTTCAAGGATTAGTCACAAAGTGAAAGCGATATCACAACACAACATGGCTTTTTTTAAATAGCATTGTTAAAATAATAACTATATTTAAACATTGGAGGACAATACGTCGTGACAATACGCAACTGGATTAAATTTTTTGTTAAAGCGTTAATGATAGGTGGCTTAGTCACTGGAGTATTTAGTTTATTCATACGTTGGGACTTTTTCCAGCCTTATGCTGCTAATGGTGAGTGGGGGCAATTAATTTTAGGTGTCATCTGGATGGTGTTTCTAGGTTTTACAATGAGTGTAATTGCTCAAGCAGGTTTCTTCGCTTATTTAACCTTGCACCAAGTAGGTGTTAATATTTTCCGATCACTTACACTATGGAATTGGGTACAGTTATTGCTTATTGCCATTGTGTTAATTGATTTAATTGCTTTCCGTTTTGTACCACAAGCTGATACAACAGCAGATTGGATCAGATATACGATTTTATTACTTGTATTAGTGGGTAGTGCAGTAGCAACAGCGATTGCTAAAGTAAAAATGACAGATAAAAAGTATATTCTTATCTCTACATTATTCTTCATGATTGTAGTTACAACATTAGAATGGACAATTGCATTAATGGGGCGCGATGCTAAAATCGACACAT
Organism: Lysinibacillus alkalisoli; assembly: GCF_014643595.1. Lineage (GTDB taxonomy): Bacteria > Bacillota > Bacilli > Bacillales_A > Planococcaceae > Metalysinibacillus > Metalysinibacillus alkalisoli. The sequence continues at coordinate 155,802 of NZ_BMJT01000008.1, forward strand.
ACGTTACATTATTACTCTTACCATTATTAGCAGTGAATGCATTCCAAGTGTTAATGCTGCCAAAATACAATGAACAATCTGAAGCTGATCGTCAGCGTTTAGAAGAGCGCCGAAAAGCAAGAGTTGCGGAACAAGCAAAGCCTGCGAAAACAAAAAAGAAGTAAATATCTAAGATCAACAAAGAATCTTTCTTTATAAGATTCTTTGTTTTTTTGTAAGATGCATAAAAATATATGCTTTAATGTAAGGTAATAGCTGTAAATTGTAAAAATCTTATATAAAAACATTAAAGAATTGACGAATGTATTTATTGCATGATAAGATATGTAAGTCGTCTAAAACAAGACAACAAACAAAATAATTTAAAATAAGTTGTTGACAACAAAAACATAATCATGTTATGATATAAAAGTTGTCGTAAGCAACACCATGACCTTTGAAAACTGAACAAGCAAAACGTTAATCAATAAAACGTTTCATGAAAATGAAACAAATGGACATCAAACAGATGCCAGCAAAGCAGAGCTTAATCGCTCTCTCTATTATGGAGAGTTTGATCCTGGCTCAGGACG
>NZ_BMJT01000009.1 GCF_014643595.1 Lysinibacillus alkalisoli
CTAAAGAGCTTAACTACTGTGTTCGGTATGGGAACAGGTGTGACCTCTTTGCCATTGCCACTAGACTAAGTTTTTGTCACTTGCGAACGTTATAACGTTTCGTTACTGTCTCTCAAGGACAAAACCTATTGTATATTGATTTTAAAAATAAAGCAATACTTTTTTCAAAAAAAGTATAAATATTTATCAATTAATTTTAAAACATAAACTTTAACGTATATCGTTTAATGCATTTATTGTAGTTTCGACTTCTTGTAATGTCGTATTTTCACCGAAAGATATACGAATAAATTGCCTTTCATATTGCGACATGCCTAACGCATGAATCGTTTTTGTACCATCTTCATTATGTATGTCACATGCACTACCTGTAGAAATAGCGATACCCTTTGCATTCAATTGCATCATAACATGTTGACCTTCATAACGGTTAGTAATAATCCCACAAATAGAGGGCAACTGTTGCTGGCATTGCATAAGCAAATAATTTTTATTAAGCCTTGTTAGTATCTTTTCTCTCAACATATTAAATGTAGCACTATCATACTGAAAATGTTGAACAGCACTCACAAACGCTAAAATAGATGGAACATCAATCGTCCCACCACGCAAACCTTTTTCGTGCGTCACACCAGGCACTAGCGGTTTAGGACAAATCGTTGGATTAATAAAGAGAGCACCACACCCTTTTGGTCCTCCTACTTTATGCGCTGATACAGCAATACTGTCAACTAACGTAGCAAATGATGAATAATCTAACTTAGCAAATGATTGTACCCCATCGATATGTACAAATATCGCTCGTCGTTTCATGATAGTGGCAATACGTTTAATTGGTTGAATCATACCTACCTCAGGATTAACATGGTGAATAATACATAGCCCTGTTTGAGGGGTAATACTTTCTTCTAACAGTTGTTCATTAAGTAAGCCATTTTTTTGAAGTGGTAATTTAGTAACAGTAAACCCTTGATGCTGCAATATGTTAAGCGCTGCATGAACAGATGTATGTTCAGCTAATGTAGTAATAATATGCTTTTTATTACTCGCGTATGCTAAAGACAGAATCCCTATAATATTGCCTTCTGTACCTCCACCCGTAAAAATCACACCATCTCTAGTCACACACATTTTCTCTGCAATCATTGCCCTCGCTGTTGCCAGCATGTGTTGCGCTTCCCCACCTACATCATGCAAACTACTCGTGTTGCCATACACTTTTTTAGCAGTTTGAGTATATACTGCGATTGCCTGAGATGACATTGGTGTAGTAGCTGCGTAATCTAAATAAATCATGATCTAGCCTCCAACTCTTGTATTTGCTATTATTTTATGCAAAAATATGTGACAAGACAACTGTAAAATTAAAAGTAAAGTTAGTGAGGGTATATGTTATGAATCATATAAGATTACAAGATATGTTAAAGGATTTCTTAAATGAGGACATTGGACAGGGTGATTTATCAAGTGAGTTATTATTTCCTGTTACTCAGCAAGGCACACTACGTATAGTTGCAAAAGATACAGGCATTTTTTGTGGGGCTATTATCATCGAACAAACCTTTCGCTTGTTAGATGCTACTGCTCATGTTGCCATGAAGGTTCGTGACGGAGAAAGTGTAAAACAAGGGGATGAAATTGCTGTTATTACAGGAGCTATACATGCGCTACTAAAAGGTGAACGCACAATGCTAAACCTCATTCAGCGAATGTGTGCTATTTCGACGGCCACGTATCATGCCAATCAGCTCATCCAACATACCAGCACTAAAGTGTGTGATACCAGAAAAACAATGCCTGGCTTAAGAATGTTAGATAAATATGCTGTGCGAGTAGGTGGTGGGTTAAATCATCGCTCAGGGCTTTACGACGCTGTTATGTTAAAAGACAATCATATTGCTTTCGCGGGCGGTATTACACAAGCTGTTACAACAATAAAATCCAATTTGGGACATATGTCTAAAATTGAAGTAGAAATTGAAACTTTACAACAATTACAAGAGGCTATAAGGTCTAACGTTGATGTCATTATGTTTGATAATTGCACGCCTCAACAGATTAAAGACTGGCTGCCACTTGTCCCACCACATATTGTGACGGAAGCCTCCGGTGGCATTACAGTGGATAACCTTATCTCTTATGCAGAAACAGGTGTCTCTCTGATTTCTTTGGGTGAACTTACTCATTCTGTGAAGGCTTTTGATTTAAGTGCATGTGTATCTTGGAAAGGGGAATAATTATGAATATCGCATCATTATTACAACAATCACACACATTACCAGCGCATTATAAAACATTATCTACTGAAGAAATGGAGCAACGTGTTCGTACTATTAAGAAGCAATTAGGAACAAAACTGTTTATTCCAGGTCACCATTATCAAAAAGATGAAGTCATTCAATTTGCTGACGCAAGTGGAGACTCGTTACAACTTGCGCAATTGTGTGCGGCCAATCATGAAGCCGAACATATCGTATTTTGCGGGGTACATTTTATGGCGGAGACTGCTGATATGTTAACGACTAATCAACAAGCGGTATATTTGCCAGATATGCGCGCAGGTTGTTCTATGGCAGATATGGCGGATATTTATCAAACAGAAGCAGCCTGGCCTATTTTACAACGTTTATTTGGAGACACAATAATCCCACTCACTTATGTCAACTCGACAGCAGCTATTAAAGCTTTTGTTGGCAAACATGATGGCGCTTGTGTTACCTCATCAAACGCTAAAAAAATGGTGGAATGGGCATTTACAGAGAAGGAACGTATTTTCTTTTTGCCTGATCAACATTTAGGTCGAAACACGGCTTTTGATTTAGGTATACCATTAGAGCAAATGGCTGTATGGAACCCACATAGTCAAACATTAGAAACAAATGAACCTGTAGAAAATATTCGTGTTATTTTATGGCAAGGTCATTGTTCTGTACATGAGGGTTTTACAACAGCTCAGATTGACCATATACGTGCTACAGAACCAACTATGCGTGTCATTGTACACCCTGAGTGCAGCCGAGAAGTTGTGGCAGCAAGTGATGATAATGGGTCAACGAAATATATTATTGATACCATTGCACAAGCACCGAGTGGTTCCCGCTGGGCAATAGGTACGGAAATGAATCTTGTTAACCGCTTAATTCAACAATACCCTGATAAACATATTATTTCACTTAATCCTTATCTATGCCCTTGTTTAACGATGAACCGCATTGATTTAGCTCATTTATTATGGTCGTTAGAAAGTATTATAGAAGGTAAACCTCAAAATCAAATCACGGTAGATGAAGCTACTACTCAGTTAGCCAGTCTAGCTTTACAGCGTATGTTAAAACGAGCATAAAAAAAAGTAGTTTACAGCGCCTCCTGTAAACTACTAACTATGTAATTGATTATTTAATCCCCCTGGACGCCATAATCAACCGTTTATAATACTCCACCTTGAGTTAATAAACGTAAGCTTGCACTTGCCTAATCAGCCACCTGTTGATTAGGCAAGTTTTTATTGTAAGACAGAAACTAATACCGCTTTTTGAGCGTGTAAACGATTTTCTGCTTGTTCAAAGATATAAGAGTTAGGTCCATCAATAACTGAGCTCGCTACTTCTTCTTCCCTATGAGCTGGTAAGCAGTGTAAAAACATATAATCTTTTTTGGCATGTGCAACTAATGCGTCATTAATTTGGTAGTCTTTAAAATCGGCTAAACGTTTAGTTGTTTCGTCCTCTTGTCCCATCGAAGTCCAAACATCTGTATAAATGACGTCTGCATCTGTAGCAGCTAATACAGCATCATTCGTTACAACTACTGTACTATCATTAGAAGCCGCAATCTCTTGTGCTTCCTCGATTATTGTCTCGTCACACTCGTACCCCACTGGTGTAGCTACCACGATATGAGCACCAACATGAGCAGCACCTACTACTAAAGAATGTGCAACATTATTACCATCCCCAATGTAAGCTATTTTCAAGCCTTTTAGTTCCCCTTTATTTTCTGCAATGGTTTCGAGGTCAGCTAAAGCTTGGCAAGGATGATAAATATCCGTTAATCCATTCACTACAGGAATACTAGCATGTTCTGCTAATTCTTTCACCATTTCATGTGAATTCGCACGAATCATAATACCATCAAGATAACCTGATAATACATGACCAGTATCATAGATGGATTCGCCACGTCCAATTTGTAAGTCACGCGCATGCATAAACATACCTTTACCACCTAATTGATTCATACCTACTTCAAATGAAATACGTGTACGTGTGGAATGCTTTTCGAAAATCATTCCTAATGTTTTGCCTTCTAATAAGCGAGGGCACTTGCCTGCTTTAGTAATCGTTTTTAATTGTGTGGATAGCTCTACAAGTTGTTGAACTTCTTCACTTGTATAATCTAATAGTGTTAGCAAGTCTTTCCCTTGAAGACTTTTAACAATTTTTAATTGTACTTCTTCTAACAATTTCATTGCACTCTCTCCTTGTCGATTGCTGTTAATGATTAGTATACATATGTATATTTATTAAATCAAGCGAATTTTTATGTTTTCACAATATTTTTTGTCTATTTGTATTAAAACCTTATTTTACAGGCGTTTATTAAATAAAATACTTTTTAATCATTCCCTCTTAACATTCGTTTATACAGTATATTCGTATAAAAAAAGCACCGTCGAATATCAATTCGACGGTGCTTTTGCACACTACTTAATCAAATGTAATTTTATTGACAGTATCGCGGTCTAATTTCTTAATCACTTCTACAATTAGTTTCACTGCGTTATCATAGTCATCACGATGTAAAATACTTGAGTGCGAATGAATATAACGAGTTGCTACAGTAATTGCCATTGCTGGTACACCATTATGTGTAATGTGTATAGAACCTGCATCCGTGCCGCCACCTGCCATCGCATCGTATTGGAATGGAATATTTAATTCCTCGGCTGTATCTACAACAAAGTCACGCAATCCTTTATGTGATACTAATGAAGCATCATAAACAATAATTTGTGGCCCTTTACCGATCTCACTCGTTGATTCTTTAGCTGAGATTCCAGGTGTATCACCTGCTACACCAACATCAACTGCGAAACCGATATCTGGATTGATTTTATGCGTTGCCGTTTTAGCACCACGCAAACCAACTTCTTCTTGTACATTACCTACACTATATAAAATATTAGGATGTTTTTCATCTTTTAATGCACGCATTACATCAATGGCAATCGCACAACCAATACGGTTATCCCAAGCTTTAGCTAATAAATATTTTTCATTAGCCATAACATTGAATTCAAAATATGGTGTGACCATATCGCCAGGTGCAATACCTGCTTGTTGTGCTTCTTCTTTTGATGCTACACCAATATCAATAAACATATCTTTAATGTCGACTACCTTATTGCGCTCTGCTGCTGGTAAAATATGTGGCGGTTTAGAGCCAATCACACCAATAATTTCTTGCCCTTTACGTGTAGTGATTGTAACGCGTTGTGCAAGCATGACTTGGCTCCACCAACCACCCACAGTTTGGAATTTAATAAATCCTTTTTCATCAATTTGTGTCACCATAAAACCAACTTCATCTAGGTGACCTGCCACTAAAATTTTAGGCCCCTTTTCATCGCCTACTTTTTTAGCGATAATGCTGCCTAAACCATCCATCTCGATTTCATCTGCTACTGGTGCTAAATAACGGCGCATCACTTCGCGTGGTTGGCGCTCATTACCTGCAATACCATTGGCATCTGTCAGTTCTTTAAACATTTGTAACGTTTCATCTAGCTTTGTCATGTTGTCCCCTCCATATATCAATCACTTCCTCTTTATTATACGCTTTTAGACATATAAACTAAAGAAGTTGTGCGAAAATTTCTATTTTACTTTTTATTAATACCCTGTGCGCTGACGTTCATAATTTTTTTGATTTTTTTGGATATACGCATCCGTAATAGCTGCTGCGTCAAAGTCTAGATTATAAGCTAAACTATAATAATTTTGCCAAATCTTTTCATAGTGAGCTTGCGTTGGCTCAGCAATAAATTGTAAGATCACACGTTGTGTATCAATAAATAGGGTGGTCAATTTTACCTTTTCTTTTTTACCTTGCCATTGATCACATGTAAAACCCTTCATAATGCCTAAAGATAGCATAAAATGAATCGAATCTACGAACTCCTCAAGTAAAACAGGTTGAGGGGACGCCCCTTTTGTACTCCAGTATTTAAAGCATCGCGTCTCATTGGCTAGCTCACTTAATTCAATTAATAAGGCTAAACTTTTCTCTTCAAATACATCATATGTAATTTCCTTTGAGCCTTCAATAAAAGCATCTAGCTCTCTTTGCATGTTAAATAATGCTGTCATCTCCATTTTATTCGCCCTCCAATTATCTTAAAATAGCCTTAAAAAAACATTTTTCTTGTCGATTTAACTTTTAATCTCTTTTTCATACAAATAATTTTACCTTTTGTCGAAACCTTTTACACCCTCATCCGTATAAGTAGGAATAATGTAAGTTTGTTAGGAGGAATTGACGATGGCTCTACTTATTCGCTTTGCTATTATAGCACTAATCATCTATCTTTTTTATCGTGGCGTTCGTTATTTGTTAGATCCAAAGCGTAAGTTAGATGAGGCTTATGCGAAAGGGGCTTATTACTTTTATGATGATGTAAAAAATGTACGAAAAAACTTCTTCATCACATATAAAGGAGCTTTATTTGAAGGTGAAAAATACTTAGGTGCAACAAATCATGCATTTGAAGTCATCTCCATTCGCATTAGTGCAAGAGATGTTGCAGAACTACAAGGCTTCTCAAAAGACGATTTTTCCTTTCTTGAAGCAGAAATTGCGATGAACTATCCACAAGCTACTATTGAGTGGCAAGGTCCCATTGACGATTTATTGCATAACTAATTTTCAACTTCCTCTGTGTCTGATAAGGTACAGAGGAAATTTTACCAATGACATAATAACTCTATGAAATAATAAACAGGCACTGACGAAATAAAAACCGTCAATGCCTGTTTTATTTGAGCTAAATGAAGTAAAGCTCGCTTATTATGCGTTAACTGTTGCTAACTCACTTGCTACACGTTTTGTTAAATCTACTACACGAGCTGAATAGCCCCATTCATTGTCATACCATGCTAATACTTTTACTTTACGGTCACCAATTACCATTGTTGTTAAACCATCTACAGTTGAAGAATATGTTGTTGTGTTAAAGTCAGATGACACTAAAGGCTCTGTTGTAAAGTTCAAAATACCTTTCATTGTACCTTCTGAAGCTTTAATAAATGCCGCATTTACTTCTTCTGCTGTTACATCTTTTTGCAAGTCTACTACTAAGTCCACTAAAGAAACATTTGGCGTTGGTACACGCAATGCCATACCATGTAATTTTCCTTTTAGCTCTGGTAGTACTAAAGTCAATGCTTTAGCTGCTCCAGTCGATGTAGGAATAATAGATGATGCACAGTTACGCGCACGACGTAAATCTTTATGTGGGTTGTCTAAGTTGTTTTGGTCATTTGTATACGCATGTACCGTTGTCATAAGACCATTTTCAATACCAAATTCATCATTTAATACTTTTGCTACTGGTGCTAAACAGTTTGTTGTACATGAAGCATTTGAAATAACATCATGTTTTGCCACATCTAATAAGTTATCATTTACACCTAAAACAACTGTGATATCTTCGTTCTTACCAGGAGCCGTTAAGATGACTTTTTTAGCACCTGCTTCGATATGTTTAGCTGCACCTGAACGTTCATTGAATTTACCTGTTGCCTCGATAACAAGTTCTACGCCCATTGCTTTCCATGGTAGTTGAGCTGGGTCGCGTTCGCTAATTAATTTTACTGTTTTGCCGTTAACAATTAAAGCACCCTCTGTTGCTTCTACTGTTCCTTCAAACGGACCATGATTCGTATCATATTTAATCAAGTGAGCTAATGTTTCTGGTGGGTAACTCGCATTAATTGCAACAATATTTACTCCTTGTGTCATCGCTTGGCGAAACACCATACGTCCGATACGGCCAAAACCGTTAATAGCAATTGAAACTGTCATTGGGAAAATCCTCCTGTAAATACATTCTCATTTTTTATTTATCCGCAGATTAGTATAGCACATTTTATAAAAAGTTAAACACATTATATCACAAAATATCATTGTTAGTTAATTCTGATATCTCACTTAGACATAATTATAAAACATGCCATTCTTTTAATAAACGTTTTAATTGCTTTAAGGTCGTTTCCTCATCCCCATTATTATAAATTACACCATGTGCCCCTTTTTCTTTCACTGACATAGGCAATTGCGAGCGCATGCGGGCTAAAGCATCTTCTTTGGATAATTGATTGCGTTCCATTAAACGAGATAATTGTACATCCTCTTTGATTGAAACAACTAATATTTTATCGACAAAATGTTGTAGTTGGCTTTCAAATAATAACGGAATATCCATTACGACATGCTGATTACCATTTGTGACATACTCATCTCTTTGACGCAACATTTCTTGGCGAATCGCAGGATGAATAATATCATTAAGTTGTTGGCGCTTTGCAGGTTCATGAAAAATTAATTGCCCTACATACTCTCGGTTCATTGTGCCGTCACTATGTAACGCCTCATCGCCAAATGTTGCTACAATTTTTTGCAGCGTTGGCGAGTTAGGTTTGACCACATCTCTTGCTACTTGATCCGCATCTACAATTGGCAGTTGTAGGTTTTTCATCATGGTAGCTACTGTACTTTTCCCACTAGCAATACTACCTGTTAATCCTATAATCATATGCTTTTCTCCTTTACTACTGTTGGCAGTTGTCGCAATACGTTGATGTACGTCCTCCAATTGAGACTTGAGTTGTCTCACTTTGGCAGATGGGACATTGCTTTCGTCCATACATTTTTAAACGGTTTTGCATCGTGCCTGCCTCCCCATTAATGTTGCGATAATCTGAAATGGAGGAACCTCCAAAATCAATGCTTTCTTGCAAAATATTTACAATAGCATGAAATAGTAAACGCTTACTTGATTCACTGATTTGCGACGTTTTGCGCAAAGGATTGATCTTCATAGTAAATAACGCTTCTGTAGCATAAATATTGCCACACCCCGATATAACTTGACCATCCATAATAACTTCTTTAATTGCTTTATTCGCATATTTCGTTTTTTCACTTTGCTCAATAAAAAAGTCTTCTGCCTCTTTGACAAACGGTTCAGGTGCCATTTTTAACAGCGGGGGATGGTCGCTTATTTTCTCGATTAAGCGGCATTCACCAAATCTACGAATATCTGCATAAACGAGTAATTGTTTATCTGTAAATTGTATGATGACATGGGCATGCCTTCTAAACTTATCCTCTGTTATCTCTGCTAATGTATTAACCGTAAACCACGCGCCTGTCATACCTAGATGGTTGACAAAAAGATAGCGATTTCCCTCTCGCATCAAGTGAAAGAAAATATATTTAGCGCGTCTTTCAATCTCTGTAATTTGCATACCTACTAACGCTTTGGCAAATGTTTGGGGCGAACTTTTTTTTACAATACTTTCCTTACCATTCTCATACGAAGTTTGAATGGTTGAAGACGTTATTACTTTCTCAATTGTTTTTCCCTCAACAACGGGACGTAGTGCACGCACTACGCCCTCAACTTCTGGTAATTCTGGCATTTAACTCACTTCCTTATTTGGCATCATACCATGTTAAACCGGATGAATAATCTACTTTTAATGGTACATGTAAGGCAATTGTACGCTCCATAACTTCTGGCACAATCTTTTCAAGTATAGCAATCTCTTCTTTTGGTGCTTCAAAAATTAACTCATCATGTACTTGTAATAATAAGCGTGCTTGCAATTGCTCTTGTTCAAGTCTAGCATTCATATCAATCATTGCTTTTTTAATAATATCTGCCGCACTACCTTGTATTGGTGTATTCATGGCTGTACGCTCTGCAAAACTTCGCACATTAAAATTACTGCTATTTAAGTCTGGTAAATAACGTCTACGATTTAATAATGTTGTTACATACCCTTGTTTTTTTGCAATGGCTACACTTTCTTCCATATAAGTTTTCACGCCTGGAAATACTTCAAAATACTTTTTAATAAAAGTATCCGCTTCTTTTCTTGTAATATCAAGATTTTGTGATAAACCATAATCACTAATACCATAGACAATACCAAAGTTAACGGCTTTAGCAGCGCGACGCATATTGCTGTCTACCTCTTCAGCTGCCACATGAAAAACATCCATTGCTGTGCGTGTATGAATATCCATACCTTCTTTAAATGCTTCCACTAAGTTTTTATCATTTGACATATGTGCTAATACGCGTAATTCGATTTGCGAATAATCTGCTGCGAATAACACCCAATCTGGCTGTGACGGTACAAAAGCTTGACGTATTTTACGTCCCTCTTCTAAACGTATTGGTATATTTTGCAAATTAGGGTCTGTAGAACTTAAACGACCCGTTGCTGTCAAAGCTTGTTGGAAACGTGTATGCACCTTTTGATCTTCATGAATTTCTTTTAATAAACCTTCAATATATGTGGATTGTAATTTCCTAAGTTGGCGATATTGTAAAATATGCACTATGATTTCGTGTTCATCTTTTAATTTCTCTAAGACATCAGCCGCTGTTGAATAACCTGTCTTTGTTTTCTTGATAACAGTTAAGTCAAGTTTATCAAATAAAATAACCCCTAATTGTTTTGGCGAATTAATATTAAACTTTTCACCTGCTAATGTATAAATCTCTTCTTCAATAATAGCTAGCTTTGTTTGTAATTGTTCGCCCATAGCTTCTAGTGTTTTGCGTTCTACACAAATCCCTTGTACTTCCATACGACCCAAAATGAGCGCAAGAGGCAATTCTAAATCTTTATACAATGTAAACTGCTCTTTATTTTTCAGCGCTTCTTCAACTTTATTTTTAATCGTATAGATACTATGCGCTTTACGACCAATGTGTAAGGCTAAAGCTTCTTCTGTTGGTAGCTTCCACTTTGCACCCTTACCATAGACGGCTTCATTTGATTCAATATTCATGTACCCATAGTCTTTGACTAATGGGGCAACATCCTCACCATTACGTGCAGGATTATCAATATAAGCAGCTAATAATAAATCAAAATCTACACCTTTTACTGTAAAGCCAAAGCGTGAAAGGCTTGCCAATGCTGCTTTACTATCCGATACATACTTGTTAACCGTTTCACTCGCTAACCATTCTTTAAAGTCATCGCTTTGTCTCGCTACATCAAATGGTATGTAATATATTTTCTCCCCATTTGCCAAACCGATACCTAATATGTCACAGGTATGATAATGTTCATTAGCAAGCTCCACATGTAATGCCATATGCGCTTTAAGATGCTGTTTCGTAAGATCGGTTACGGTTTCTACAGTAAAATCCTCATCTACCGTTGATACTTCTTCCACTTCCATTTTGTCAAGTAACGTTTTAAAGTTCATTTCTTGATAAAATTGGACAAGTGCTTCTTCATCTGCCCCTTGGTACGTTAAATCATCTAGTGCAATCGTTAAGGGAGCTTCCAAATGGATTGTAGCTAACTGTTTACTCATATAAGCTTGTGTTTCATTTGCGATGAGCTTCTCTTTCATTTTTGAAGGCTTCATTGTATCAATGTTTTCATATAAATTTTCTACAGTAGTAAACTCTTTCAACAATTTAATAGCTGTCTTTTCACCAACACCTGGCACACCTGGGATATTATCCGAACTATCTCCCATCAAACCTTTCATATCAATAATTTGCTTGGGTGTTAAACCATACTTCTCTTCTACAAAAGCAGGTGTATAAACATCAACCTCTGTAATACCTTTTCGTGTAATATTAACAGTCACATAGTCATTAACGAGTTGTGTTAAATCTTTATCCCCTGATACTACAATGACATCCATTCCTTGAGTTGTAGCTTCACGTGCTAATGTGCCAATAATATCGTCCGCCTCATAGTTTGGAAGCTCATAACGCTTAATATGATAAGCATCAATTAAGGCACGAATATATGTGAATTGCTCAGACAACTCTGGTGGTGTTTTTTGACGCCCGCCTTTGTATTCTTTAAATGTTTCATGACGAAACGTTGTTTTACCAGCATCAAAGGCAACTAATACTTTCGTTGGCTTCACTTCATTTAACATGCGGTCTAACATCATCGTAAAACCATATGTCGCATTTGTGTGTACGCCTTGATCATTTGTTAACAATGGTAAAGCAAAGAAAGCACGATAGGCTAAACTATTTCCGTCTAGTAATAATAATTTTTCTTTTGTCATGACTGTTCCCGTCCTTTTTCTTTTGTCTTTATTAGTTTACCATGTGTGCACGCTAGGTTAAAATATTGATGCCCTTTCTACAAAAATACCCATAACTATGCGGTAAGCAATAGCTATGGGTTAATGCTTTCTTATTTTGTTTGTCCAGTAAGCATTCGAGCGTAAGGTGATTCTGCTGGTAGTATAATCATCGTATCTTCACCAATTGTTCGCTTGTAAGATTCTAATGTACGATACATCGAATAAAATTCAGGGTCTTTTGAAAAAGCCTCATTATATATTTTACCTGCTTCCTCTTCTCCTGCTGCAATAATTAATGCGGCTTCTTTATTAGCGGTTGATAATAACTCTTGTACTTCTTTATCCGTTTGTGCTTCAATACGACGTTTAGATGCATCACCTTCAGATAAATAACGCTGTGCGGTAGATTGACGCTCTGAAATCATTCTCGTATAAATCGCTTGTTCATTTTCCTTTGGTAAATCGGTACGTCGAATGCGTACATCTACAACCTCAACACCATATTGATCTTGTGCTAATAAGTCATTAACTTTTTTTGTTACTCTACCATTTAAATCGCCACGAGATGATTTTTCATCGTTAATAATCTCACCATATTCTAACTGCCCTACTTCATTACGAATCGTAGAATAAATAAATTCTTCCATACGTTGCTCGGCATTTGTCAATGTGCCTGCATTGCTAATTAAAGCTTTAGGGTCTGTAATACGCCACACAGCATAATTGTCAATAATAATCCGCTTTTTATCCTTTGTATTCATTTCTTCTTCTGAAATATCATAGATTTGCTGATTACTTGGCAAGGTAGATACACTTTGAATGAATGGTATTGTCATGTACAACCCTGGTTTCTTTTCAAATTTAACAACCTCACCAAATTGGCGTACTACTTTATATTCATTCTCACGCACAATATAAATATTAGCAATCGCAATGATAAGTAACGCAAATACACTTGTCACTACAATAGCTACTGGTATTATCTGCTTAAACTTAATGGGCTTTTTTTCAACGGGAACGGCTTTAGGTTGCGGCTTTTTAGGTGTACCTTTCAAAAAATCAGTGATTTTTTTTACATCGTTATTCTCACTCATTTTTTATCGCTCCCTTCTTTTTGCTCCTGTTGTTGCATCATTTGTAGTGGCAAATACTTCATCGTATTTCCATCATCATTCATAATATAAATTTGAGCTTTTGGTAAGACATTTTCTAATGTTTCAATAATTAAACGCTCTCTCGTAATCTCTTTATTATTTTTATATTGATCATAGAGTTTGTTAAAGACTGCTACATCACCTTGTGCTTGTTGCACACGAGCAATCTTTTGCCCCTCAGCTTTAGAGATAATGGCATCCTTTTCACCTTGCGCTTCGCTTGAACGTTGATTTTTATATTTATTGGCTTCATTGGTTTTTGTATCTTTTGTTTCTCTTGCATCTGTTACAGCTGTAAATGCAGCGCGCACCTCTTCATTAGGAAGCTCAACATCTTGTAACTTTACGCCTAGAATACCAATACCAATATCATAATGCTCCATTAAATTAACGAGTAAATCACGTGTTTTATTTTCCACTTCGCCTTTACCTTCTGTGAGAGCTGCGTCAATTGTAGATGAGCCAATGATTGAACGTGTAGCACTAGATGTAGCGCTATGTAAAATCTCTTTGGGTTGGTCTGCATTAAATAAGTACTTTACAGGGTCTGTAATTTTCCATTGCACTACTAGATTAGTTAATACAATATACTCATCCCCTGTTACCATTTTTGTTTCAATTGCTTTTGGCTCTTTTTCAAGTGCTTCTAAATCACTTTCTTTGTAGCCAAAATTTAAACTGAATGTCTCTTTAGACAACACTTCTACATTTTGAATAGGCCATGGTAATTTAAAATGTAAACCTGATTCTGTAACTGTGCGGTCCGCTTTACCAAATGTAATAACTACAGCTTGTTCTGATTCATCAACCGTATACCATGATGTAAATACAGTAGTTAGAGCTATAATTGCTACAAAAAATAAACCGATGAATAATAAACTTCGTTTTACACTCATTTGTCTACCTCCTTCAATGATGCTTAATTTATTTACGGATTTGTGACAAAAAAGTTTCAAAAAAACCCTAATAATTAACGAAGGCAAAACCTTCATTATTATTAGGGTCAAATAAAGAAACTAGACAAAGTGGTGAGTTTAGCGCTTTAACGCTAAGCAGTTCGCGTCTGCTAAACAAGTAGGGGGTTTCTACAATTTTTAGTATAAGCCCTAATTGTTAATCACACATTCACTTATTGTAAAAGGATTGTAAATTACGCTTTCGGAATCCAAACTGTCATTGCTGTCCCTTTTGCTACCTCACTACGCACAAAAATCTTACCATGATGTGCTTCTACAAAATGCTTTACAATTGCGAGCCCTAACCCTGTTCCACCTGAATTACGACTGCGTGCTCGGTCTACACGATAAAAGCGCTCAAACACTCGCTGAATTTCTTTCTCATCAATGCCAATACCTTCATCTTCAATTTCTAAAATACCATACTCTTCATTCTCACGTATTCTTATTGTTACTGTCGTATTTGGTGGTGAATACGTAATGGCGTTAGCAATTAAATTTGTTACTACTTGCATTAAACGATTATCATCGCCCTTAACCATAACATCTTTTGGAATTTCTACTGCAAATGCCATATTTTTCTCTTCCAAATGTTGTGTTGTTAACTCAGCACCGCGTAAGGCAACATCTTGTAAACTTGTTGGGGCTAATGTAATTGTATAATTTTGTTGCTCTACTTTTGATAATTCTAATAGATCATTAACAAGCATCTGCAAACGATTACTCTCTTTATGAATAATTTCCAAAAATGATAATAGCATTGTTTTATCTTGATAAGCACCATCTAATAATGTTTCGGAAAAACCTTTAATCGATGTAATCGGTGTACGCAACTCATGAGAGACATTTGCTACAAAGTCTTTTCTTACTTGTTCGAGACGAATTAAATCTGTAATATCATGTAACACAATGACAACGCCTAACCAACTCCCATGGTCACCAATGACCGGCGCGCCATATGCTTCGTTATACCTCGTATCTGTACCATTTTTAATTTGAATTTGCTTACGCGAAGGCATTTCTGTTAAAAAGACATGGTCAATAAATTGATTTACACTGTCTGGTAAGCCAATCGTGCGAAAGACCTCGCCATGTACATGTTCTGCTTGCAATTCAAAACGCTCTAAAAAGACACGATTTACAATAGAAATATTCCCTTCTCTACCAATCATCATCAATGAACTTCCCATATTTTCAATCAATGTTTTTAATCGCTCGTCTTCCACTTGTCGGATCTTTGTTAATTCTTCTAAATTACGCGCTAACATATTTAATGTGTTACTCAGTGGCAATTTAGGGTCGTATTCGTCTTCATACGTACGTGCTTTATAATTCCCACGTGATAACTCTTGTGCCATATGAATAGCTGCATCTACGGGGTCCGTATATTTCCTTATAATTTTACGTGCAATAAAAGCAATAAATATAAAAGCACCTAACAAGAAAATAAATACGGTAACGATAATTTGTTTCGCTACTTTCGTAACGTGTTCGTCTTCTTCTTGTCGCTCTACTGCTTGTAACAATGCAGTCTCCTGTGTAGGTGACAGCGAAATAGTATAATCTGTGATAGTTTGCTCAATGGCTCTCTTATTGTATTGCTCATCTTCCTTATTGAATTGATGCATATAAATAGGAAAAAGCTGTCCTACTGCTAAACATAAGACAGCTAACGCAAAGCCAATAAGCAACATTAATGTAAAGTACATATTGCTGCCTGTTGGTTTCATATTGCTCTTGGCTCCTCAAATTTATATCCTAAGCCACGAATTGTTTTAATAAATAGTGGTTTTCGACTATTTTCTTCGATTTTGTCACGTAAATGACTAATATGAACATCTACAATACGTGTATCGCCTGCAAAATCATAATTCCAAACTGCGCTTAATAATTGATCACGTGTTAATACACGATTTTTATTTTCTAATAAATAAATTAGTAATTCGAATTCTTTTGGCGTAAATTCCAACGGTTCTTCTTTCATAAAAACTTCAAAACGTTCAGGGAATACTTGTAAGTCACCAAAAGAATAGACTTGCTCTTTTGTGGCAACTTCTTCAACCACTACTGGCGCGAATCTACGCAACACAGCCTTAACGCGTGCGATTACTTCCCTAGGGCTAAATGGTTTAGTCATATAGTCGTCTGCGCCTAATTCTAAACCAAGCACTTTATCAAATTCATCGTCCCTTGCTGTTAACATAATGATTGGTGTATTCATTTTTTGTTGACGCAATAGTTTACAAACTTCCATGCCATCTAGATGAGGCAACATCACATCTAATAAAATTAAATCAGGTTGAATAGCAATGGCTTGGTCCAAACCACTTTGACCATCGTTAGCTGTTTCTACCTCATAACCTGCCTGTTCTAAATTGTACTTTAATAAAGTAGCAATGGATAATTCATCTTCTACAACTAAAATTTTTTTCATTTTCCAACTAGCCTCCGTCCTTGAATTGAAACCCCCATCTCAATCATCGAAACGCTTGCCTATTTTAACTCTGTGGTGGTGCTACAGTAATTAAGCCTTCCATCACACTTTGTTTTTTTTCGTTTACCATCATAAATGAAATACCTGCTTCATTATTTGCTACATCAATTGTTACAACTTCTAATGTTAACTCCACTATTTCATAATGATAAACAGGTGCAATATACTTGGACTGTTCCACTGTAATGTATGAGCCTGGTCCAGGTAAAAATTTAGAGATAGCAGTAAATACAATGCCATTTAATACGATTGGTGGTACAACTGGCTGTTTATAAATCGTATTTTGAGCGTAATCATGCTGAATAAAAAGCGGATTATTATCATTTGTTAATCCTAAATAAAGCAACAAATCTTGATCTGTAATTTGTTCGGTAATATGCATTTTCTCTCCAATTACTAACGCATTACAAGAGCGCCCTATCTTACTATTTTTATGAAGCAAAATCACAACCCCTTTACTGTAATCTAACATAATATTATCAATGTTTTCACAAAAGCACAAACACAAATAATGTTGTATCCGCTTGCATAAATAAACAATTAAAGAAAAGAGACGTTACCAAAAGGCAACCCCTCTTTTACAAATTCTTATCATTTTAAAACATTTTTGACTTCTTCAACGGCTTTTGCTGATTGATCTAATGCCTGCTGTTCGTCTTCTGTTAAGGTTAGCTCAAAGATACGTTCAATACCAGTGGCCCCTAATAATGTAGGTACACCTAGGTATAAATCATGATAACCATACTCACCCTCTAAATAAGCAATAGCTGGTAAGACACGTTTTTGATCTTTCAAAATAGCTTCTGCCATCTCCACCATTGCTGCAGCAGGTGCATAATAAGCAGAGCCATTGCCAAGCAGATTCACAATCTCTGCGCCACCTTTACGTGTGCGGTCTACTATGGCATCTAATCTTTCTTTTTCAATTAATGTTTCAAGTGGAATACCACCAACTGTTGCATAACGAGTTAGAGGTACCATCGTATCACCATGACCACCCAATACAAAACCTGTTACATCTTTAACTGACATTTGCAATTCTTCTGCAATAAATGCTCGGAATCTCGCTGTATCTAATACGCCAGATTGGCCAATGACACGATGTTTCGGGAAGCCGGTTTCTTTATATACCGTATATGTCATAGCATCAACAGGATTTGTAAGTACAATAACAATAGCATTTGGCGAATATGTAGCAATTTCTTTCGATACAGATTTCATAACATTTTGATTAATCTGTACAAGGTCATCTCTGGTCATGCCAGGTTTACGTGCAACACCCGCTGTAATTAACACAACGTCAGAATCTTTTGTATCTTCATAGTTCGAAGTACCTGTTATATATGCATCATAACCTTGAACAGGTGCCGCTTGCCACATATCTAAAGCTTTTCCTTTAGTAGGGTTTTCTGCTGTTGGTATGTCGACTAAAACAACATCACCTAATTCTTTTTGCGCCACTAAAAAGGCTGCTGTTGCACCTGTATAACCGCTACCAATTACAGCTATCTTTTTACGTTTTAACGTCATATTTTCTACACTCCCCATAATTAATTTAAAAAAATAAGAGTAGAGACATATCTCTACTCTTATTTTACCATATTTTATAGATTTTTAATTAGCTCGTCTGCAAACTCCGAACATTTTACTTCTTTAGCACCGTCCATTAAACGTGCAAAGTCATAAGTTACAACTTTAGAAGAAATAGTTTTTTCTACAGAGTTTGTTACTAAGTCAGCTGCTTCTTGCCAACCTAAGTGCTCTAACATTAACACACCTGAAAGTAATACAGATGAAGGGTTAACTTTGTCTAAACCTGCATATTTAGGAGCTGTACCATGAGTTGCTTCGAAAATAGCATGACCTGTTACATAGTTAATGTTAGCACCTGGAGCGATACCAATACCACCAACTTGTGCAGCAAGTGCATCTGAGATATAGTCTCCATTTAAGTTCATTGTTGCTACTACATCAAACTCGTTTGGACGCGTTAAAATTTGTTGTAAGAAGATATCAGCGATTGAGTCTTTTACAATGATTTTTCCAGCTGCTTCTGCATCTGCTTGTGCTTGATTAGCTGCCGCTTCGCCATCTGCTTCTTTAATTTTATCATATTGAGCCCAAGTGAATACTTTATCACCGTACTCACGTTCAGCTAAATCATAACCCCATTGTTTAAATCCACCTTCAGTGAATTTCATGATGTTACCTTTGTGTACTAAAGTAACAGAAGGTTTATTATGTTTAATTGCATAGTCAATCGCAGAACGTACTAAACGCTCCGTACCTTCTTTAGATACTGGCTTAATACCAATGCCTGACGTTTCAGGGAAACGAATGTTTTTAACGCCCATTTCGTTTTGTAAGAAGTCAATTACTTTCTTAACTTCTGGAGAGCCTTCAGCATACTCGATACCGGCATAAATATCTTCAGTGTTTTCGCGGAAGATAACCATTTCAACGTCTTCTGGACGTTTAACTGGTGAAGGAACACCATCGAAGTGACGTACTGGACGTAAGCAAACATATAAATCTAATTGCTGACGTAATGCTACGTTTAGGGAACGGATACCGCCACCGATTGGCGTAGTAAGAGGACCTTTAATTGCGATTAAGTATTCGTTAATTTTATCTAATGTATCTTGTGGTAACCACTCACCAGTTTTGTCGAATGCTTTTTGACCAGCAAGTACTTCTAACCACTCAATTTTCTTCTCGCCATTGTACGCTTTTTCAACAGCTGCGTCGATTACGCGTGAAGCTGCCGCCCAAATATCTGGTCCAATACCGTCACCTTCGATAAACGGAATTACTGGGTTGTTTGGTACATTAAGTACACCATTTTCAACTACAATTTTGTTTGTCATAGTAATTGTTTCCTCCTAAATGTCATAGTCATAGGACTGTGCTAGCACTAACACAGTCCTACAAGTAATTCTACCATATGTTAAAAATTAACGCTCGTCAATTGGAACGTACTTTTGCATGCCTGGTCCTACGTACTCCGCACGTGGACGGATTAAACGGTTGTTAGCATATTGCTCTAAAATATGAGCTACCCAACCTGATGTACGTGAAACAGCAAAAATAGGTGTAAATAGATCATGTTCGATACCTAAAGAATCATAAACTGATGCTGAGAAGAAGTCTACGTTAGCAGGTAATTTCTTTTGCTCAACAATCATGTCATGAATTTTAACTGACATATCATAAAGTTCTGGTTTGCCTGTTAATTTCGTTAGTTTTTCTGACATTTCACGTAAATGTGGTGCACGTGGGTCACCTTTACGATATACGCGGTGGCCAAAGCCCATGATTTTTTCTTTATTGTCTAACTTATTTTGAATATAAGACTCTACATTATCAACTGAACCAATTTCAGTTAACATTTTCATCACTTGCTCGTTAGCTCCACCATGTAAAGGACCTTTTAAAGCGCCAATTGCTGCTGTTACACCTGAATAAACATCAGAAAGAGTAGCTACACATACACGTGCTGTGAATGTTGAAGCGTTTAACTCATGGTCAGCATGTAATACTAATGCTTTGTCAAATGCTTCAATTTCAATTGCTTGTGGCTCTTCGCCCTTTAACATGTACAAGAAGTTAGCTGCATAACCTAAGTCTGCTTTTGGTTCAACAGGTTCTAGGCCTTTACGAATACGAGAGAAAGCAGTTACTACTGTTGCAATTTTAGCTTGTAGCTTAATGGCTTTGCGGTAATTTGCTTCTGGGCTCATATCATCAGCTTCTGCATCAAATACACCTAAAGACGAAACTGCTGTACGCAATGCTGCCATTGGGTGCACAGTGTCTAATGGGTATGAACGGAACTGGTCAATGATTGCTTTTTCAACGGACATATTTTCTGCTAACTGTTGTTTTAGTTCTGCTAACTCGTCAGCTTTTGGTAGACGTGTATGCCATAACAAGTAAATTACTTCCTCGAATGAAGCATTTACTGCTAAATCGTCGATATTATAACCAACATATGTTAATGTATCATCGATGATCGAACTAATTTTAGATTCCGCTGCTACAATACCTTCTAAACCTTTAGTTGCTGTCATAAAAAATCGCTCCCTTTTTTAAAAATAATATTTGTACAAAATCTTGTACTTTTATTCATCTGCTCATAAATGAATGTTTAAGTAAATCGCTTACATTGCTATTATAATAAATTTTGTCATCTTTGTGAATGAAAACAACTTAAATAAAGAAAAAGATGATTTTTCGATTATTTTTTTGCACTAAGCAGATTTTCAAAGGTTATTTTCTTGTGAATAATCCCTTCCCTACAGCATTTCATAAAAATATGCAAGTAAAAAACAGAAAATTCGCTATTTCACTCCTTTTTCTTCTTTTTCATGAATGATCACTCACATTATTTTTGTACAATAATCATTTGATGATTTTTTGTCCTTTTTCGTAACCATCTATACACGACTGGTTTGAATAAATTACGTGTAAACGGTAGGACTAGCACAATGCCAATTAGATTTGTTAACACACCAGGTAAAATCAATAATATACCACCTATAAATTGTGTTAACCCTTCTACCATTGCCATTGCAGGTACTTCTCCTTTATTTACTGATGTCTGAATAGCTGATACTGTCTTTACTCCTACTGTACGTAATAATATAACCCCAACAATACTTGTTAGTGCAAAGAGACCTACTGTTGGTAACACACCTACCCACTGACTAATCCATAAATAAATGGCCAATTCTACAATGCCATAGACGATAAAAGCAAAAAAGAGTTTACGAACCATAACATCACCTCTTATCCCATATTATATAAACTTTAAGAGCAGAACAGTAATAATATGCCTTGTGAATTATAGTTACATAAAAAAAGTCTGAATGATTGAGTTAGCGAATTGCGCTAACTTACTATCATTCAGACCTATACTATTTAAAGTACACTAGCATGACCTTTATAAATGACGCCTGTCTCTGCGTCCATTGTAATCTCTTGATTATGTCGGATTAGTGTTGTTGCCTCTTTCACACCTACGATAACAGGTATGCCTAAACTCAAGCCTACTACAGCAGCATGGCTTGTTAACCCGCCTTCTTCAGTAATCAAACCAACACAATTTTCTAATGCTGGCATCATTTCTTTATCTGAGCCCACTGTTACAATAATGGCACCATCTGTATCATACGCTAATGCTTCTGCTGCATTTTTAGCTACTACTACTTTACCAAATACAGAAGCTTTACCAATTCCTTGACCCCGTGCAATCAAGTCGCCAATAATATGAACTTTCATTAAGTTAGTTGTACCCGCCTCACCGACTGGCACACCTGCTGTAATGACCACAGCATCACCATGTTGAACATAGCCATGTTTTAAACTCTCATCTACAGCTAGTTCTAGAATCTCATCTGTCGTTGATACACGTTGACAAACAATTGGCGATACGCCCCATACTAACGTCAACTTACGAGCTGAACTTACAGAACCTGTTACAGCTACAATTTGTACGCCAGGACGATACTTGGCAATCATACGTGCTGTATTGCCACTCTCTGTAGGCGCTAAAACAGCTTTTACACCTAAGTTAATCGATGTGTAAGCAACAGCTTGCGAAATAGCCTCTGTCATATTTTGTTCACGTTCCCTACTGTGAGCTGAAACGATACTTTTATAATCTAATGAGTTTTCAATATACGAAGCGATCTTATTCATGGTTTGTACTGATTCTACAGGATACATACCGGCTGCCGTCTCACCAGATAGCATTATAGCATCAGTGCCATCCATAATGGCATTTGCTACATCACTCGCTTCTGCTCGTGTTGGGCGTGGATTACGTTGCATAGAATCTAACATCTGTGTTGCTGTAATAACAGGTTTCCCTACTTTATTACATTTTACAATGAGAGATTTTTGTACAAGAGGTACTTCTTCTGCAGGTATTTCTACACCTAAATCACCACGTGCTACCATAATGCCATCAGATACTTGAATAATATCGTCAATATTATCGACGCCTTCTTGGTTCTCGATTTTAGGAATAATTGAGATGGTACTGCCACCATTTTGTTCTAATAACTCACGAATTTCTAATACGTCTTTAGGTCGTCGCACAAATGAAGCTGCAATAAAATCTACACCTTGCTCAATGCCAAATAAAATATCTTCAGCATCTTTCTCTGTAATGCCTGGCAATTGCACCGAAACACCTGGAACATTAACCCCTTTTTTATTTTTTAAGACGCCTGCATTCTCCACAATTGTATGGATTAATCCTTTCTCCACATCTGTTGCTAACACACGCAGTTCAATTAAACCATCGTCTAATAAAATAATAGAGTTTTGTTTTACATCTTCAATTAATTTATCATAAGTGACTGAAAAAATTTGGTCATTACCTTCTACTTCTGTCATTGAAATATCTAGCACTTGCCCTGTTTTCAAGTGGACTTCGCCATTTTGCATATTATGTGTGCGAATTTCAGGTCCTTTTGTATCTAATAAAATACCGATTTGTTTGTTTAATTTTTCCGCTACTTCTCGAATAGTATGAATACGCACAGCATGTTCTTCATGTGTACCATGCGAGAAATTAAGTCTGGCTACATTCATACCTGCCTCTATGAGTTGCTCTAGCATTTCTGGCGATTCACTCGCTGGTCCAATCGTACAAACAATTTTCGTTTTTCTCATTTTGTCCACCCCAAATTTCGCTTTATTCATGTTAAATTGATAATTCTGTTGCCAAGGTATACAAGGCTAAGTTTGTTGCATGCTCTTTCTTAAATGCCTCTGTCAAATCATAGTCTACAATTTCATGATTCCGTACACCAATAGCTCTCCCTTTTTTGCCTGCTACAAGTGCTTCAACTGCATAAGCACCAAATTGCGAAGCAAGCACACGGTCACGCCCCGTTGGTGAACCTCCTCTTTGCATATGCCCCAACACAGAAACACGTGTAGTAATACCCGCATTTTCTTTTAATAATCTGGCAAGCTCAGTACCAGACATCACACCTTCAGCTACAATAATAATATTATACATCTTCCCGCGGTATTCGCCTCGTTTAATTCGTGCAATAACATCTTCAATACAAAAATCGACTTCTGGGATAATAACTGCACCTGCACCTGCAGCTACTCCTGCATAAAGCGCTAAGTCTCCCGCGTCTCTCCCCATCACTTCTACGATGAATAGGTTCTCATGCGACGTTGCCGTATCTCGAATTTTATCGACTGCATCTATCACTGTATTTAACGCCGTATCAAAACCAATTGTATATTGCGTACCTGGCACATCATTATCAATTGTGGCAGGAATACCAATACATGGAAAACCTTTTTTTACTAAGTCCATAGCGCCTCGGTACGAACCATCACCACCGATGACGATTAATCCCTCAATCCCCGCCTCTCGCATATTAGCAATGGCTTGGTCTTGTACATCAGATTGTTTAAAGTCAGGGTACCTTGCTGAGTATAGCTTAGTGCCACCACGCTGGATAATGCTGCCTACATCACCTACTTGCAAGGTAGTCATTTGTCCTTCAACTAAACCTTGGTAACCGTAATAAATACCAATTACTTCGATATTTAATACTTTTGCTTTCCTGACAACAGCTCGGATTGCTGCATTCATCCCTGGTGCATCACCGCCACTTGTCAAAACAGCGATTTTCTTCATGATTTACACCTCCTGTTTGTTTTCGTATGTACTCACATTAACATGAAAAATCAATCTTTGTAAGTAGGCTACAACAGGAAACATATATCTTTTACAATCGATATAAAAAGAATGCGTTTTCACACATTCTTTTTGAGTCATTATTGATTTTCAGCGATTGGCTCTGCTGTTTGGATAGCTGTTAGTTCTTCGTATTCGCCCATTTTTCGGAAGCGATCATAGCGATCTTGTACTAATTGCTCTTTCGTTAATGGCATTAATTCAGACAGCGCTTGTTGTAATACAACACGAATATTTTCAATTTGTTGTTTCAAATGATGATGAGCTCCACCTAACGCTTCTTCAATGACACCATTAATCACATCTAACTCATATAAATCTCTTGCTGTAATACGCATGGCACTAGCCGCTTCACTCGCTAATGAAGCATCTTTCCATAAAATAGACGCTGCTCCTTCTGGTGATATAACAGAATAGGTAGAGTTCTCTAACATATACACGCGATTGGCAACACCTAATCCAATAGCACCTCCACTACCCCCCTCGCCAATTACAATGCTGATTACTGGCACAGTTAAGCCTGCCATTTCTACTAGATTACGTGCAATGGCTTCACTTTGACCACGTTCTTCTGCCGCTTTACCTGGGTAAGCGCCTTTTGTATCAATAAAACAAATAATAGGGCGATTAAATTTTTCAGCTTGTTTCATTAAACGTAACGCTTTACGATAACCCTCTGGATGCGGCATACCAAAATTACGTCGAATATTTTCTTTTGTTGTTGTTCCGCGTTGATGACCAATGATAGTGACTGGTATACCGCTAAAACTAGCGACGCCTCCGACCATTGCTAAATCATCACCAAAGTTACGGTCACCATGTAACTCCATAAAATCATCAAATAATCCTTTAACGTAGTCTAATGTTGTAGGGCGCTCTAAATGACGTGCTACTTGTACACGATCCCAAGGCGTCATATTATCATAAATGTCTTTTTGCAATTCTTGTAGACGACTTTCAAGTTTTTGTATCTCTGCTGTCATATCAATATCTGCACTATGTGCTAACTCTTTTAATTCTTCAATTTTCTTTTTTAAATTTGCAATTGGCTCTTCAAACTTTAACATTTTAACCATGTTGTCGACCTCCTTGAGTATGTAGACGCACTAAAGTACCTACACAATCTCGCATATCTTTTCGATGGTAAATGGCATCGAGTTGTCCATGTTCTAACAAAAATTCAGCCGTTTGGAAATCAGCTGGTAATTTCTCTCTAACAGTTTGTTCAATGACACGTCGTCCTGCAAAACCAATTAAAGCTTGTGGCTCTGCTAAATTAATATCACCAACAGAAGCAAAGCTTGCGGAAACGCCCCCTGTAGTAGGATGCGTCATAATTGAAATAAATAGCAAGCCTTCTTTACTGTGACGCTCTAGAGCTACACTTACTTTTGCCATCTGCATCAGCGATAAAATTCCTTCTTGCATGCGAGCACCACCACTTGCTGTAAAGATAATGAATGGCACACCTAATGCCGTTGCTTTTTCGACAGCACGTGTAATTTTCTCACCTACGACTGACCCCATCGAGCCCATACGGAAGTGTGAATCCATTACAGCTACTACGATCTGATTGCCTTGCAATTGTCCGGTGCCTGTTGACACGGCTTCATTCATGCCCGTCTTCTCTTTATCTACTTGTAATTTTTCAAGATAAGAGGGAAAGTTTAAAGGGTTAACTGTATGTAAATGATCATCCAGTGGTGTAAATGTGCCTTCATCAAGAAATGCTGCAATACGCTCAGTAGCTCTCATTTCAAAATGATGATTACAACGTGGGCATACTTTTAAATTGCCTTCTAATTCTTTTGTTAAATAAATCTCGTTACATTTTGGACATTTCGTCATTAATCCTTCTGGAAATTCTTTTTTCTTGATCTTTTTAGATGCTTCTACATGACGTTTACGACTCAATGTAAATAAATTGCGAATTGCCATTTTAAATCCCTCACTCTGTTTTTATAATTGCTGACGCCACTGTTCGTACGCTTCTAATGCGTCTTCTTGTAAGCCTAATTGAATTGCTTTAAGTAATGTTAAAACATTTGTTTTTTCTTGCTGGGTTACTTTACCACTAAATTTATTACCACTATAGGCCTCTAATTGAAACCAAATACGTAAAGCTAATCGATTGCCAGACGCAATCATAATTTCCCGCATAACATCATTACGTAAACTATTGTTTGTAATCTCCAATTGAATAAATAAGCTATCCCAAACCGGCAAATTACGTAACTTCTCCTTTTGACATACTACCCGTATTGCCTCACGTTCATGCAAACTTCTTGTTTTCTCTACATCTGATAATGCACGTTCATCGTCCATAATAAATGTAGCTAATACTTCTATTAATTTATGTTGTGGGGAAGCGGATAAAAATGTACCTCCACCATGTTTTGTTTCAATTAATCCTAATAACTCTAAACTACGCAATGCTTCTCTCACTGCAGAACGCCCAACTTGCAAACGTTCTGATAACACGCGCTCTGATGGTAGTTTTCCACCTGCTTCTATTTTCTCTTCTCGAATTAATACCCGAAGCTGTTGAACAATCTCTATAAAACGCTTTTTAGGTTGCGTCATGTCCATCATTCATTATGCCTCCTTCACAAAGTGGTATGACCACTTTTAACAGCATAGCGAATTTTATTTTCTTTGTAAAGAAAAAACGTGAAAATTTTCGTTTCATGTCGAAAATCTTCACGCTTTTACGCAAAATAACTGTATTATAACAGTTTTCTATTTATGATGGGATAACTCGAAGTTGCTTAGCTTGTAATTGTACTTTACCTTGCCTTTGCTCCACTACTCCTTCTACATATAATAATGTAGCGATTGGAGGTGGTTCTTGTAATGTGCGAAATACTTGCGGGAAAACGGTGATAGAAATGGTATGATACTCGTCTTCGGCTTCAATAAATGCCATTTGTTCGCCTTTTTTAGTACGCAATACTTTTACTTGTTGTACCATAGCAAGCCATTTAACACGCGTACCAGGTATCGCTTGATACCAATCATCACTCACACCTATATAATGCTGTGTGCGCAAATGTTGCAAGGGATGCTCACTAATGTAATAACCTAATGCCTCACGCTCATATGCTAGAACATCTGTCATTGGTAAAGGCGGTACTTTATGATATTTAGGCACATAAAAGATAAACTGCTCTGCCTCTTCTATAGTAATAGTAATGTCTTTACGATGTGTGATGGCATGTTGGCGGGCTGCAGATACAGTCTCTAACAACGTTGCTCTAGTCTGCCCAAAATCATCTAATGCACCAGCTTTAATCAACAATGTTAATGCTTTTTCATTCATAGCCTCACCTGTTAATTTAATTGCTAAATCAAAAATATTTTGGTAAGGTCCTGTTTGTTTTCTTTGCTGAATTAATTGCTCTACCCATTTTTTTGGCACTTGCTTAATCGCTGATAAACCAACGGTAATTGTATGGTCATGTGCGGTATAATAGCGCTCACTATGATTAATGCTTGGTGCTTTAATCTGCAAACCTTTTGTGCGGGCTTCTTGTAATAGACGCAGTGTTTTCGTTGTGTCACCAATCGCATTCGTTAACAATGCGGCATAAAAAATCGCAGGATGATTTGCTTTAATATATGCTAGCTGATACGAGATTAAACTATATGCAACCGCATGACTTTTAACAAAACCATAATTAGCAAAACGCATAATTAATGAAAAAATCTGTTCTGCTACAGCCATATCATATTTTTTTTGCTGTGCACCATTAATAAATTGTTGTTGCATTTTAGCTAGTTGAACACCATCTTTTTTGCTGACAGCTCGTCTTAATAAATCCGCTTCACCAACCGTCATGCCTGCAAAGGTTGTAGCAACTTGCATAATTTGTTCTTGGTACACTATAATACCGTATGTTTCTTGTAAGATTGGCGCCAAATTGGGATGTGGCATACGCACAGGCTCTGCATTATTTTTACGACGCGCATATTGTGGGATAAAATCCATTGGCCCTGGTCGGTATAAAGCATTGATTGCTACAATATCTAAAAAATGAGTCGGTTTAATTAAGCGAAGCGCCTCTCTCATTCCTTGTGATTCTAATTGAAAGACACCTGTTGTATCGCCTTGTTGTAATAAAGCATAGGTTTTCTCATCATCTAACGGAATGTGATATAAAGGTAAAACTTGACCATATTCTCTTTCATATAACCAGCGCATTTGGGCTAACATCGTTAAATTACGCAAACCTAAAAAGTCAATCTTAAGTAAACCTGCTTCCTCTACTTCCTGCATGGGCCATTGTGTGGCGTATAAATCCTCCGCACCATTTTGAATAGGGGCTACTTCAACAATTGGGATTGGAGCTAATACAATACCAGCAGCATGGATAGAGCCTGTACGTGGTAAGCCTTCTAGCTTACAAGCTGTTTGCCACCATTGCTGATGCGATTCACTTTGAGCCACATAACTTCGCAAATTAGCATTTTGTTGATATGCTTCTTGCAATTGAGTAGCTTGAGCAGGTAATAATGATGCAATATGCTGTAGTTGCTCTGCTTCAAAGCCCATTGCTCTAGCCACTTCTCGTGCTGCCGCCCTCATCGCTAATGTGTTAGATGTACTAATTTGTGCTACATAATTCTTTCCATATCGCTTAGCTACATACTGAATAATTTGTTGCCTTTTCGCGTCAACAAAATCAATATCAATGTCTGGCAACGATACACGCTCTGGATTTAAAAAGCGCTCAAACAACAAGCCATATTTTAAAGGGTCTACTTCTGTAATACATAAAGCATAGGCAACTAATGAACTTGCTGACGAACCACGTCCTGGTCCTGTCACGATTTTTTGTTGACGAGCATACTGCATAAAGTCTGCAACAATTAAAAAATAATCCGCGTACCCCATATTACAAATCACTTGCAATTCATATTCTAGACGCTGATAATATTCCTTTGATACTTGCGGGAGGCGCTTTTGTAAGCCTTGTTGTGCTTGTTGACGTAATACCTCCGTAGTTGATTGACCCTCTTGTAGCGGGAATTTAGGCATATGTTTTGTAAAAGATAACGTTACTTGACAGCGCATTAATAATTGCTCTGTGTTTTGCCGCCATATAATAGGAAAGGCTCCGTACTCTTCTGCTGTTAGCATGCGGTAGTCTTGTGTGACTTCACTTTCTACACCTGCTATCTTTTGTGCAATTTCATAACTAAACGCGTCATCATGATATAAATAACGTGCTTCTCTACTAGCTAATAAGGGGATGGCATTTTTTTCGCAATAATCCATCACTTGTTCATCATCTGTACTGACATATAATTTAGATGAATACGCATCAAATAAAGCCTCCACGCTTTGCAATGTTGGTTGACTCATATGTAATAGACAACCTTTAATATAGCGGCTAAGCCAATGCCAACGAATGTATTGCTGTGTCTGTGCCGCGCTTGATAGCTTCAATAAATTTTGATACCCTTCGTTATTTTCTGCATAAAAAATACAAGAAACTTGTTGCTCATTTGGTAAAGCAATATTGACTTCAACGCCATATACCGCATGAATACCGGCTTGCTTCATCGCCTTAGCAAAAGGTAAAAGCCCATGCAATGATTGGTTAACAATTGCACAGGCTTTCGCATGTTGTGTTTGTAGAAAGTCTGTTAATGAAGCCAAACGTATCGTGCTTTGTAATGCATCCGCACTTGTTCGCACTTGGGCATATACCGTCATAACATTCCCTCCTTATTTGTGACAAAGTACTTGTAATTGACGATAAACTTCGTCTGCCTCCTCAAATGTGTAAACAGATGCACCTGAGGCAAGCGGATGTCCGCCACCACCAAATTGCTTTGCCAATGTATTAATCACTGGGCCTTTTGAACGCAAACGTACGCGGATATTATCTTCTTCTTCAATAAAAATAACCCATGCCTTCATATCTTTTACATCACCTAAAGAGCTTACTAATAACGAAGCTTCTGAAGGCGTTGCGTTAAATTGCTGTAATACCGCCTTTGTTAAATCAACTCGCCCTGCACCATGTTCATCCATAATAAAATTTTGGTACATATAGCCTTGTAAATGTAAGATGTTACATTCTAATTCATACATGCCATTATAAATTTTTTCGCGATCAAAATCATAGGTAATTAGTTTCCCTGCTGTGGTAAATGTCTTTAATGTCGCGCTTGGATAACGAAAACGCCCTGTATCGCCTACGATACCTGCATATAATAACGCAGCTGCATGATGAGGCAGTTGCCATTGTTTTGTCTGTTGACCAACTTCAAATAAATCAAAAATCATCTCACTGACAGAACTCGCTGTTGTATCTACCCATACAAGATCGCCATATACATCATCATTAGGATGATGGTCAATTTTAATTAATTTTGCGCCTTTACGATAACGCTGGTCATCCACACGTTCTGTATTAGCTGTATCTGTAACGATAACGAGTGCATCTTCATAAAGTGCATCAGCAATTACATCTGGTTTAGCCATAAAACTTAATGACTCCTCATGAGTTCCTACAGCATAAATATTTTTATTAGGGTAGTTATGTTGTAATAATTGCTTTAACCCAAATTGTGACCCATACGCATCGGGGTCAGGTCGTACGTGACGATGAATAATAATTGTATGAAACTGTTCAATTGTGTCGATGATTTGTCGTTGCAAATAAACTTCCTCCTTGCGCGTCATAATTTCCGTTAGCATTTTTGACAAAATATCGGTACAATGGTGTCAGCAATATGCTAGGAGGTTACTCGTTTTGACAGCGCTAAAATTTTTAAATATTTTATTTGTTGTTCTTATTGTACTGTCTTTCGTTAGTTATTTCTATTTTAAAACGAAACAGTTTCGCACATCACTCATTGCTCATAAAAACTGGTATAAAAGCAAAGCTGGTGTGAGCCTTGCTGCTTTTATTATTTTGTTCGGCTTTAACCAAGCACTCATGTTCCCTGATTGGATTACATTCTTAATAGCGGGGTTATTTGTGATCATAGGTGCGGTGCTTGGCGTTGGGAGTTATCGCCGCGTTAAACATTATGGCCAATTTGTTGAAGAAGAATACGAATTAAATAAAAAGAAATAATAAGAAGGAAGCAGCTATCAGGCGGCTTCTTTTTATTTTTTTATACAGTGCATAGCCGCCTCTGCCTCGTGCCAAGGCACAGCATAACCTTTACCTTTTGTACAAAACATACTAGAAGAAGTATAAAGTGGGTCTGCATTTTTATCATACTGTGACAGCGCTATGACTTCTTCTGTATTATGACACACATCATATCCATCTGCTTGCAAAGTGAGCACACCTTTCCCATTTGTCATTGCAGCAAAGTGCGTACTATAATGCATAAAGGTTGCAACAGGTACTCTGCCTGTGAGCTGTGCCTCACGCTCTGTCAAAAGGGGCGGCTCAAATTCACCACTTGCTTGTTGAATGTCTGTCATTACACGTCCTATTACTTCACTTGGCATCTTCATTTTGAAGCGGTAATATGGTTCTAATAAAATCGGTGTGATTTGTTCTAAACCTTGACGTAGCGCGCGGAACGTAGCTTCTCTAAAGTCACCACCTGCTGTATGTTTAATATCGGCGCGACCTGTTAGTAATG
Organism: Lysinibacillus alkalisoli; assembly: GCF_014643595.1. Taxonomy (GTDB): domain Bacteria; phylum Bacillota; class Bacilli; order Bacillales_A; family Planococcaceae; genus Metalysinibacillus; species Metalysinibacillus alkalisoli. The sequence continues at coordinate 32,311 of NZ_BMJT01000009.1, forward strand.
TAAATTGAATATCTGTAATCGCAGCACCGATAAGCACACCATTATGTTGCCGCTCAAATAAATGCTGTTCTATGAGTCGTTGATAATTTAGACTCAACTCATCTACATGACAAGTTGTGATAAATGTATTCCCCTGTCCGCGTTGATTAGGTGACAGTTGCAAATGTACTTCTGCATAGTGTTTAAGCGGCTCAAAGTGACCATACCCTATGACACTTTGTTCGATTGTTTCTTTATATAAAATCGTGGGCTCATTAAACGCCACTTGCAAATTAAAGCGTTGTTGCAGTATAACAGTCATGACCTCTAATTGAATTATCCCCATAATTTGAACATGGATTTCTTGCAAAGTTTCATGCCATACTACTTGGAGAGAAGGTTCTTCACTTTCTAATAATCGAAAGATATGTAACACATCTTTAATATGTTGCTCGCCTGTGTATTGTACACGAGCTTGTAAAGTTGGCTCTAACTCATATGTTGACGTTTGATAAGTTTCACCAATGGTGTCGCCAATTTTAGCTTGTTGTAAACCTTTAACTGCAAATAGGTCACCTGCACATACACAAGGGACAGCGTCAAAATTCTCACCATTATACACCCTAATCTCTGTTACTTTTTCTGTTTCACTAGCTAGATGAAGCTCATCACGCACACATAATTTACCTTGCCTCGCCTTCATAAAAGTGAGACGCTGATTGCCCTCATGTCTAATTTTAAAAACATCAGCATAAAATGGAGCGGATGTTTCATAACAAGTTGTCATTACTAGTATAATTTGTTGAATGAATGTCTCTATACCTATATCTTTTAGAGCCGAGCCATGAAAGCATAAAAAAGCTTGTTCGTTCTTTATGAGTTGACGTAATGTCATTAAACATTGTGCTGTGGATAAGCCTTCTGTTAAATAAGCTTCTAATAATCCCTCATCTTGCTCTGCTAGCCACTCTTGAAGCGCAATCGGTATATGAGTGTTTGTCATCGCTTCTTCCATACAAAAGAGTTGTGATGTTAATGATTGTAACTGCCTTTGCACATCATGCACCATAGCACCTTCACGGTCTACTTTATTAATAAAAAAGAAGGTTGGTATGTGGTACTTTCTAAGCAAACGCCAAACGGTCTCTGTATGCCCTTGAACACCTTCAACTGCACTAACAAGTACAATAGCATAATCCATTACACTAATGGCGCGTTCCATTTCTGGCGAGAAGTCTACATGCCCTGGTGTATCTATTAAATGATACACTTGCTCTCCCACTTTAAATCGTCCTTGTTCCGCAAAAATCGTAATACCACGTTGTCTTTCTAACACGTGATTATCTAAAAAGGCATCTTGGTGGTCCACACGCCCACGCTGTTGAATACCTTTAGTATAATAAAGTATTTGCTCTGAGAATGTCGTTTTTCCTGCATCTACATGCGCTAATACGCCAATTGTTGTAAACATTATACGTCCTCATTTCTTGATAAAAAAGACAAAGCCCTCCATCGATACTAGGCTTTGTCTACTTAACACTGATTTATCTTTCAAGCAATTGGAAAGTCATCATTGCTTTACCCACTAAAATTGTATCATGATATACTTCAAAGTCCATTTTAACAAATTTACGGCTCATATCTAAAATGACGGGCTTTACAGTTAAAATGCTTTCCATTTGTACAGGTTTGATAAAATAAATTGTCATGTTTTCTGCTACGGCATCACCACGTTTGCGTCTCTTTAAAGCAAATGTACCTGCCTCTGCTAATAATGTAGTAAAAGCACCATATGAAATGGCACCAAATTGGTTGGTCATTTGAGGTGTTACTTTAAACTCAACTTGTAACTCTTCCTCATTGTTTAATACTTTCACTTCATTTTTCACAATATCATCAATTGTCTCACCTTGCTGTGGCTGACGTTGTGCTAATTGCAACGCCTTTAACACGTCTTGCCGGCTAATCACACCTTGTAAAACATTATCATCATCTACAACTGGCAGTAAATCAATGCCCTCCCAAATCATTTGGTGACCGGCAGATGCCACACTCATTTTCATAGAACCTGAGATTGGGTTTTTCGTCATCACCTTTTCAATCGCCTCATCATCTGGACGCCCAATAATATCTTTTACTGTAATCATACCAACTAATTTATTTTTTGCTGTGACAACTGGGAAAGCCCCATGTGTTGTACGCTCATTTTCATGTTGAAAATCGGCGAGTGTTTGCGTATTACGCAACACTTTTGTTTCAGATATGGGCACATAAATATCTTCAATAAATAAAATATCTTTTTTAATTAATTGGTCATAAATCGCACGATTAATCATTGTTGCTACTGTAAAAGTATCATAGCTTGTCGTAATAATAGGCAAAGATAACGCATCAGCAAGCGCTTTATTCTCATCCGTTGTATCAAAGCCACCCGTAATTAATACAGCCGCTCCAGCATGCAAAGCATTTTCATGTGCTTTGAAACGATTTCCTACGATTAATAAACTACCTGCTTCTGTGTAACGCATCATATCATTTAATTGCATAGCGCCAATGACAAATTTGGTTAATGTTTTATGCAACCCATTTTTGCCACCAATTACTTGACCATCAATAATATTTACAATTTCTGCAAAGGTTAACCGTTCAATATTTTCTTTTTTCTTCTTCTCAATTCGAATCGTGCCTACACGTTCAATTGAACTTACTAAACGACGGTTTTCTGCTTCTTTAATTGCGCGATAAGCTGTTCCCTCACTCACAGACATTTCTTTAGCAATTTGTCGTACCGAAATTTTATCACCGACAGGTAAAGATTCAATGTATCTCAATATTTTTTCGTGTTTTGTTGACACAGTATCACCTATTTCTCATGCTGTATTTTGATGTTATCAGTGTAACATATTTTAATCAAAGGTGATTTTCTTTTATTTTTTTAAAATGCTACTGCGTCACCTGCTGACAAGATTTGCACCTCAGCATCCTTCACTAAATCAACAAATTTTTGTGGCTCTTGTTTAATAGGTGGAAATGTATCGTAATGAACAGGTATCACAATTTTAGGTTGTAAAAGTGATACAGCTTTAGCTGCATCTTCTGGCCCCATTGTGAAATGATCACCAATCGGTAAAAACGCTACATCAATTGCCTCATACTCTCCAATTAATTTCATATCGCCAAATAATGCTGTGTCACCTGCATGGTAAATCGTCTTGCCTTCAATTGTAAGTATGATTCCCATCGGCATGCCCATATAAATAATTTCATTATCTTCTGTAGTGTAAGAGGAGCTATGGAAAGCCTGTGTGTATTTCACACGTCCAAAGTCAAATTGAGCTGCGCCTCCAATATTCATTCCCACTGCATGAATTCCTTGAAAACCGAGCCATGTTGCTAACTCATGGGAACCAATAACCGTAGCACCTGTTCTCTTTGCTAGTGCCACTGTATCTCCCACATGGTCATTATGTCCATGTGTAAGTAAAATAAAGTCTGGTTGCTCCTCAGTAGCATTTAAATCTGTCAAATTATTGCCTGTAATAAAGGGGTCTATTAAAATCACATGTTGCGCTGTTTGAATTTTAACAACAGAATGTCCGTGATACGTTATTTTCATTAAAATTCCTCCTTATTTATGTCATCTAACATATATTATTCGTTAAAAGTGCAAAAAAACCTTTATTTTTGATATGCTAAGTATGCACAACAATAAGACATGGAGGTTTTCTTATGAAAGTAAAAGAAATTCAGCAATTTTTACAGCAAGAAAATATTGATGTGGCATTTATTACAACACCTGAAAATGTAAACTACATAACAGGTTTTAATAGTGACCCTCACGAAAGATTACTCGGGGTAGCTGTTTTTAAAGAAGCAGCACCATTTATTATTTGTCCACAAATGGAAGTACCTGATGCAAAACGGGCTTCTGGCTGGGAAGATGTAGTCGGACACCTAGATACGCAAAACGCAATGGATATTTTAGCTGATGCCATTCGTGCCCGTGTAAGCGATGTCAAATCGATTGCCATTGAAAAATTACACTTAAACGTTGCTCGCTACGAACAATTACAAGAGCGTTTTGTTAAAGCTTCCTTCCCTCGACTTGATGACAAATTAAATTATATGCGTGTGATTAAATCGGAAGATGAACTTGTTAAATTACGTGAGGCAGCTAAACTAGCTGATTTTGCTGTACAAGTTGGTTGTGATAATATTGCGGAAGGTAAAACAGAGCTTGATGTTTTAAATGCGATTGAAACAGCTGTTAAAAACAAAGGCTATGACATGTCATTTAGCACAATGGTGTTAACAGGTAAAAACTCTGCTTCACCTCATGGCGTACCAGGACATAATAAAATCCAAAAAGGTGACTTCGTATTATTTGACTTAGGGGTATTATACGAAGGTTACTGCTCAGACATTACACGTACTGTCTCATTTGGTGAGCCAACTGACAAACAAATTGAAATTTATGAAACAGTATTAAAGGCTAATGAATCTGCGATTGCAGCCGTTAAACCAACTGTTAAAGCAAAAGACATTGATAAAGTAGCACGTGATATTATTACAAATGCCGGCTTTGGTGACTATTTCCCTCACCGTTTAGGACATGGTCTTGGGATCTCTGTACATGAGTTCCCAGACATTAGTAGTGTAAATGAAATGGCATTGGAAGAAAACATGGTATTCACGATTGAGCCTGGTATTTATAAAGGCGATGTAACAGGTGTGCGTATTGAAGATGACGTAGTTGTAACAAAAGATGGCGTTGAGGTACTAACAAAATTCCCTAAACAACTTACTATTCTACCTGTTAAATAATCTCATAAAAGAGAAATAGCATAAGTAAGCTATTTCTCTTTTTTTATGAGATTTCATCGATAGATAATTGACTAACAACTACTAGATTTCATGTTAAAATATGAGTTATCAATTAAAGGAGGTTTTTTATTTGAGTAAAAAAACGTATTTCATTGCAACTTTAGCAATATCCGCTGTTGCAGTTAGTGCTATTGCACCAACAGCTCATGCAGAAAAACTGACATTCAAAGATTTAAAAGGGATCGATCCCGGACAAGAAAAAGCCATCTACTCATTAGTAGACAAAGGGATTATTAAAGGCTATGAAGACCAAACATTTAAACCTTATAATCATGTAACCCGCAGTAACGTTACAAAATTCCTTGCTAAGTGGCTTGTGTATAATGACTATAAAATCCCTGCAGATTACAAAGCCAAACAACGCTTTAATGATGTTTCTTTACAAGCGAAAGACCAAGAATTATTACAATATGCGGCACTTGTGCATGATGCTAATGTTTTTAAAGGGATTAAACAAGATAAAGGACTCCCATCATTAGCGCCTGAACAAACGATGACACGTGGGGCTATGGCAGTTGTGTTAGTACGTGCTATTAAAGAATTATACGATGTTGATTTGATTGATTTATATAAAAAGGACAACTTCAAAACATCAATTAAAGATTTGACATTGTTAAAAGATGACTTTGAAAAACAAGAAGCCATCATTGCTTTAGAATTTGCCAAAATCACAACACCTGAAAAAGGGATGTTTAAACCGAAAGACCCTGTGCGTCGTTCCCACTTTGCTAAGTTTTTAGATAGCACCATTACCAATATTGATGCATTTATTGAACCAGAAGTACCTGCATTAACTGTAAAAGAAGCTACAGCTACATCAACAACAACGCTTGCTGTAACATTAAGTGATGATTCAACGCATACTGTGACATTAGAAAAACCACTAGAGGAAAACATGACAACACCTGTTAGTTTTGTCATTGATGGTGTGACCTACAAAGCTGATGTCCGCTTTGATGTGAAAGAATTGAAATTATTGACAACTAATCATGCTAACAGCACAACATTACAATTGCATTTTAACCAAGCCATTGATCCAACAAAATTGTTAAATGCTGATCATACGTTAAAAAATGGTGTCATTTTATTTAATGGTATTGGACAAGCGAAAAACCCTATTATTGCTTCTGCTTCGTTAAGTAATAATCAGCGTACTATCACTTTACAATTGGATACAGCACTCGCTGGTAAATATAATATAGAACTTAGAAATCTAGCTGCGGCATCTGGTGAAACATTAACGCATGACTTTAATTTAACATTAGAAGCGGATACAACCGCCCCTACTATTGTAAAAGTAGAACAAAAAAATGCCTCATTAGCGAATGTTATTTTCTCTGAGCCCATGCAGGCTATTAACGCAAAAGACGTTACATTTACGTTAGCGAATGGCACTGCACTAGAAAATGTTAAAGGAACGTTACAAGAAAATAGCACAGAGATGCTTATTGACTTGTCTGAAGCAACAGCTAACGGCAAATTTTTAGCGCCTAATACAAAAGTACAAGCACGTTTTGCTTCTGTGCGGGATATGGCTGGCAACTTTATTGCACCTAACCCTACTATTGTTGAACTAATGAAGGGCCCTTCTGACGGTATACCACCTGCTTATCGTGAAATTAAACAGACTGGGCCTACATCATTTGATATTTACTTTAGTGAAGCTGTCTTACCTTTGAAACGAGAGGAATTATCTGTTGTTAAAGGGGATCAACGCATCGAGGTAAAACATATTACAATGGCGAAAGATACACCTCATATTATGTCTGTAACGATGACAGGAGCTAATTTAGATGGCAGTCATACCATTTCATTAGCTAAAGATGCTGTCATTCAAGATTTATCTGGTGAAACAGCAACCTTTGCTACAACATATACTTTTAACAACGATACACAGCCACCAACTGTAATCGACCAACGTATCATTACACAAAATGATGAGCAGATTATTGCCTTAATCTTTAATAAAACAATGACTCTTAGCGATGCTGTTGCTAGTGCTACAGGTACGTATACCAAAGATGGCGTTGAGTATCCTGTCGAGACTGATTTTATTAAAAACATGACATTATTGGATGACCGTCGTACATTACACATTAAATTACGAGATGTATTACAAGCGAAAAATCCTGAAGTACCTTTAGATGTAGTAGGGGCTAATTATCAGCTTTCTTTAAAATTAGAAAAACTAAAAAGTGAATACGGTGTAGACTATATTGGTTACACTACTTTAAACTTTGTACGCACACAAGATAGCATAAAAAATCAAGACATCATTATTGTTAAAGACATCCAACAAGACCCTACAGATAATAATATTGTTACAATCACTTTTGATAAAGAAGTAGATGCTGCAAGTGCAACTGATATTAGCAACTATTCCATTGATGGCGTTACGGTTGAAAAGGCAACTGTGGAATATAATAAGCTAAACACTGTAAAACTCACACTCAAACAAAATAGTATTACAGACACTGTAGACCGCCATATTACAATTAAAAATGTCCATGCTAAGCATTCAACTGTTCCTATGAAAGAAACACGTAAGACGATTCGTTTACAAGAAAATGTGTCACCTACTGTACAAAACATTGTAGTAAAAGATGGCACGACGCTTGAAGTTACCTTTTCAGAAAATATCATTGTCGAAAACTTGCCGTTTGAGATCGCCATCAATAACGCTAAAGTAGACTACATGATTACAACAAAAGCGACTGATGCTAAGACACAAGTCATCTCCCTTGCACAGGGTAAAATCTTTAAGGCTGGTGATCTACTATCAATCCAACCTAATATTGATAAATCTAATACGATTAAAGATCAAGCGAATAATCCGCTATCTTTCTCTGGTTATAGTGCACCTATTTCATTTAATTAATACTAAAGTGTATAAAAAAGTACCATGGCAAACATCGCCATGGTACTTTTTTTTATTGAAGTAAAGCGTCAATATCAACGTATGGTAAATCAAATGCCTCTGCCACACCTTTAAATGTCACATTGCCTTCTAATGTATTAATCCCTTGTTTTAAGGCTGCATTATCTAGACACGCTTGTTTATAACCTTTATTAGCGATTTGCAGTGCATATAATACGGTATTGTTTGTCAAAGCAATTGTAGACGTACGTGGTACTGCACCAGGCATATTTGCTACTGCGTAATGTACAACACCATGTTTGACATATGTTGGGTCATCATGAGTTGTCACACGATCAGAAGTTGCAAAAATACCACCTTGGTCAATCGCAATGTCAATTACTACCGAACCTGGTTTCATAGACTTAATCATTTCTTCACTGACTAACTTTGGTGCACGTGCGCCAGGAATTAATACTGCTCCCACCACTAAATCTGCATGTTTTACAGATTCTGCAATATTATATGGATTAGACATTAACGTTTGGACATCACGACCAAAAATATCCTCTAATTGACGCAAACGGTCTGCGCTTAAATCGATGACGGTCACATCAGCACCGAGTCCTACCGCTGTCTTAGCTGCATTCGTTCCTGCGATTCCTCCACCAATTACAGTTACACGACCACGTTGTACACCCGAGACACCACCTAGTAATATACCTTGTCCACCATGATTTTTCTCTAAGTATTGTGCGCCGATTTGTGTAGCCATTTTACCTGCTACCTCACTCATTGGCGTTAATAATGGCAACGTACGATTTGGTAATTGTACCGTTTCATAAGCGATAGCCACTACTTTTTTCTCTAATAATTTTTCAGTTAGCTTTGGCTCTGCTGCTAAATGTAAATATGTGAATAAAATTAAACCTTCATAAAAATAGTCATATTCACTTTCTGCTGGCTCTTTTACTTTTAACACCATATCGCTTGCCCAAGCTTCTTTTCCTGTCGCAACAATGGTTGCACCTGCCGCTATATAATCCTCATCTGTAAAGCCTGAACCCGCACCTGCATTCGTTTCAACTACTACTTCATGCCCAGCGCTTAGTAACGTCACCACACTAGCTGGTGTCATTGCTACTCGATTTTCATTATTTTTGATCTCTTTTGGAACTCCAATTTTCATCTTTCTTGTTCTCCCTTCTTAGGCAACTTGCCCTATTCAGACAAGAGGATTTTGACTAAACTTCATTTTATCAAATTTTATCTGAAAATTCTCGATTTCGTTGATATTTTTATAATTTAGCGTTAAAAAAAGTAAAATTACTTAATAAGTTAGTTCGCTCTTTCCTTTTTAATAGGAAAATGCTTGTTTATTCCCTTTTCTATGTTCTTTTTCATCATTTATTTCATAATATTTTCTAAGTTGCTATTTCCTTTGAGTAAGGATTTGGTATAATCAAGGTATACACATAGAGGAGGTAATTTAAATGGCTAATCATTATCAAAATATCGTTGTTGCAGTAGATGGTTCTAAAGAGGCTGAATATGCTTTCCGTAAATCAATCGATGTAGCAAAACGTAACCCAGGCTCAACTATTCACTTAGTAAACGTAATTGACACTCGCTCATTCGCAGCTGTAGAAGCTTATGACCGTTCAATTGCTGAGCGTGCTAAAGAGCATTCTGATAACTTACTTAAAGGCTATAAAGAAGAAGCTGCTAATGAAGGCGTTGACAACGTTAAATTAATCGTTGAATACGGTTCTCCAAAGAACATCATTACTAAAGAGCTTTCTAACTTAGTAGATGCCGATTTAATCATCTGTGGTGCAACAGGCTTAAATGCTGTTGAACGTTTCTTAATTGGTTCTGTTTCAGAAGCAATTGTACGTTCTGCGAAATGTGACGTACTTGTCATCCGTACACCAGAAAAGTAATACATAAAAAGGGCTTGCCCTTTTTACAAGAAAAGCTGAGGCGAATATCGCCTCAGCTTTTACTTTTGTTCATCTTGCCATTGTTGTACTTGCGCAAAGAACTTAGTTAATGCCTGTTTGTTTTGCAAATTTGGTACTTTAGCTAGTAATACTTCCTTTGGTGCTTTTGTTTCCTCACCTTGCTTTTGCAAAATTAATAAACTTTTCTCATGTGCTTGACTAGCAAACATGTTTGTAGGCAATTGCACGACTGCTTGAATGTGAGCATGCTTTTTAAGATAGCTATGCAACTGTTTTGCCTGTTCAGACTCAAATAATGTCGCTGGAATTAATAAGAAAACATAGCCACCGTCTTTCACATGTTGTAAAGATCGTTCAATGAAGAGATGGTGGGCATAACTCATACCTTCACTAGCACATAACTCATACTCTAAAGCTACTTCTTCATTTGGATAATAACCTACTGGTAAATCGCATATAATAGCATCCACTGGATCAATTAATAGTTTATCTAGTGCGTCTTGGCGATAAAGCTGGATAGGGTGTTCCAAACATTCTGCTGTAACCGCTGCTAACTGAATTAATAGTTCATCTACTTCTACTCCAGTAGCTTGTATCCCTTCACGCATATTCATAACAGTAAAGAGCAAATTGCCTGTGCCAACCGCAGGGTCTAGCACTGTAATAGTTTGGTCTTTGTAAAATTGTTGTATAAAATAACCGACTAGAAAACCTAACGTATCTGGTGTCATTTGATGATTAGGTTGTGCACTTTTACGCATACCTTTTAACATGGCAATTTGGATGGCTTTACGAATATCTTCCTTATCAACATTTGCTAAAGGCAATGTAACCTGTTGCTCTAATGCGCTATCTAATGTGTGTAAGACACCCTCTAAATAACTCAGTTCTTGTTCTTTTTCTAATTGTTCAACGTGTGTATTAATGGCGCCAAATAATTGTTCCATTTTTTCCATGCAAAAAATCCCTTCTTCCGTATACACATAAAGAAGGAGCTGATTGGAAAAGTTCCCTTAACAGCTCCCTCAGTACTTATAATATTGTATCTATTATTTTAATGCTTTAACCGCATCAATTGCACCTTCATAATTAGGATGGTCTGTTGCTTCGCTTACATACTCTACATATGTTACCTTATCGTCTTTATCTACTACAAACACTGCACGTGCTAGTAAACGTAGTTCCTCGATTGCTACACCATAGGCTTGACCAAATGACAAGTCACGGTGGTCAGATACTGTTTTTACTGCTTCAATACCCGCATCTCCACACCAGCGCTTTTGAGCGAATGGTAAGTCTACAGATACAGTATAAATGACAACATCGTCACCCAACTCGGCAGCTGCTTCATTAAATTTACGTGTTTGTGCATCACATACGCCTGTATCTAATGATGGAACAACGCTGAATAAACGTACTTTACCTGCATCTGTTTGTAAGGTTACTGGTGATAAATCATTAGCCAATACTGTAAATTCAGGCGCTTTGTCACCTACTTTTACTTCATTACCTAATAATGTTACAGGATTATTTTTAAACGTAATTTGTACCATTTTATGACCTCCTAAGGGATTGTGGTGGCATTGCCACGTTCTTCTTTATCTTACTAAACTTATTCAAACATAAGCAACTATTAGTACTTAGCTTTATCCACATACACATTTTCATGAACTACACATGTATCTGCAAAATAATCATGTAATGCTTGATGTTTAGGTAAAAAGGTGATTAAAACATAGAGTAATGGAATCACATTACTAATAAAACGGCCAATCCATTCTCTAAATAATAAATCGACTAATGTAGGTTTAGTGCCATCAATCCGTATTACTTTTAAACCAAATATCATTTTGCCTAATGTTTGTTGAAATTTCCAAGTCATGATAACAAAGTAAGCGTAATAAACAATAGCAGTTAAAATCGCTAATGGGGCAAACATTGTATCTTTATTAAACGATAAATCAAACAGATAGAAAAATGGATTAATCGCGATGCCAACAACAGCTGTCACAATTAGTGAATCCATAATATAAGCAATAAAGCGTATCCAGAAACCTGCATATTTATGTTCATACTGTTTAGTGTCAACAGCGTTAGTCAACGTTGTATCTTCTAATGGCATATCAAACTGTGTCATGCGATTTCCTCCTTAGTTTGCACCATATAAATACATCATTTGTGGTGCATTATATTTTGTTAACATCTCTGCTACAAAACGCTCTTCTAACGAAGGGCCAAATAACGTAGATGCCTTCACACCTAGTATTGTGCGCCAATTTGTCGTTGGATCTGCAAATGTAATAAGCTGTGCATCTGTTAAATCATAGTCTTCTCGCATTTGTTGAATAACCGTTTCCTCATCAGCGATTTCATCAACTAAGCCTGCTTTCATTGCTTGTGTACCACTCATAATACGCCCATCTGCCACTTTCTTGACATCTGCCTCTGACATATTACGCCCCTCAGCGATGATATTTACAAATGTACCATATGATTCATCAATCATCTCTTGCATCATTTTTCGTTCTTCCTCTGTGACTTCACGTGTTGGACTTAACATATCTTTATGAATGCCTGATTGGAATTTTTCATAACGTACACCTAATTTTTCTGCTAGTTCTTGATAATTGATCGTTTGCATAATAACACCGATAGAGCCTGTAATCGTTTCTTGCATAGCAAAGATTTTATCCGCTGGTGCTGAGACATAATAACCGCCTGAGGCTGCCATTGCGCCCATAGATACATAAACAGGGATATCACGTGTTGCTTGGATTTCCATAATTTTTTTACGAATTTCAGCAGACTCAATCACACCACCACCTGGTGTATTAACAGCAAAGACCACACCTTTAATGCTGTCATCTTCTTTGATTTGTTTTAATTGAGACAAGAAATTTTTATGATTATAACCTGTGGAGAAGGCACTCATTTCAACATCTTGAATCGTACCATCTAATTTAATATAAGCAATTTTGTCATTTGTTTTTCCTTGTTCTAACACTTGGGTATTTGTAAGCTCTGATTGTTCATTAACAAAATCCTCAATATTAGCAAAGAAATCTGTTTTAAAAAAGCTAAATACGGCATTGATGCCAATAGATCCTATAAATAATACAACAGCAATAATTAAAGCTGTCCAGCGTTTTGGATTCATTATTCTTCCTCCTTATAATAAACTAGCAAACTTATCTTCTTTTTGTTTTTCTGGGTACACATGAATTTCACGATTCGTTACTGCACGATTGATTAATGTTTCATAGTCTGTTTTCTCTTCAAAATGCTCTACTTTATCAAGCTTAGGCTTTGTTTTAGGATTAGCTGGTGTAAATATTGTACAACAATCTTCATATGGGCGGATTGATGTTTCATATGTCCCTATCCTTTCTGCTATGTCAATTATTTCTAGTTTATCATAAGAAATTAATGGTCGCAAAATAGGTGTTGTTGTCACAGCATTAATGGCTGTTAAACTATCTAATGTTTGGCTTGCCACTTGTCCTAAACTCTCACCTGTTACAATAGCTAAAGCACTAATCTCCTCACGTACTTTATCCGCTACACGCATCATCATACGGCGTGTTGTTGTCATTGAAATATTTTCAGGTACTTCTTCTTTGATTTTTAATTGGATTTCCGTAAAGGGAATAATGTGTAGGCGAACATTCGCACCAAACTTCGTTAACTCCTTAGCTAAATCTCGCACTTTCTCTAATGAATTTTCACTCGTATACGGTGGACTAAAGAAATGAATGGCATCAATACGCACGCCACGCTTCATCATCAAATATCCTGCCACAGGACTGTCAATTCCACCTGATAACATTAATAACGAACGTCCATTCGAACCAATAGGCATACCCCCTGCCCCTTGTATTACTTCTGCCATCATATAAACGGCATCTAATCGCACTTCAATACGTAACTCCAATGCTGGTTTACGCATTTGCACTTTCAGATTTTGATACGTACTTAATACTGTTCCCCCAATTTCACGTTGGATAGCATGTGATTGTAAAGGAAATTTTTTATCTGTACGTTTCACTTCTACTTTAAAGGTATAAGTGGTATCTTCGTATTGTTTTAACACGTACTTGGCTAACATTTTCATTTGTTCCATATCTTTTTCACAAGAAGCTACAGGACTAAAGGATTGAATCCCAAAAACATGAGGTAATCTTTTTACTAGTTCTTCTTTCATTTCCTCACTATCAATAGCAATGAACATGCGGTCATGTTCTGTGCGAATCGTTAATGGTGGTAAATCTGCGCAAGAATAGCGAATGTTTTGACGCAATCTCCGCACAAAATCCATTTTATTTTTACCTTTTGTTGATAACTCACCATAACGTATTAAAATTTCTTTCCAAACCATTATTTACTCTCCTTTTAAACTCGCAATTACTTGTTTAATCTTATGACAAGCTTGTTGTATTTCTTCATCTGTTAATAAACTGCCTAGACTTAATCGGACAACACCTTTACGATAAGCTGTATCCACCTTCAATGCTTGAAGCACATGACTTTCTGTTTGTTGTTTGGAAGAACAAGCACTCGAAGTAGATGCAATAACACCTTCCTTTTGCAAGGCATTAATAATAATTTCACCACGCAACTCTTTTATGCTAAATGTAATAATATGCGGTGCACATTGCTTAGTTGAAATCATCTGTACATCTTGAAAACAACCTAATACCTCCATCAGTTGGTGCTGGTACTTGCGATACTTCATTTCATTCATAGCTTGTTCACGCTTTGCGATACGCATTGCCTTGGCTAAGACAACATTTTGAGCAACCGCTACAGTCCCGCTGCGTAAACCATGTTCTTGCCCTCCACCTAATAATTGCGGGACAAGTAGTGGCCGGTTAGCAAAGGCTAAAATACCTGTGCCCTTTAAAGCATGTATTTTATGCCCTGACACGGTCATCACGTCCATGCCGTCTTGAAAACTAATAGGTAATTTACCAAAACTTTGTATCGCATCCACATGCAAAAATGCACGACTTTGTGTTTTTACTAAGCGCGCAATAGCTTGTATGGGTTGAATCGCTCCCATCTCATTGTTCACATGCATAATGCTAACAAGTACAGTATCTTTGCGTAAAGCTTGCTGCAATGCCTTTAAAGAAATTTGACCTTCTTTGTTCACTGCTAAATAAGTAACTTCATAGCCTTGCTCAGCAAGTTTAGCTATCGGATTTAACACAGATGGATGCTCAATAGCTGTTGTAATAATATGTTTACCAATGTGTTGATGTTGTTCAGTTAAGCCAAATATTGCTAAGTTATTTGACTCTGTTCCACCAGAGGTAAATATAATATGCTCACCCTTTGTGTGTAGCACTTCACCAATTTGCTCACGTGCTCGTGTTAACAATTGATTGGCTTCTACACCCTTTTCATGAATTGAAGCAGGATTCGCATAGTATTGTTCATTAATGGTTACAAATGCGTTTAGCACGTCTTGATAAGGGCGTGTTGTTGCACTATTGTCTAAATAAATCACTTTAAAATCATCCCTCGTTAAGATTTTACACATAAAAATAAAAGAGTTCTCCCTCACATTTGGAGCAACTCTAACAAAAAGGCTATCCAATTGGCTCATTGGATAGCCCAAACTATTATAACGTGAATCGAATGCTTCGTACACTACTTAATAATGACTTTTTCAAGGTCTTGCTGTACCACTTGTTGAATCCTCGCTAATGCACCAGGTTCAATCGCTTCTACAGCATTGCCTGCTTCTTCTAATGCTTTCGTATATTGCCTAGCGTTAAAAGCTTGCTCAGCTTCTGTTAAACGTTCGTCTAACATCGCATTTGTAGAGCGATAACGATTCCCATACTGTATAATGCGTTCAATCATTACTACTTTTTCAATCATTTCTTCACCCGCTACGTGTGCTTCTAACATATTGGTCTCAGCAGCCGTTAAATGTTTTTTTACTTCTTCCATGTTTAACGGTACTTCTTGTAAATTTTGTTTCACGACATAAATTAATTCGGCAACGTCATCTAACTTTGCTTGCAATTTATGCGGTACACCTGGTGTATTTGCTTTTTGTAACTTACGCTCAATATCCACAAGTTGACGTTCGACAACCGTTAAACGTTCTCTTGCGTCATTCTCATGAACGCGTAGATTAGCTAATCTTTTTTCAAAGCTTTCTTGTATTTTCGCAATGCTCTCCATTTCTAATTCAATTGCTTGCAATTCTTCACGCAAGCTAGAGTATGCTGATTGTTCTTCTGCAATTTGTTGTGCTAAAATATCGTATCTTTTTTGTAACACTTCCAAATGTCTTAAGCTATCTCTTGGCACCTCAGCGTCTTCTGCTGATAAACGATAACTCTCTTGCACATACTCTGCTTCTGTTAACGTTTTTCTTGTGTTTTGCATCAATTTAAAAATAGTATTTAATAATGCGTCTCCGTGACGATCTGTATATTGTTTAGCGACAACCTCATTTTCTAACACATCATAGAAGCCATCAATCTTTTGATTCAAATGTTCCACACGAGGCTGAATGGTCTCCAAGTGTAAATTAGCAATATCTTTTTTTAATGCTGCTAATTCCTCATCGACCGCTGTAAAGGCAATTTGCAACTCTAAATGCCTCAAATAATAACCTTGCGCTTCCATCTCTTTGTAACCTGTACGAATTTCGTCTAGTGCAGTCGGAATATTAGTTTGAATATCTGTCAGCAACCCTGGTATATCTTGAATCAATGGTAAGAATAACTGTGCTTCTGTTTGCAAAGATAAAACGAGCTCTCTTGCTTCTAAATAATTGCCTTGTTCGGTTAATCTTTCAAAGAGCTCACTTGCTGGTTCAAACGCTTCTAGACGCTCTTCTAAAGCTGGTAATGCTGCACCGAATGCGTGCTGATGGGCTAGTAATGTTTTTCTCGCGGTGCGGTATGTTTCTCGTAATTCTTCCATCTCAACTCGATTTTTCTCTTCGCTACCCATTAATTCATTAAGTTCGTCCAGGATTTTTTGCTGGTCTTGTGCAGCTCGCTTTAAATATTCTCTAATTTCCTCTTCATAGGCAGTGGCACGTTTAAACTTTAGCGCACGTATGCTATCTTCTACATCGAATAATAAATCATCAATTTTTTTCACAAACGTTACTTTGATTTCATCATTCATTTTGCGCCAACGCTCAAACATTTCTTCTGTTTGCCCATTCATGTTCAACGTTTTAACTTTAGTTAGCTCCTCGTTAATCGGCTTATTTTGCATTAACGATTTTTCTTCCTCTAATTTAACAAGTATCGTTTTATGTTTTTTTTGCTGTTGCATAATAACGAGTATGATAACAAGTAGTATGACAATCGGAATGATGATATACTCCATCGTAAGCCTCCTGTTCCAAATCCATATCGGTCGATTTCTATACAATAGTAGTTTACTATCCATTATATACTATACGTGCGTATTTTGTAGGGATTTTTAGTGCTTTTATCATTTACATCATAAAAAAAGGTTGTGTTAAATTTGAAAAGAGACGGACATATCCATACACCATTTTGTCCACATGGTTCTGCAGATGTATTGGACGCTTATGTAGAAAAAGCTATTGCGAATGGTTTTACTGAAATTTCATTCACTGAACATGCACCGTTACCACCTTCTTTTGTTGATCCTACGCCTGATCAAGATAGTGGAATGAGTTTTGCTTCTTTAGAAACATATTTCACCGAAATCGCTCATGTTAAACAAAAATATGCGAATACCATTAAAATTAATTGTGGTTTAGAAGTCGATTTTATTGAAGGCTACGAAGAAGAAACCACAACATTTTTAAATACCTATGGCAAAGAATTAGATGATGCTATTTTGTCTGTACACTTTTTACAAATCGCTACAGACTATTATTGTATTGATTTTTCACCTGAAGTATTTGAGGCATTCGCTCATAGAGTAGGCTCAATCCCTAACGCCTATGCACATTATTACCGCACTGTGAAAAAATCCATCACAACGGATTTAGGGCCATTCAAACCTAAACGCATAGGGCATCCTACTTTGATTCACAAATTCCAACATGCACATCCGTACCATGTAGATGACGAAGCTATGGTGAAAGATATACTATTAGCGATGAAACAGCATGGGTTGGAATTAGATCTTAATAGTGCTGGATTGCAAAAACCCCAGTGTTTAGAACCCTATCCACCATATGCTTACTTTTCTTTTATCCAGGAAATTGAGCTACCCTATGTATTTGGCTCTGACGCGCATACGGTGAAGGGTTTACATCAATATTATGAAGCGATTCAGAAAGGGTTGCATTATCATGTTTGAGACAACAAATTACAACGGTACTTTAGCAAAACAATACGATCAAGTGACCGCACAATTACAAGCTTTATTAGCAGGTGAAAGTAATCATATTGCTAATCTTAGTAATACAAGTGCATTGCTCAATCAATTTCTTACAGATATTAATTGGGTGGGCTTTTATTTACGTGAGGATGACCAACTCATATTAGGGCCATTTCAAGGGTTGCCAGCATGTGTGCGCATACCTTTAGGGCGTGGGGTTTGTGGTACAAGTGCAGCAGAGGATAAAACATTGCGTATTGCGGATGTCCATCAATTCCCTGGTCATATTGCCTGCGATGCGGCATCACGCTCTGAAGTCGTTATCCCTCTTCGCAAAAATAATGTAGTCATTGGTGTTTTAGATATTGATAGCCCCATTGCCAATCGATTTACAGAAGAAGATCAAGCTAGATTAGAGCAATTGGTTAAAGTATTAGAACAGCATCTATAAAAAATGATACAAAAAATGTTAGACCGAAATACATCGGCCTAACATTTTTTAAATTTATCAATGACTAACCGCAATATTTTCATGTTCGCCATACACAACAAAACGATTTTTCCCGCTATTTTTAGCTACATATAATGCATCGTCTGCTTGTGAAAAGATGGATTTAAAAATCTGTTGTTCATTAACATCCCACGTAATTAAACCTACTGATATTGTAACTTGAGGATTGGTAATGACAGGCATAGTCTCTACAAACTGTTGTGCGATTTTACGTGCTTTCTTCGCATCAATATTCGCCATGCAAACAGCCAATTCCTCACCACCCCACCGCGCACATATGCCTCGGTCTGCTACCATTTCTTTTAATTTATTGGCAATTTGGATTAATACCTCATCCCCAATTTGATGGCCATACGTGTCATTCACACGTTTAAAGTTATCAATATCAATTAACAAAAACATGCCTGTTGGTGTATCTGTTAATACTTGTTCAACATATTTATCTAAATAACTACGCGCATATAATTTTGTTAAATGATCACGATCTACCATTTCTTGCAATTTATTTTGTAACATCGTATTAGCCATCGCTAAAGAAGAATGGTGTATCAATGACTGCATTAACTTAAAACTATCAAAAGGGAAATAATAAGGGTCTTTATGCAAGACCATACAGTACCCTTGGATTTTTTCTTCTATTAAGATAGGGGCTGCCATAATCGAGTTATAGGTTACAGGCTCATTCATTTGTCTATTAAAATCTGCTATAAAAATAGGGTCTTTGCTAAAACTAAATTGCTGATTGATATAGTTAATATACGGATCTGCATCACTTGTGTGAAAAAGTTCTGTGCTTTCTTTCACACTAAAATTATTGCCGTCTTTAAACATGAAACAAATTTGATCAGGCTGAAATGATTTTTTTAATTGATCTTTTAAGAAAACAAACATTTCGTTTAAGTCCATCTTCAAGTTAAGACGGTGTGATGTTTCATTAATCAATTGCAAGTCGCTAATTAATCGATGCGACTGTCGATATAACTTAGCATTTTCTAACGCATTACCTGAGGCATCTGCTAGCATGCGAATATATTCTTTTTCTCTCCCTGAAAACACGTAACCTTCTGGGCCTGAGATTTGTAATATGCCATAAATAGCTTGTCTCCCCTTAATGGGTGCATTTAAGATGCGACGCTTTAAATCCGTTGCATGTTCAAATGTTAGCTCTCCAGACACAAAAGCCTCAATTGTAGCTGGACGCTCGGAAGCATAATCAAATAATTTAATGTTTAATGTCAGCTCACGATCTTGGTCATTAGACAAAATTAATTCGATTTGCAAATGTGGAATATGTTGTTGTAAAGCCATTAACATATTCTCTAATATGACATCCACATCCATTGTAGAGTGGAATAAATCTGTAATTTGAAACAACTTACGATATTGCTGTTCATTTGTTTTTTCATTTGATAATTGATCTATTTTATACATTAAATTCGTAATCAATAGTAAAAACTCTTGAAGATATTGTGATGATGCAAACGCTTCCCATTTAGATGTGGACTGTATTAATAAGACACCATTAGGTTTTTTAGCCTCTTTTTTTAAAGCAATCGCATGTGTAATTGCATCATAATGTTGATAATTTTTTAACAAGACAGGTTTCGGTACGATGGCGCTTTGGAAAAAGTAAGGTTCAATCATTACCCATGAAATGGCATCTTGAATAATATGATCTTGAACATTTTTTCGAATTGGCAACAATAATTCTGATTCAAATTTTAAAAAGGTGCTATTAGTAATATCAAAATATTTTTCCAAGCACGAATCGAGTATTTTTACATATTGATAAAAATCACTGAATCCCAACTCATTGTCCATAAGCAAACTCAACACATCTGACTTAATATTTTTTAAGGTTTGTTCATGTCCTGTCATCATCTCACCCTTATTTTCATTCCTTTATTTTTCACATATTTAAAGATTAGTATACACCAACCATGACATTTTGACTATTATTAATTATAACTTTATACACATACAAGTCGCATACAACTTCAATTTTATATCTATTTTTGCATTATTGGTAGTAAATAGACCTAACACAAGAAAGATTTATGAATTTTTTTATTAAAATTAGCCCTATAAACGAATTGACTTCGTTTCTTGAAAAAGCTATACTGAAATTTGTGTAAAATAATGCAGCAGTTATATGCGATAATATTAATTTTATTCCTCTATTTTGTCAAAGTAGAAGGTGTATCTTGTAACCTTTATAGTCGGCTGCATGGGTGAAGGTACATGAAAATAAAATTGTAGTACTCGTTAGATATAACTGGTTTGTTTTACAACAAAAACCAACATTTAAAGGAGGAGACACAATTATGTCTCGTTATACAGGTCCATCTTGGAAATTATCTCGTCGTCTTGGTATCTCTCTAAGCGGCACAGGTAAAGAAATCGAAAAACGTAACTACGCACCAGGTCAACACGGCCCAACTCAACGTAAAAAACTTTCTGAGTATGCTTTACAATTACAAGAAAAGCAAAAATTACGTCATATGTATGGTGTAAATGAGCGTCAATTCCGCACTTTATTCAACAGAGCTGGTAAAATGCCAGGTAAACACGGTGAAAACTTCATGGTACTACTTGAAACTCGCCTTGACAACCTAGTATACCGTATGGGCTTAGCACGTACACGTCGTGGTGCTCGTCAATTAGTTAACCACGGTCACATTTTAGTAGATGGTAAACGTGTTGATATCCCTTCATTCAGCGTTAAAGTAGGTCAATCTATTTCTCTACGTGAGAAATCTCAAAACCTTACTGCTGTAACAGAAGCTATCGAAGTAAATAACTTTGTTCCAGACTACGTTACTTTTGACGCTGACAACAAAGTAGGTACTTTCAACCGTATGCCAGAACGCTCTGAGCTTTCTGCTGAAATCAACGAAGCTTACATCGTTGAGTACTACTCTCGTTAATCTTTGTTATTTCATCGTTTTATGTGCAACACCTCACTTTTGTGGGGTGTTTTTTCTATGTTAGTATAACGCAAAACATCTGAAATTTTTCTGAATAATGAAGCTATGGCAATACAAACTTGCGACAACCCATATATGACAACAGGCACTAACGAATTAATATTCGCCAGTGCCTGTTTTAATCATCTATTATTGAAAAGTTACCATAGTATATTTCTTTTTACCTCGTCGAACAATGATAAACGCATCATCTAAACGCACACTTTCATTTACAATAAAGTTTACGTCTTGTATACGATCACCATTCATTGAAATAGCACCGTTTGTTACGTCCTCGCGCGCCTGTCGTTTAGATGGTGAAATACCTGCTTCTACGATAAATTCCACAATATTTTTATCTTCTTTAGTCATTTCTGCTGTTGGCACACCTTTAAATGCATCACGCATCTCACCTGTCGATAATGCTTTTAAATCGCCAGAGAATAAGGCTTGTGTAATACGTTGTGCCTGTTCTAATGCTTCTTGACCATGAATAAGTCTTGTCATTTCTTCTGCTAGCGCCTTTTGCGCTTTGCGTAAATGTGGCTCTTCTTCCACAGCAACAGCTAATGCTTCAATTTCCTCTTTGCTTAGGAAAGTAAAGATTTTCAAATATTTTACAACGTCATTGTCTGCTGCATTAATCCAAAATTGATAAAACTCATATGGTGATGTTTTTGTAGCATCTAACCACACTGCACCACCTGCTGTTTTACCAAACTTTGTACCATCTGCTTTTGTTACTAATGGAATTGTAAAACCATAAGCTTTAGCCGCTTCATCATGTGTACGACGCAATACTTCAAGACCTGTTGTTATGTTACCCCACTGGTCAGAGCCACCAATTTGCATACGTACTTTATGATTATCATATAAATGCACAAAGTCTGCTGCTTGCATTAACATATATGAAAACTCTGTATATGAAATCCCTTGGTCTAAGCGAGAAGCTACATTGTCTTTAGCTAACATATAATTCACACTTAATAATTTGCCATAATCACGTAAGAAGTCGATTAATGACAATTGACCAATCCAGTCATTATTGTTTACTAATTTCGCAGCGTTATGACTTGCTGCATCGAAATCAAAAATCATTTCTAATTGTTTTTTTATTCCTTGCACATTTTGTTCAACTTGCTCAGGTGTTTGTAATTGACGCTCTTCAGAACGACCAGATGGGTCACCAATCATCCCCGTAGCTCCACCAACTAATAATACAGGGCTATGACCATGCATTTGGAAGCGACGCAATGTTAATAAAGGCACAATGTGACCAATATGCATAGAATCTGCTGTTGGGTCCACACCACAATACAATGCAATTTTCTCTTCATTCAATAGGGATGCCATACCTTCTGCATCTGTTTGTTGATATAGCAAGCCACGCCATTCTAAGTCTTGAATTAATTCGTTTGTCATTATGTTTTCCTCCCAATAGATGCGTGAGGACAAAAAAAGCCCTACACGCAATTTGTTTGCATGCAGGGACGTTTATGTGGATAAACGCGGTACCACCCAGCTTGAAGAATTTAATGTTCTTCCACTCTTTTCACCATAACGCGGCGTGGCACGTTTTGCTCCCGAAACGTAATTCATTTTCACACTATGGCTAACTTGCAGCAACCGTTAGCTTTCTTCACAGGGAATGTAAAAACTACTCAAATTCGTTCAACACAAAAGAAGTATAAAACTTATAGTAGCTATTCTACAGCTTTTTAGTTCATTGTCAATAAATATATTTTCATAGGTATGAATTATGCTATAATAAACAAGATTTATAGGAGGTCGATGAAGTGAAAGATTGGATTGCTAAAATCAACCAACGCATCGAACATTTTTTTGAAAAACCGTGGATGTCTAAAGTTCGTATTTCAAGTGGCATCGCTTGGAATCTTAGCTTAATATTTATTGTAATGCTTATTTTAGGTGGCGTTTTTGCTGTATCAGTAGGCGCTGGCTATTTTGCATCGCTTGTTAGCAAAGAACCTTTACGCACGGAAAAAGAGATGCGTGACCTCGTTTTCAATTATGAGGAAACGAGTGAAATGTATTTTGCCGATAATATTTACATCGGGAATGTTCGTACAGACTTAGATCGTCGCGAAATTGCATTAGATCAAATATCACCTTATGTGATTGATGCTGTACTTGCTACTGAGGATGAGTACTTTAGAGATCATAAAGGAATTGTGCCAAAAGCATTAATTCGTGGTGTACTACAAGATGTTACTAACTCCTCTAGTCAAACTGGCGGCTCTACATTAACACAACAACTTGTTAAAAACCAAATCTTAACGAATGAAGTATCTTATGAGCGTAAAGCAAAAGAAATTTTACTCGCTATGCGCCTTGAACATTTTATGTCAAAAGATGAGATTTTAGAAGCTTATTTGAATGTAATTCCCTATGGACGTAATGCCTCTGGGCGTAATATCGCAGGTATTGAGACAGCTGCTCAAGGCGTTTTTGGTGTGCATGCTAAAGATTTAACTTTAGAGCAAGCAGCGTTTTTATCAGGTATTCCACAAAATCCATTTACCTACACACCATTTACTAATTCAGCTACTGTTAAAAGTGATGAATTTTTAAAAGCTGGGTTATTACGTATGAAAACAGTATTAGATCGTATGTTAGAAACAGGCTATATTACAAAAGCTGAGCATGATCAAGCTGTGGCTTACGATATTACAAAAGATTTTACAACACCACAAGCTCGTCCTGAAGATACCTACCCATGGTTAACATACGAAATTGAGCGTCAAGCTAAAGATGTTGTGGCAAGATTACTTGCAGAAAAAGATCAAATTGATCCAAAACGTTTAAAAGAAGAAGAAAATTTACGACAAAAATATTTAGTTTTAGCGGACCGTGAAATCCGTTCTAAAGGTTATCGCATACACTCTACAATAAAAAAAGATATTTATGATACTATGCAGCAAATTTCTAAAGACTATCCTTATTATGGACAAACTTATACCGAAATGATTTATGATGAACAAGCTGGTAAAGAAATCGAAGTGCAACAACCTGCTCAAACAGGTAGTGTGTTAATTGAAAACAAATCCGGTCGCGTCTTAAGCTTTGTTGGTGGTCGTGACTTTGAAATTGAAGAATTAAACCATGCCACGCAAGCGCCTAGACAAAACGGGTCAACGATGAAACCTTTACTTGTTTATGCACCTGCTGTTGAATACGGGAAGATTGGTGCTGGTAGCCCTGTTGTTGACGTAAAATATCCTGGTGGCCCTAGCAACTACTACGCTGAATACGAAGCTGGTTTAATACCTGCCAGAGAAGCTTTGGCACTGTCCTTAAATATTGCAACGTCAAGACTTTATCATAGCATTTTAGACCAAAACCCTACTTCATTTTTAGAGAAAATGCAGTTTTCAAGATTAACAAAAGAAACAAAATCTAATCCAAGCTCTGCTTTAGGTACAGTTGATACAACTATTCAAGAGAATACTAACGCTTATGCTACATTAGCCAATAATGGGCAATACGTTGAATCTTACATGATTGAAAAAATTGAAGACCCTTCAGGCAATGTAGTTTATCAGCATAAATCAGAAGCTGTAGATGTTTATAGCCCTGAGACAGCTTATATTGTTTCGGATATGTTAAAAGATGTTTTGCGAAAAGGTACAGGTGAAGCTGCTCGTAAAAACTTAAAGTTTGGTTACGAGTTTTCAGGAAAAACAGGTACCACTGAGGAATATAAAGATGTGTGGTTTGTTGGCTATAATTCACAAGTCACACTTGGTACATGGATTGGTTATGACCAACCTCGTACTTTGTACGCTTTTAATAATGCCTATATGGAACCTAGTAAACGTGTTAATGTATTATGGGCACAACTAATGAACGGAATTTATGATATTAATCCTAACTTAGCTGCGCCAAAAGAAGGGATTAAACGCCCTGATAATGTAGTATACGCTTCGTTTTGTGGCATGTCAGGTATGGCACCTTCTGCTGCTTGTTCCAATGCTGGCTTAGTGCGCAGCGATTTATTTAATGCTAAAGTATTTGTGCCATCTAAAGCAGATGATAGTATGTCTAGCGCTGCTGTTGTTATGATTGGTGGACGATATTACAATGCACTAGCAAGCACTCCTGCTGAATTTGTTCGTCGTTCAGGTGGTGGCTTAAACCCTAATTTTGTAAAGCGTATGTTATCACCTTTAGGTGGTAATCCTGCAAAATTAATTCCTAAAGGTTCATCTTTAACTACAGGAATTGCAGCTGGCAACTTCCCTGTAGATGGCGCAGCACCGGCTGCACCAGGTGTCTCTATGAATGGGAATGTTTTAAGTTGGTCACGCTCTGCTTCTGCTGATGTGGTAGGTTATCGCGTTTACTCGGGCAATGCATTAATTGCTTCCATCCCCGAATCTGGACCTTATAGCATTACTGTGAATCCAGGAGCTAGTTATGTGGTTGTAGCTGTTGATATTGAAGGTAAATCTTCTGGCGCTTCTAATGCGGCCTACTCTAAACCAGTAGAGCGACCAAGAGAACAACCAAACACAAATAACAACAATACTACAACACCACCACCTACAACAGAAACAACACCTGAAGAAAAACCACAAGAACCTACAACACCTGAGGAAAAACCGCAAGAGCCAGAGCCATCTACTCCGCCTGAGGAAGAACCTCAAGAACCCGCTGCATAAAAGAACATATACAAAATAACTGAGATACAAAGAAAAATGTTAGACCGAAAATTCCGGTCTAACATTTTTTGCTGTTATAGTAGCTCTATAGCTAACTTTATTATTGTTTTATGTCAAAATGCCTTTTAAAATTGTCACAGCTTCATTAATCTCAGATTGACTAACTGTCAAAGGTGGTAATAAACGAATCACATTAGGGCCAGCTTGAACAAGTAATAGACCATTTTCTTCTGCCTTTTTTACATAACTTGCAGCAATCGGCTCGCCACAATCAATACCTAATAATAACCCTTGCCCTACGACTTGATATCTCTCTGGTAATTGTTGTTGCAAAGCTTGTTTAAAATAGGTAGATTGTTGTTGAACCTGTGCCATAAACGCTGGCTTAAATACATGATCTATGACTGCTGTCGCCACTGCAATAGCTAATGGGTTACCACCGAATGTTGTCCCGTGTGAGCCAGGACCAAACGTGTCATAAAACGCTGCTGTCGCTAAAACAGCACCTATTGGAAAACCACCCCCTAAACCTTTAGCTAGTGAAATGATATCTGGCTTTAATGTCGTCTGTTGGAAAGCATACGGTGTTCCTGTTCTGACAATACCTGTTTGTACTTCATCAATAATTAATAAAATTTGATATTCATCACATACTTCTTGTATCGTATTGGCAAATTCAGGTGTTACAGCATTTACACCACCTTCTCCTTGAATCACCTCTAACATAATAGCTCCAATGCTCTCATCAGCTACTGCTTTTAGAGCTTCGCAATCATTGAAAGGGATGGTAGTAAACTTTCCTAGTAATGGGCCAAACCCTTCTTTTACTTTATCTTGACCAGTTGCTGCCATGGTAGCATATGTGCGACCATGAAAAGATTTTTCAAATGTGATTACATGGTGTCGACCAGAGTGTTTGCGTGCTAATTTAATGGCAGCCTCATTTGCCTCTGCTCCACTATTGCAAAATAATGCGTGCGATAAATGTGTATTAGCTACTAATTTTTTTGCTAATGCTTCTTGTTCAGCACTTTCAAATAAATTAGACACATGCCATAACTGTTCACTCTGCTTTTGTAATGCTTCTATGAGCATAGGATGGCAATGCCCCAAACTAAGCACTGCGATACCACTTGTAAAATCTAAATAGCGTTTATTATGTTGATCCCATACTTCCGTGCCTTTTCCTTTCACAAGCTGTACAGGACGTCGACCATAATTATTGAATAATACCGTCATACCTATCATCACTCACCTTTTATTTTTGTACCTGTTAAGTTAGCCCCTACAATGTGTACAGAAGGAATACCTGCTTGTAAACATTGTAAAGCCCCTTGCACTTTAGGTATCATGCCACCGTAAATATCACCTGTTGCTATCCATTCGTTGATTTTCTTCTCTGTTGCCTCTTGTTGATACACCTTATTAATGCGTATCCCATCAACATCTGTAACGAGCAATAAACTCTCAGCACCTATAGCAAGCGCAATTTCACTAGCCATTGTATCGCCATTAATATTCATCGCCTGTCCTTCATAGGCTCCTATACAGGCAATCACTGGAACAAAATCAACTGCTAATAATTGGTTTAGGAAAGCTGTATTGACTTGCGTAACTTCGCCTACAAATCCGTATAATTCCTCATCCAAAAAGTTAGCATTCACAAGTTGGTTATCAAAACCATTTAAACCTACTGCTGCAATCCCTGCTTTTGTTAGCGCATGTACGAGAGAAGGATTCACTTGACCAATTAGTGTATTTTGTATCACATTGATAGCTTGCTTACTCGTGACTCTAACACCGTCTATTGTATGGGAATGCACGCGTTGATTCGCTAATGCTTCGTTAATAGCTGGGCCACCACCATGCGTAATAATAATGTTATATTGATTTTGCATCGCCTTAAAGTTTAAAAAAAATTCGTCCGTTAAGTGACTTAATGTACTGCCGCCTAATTTAATTACGATTGTTTTACGAACGGTAGGAGGCGTTAATTTGGACATAGTCATAGGTTAAATCACACCCCCAGGCTGTACCTTTACCATCACCAATATGTAAAGCCACATCAATTTTCACTTCTTGTTGCTTTAAAATCTGCATTAATTCTTCTTCTGAAAAATGTACAGGCTCACCAGATTCAACAAGCATCTTATCGCCAATTTTAATCCCAATCTTTTCAGGGTCTACAACAGCACCACTATATCCAACAGCTGCAATGACACGCCCCCAATTAGCATCTGCACCAAAAACAGCCGTTTTAACAAGAGGCGAGCCTACAACTGTTTTCGCAATTTTGCGCGCTTCTTCATCTGTCTTAGCACCTGTCACATTAACTTCAATTAATTTTGTAGCCCCCTCCCCATCCTTAGCAATCATTTTAGCTAAGTCTTCTGCCACCATTTGTAATGTTGTATAAAATTTATGCCACTCTGGATGTTCAGGTGTTAAAGGTTTATTTTGTGCTAAACCATTGGCCATAATAATGACGGTGTCATTGGTTGATGTATCACCATCAACTGTAATAGCATTAAATGTACAATCCGTAATTTGAGATAATGCCATCTGTAACATTGGGGAGTCGATATTGGCATCCGTTGTAATAAAACCAAGCATCGTTGCCATATTAGGTTCAATCATCCCTGAGCCTTTTGCCACCCCTGCAATAATCACTTCTTTACCATCAATAATGGTTGTATAAGATGTATTTTTCATCACTGTGTCTGTTGTTAAAATGGCTTGTGCAAAATCGATGGCATTTTCTAAACAATCATCTACAACTAATGCCGCTACTCCTTGTTGTATAGGCTTCATCTTCATCGTCTCTCCAATAACACCTGTCGAACAAACACCTACTAAATTTTCTGCAATATTTAATTTTTGAGCAGTCAGTGTTTGCATTTCAAGTGCGTCTACTAAGCCTTGCTTCCCTGTGCAAGCATTAGCATTACCTGAATTAACAATCATCGCTTGCATTTTCTTTGTTTCATACACTACCTTTTTAGTCACACTTAGCGGTGCTGCTTGAATGGCATTTGTCGTAAACACACCTGCAACACTCGCTGGCACATCACTCACTAATAAAGCTAAATCTTTCTTTTTATGTTTAAGACCACAATGCATTCCTGCTGCCTTAAATCCTTTTGGTGATACAATATTTTTGCTTGATAATTTTGTCATAATTGCCGTTGAAGACCCCATAGTCATTCCTCCAAATAAAATAAATAATGAAATAAAGCAGACAAACTCACTGCGCTGTGGATTTGTCTAACATTTAAATAAACAATGGTACCACGTCTAAACCTGTTGTCTCTGGCAAACCAAATTGAATATTCATATTTTGGATAGCTTGCCCTGCAGCACCCTTCACTAAATTATCAATGGCACAAATGATCGTTGCTCTGTTCGTCCGTTGATCCACACGCACTAAAATATCACAATAGTTTGAACCTTTTACACGCGCTGTATTTACTGTTGTAGCATCTGTTATAACACGTACAAAAGGATGATTTGCATAAACTTGTTGTAAACAATGTACTAACGATTGTTCTGTTGCACTCCCTACTAACGGAGCGTATGCAGTAGTTAATATCCCTCTTGTCATGGGTACTAAATGTGTATTAAATGTAATGGTAGTTGTCACATCTGTGAATTGAGCAATTGATTGTTCGATTTCTGGAATATGTTGATGCTCATTGACCTTGTAAATGGAGAAACCTTCATTAGCTTCACTAAAATGTGTTGTTTGTGAAGGTTTATTGCCTGCTCCTGAATAACCACTTTTAGCATCTATAATTAGCTGCGTAGCATCAATCAGTCCCTCTTTAATTAATGGCAAAACAGATAATAACGTTGCTGTTGGATAGCAGCCTGGATTAGCAATTAAGGGGGCTACTTTAATCTTGTTGGCATTCCACTCCGATAAACCGTATACACTTTGTGCTAATGCTTTTTCATCAGCAGCTTCTTTTTTATACCATTGTGTATACAGTTGACGGTCTTTTAAACGAAAATCACCTGATAAATCAATAAGCTTTGGACCCGTGTGTAAAAGTGTTGGCATAATTTTACTTGCCACTCCAGCAGGTGTACTTGTAAAAACGACATCTAACTTCGCTAGTTGTTCATCATCGATTTTTTGTAGCGTATGATCAACAATATGCGTTAAATGACCAAATTTATGTGAAAACGAAACACCTTCTTCAGATGATGTAAATAAATGTAGTTCTGACATTTCTTTATGATTATGCAAAAATCGAATTAACTCTAATCCGCCATAACCTGTGGCACCTATAATACCGATTTTCATTTCTTTCACCTCTAAAATTTAATATATTCAGTATAGGCATGTATATTTATAAAGTCAAATGAATTTTTATAATTAAAAATAGTTGATTTGAAATTATATCAAACCAACTATTCTATCTTCTAACGTATTTAATTAATCTTCCATTGTAGAAAGGTCACCTGTTGGCAAATCTAGTTCCCATGCTTTTAAAACACGTCTCATAATTTTTCCGCTTCGTGTTTTTGGTAATTTATCTTTGAATTCAATTTCTCTAGGTGCAGCATGTGCAGCTAGTCCCGTCTTCACAAAATTTTGGATGTCAGTAATCAACTGTTCAGAAGGTGCAACCCCTTCTCGCAGGGCAATAAAGGCTTTAATAATTTCGCCACGTACAGGATCGGGTTTACCAATCACACCAGCTTCTAGTACATCTGGATGTTCAAGTAACTTACTTTCCACCTCGAATGGCCCTACACGTTCTCCTGCTGTCATAATGACATCATCCACACGCCCTTGGAACCAGAAGTAACCATCCTCATCTTGATAAGCAGAATCACCTGAGACATACCACTCACCTTGTAAAAAATATGCGTCGTATCGCTCTTGATTTCCCCAAATCGCACGCATCATAGCTGGCCATCCTTTACGTATCGCTAAGTTGCCCATTGTATATGGCTTCACCTCATTACCTTGGTCATCTACAATTGTGGCATAAATACCTGGCAACGGTTTACCCATTGAACCTGGTTTAATCGCCATAGAAGGATAGTTACAAATCATATGTGCACCTGTTTCAGTCATCCACCACGTATCATGGATGCGATGCCCTAATGTCTCAATTCCCCAACGAATGACTTCTGGATTTAATGGCTCTCCCACAGACAACACATGACGCAAGCTACTTAAATCATAATCTTTAACCATTTCTCCTGCCCCCATTAACATACGGAAAGCTGTTGGAGCACTGTACCAAACCGTTACATGATAAGATGCTAATGCTTGGTACCAATTTTGAGGTGAAAAACGACCACCTACTACTAATGTTGTTACACCATTTAACCAAGGTCCAAAAATTCCATAAGCGGTCCCTGTTACCCAGCCTGGGTCTGCCGTACACCAATAAATATCTTGCTCTTGTAAATCAAGTACCCACTGAGCAGATTGATATTGTTGAATCATTGCATTATGCACGTGTAAAACACCCTTTGGCGCACCTGTAGAGCCCGATGTATAATGCAATAACATACCATCTTCACGCGCTACCCAAGTAATATTAAATTGTTCAGAAGCTTGACTCATTTGCCTTGTTAAATGATAAACGGAATCTGTTTCTTCAATGTCATCCCCTACAAGAAAAACAGTTTCAAGTTTTGGTAAACGATCTAATGGCACACGCTTTAATAATGATGGTGTTGTCACTAATACTTTAGCGTCACTGTCGTCGAGTCGGTCATATACAGCGCCTTCCATAAAGGCTTCAAATAATGGACCTACAATCACACCTAGTTTTAATGCACCTAATAATGTAAAGTATAGTTCAGGCTGGCGTGGCATATAAATAAATAAGCGGTCACCTTTTACTAACGTTGTTTTATCTTGTAAGACATTCGCCACTTGGTTTGTTTTACATTTCATATCGTAAAAGGTATACGTCTCTTTTCTATCACCATCATCATAATACAGTGCTACTTTATTTTTCCGGCTTGACTCAGCGTGACGGTCAATCGCCTCGTAAGCTATATTCACTTCTCCCGTGTGAAACCAACTAAACTGTTTTTCTACATCCTCCCATCTGTGAGTGGCCGCAGTTGCCTCATAATCTTGTAACAAATAATACGCAGGTATTGCTTGTAACTTATCTTTGTCGCTCACTTGCATATTTTTTCCCCCTTTGTTATCAGAATATCGTTATCTTACCACTTTATTTTTTCATTATTCACAATATTTTCATTTTTAAAAAACTTACTGTATATTTCGCAAATATTAGCGTATTTTCGCATAATATCCGTTATAATGGTTGTATCAAAATCAGGTGGTGATTGAGATGGAACATAAAAAAACTTTTTTCTCTATTGAAAAGGAAACAAAACATGGCACTGTAATTGTGGAAGGCCCTGTCACAGCTGAAGCTTTAACAAGTTATACTTTCCATGAAGATTTAGTTGCTTTCCGATTGCCTGAACAACAACATCAAGCCATTATTGGCATTGCAAAGCTTGATGAAGGTCGTATTATTCTTATGCGACAAGGGACTACTGTAGTGGGGTATGTTACGTACTTATACCCTGACCCACAAGAACGTTGGGCTGAAGATCGCATCCCTAATATGATTGAACTCGGCGCAATAGAAGTGATCCCAGCTTATCGTGGCACTGGCGCTGGTAAAGCATTGCTAGAAGTATCCTTTATGGCTGATGAGATGGAAGACTATTTAGTGATTACTACAGAGTATTATTGGCACTGGGATTTAAAAGGCACTGGATTAAATGTATGGGATTATCGTAAAATGATGGAAAGGATGATGAGTTCTCAGAAGTTTGAGTACTATGCTACAGACGACCCTGAAGTTA
This sequence comes from Lysinibacillus alkalisoli, assembly GCF_014643595.1. GTDB lineage: Bacteria > Bacillota > Bacilli > Bacillales_A > Planococcaceae > Metalysinibacillus > Metalysinibacillus alkalisoli. The sequence goes on from NZ_BMJT01000009.1 coordinate 65,343, forward strand.
CCTCCCATCCTGCTAACTGTTTAATGGCACGTGTTGGGGAGCGTGTGCCTAGCGAAACTTTAGAGCGTTTTGATCGCTTGCGTTTTGCAAACCGTTATATGTACTAAAAGTAAATATCACAAGGGGGATTTTACATGTTAGTTGAACAAATCATGAATAATAAACCGTATACATTAGAAGCACATCATACAATACGTGATGCTATGCGTTTAATGCGGGAAAAGAAAATTCGTCACATTCCTATCGTGACACCAAATCGTGAAGTTATTGGGGTAGTAACACAGCGCGATCTAAAAGAAGCCATGCCATCGTCATTAGAAAGTGCTGAACGTGATCGACTATTTGACGTTACAGTGGATCAATTTATGATAAAAAGCCCGATCATGGCGCATCCTTTAGATACGGTAGAAGATTTAGCTTTAATTTTTTACGATGCTAAAGTAGGCTGTTTACCTATTATTTCTAATAATGAATTAGTAGGCATTGTCACAACAACGGATATGTTATATACCTATGTTGAGCTTACTGGCGCACATAAACCTGGTTCTAAATTAGAAATCCGTGTAGAAGACACACCTGGTGTGTTGGCTCACATTACAAAAATTATGGCTGACCATAAAACGAATGTGCAAAGTGTATTAGTATATCCTGACGATAAAAGCACGACCCATCGCGTGCTGTCTATTCGTATTCAAACTGTTAATCCGATTGAATTGATTGAAGACTTAATTAAGCATGGCTTTGATGTTTTAGGCCCTGCCTTTCCAGGTGTTGAATTTTAGTGCGAAATACTGTCTTTGTATATTCGCCAGAACAACTAGGCTACAAGTTTTCAGATAGTCATCCTTTCAATCATAAAAGATTAACATTAACGATGGATTTATTACGAAACATAAAAGCACTAGATGATGATGCGATTATTCCGGCTCGCATTGCAACAGACGAAGAATTATTACTTGCACACGAGGCAAAATATATTGATATTGTAAAACGAGCTGGTCATGGTGACCTCACTTCTCAACAAGGTGAACCTTATGGTATTGGTACGGAGGACACACCTATATTTGAGCAGATGCATGAAGCCAGTGCTCAACTCGTTGGTGGTACACTGACAGCTGTAGATGCCGTCATGCAAGGACAAGCGCAACATGCGCTTAATCTTGGTGGTGGCTTACATCATGGCTTTCAAGGGAGAGCATCAGGTTTTTGTATTTATAATGACAGCACAGTAGCCATTAAATATATGCAAAAAAAGTACGGGGCACGTGTACTATATGTTGATACCGATGCCCACCATGGTGATGGTGTACAATGGAGCTTTTATGACGACCCTGACGTATGTACGTTATCGATACATGAAACAGGCCGCTATTTATTCCCAGGCACGGGTAACCTCACAGAGAGAGGCAGTGGTGCAGGTTATGGTACGTCATTTAATTTTCCTATTGATGCCTTTACAGAAGATGAAAGCTTTCTAACCATTTATGAAAAATCAATGCGCGAAGTATTTGAATTTTTCAAGCCTGATGTAGTATTGACACAAAATGGCGCAGATGCACACTATTTTGACCCACTAACCCATCTCTATGGCTCTATGAATATTTATCGAGAAATACCTAAATTAGCTCATCAACTCGCTCATGAATATTGCGAAGGGCGCTGGATTGCTGTTGGTGGAGGTGGCTATGATATTTGGCGTGTTGTACCAAGAGCTTGGTCATTGCTTTGGCTAGAAATGAATGACATCGCTCTACCTCATGGCCCTTTGCCACAAGCATGGCTAGATCGTTGGCAAGAAGAAGCACCTGTCCCTTTAATCCCTACTTGGGAAGACCCTCAACCACTGTACCCTGCTATCCCAAGAAAAGCTGAGATTGAAGAAAAAAATGCAATGATGTTAGACAAAGCATTGCATATTATTCGTAAAGATTTAATAAATAAAGAAGCTTAATCGAAAACGAAAAAGGTAAGCCGATGAAATACTAATCGACTTACCTTTTTTATAACATATTTTTATCCCTTTGTAGAGTCACGTTCTTCAATACGGTGAGGTAAAACAACGGTTAACTCTTCCACATCTTCTTTATTGATCAGCTTTGTTAGTAAACGCATAGCCACAGCCCCGATATCATATAAGGGCAACACAACACTCGTTAGTTGAGGACGTACCATACGTGCTAATTTTGTATCTTCAAAACTAATCACTTCTACATCTGTTGGTACTTGTAAGTTATTATCATATAAGGCATGTACAATACCTAGAGCAATTTCATCATTACCAGCAAAATAAGCCGTTGGTGCATTTCCACTATTAATCAGCTCATTTACTGCTTGTACACTCTCATCATAATTTACAATGTTTTTAATAATATAATGCTCATTTATTTCCATATTCTTTTCTTGTAAAGCTTTTTGATAAGCTGGGATTTTATATCCACTATTTACTGTATAGTTTTCAGGCCCTGATATAAATGCTACTTTATTATGACGTTTTAGCAGATGTGATAATGCTTCATAGGCAGCAGCAAAATAATCAATGTTAACTGACGCAATCGTATGAGATTCGTCAATAGACCCTGCTAACACTACAGGCACTGGAGAAGCCTCAATAGCATCATGTAATGCAGGTGTAACTTCATCACTCATCAATACCACACCATCTACTTGTTTACCTAACATCGTATCAAATAGCTGTAATTCCTTATCTTCATTTTGGTCTGAATTTGCCAAAATAATATTATAATTGTACATCGTTGCAATATCTTCAATACCACGTGTTAATTCCGCATAGACGTTACTGGAAATGTCAGGGATAATGACGCCCACAGTTGTTGTTTTCTTACTAGCTAATCCTCTTGCTACAGCATTAGGACGATAACCTAGTCTTTTAATTACTTCTAATACTTTCTTTCTTGTTGCTGGCTTTACATTTTGATTACCATTCACAACACGTGATACTGTAGCCATTGAAACATTAGCTTCTCTAGCAACATCATAAATTGTTACAGTCATTTGCATGCGTCCTCCCATCATTTATTGTCTCTCTTATTTTAACAGAAATCGAATAAAAAAACGTCTTAAAGCAATTGATTTAACTGCTTTAAAACGTTTTGTCACTATGCGTTCACTTCATGTGTTTTCATAAATTTTTGTAACGTATCATAAAAAGCATTGAATGTTGGAATATCCATTTGTTGTTGCGAATCTGAAAGTGCGATTGATGGGTCTGGGTGCACTTCCGCCATTACACCATCTGCACCAATAGCAATTGCTGCTTTCGCACATGGTAGTAATAAGTCACGACGACCTGTTGAATGTGTTACGTCTACAAATACAGGTAAATGTGTTTCTTGCTTTAAGATTGGCACTGCTGAAATATCTAATGTATTACGTGTCGCCTTTTCATACGTGCGAATACCACGCTCACATAAAATAATATTCTCATTGCCTTTTGACATAATATATTCAGCAGCATGAATAAATTCATCAATAGTCGCTGCTAACCCTCGTTTTAATAACACTGGTTTATTAGTTGCACCTGCTGCTTTTAATAATTCAAAGTTTTGCATATTACGCGCACCAATTTGAATAACATCAATATAATCTAACGCTTCGTCTAAATGAGCTGGTGTTACGATTTCTGTAATTACGCCTAAACCGTACTCATCTGATACACGTTTTAAAATTTTTAAGCCTTCTAAACCTAGACCTTGGAAATCATATGGTGAAGTACGTGGTTTATAAGCTCCACCACGAATTAATTTTTCACCTTTTGCTTTAATAGCCTCTGCTACCGCTGCTACTTGCTCATAAGACTCTACCGCACAAGGGCCAAATATGAATGAAGGTTTACCTTCACCAATCTTTTCACCGTTTATATCAATAATTGTATTTTCAGACTTTTGCTTACGTGATACAAGTAATTCTTTTTTCTTTTCTGCTTCTAATTGCTTTAATGCCGTTTTGAAGATTTGTTTAAAAATATAATCAACCGTCATTTGGTTTAATGGACCATTATTATGTTCTTTAATTAAATCTAACATATGACGTTCACGTAATGGGTCGTAACGATTCACGCCCTGCTTTTCTTTAATTTTACCAATTTCATTGACAATCTCTGCACGCTCATTGATTAAACGTAAAATTTCTAAGTTTAAATTGTCAATTTGACTACGTAAACCTTCTAAATCTTGTTGACTCATATTCTTTCCCCTCTCTCCAACAGTCAGACTCTTTCAGAAGTCTGAAAACTATGTTACATTTTAATGAATACGTTTATTATAATCAAAATAAGCATGAATGTCACGCAAAAAGTTTTAGTGGTTTAAACCACTAAAGTGTTTTGCTGTGAGTAGGTGAAAGGAAGCGGTTTCATTGTCCCAAACATTATTTGCATTAGATATCGGCACGCGTTCAGTAGTTGGTATTATTTTAGAAGAAACAGATGGGCGCTTTCATGTTGTCGATATGGTAATGAAAGAACACCAAGAACGTGCGATGGTCGACGGACAAATACATAATGTCATATATGTAGCACAGTTAATTAAAGAAATTACTACAGCACTTGAACAAAAGTACGGTACTCTACAAAAAGTAAGTGTTGCCGCTGCAGGTCGTTCACTAAAAACAGAACAAGCAGAAGCAACAATGCCCATTCGCCACCGAGCAATCTTTACAGAAGAAGATATGAATCGTTTGGAACTGCAAGCTGTACAACAAGCACAGCAACAATTAGTACAAGCACAAGGTGAACATCAAACTCATTTTTATTGTGTAGGTTACTCCGTGTTACATTATAAATTAGACGGCGAAATTATTGGTAGTTTACTCGACCAACAAGGTGATTTTGCTGCGGTCGAAGTGATCGCTACATTTTTGCCACGTGTTGTTGTAGAATCGTTAATTGCTGCTTTACAACGCGCTGATTTAGAAATGGGTGCTCTAACATTAGAACCTATCGCTGCTATTAATGTGCTCATCCCTCCTTCAATGAGACGATTAAACGTTGCACTTGTGGATATTGGCGCTGGGACTTCAGATATTGCGATTACAGATAAAAACACAGTTGTTGCTTATGGCATGGTACCTATCGCTGGCGATGAAATTACAGAAGCCTTGAGTGACCATTACTTGTTAGACTTTCCTGTAGCAGAACAAGTAAAAAGACAAATTGTGACCGCACAACCTATTGTAATCCAAGATATTTTAGGTTTTGATGAGACATATGAACACGAAGCTGTTTGCCAAACGATATTGCCTGCTGTACAAGAATTAGCTAATGCCATTGGTACTGAAATTTTACGGCTCAATAATAACGAAGCACCTAAAGCTGTGATGTTAGTTGGCGGAGGTAGTCTCACACCTAAATTAACCGAAACCTTAAGTGCTGTTTTACAATTGCCAACAAACCGTATTGCAGTGCGCAACGTAGAGGCTATTCAAAACATTACAAGAGCTGACCATATTAGTACTACTCCCGAGCTTGTGACACCGATTGGCATAGCTATTGCAGCACAAAAAATGCCTATTCAATATATGTCTGTCACAGTAAATGAACAGGTTATTCGTTTATTTGAATTAAAAGAAATGACGGTTGGTGATGCCTTACTCGCTGCTAATATTAAAGCAAAACAACTTTTTGGAAAGCCTGGTCAAGCGCTAGCTGTGACAGTAAATGGACAAGATATTTTTATCCCTGGCGAACACGGCACCCCTGCAGAAATTTTAGTCAATGGTACACTTGCTTCTACTAAGACAATTATCCATTCAAAAGACGTGATTACAGTAGCTGAAGGCTTGGACGGGAAACCTGCTACTGCTACTGTTGGTGAAGTCATTGACTATACAGGTCATAAACAAATTACCATTAATCAAGAAAAATATGATATCGCACCAACCATTGTAGTGAATAAGCAAATCGTAAATATAGACTATATTTTACATGACCGTGATCAGATTACTGTAGAAACAGCTGATACCATTGAGCAAGTATTGCAATTGACTAACTATGAACAAGTAATAACACAACTTAAACCATTCCAAGTATACGTGAATCAAAAGGTGATCCAGATTCCTCAAGCAAGCGTAATGTTATTACTAAACGGCAAACCTGCTAAACTAACCTATCATGTGCAACATGGCGATAGCATTACATGGCAACAACCTCAAAAGGTGACCGTACAGGAGGTTGCTAATGAAGCAAGCCTTGTATTACAACATGAAATTACAGTCACATTTCAAGGTGAGCAACTGGTGTTATGTAAAACTGTTCACCAAGCTATGATGCAACAACAATTCGTTGAACCCTCTCATATTGTAAGTAATGGCGCAACAATAACCTTTATCCCAAGAGATAGTTCACCATGGATTTTTCAAGATGTTTTTCGCTTTTCAGATTGGCAGTTACCTACTGAGACCACAAGTCATTTCGAGATTTTACGCAATCAACAACCTGCCAGATTTGACTCTCCTATTTTTGGTGGCGATGAATTACAAATTATCTTTAAATAAAAAAAAGCATCGCTCGATTTTGAGCAATGCTTTTTATTTTAGCTTTGTTTTGGTGCCTCATCTGCAAGTGATTCTTCACCCTCTATTGAAGCTGTGCCATCATCAGATGGTAGTTTCTCATCTTTCAATGTTTTCACTTTATCAACAAGTTGTGAGGTTTGTTCTTGCAATTGTTGGGAGAGTTCTGCTGTTTTGTTTTTAGCTGTTGAAGATAATTCTAAGCTTTTATCTTTCAAATTTACAGCTTGTATCGCCACATCATCACGTAACTCACTCCCTGATTTAGGTGCTAATAGTAAACCTGCTGCGGCACCAATAATGCCACCAACGAATGCTCCAATCACGAAATCCTTCATATTTACACTCTCCTCGTCATAGATCGCTTCTTGCGCCTTATAAACTTGTGGTAAAGTACTGCCGAATTGTTGATCTTTCACTTCATTATAGTTTGGCTTTTTTGTCATAGTTTACTGCCTCCTAAAACAATAATGTTACTTCTTACGTTGCCAGAAGCGTTTTTTTGCTGGTACTTCTTTAGCTGTACCTACAATTGTTTCTGCTTCTTCTGTTTTACGCTCTTTCCATTTATCAGCAATGCCCATTGCTACATTGCTCCACTGTACAACTTGTGCAATTTTTTCTTCATTTTGTTCAACACTATTTGATACTGAAGAAGTGATACGCTGTACAGAATTGTTTAAACCACTGACAGACTCACCAATACCCTTAACTGCACCAACAACACTGTTTAATTGTTGTGATTTGTCTTGAATATCCTCTGCTAATGCATTTGTTTTTTCTAATAAGAACGTTGTCTCACGTGTAATCCCTTGCATTTGCCCTTCAATCTTGCCAACTGTGTCTGTTAATTCTTTTACCGTATCTTTTACTGTAAACAATGTCACGCCAACACTAATACATAAGATTAGAAACGCGATTGCTGCAATAAGTGCTGCAACATATAATACGATTACCATTGTTCTACCTCCTATTTGTGTATCATTTATTAGATTTAAGCATACTACTTTAATTCGATATGCTTAGAGAAATCCCTTTAATTATATTATAAAACCTCTTCAAATGCGCGTTGATATTTATTAACATCGCCTGCGCCCATAAATAGAAATACTGCGCCTTCATGTGCTTTTAACACATCAATTTGCTCCACATCCAACACTTGCGCTTGCTCAATTAAATCTGCTAAATTTTGGATTGATAATTCCCCTTGTTGTTCACGGGCTGACCCAAAAATATCACATAAGTAAACGTAGTCTGCACCACTTAGACTATGTGCAAAATCTTGTAAAAATTTCTTTGTACGTGTAAAAGTATGTGGTTGGAAAATCGCAATCACATCTTTGTCAGGGTATTTTTGTCTCGCAGATTGTAATGTTACTTTAATTTCTGTTGGATGATGCGCATAATCATCAATTAACACATTATTCCCTATAACGGTTTGACTAAAACGTCGTTTAACACCGCCATATGTCGTTAAACGAGCTTGTACTAATTCTGCTGGGATATGTTCATAATGACTTAATGCAATGACAGCTAATGTATTTAGCACCGTATGGTCACCATATAATGGAATATCAAATGTATAGTAAAAATCATTGCGTACATAAACATCAAATGTCGTACCTGCTGTTGTCTTTATCAGATTGCGTGCTTGGAAGTCGTTGCCCTCGCCAAAACCATAATAGACTACAGGTACATTTGCTTGAATGCGTTGTAATTGCTCGTCATCACCACATGCAATAATGCCTTTACTTACTTGTTGTGCAAGTGATTGGAAGGCATCAAACACATCATCAATATCACTGAAATAATCAGGGTGATCAAAATCAATATTGGTCATAATCGCATAATCCGCATGATATGCTAAAAAATGACGGCGATATTCACATGCTTCTAATACGAAGAAAGATGCCTCCTTATGCCCTTCTCCTGTACCATCACCAATTAAATAATTCGTTGGCTTATAGCCTGCTAATACATGAGACATTAAACCTGTCGTTGACGTCTTACCATGTGCGCCTGTAATTGCTATAGATGTATAGCGATTCATGTACTCACCTAAAAATGTATGGTAACGAATGACTTCCACACCTAATTCTTGTGCTCTCACTAATTCGGGATGCTCATCTGGAAAAGCATTCCCTGCAATAATTGTCATACCTTGTTTAATATTGTTTGCATCAAAAGGCAATAATGTGATGCCTCTCTCATGCAATGGTGCTTCAGTAAATAAATATTTATCAATATCAGACCCTTGTACGTGATGACCCGCATCAAATAAAATTTGTGCAAGTGAACTCATACCTGTGCCTTTAATGCCTGTAAAATGAAAAAGTGTCATGATATAAAAACCCCCCGGGGATTACCCTCCGAATCAAGTGAACTGCATTTTGCTCTAAGCCTGTTCCGTTGCTTATGATCATTTATAAATAAACATTTGTTAAATGATTTTTTCCCATAATAGTATACCACTATATGTGCTAAGACGTAAGGTATCCTAACACTTTTATTCACGTTATTTTGCTTTTATTATTAAATCGTCCTATCTTCTTATAACGGTTACCCTATTTTATTATAAAACTGCAACTTTACTACGTGGGTCGTGCGTTGTTCTCTCATCTTTTCACAATAATCTACACTCTTATGAGCAAAATAATTTGTACACTTTACAAAGCAAGAGACTTCACATGAACTAGTCTACGATAGAAAACGTAGAAGAGCTAGCGAAAAATAAAATGGTAAAAAAATAAGCTGACATATTTAAACTATTGCTATCTCGTATTATAAGCCAAATAGGACATAACTATCTCTCCCATTTTACTTACAAGACATCGCAAAGTGACAACTTTACCATAAAAAAGAGCAGCGAGTGCTACTCTTCATTTACCTATTAGGTTCAAAAATATTTTGCACAAGTATAAGCTAACCTGATTCTCTATGATGTAGGCTTCCTTTTTTGTTTAGCTTTATCTGACTTTAACATAATAACGTTAAATGGCATTACTTTCTCTTGTGGCTCCTTCTCCGTGAATGAGTCGCTATTAAGCGCAGGCGCTTCTATTATATTAACGTCTTGATTTTTTGGCTCTTGTAATGGTGGTTTAATGACTTCTACAACTTCATGTTTGTTTCTTTCTTTTGGTACTTTGACAATAGGCTCTTCTCGCAAAATAGTAGGTGTAGCTAGTTCTTCATCTGTCACATGCCGGTTTGCGATTGGCTCTGTGTCTAACTTTATTTTACGTACAGGTTTAGGCTCAACATATAACGCATCATTTTGTTGCGTTTGCATACGCTGTGCTATTTTTTCACTCATTGGTGATGGTTTGATAAAGCCGTGTACAGGCGACGGTACATCTTCTGCCTTGAACGGAATTTTATGAGAAGGGGGTGATATTGGTAGATCTTCTTTCTCTACAATTGGCTCTATTCGCATATTTTGACGTTTTTTCAACGGTTGACGTTGGGTAAATGTTGAGTCATCAAAACGCTGATATACCTTTTTAGAGCGTGCTGCTAATAATTCATGAAGTTTTGGTTGGTCCATCTCACAAATATCATCTTCTCGCAGACCTGGTATCTCTTGCTTGTCTTGTTGCCAACCTTCAATATTAAACACACGTCCCTCATTTTCATATGTGGACTCTTGTTCTGTTGTTAGCGTTAAATTTGTTTCATCGTCTGGAATCAGTGGGAAGGAGAAATTTTCACGCTTATCTTCTGTTGGCTCTGACTTAGGTTGTGGGGGGCTTGTCGTTTTATCCCCGTGCTCTTTGTCTTCTGTAGCAAATATTTTATTCACTTGCTTTTTAAACCAATTCATCGCTTTCACTCTTTCCTTACCTTGTCATACAAGTCTTTTTATTTAACACATACTCCTTTCAAGGATAACATAATTTTATACGTATTTCTTCGATAAACATGCCTATTCTCCACGTTTTTCAACAAAAAAAGTACCTAGAAAGGAATGCTTTCTAGATACCCTTTATTCATTATTGTTCAAACGCTTGCCCAATCACTGCGCGCTCGTCTAACACTAAAATACCTTTTTCTGAAGGTGCGTTTGGAATAGCTAACTCCTTAGCTGAACAAATCATGCCAAAGGAATCAACACCACGTAAATTGCCTTGCTTAATTAATAAACCTGAAGGCATTACAGCGCCAATTTTAGCTACAACGACTTTTTGACCTGCGTCAACATTAGGTGCACCACATACAATTTGTAATGTTTCTTCACCTATATTAACCATGCAAATATTTAATTTATCTGCATTAGGGTGTTTTTCTTTTGTCTCAACATACCCCACAACAAATTTAGGTGAGAAGTCAACAGCTAAATCAACACTCACTTCGTTATCCTGTAATGCCTTTTCTATATCCGCTACTAAAGTGGGCGTTAATTCCACAATACCTTGTGCTGTTGTTGTAACATATTGACTGGCATTAAAGAGGTTAAATGCTTTTATTTCTCCTGTTGCGGCTTCTTTTAAGAGGGCAACATCTCCTGTTTTTTCTACAACTGTTTTTACAATCGGTTCTGTGGCAAGTTGTACTAATAATACGTCGCCCACATGTGCTTTATTATAAGCTACATTCATGATTCATGATTCTCCTTGTCTACTTTGTTTTTCGCTAAAATAAAGATAGGCTCTAATGCGCCATCTTCATAAATGAACGATAATGAGGTAATAGGCACCATACCTACTGTGAAGTAATGCATCGTTAACTGTGCTAATACATCATAACCTGTTTCATTACGTATATCACCAATAATTAAAACATCTTGATGCGGAACTGACAAGGTCATATCACCAGTAATGTGTTGACGCATCTCCTGTAAGAAGCTGTCATTTAAAATGCGACTTGCATCGTAACCATCATTTTGATTAATAAAGTAAAAAACATTACCTGCTACTTCATCACGTTTTGTAGTAGTGGATAACCCTTGAACAGTAAAGCGCGCTGCTTCTTTAACTTGTGTTGTTGTCATTTGTAGCGATGTAAGCATACGTTCGTCTATTAATCGATAGGTTGTGCCTAAATCTAAAGCGTAAAAAATACGTGTTTCTGCTGTATGTTCAGTTGTAATAAATGGCTCACCTTCTTTTGAACTCGTTGGAAATGAAGTGGCCCTAATCACTGGATAAATAGTTGGAGCATGAGAAAACCCCTGTTGTTGTTCACTTTGCATCGCTTGGAAAGTTTGTTTTACAGTGTATACTACTTCTTCTATTGCAGCTTCCTGTTTTTCATTATATTTGGCTACAACTTGACTCACTTGAATGGTCATACCTTGTTGTAACGTTGTATGTTGTAAACGCAATTGTTCTTTTTCTTGATCGAACGCATACGTAAAATCGACTGAACCGAGTCGTTTCTGTAATTGTTTAACAATATCTTGTGCTTTCATATGTCAGCCTCCTACTCTCTTGCTAAGTGTATGCAACAGACGCTTAAGTTGCAATTACTTAGCGTTGATTATAGCGATATTGTCCAACCAATAATGTAATAATATGTTCAAACATCGCTTGACGTGATACTAAACCATCCGTAAAAATACCAATTGCACCTTGATTCTGTCTAATATCAGATTGAGCAGCATAACGCTCCATTACAGGGCCCAATTCCTCTCCTGCTAAAATACATTGAGCGACTTCTATAGGTAAAGGCAATTGTGCACCTGCTGCTGTAAAACTTTGCCCATCGGCTGTCACAAGTGCTGCCCAGTTACAAATGTATAATTGATCTTCTAATACTGTGACGCCACCTTCTAAACCAAATGCTATATGAGCATCGGTTAATGTCAATGCATGCTGTGCTCGGTTAATGGCACCTTGCCTCGTCTCTTCATTAGACATAGGTTGGTCACTCACTAAAGAATGAGCTTTTACAGGTGTAAAAATAGCATCTAAACATTGCGACTGCATCACCATTTTGACAGCATTCACTTTTGCTTTATTCATTGTACCAATAGCTATGTTCATTATTTCCCCTCCTATGTAGAGATAAAAGAAACCACTGGAGTGAGCGGTTTCTTTTCTTTAATCCTATTAACTATTCGTTAAAATTGTATTGATTGTAGAGCGGTCTGTTGCTTCCACTAATTTTACTAATAGCTCTTTAGCAGCTGCATAATCCTCTACATGCATAACAGAAGCAGACGTATGAATGTATCTTGAGCAAATACCAATAACAGCACTTGGCACGCCTTCTAGTGACATGTGCACACGGCCAGCATCTGTACCACCTTGTGATACAAAGTATTGATAAGGGATTTGATGTGTTTCCGCCATATCAAGAATAAATTCTCTCATGCCGCGATGCGTCACCATTGAACGGTCTAAAATACGCAACAACGTCCCTTGTCCCAATTGACCAAATTCTGTTTTATTGCCATTAGCATCATTAGCAGGTGATGCATCTAGTGCAAAAAATATATCAGGTTTAATCATATTTACAGCTGTTTGAGCACCGCGTAATCCCACTTCCTCTTGCACAGTAGCACCTGTATAAAGATGGCTCGCTAATGATTGATGTTGCACAGCTTTTGCTAAATCTAATGCTAAACCACAACCGTAACGATTATCCCAAGCTTTAGCCATAATTTTTTTCGGATTTGCCATTGGTGTAAATGGACAAACAGGAATAATGGATTGGCCTGGGCGAATGCCAAGTTCAAGTGCATGGTCTTTACTATCTGCCCCTACATCAATTAGCATATTGCTAATCTCCATTGGTTTACTGCGCTCTGCTTCTGTTAATAAATGCGGTGGAATAGAAGCAATAACACCAGGTATTTTGCCGTTTTTAGAAAATACATCGACACGTTGTGCTAGCATTACTTGATTCCACCAGCCACCTAATGGCTGGAAGCGTATCATGCCATTATCTGTTACAGAAGTAACCATAAAAGCCACTTCATCCATATGTCCTGCCGCCATAATAGTTGGTGCATCTACTTCTTTACTTTGACGCACCCCAAAAATACTCCCTAAATTATCTTGTACGGTATGATCTGTATATTTTTCTAATTCACTGCGCATAAATGCACGCATTGCCCCTTCATCACCAGGTGCTCCTGGTAATTCTGTTAACGTTTTAAACATTTCTAATGTTGTTTGATCCAAAGTTGCCCACTCCTTTATTATAAAAATACATTTAATATTGTAACATAAGTATTTAGGTGTTATGAATTGGCATGCTATGGTAAACTATAGATATTAGTAAAAAGGAGGCTATTTTTTATGAAATTTCGTGATTTTTTAATCGGGGTTGCTACAGGTTTAGCTGCAGCAGTTATTATTAAAGAAGCAACTGAGCGTGTGTCACCGTACAAACCAGCAAACAAAGTATTAGAGGACATTAAGAGCGAGTTTAAAAACGTGGCACCAATTGACGGCTCATGGATTTACATGAAAACAGAGGACTTTTCAAATGGCGTAGCGACGGTTCCTGTTTATCGCGGGGGGATTTCTCGCATTGTAGATGGCGAGACTGAAACATTTGAATTTGCTGCAGATGCACGTTCAGGTGTAGTAGTAGATTTACAAAAAATTTAATGATATTGATGAAACGTTCCATCAAAAAAATGATGAGAACGTTTTTTCATTATAATAATTTGACGATAAAAAAAGAGTTGTACGAGTAATGAACAAATGTGTCCTTTACTCAACAACTCTATCTACTAGCTACTTTGGGAGCCCAAGTTGTCCCATTCACTATTTTAAAACTTTAATTGTAACTGTTTTTCTACCCCATTGATATGCACGTGCTTTATTTGGAATAAATACATCTATTTTATTCCCTTTGATCGCACCGCCTGTATCACCTGCGATAGCCTCTCCGTAACCTTCAACCCATACTTTAGAGCCTAATTTAATGACGCGTGGGTCAACAGCGATTACTTTTAAGTAAGGGTTAGCACGTAAGTTAATGCCTGTTGCTGTAATGCCTGAACAACCTGCGCAATACGCTGTGTATGCTGTTGCTGTCACACGCATTTCTTTCGCTACATTACTTTCTTCTTTTGGTGGTTCTGGTTTTGGTGCTGGTGGTTCTTCTAACACTTGTAGTGTTTGGTTTGGATAGACAATGGATAACTTCATATTATTAAGGTTTTTAATTTTCTCTACTGAAGTACCATACTGTTTTGAAATCGAATATAGCGTTTCGCCACGTTGTACAGTGTGTGTTTGTGCATCTGCAACTGCAGCATAAATTCCTGCTGTAAGTGCTAGAGCACCTAAAAGAGTTAATAGCTTTTTCAACATTACGTTTTTCTCCTCCAATTTCTGATTGTACGTCTGTTTTCTAGCTGATACCTACTTTACCGAAGTTATATTACAGATACATTACAGAAATATATTAACTACGTAACAAAGTATTACTAAAACGCTTTATGTTACTCATTAAAAGAAAGCGGTTACAACGTTGATAATATCGCTTTAGCGTTTATTCAGCTGTAATTTCTTTGTCATATTATAATTTTTATTACCTATTTTATTCCACATAAATGGATTTTATTTACTTATGTATTCAAAAACTTATCCCTTAACCAAAAAAACGCCACTGAAAAATCTCAGTGCCGTTTTAGATACTATGTTCTTTTATTAAAATTGAATTGTAGCTTCTCTACCACGTTTCACTTCATCAACTACTTGTTTGCCTGTTGAATCCCATTTAATCATGCGATAATAAGCATCATGGTAAAAACTAAACCAATATCGCTCAGCAAGAGCCTCTTTCATTAGCTTCTCTTTAGCAAACACAGATGTCATTGGATAATCGTCGTAGGCTAACACCCATAATGGATTTTGATGGGCATGCGTTGGCATAATATCGCCCATATGCAATATTGTCTCATTGTTTTGAGTAAGTTTAATAATAGCATGACCTTCACTATGTCCACCTGTATGCACCATCTCAATGCCAGGCAACACTTCTATACGTTCTTGAAAGGTAACTACTTGGCTTACAATAGGTTCCCAGTTCTCTTTCCAATACGTATTGCGTGAACGAATATTAGGTGAGCGCATCTCATCCCACTCAATTTGATTCACTATGATTTTAGCATTGGGAAATGCAGATACTAATTGCTCACCATGCCATTCCGTTAATCCTCCTGCATGGTCAAAATGCAAATGTGTCATTAAAATATAATCCACATCATTTGGCTCAATATGACAAGCAGTTAAACTTGCTTGTAGTGACGACTCTTCAATAACACCGAAGTTGCGCAGTTGTTTTTCATTTAATTTGTTAAAGCCGACACCTGTGTCGATGAGTAAATTTTTCCCTTGGTATTGTAATAAAATTGGTTCTGTCGGTAATTCGATTTGATTATTAGCATTGACTGGATATTTACGCGACCACAATGGTTTTGGTACAACACCAAACATCGCTCCCCCGTCGAGACTTGTTACGCCACCATTTAACCATGTTAATGTCATATCGTGAAATGTAAATTGATCCATTCCCCTTCCCCCTTTTACGAATATTACGCTTTTGTTTGAAACTTAGCTTCTAATCGATAAATGGGTTGTCCTTTAGCTGAAAATCTCTCTTCATACTCTGTCATCACATTATCAACTGGCATATTAACATGTAGGTCGAGTGATACATCTTTTAACAACATGCCATAAGCGGAGATACTCATCAGCGAGTATTCAAAAAGACCTCTATTATCCGTTTTAAAATGGACTTCCCCTTCATCTACTAGAATAGATTCATATAATTTCAAAAATCCTTCATGCGTTAAGCGACGCTTTGCATGGCGCACTTTAGGCCAAGGATCTGAGAAATTCAGATAAACTTGTGCAACATCACCTTTTTCAAAATACGTTAAAAGGTCAGCACCATTTACTTTTAACAGGCGGAGATTGGCTGGTGTGTTTGCAGCAATTGCCTTTTCTAATGCGCAAACCATCACACTATCGTATAATTCGATGCCAATATAATTAATATCAGGATTTTGTAGCGCCATCCCTGTTACAAATTGTCCTTTACCTGTACCCACCTCAATATGCAGGGGGTTATCGTTACCAAATACGGCTTGCCATTTACCAATATGTTCCTCAGGATTGGGAATAACAACATTTGGGTGACTTGCAATAAAGTCCGTTGCCCAAGGTTTATTTCTTAATCTCACAACTATTTCCTCTTTTCTTAAAGATGTTTAAATTGTACAACATTTCATTATAAAAATATCGTTTTTGCAGAATTTTATTATGAAATAGCAGTATAGTCCTTCTATATATGATGGTTAGCTGTAAATCGTACACTTTGCCAACAACGCGGCTTTATTTGACCACTGATTGTGGCATCCACTGATTGATTTGCTAGCTTTTCGCCGTCAACATGTGCAGGTGCGTCTCCTTGTGTAATTGTTATTGCCATTGTTGTGGCTTGCATAATACTTACCTCTTTAAAAAACGTATGCCATCCTATAAAAACCGAACTAAACACCAATAATAACTTCAATCGTGACACTTTGTTTACAACAACTACTTGTAAATAACCATCATGGGGTACAGCCTGTGGCGCCACCTTCATACCACCACCAAAATAAGGTTGATTACATAGCGCAATAAACCATATGTCTTTGTAATGTATTGTTTTGCCATCGCTTGTAATCGTAGCTGAAAATGTTTTGTAATGTAACAAAGCACGAATTACCGCAAAAAAATAAAGAAAGCGCCCAATACGTAAATGGTTAAATAGACGTTTCCATTTTGATTGATTGACTAAGGTAGCTACATATGCGTCAAAACCTAAGCCTGCATTATTAACAAAACAATGCACTTCATCATCGACTTGCATTACACCACTATCAAAGGTATGAATTGTAGGCTGTACTTGTTGCATAAATTGTTCAATCTCATGTGCGTGATGAAAGGTTGGAAAGGCGCGTGCAAAATCATTACCCGACCCAGCAGGTACATAACCAATAATGATATTTTTAGCGTGTAATGCACCTTGTACAATCTCGTGCATCGTCCCATCACCACCCACGCCTATAATAAGATAGGGGCGATTAGATTGTGCTAACTG
Source organism: Lysinibacillus alkalisoli (assembly GCF_014643595.1). Taxonomy (GTDB): domain Bacteria; phylum Bacillota; class Bacilli; order Bacillales_A; family Planococcaceae; genus Metalysinibacillus; species Metalysinibacillus alkalisoli. The sequence goes on from NZ_BMJT01000009.1 coordinate 82,920, forward strand.
TTTAGTGATTACCGTAGCATCTCCTTCAGCCCTCGTGTTGTGTACTTGATAAGAGACTGTAAGTGTACGCTGTAGCTGTCGCCATATTCGTTTTGCCTTCCCCGCCTTAGGATTGACGATGAAAAACAACTCCATCTATTAGTCCTCGCTTTCCTCTTCATCCCAAATATTGCGATTAAAGGACGTAACTTGTGTTTGTGATAATAAAGCTTGTGCTGCTCTCATCTGCATATGTTTCATAGGAGATGCTGCTCGTTGTAATTGTTCAAACCATTCATGAAATGAGCGTTTATCTACTAATTTCGTATTAAATGGCACGCCAGGATAATCAAAATAACCATTTGGCGATAATAAGATTTTTTTTATAGGTAGGGTAATACCTTCTTGTTTGAGAATTTGCTCTACAATAGACTCTGTACGTTGTAAATTAATCATAGGGTTTAACATGCGGGTATCTCGCTTCCCCACTTTCTTTGTCCAAAAGCGATCGCCATCCGCTACATATACCGCTTGGTCTTCATTAGCGAGCTTAGTAATACATAAACACTCTGTTGGCGTCATAATAATAATATCTAGCTCTATAGGTGCTTTTTTAATTTGCACAATAGGATAATAAAAGACCAAATACGTATCTGGCAAACTTAACAATACTTTACGCAGAAACGCATCACGCAAAAATTTAGGGTCTACATACGATTTTTCACGCAAGGTAGAACTTGCCCACTTTAATTGGAAGTGAAAGAATTGATTCATGAACATCTGTCTTAATTCTTTTACACTTTGCGGGGCATAGACAATTTTAGGATTAAATGTAAGTGTTGTTGCCTCATCTGGTATTTCATCCTCACTCGCTAATAGCTCTTCATCACCTTCTACAGGTTCTTCTATTATTTTCTCTCCTTTTTGGCGTTTAAATAAACGCGTAAGGAAAGACGAGCGCTGTTCCTCTTCCTCCTCTTCATGCTCCCACGTTGCTACTGTCTCACCTTGTTCCCATTCTCTTTTTGTGCGTTCCCATTGATTTTGTTTTAAGCGTACAAATTGAGTAGGGTATCTTGCTAGGTCAATTTGATAACGCGACGTATAATCTTGTATTTTTACGAGTTGTGCCATTCATTGCCACACCTTTCTCTTTACTATGTCTTATTTTACATGAGCCCTTTACTTTTTAATATGTATAAGACAAAGAAACCGCTCACTTGCACGCGGTTTCTCGCCTATTATTCTCTCCAATTAATGCAGTGCAGCAATACGTTGGGCAAAGCTAGCTTGCAAACGGCGTGTGTAGTCACCTACAATACCATCATTAATCTTATGTTCGTCCACCTGTACAATCGGTGTTACTTCAGAAGTTGTAGATGACACAATTAGCTCGTCCATGGCTAAAAGTTCTTCCACTGTAAATGCTTCTTCTTTTACAGGTAGACCAATCTCATGAGCACATTGGATAATTACGCGACGTGTGATGCCATTTAAAATAAAATGATTAGCTGGATGTGTATATAAGACACCATCTTTAATGCCTAATACATTAGAAGCAGCACATTCTGTCACGATACCATCTCGGTGTAATACCGCTTCATAACAGCCTTTTTCTGCTGCTGCTTGTTTAGCAAGTACTGCACCTAACAAACTGATAGATTTAATATCACAATGTAACCAACGCGTATCTTCCATGATTGTCACTTTAACGCCTTTTTCAAAATTCTCCACTGGGCGTTCTTTAAATGTAATATTACCCGTAACAACCGCTTCCACACCAGGCTCTGGGAATAAATGATTACGTGGTGCAGCACCTCTTGTTACTTGAACGTACACATGCCCTGTCGTTAACTCATTTGCCTCTACTAAATCATGTAACATTTTATGCATAACATCTTTTGTATAAGGGATGACTAAATGAATTTTTTCAGCACTCTCATATAGGCGGTCGATATGTTCTTTAATAGTGAATAGTTGACCGTCATACGCTTTAATCACTTCATACACACCATCACCTAATTGATAACCTCTATCCTCTTGTGAAATCACTACTTCTTCTTGTTTAACAATGTTGCCGTTCCATAATACATACATACGCTTACCTCTTTTCTTTAATTTGTGGCTAACGCTACAATAGCCTCTGCATAAATTGCGGCTGCCTTAATCACATTATCAATCACTACAAATTCATCTGCTTGATGCATCACATCTGGCTCTCCTGGAAATAACATACCATAAGCCACACATGCTACATTCTCCCCTTTTTCTGCCATAGCACGTGCATATGTGCCACCACCTGTTGATAATAAAGGTGTTGTTTGGTCGCCAGAATACTTGCGATAGATACGCTCTAACGTTTTCACCAACGGAGCATCTGCCTCTACATAGTGAGGGGGCGAATTACTTACGATATCAAAAGCAAATGACAAGGCATGGATTTTAGCTTGTGCACCTGCTAATCTCTCTGCAAATGGATATGTGACACTGTAGCGCATACTAACTTGAATTTCTGCTTTATTATGCGCAAAATGAATAATACCAGGATTTAATGTTGTGTGCCCGGATGCTTCGTCTTCATATGCTAAACCTAGCGCTGTACCGTAACAATCTTTGCCAAATGCTGTCACCATAAATGATGTAAAGTTGCGGCTAGCTGGTTCTTGCATATAAGGGTGTAAAAATTCTGCTAATTTAATCGCTGCATTAATCCCGTTATGAGGCTCCATCGCATGTGCCGATTTGCCTTTCAGTGTAAACGTAGTTACACCATCTTTTGTTTCCACTGTTCCTGTTAAAGCTTGGTCTTGTAAAAATTGATGATATGCTTGCTCACTATGTTGTAAATGATGCACTTGTGCAGTTGCTAATTCGGGTACCATATTAGTACGATGCCCCGCTTTAAAGGTAATAATCTGTTCTTTTCCCTCTGCTTGACTCGTGAATAATAAATCTGCAATGCCTTTTTCAGCATTGATTAACGGAAAATCAGCATCGGGTGCAAAACCGATACTTGGCAACTCTTCTGTAGCAAAGTAACGGTCTACACAACGAAAACCTGATTCCTCATCCGTGCCAATAATCATGCGCACACGTTTATTTAATGGAATATTAGCATCCTTAATCATTTTCATTGCTAGCCATGCAGCCATTGTAGGTCCCTTATCATCAATGGCACCTCGTCCAAATAATTTACCATCTTCAATCACGCCTTCAAATGGCGGGTATGTCCATGTTGATTCATCACCTGCTGGTACTACATCGACATGACAAAGTATACCAACAAGTTCATCACCATGCCCCATCTCAATATGCCCTGCCATTTCATCTATATTTTTTACTGTCATACCTTGTGCCTCACCACGTGCTAATAACCAATGTAATGCTTCATTAGGCCCTTTACCAAATGGCTGCTGGGCTGTTGCCTCTTGCTCATTCAATACACTCTCAATACGAATTAATTGCTGTAAATCGTCAATTAATTCTCCTTGTCGTGCAGTTGCTTGTGCTAACCAATCCAATTTGTCTACCTCCTCTAGTTGTCGTTATAGCTATTTTACTCTTTATCATTGAAATTACAATCGCATGTACTAACAAAATGGTTCACTTTTTAGACAAAATGTTTATCTTTTAAAAAAAGCGTGAAATAGTACTGTGAAGGCTTTTTACTTCACAGGTAAAAATAAGTGGCGGCTGTTAGTTGTTAAATATTTATTAGCCTATTGTAAAAAATGGTTGTAACACTAGCACTTCTTTTAAATCTTTTATATAATGGAGTTGTCAGAATTCATCTGACAATAAAACAATAGGAAAAGGGGATGTCTAAGGCAACTTATGATATAACCTTGTGTATTCCACACAACATTCAGTGTCGTCCGCTAGTCTTTGCCAAGAGAATTAAGATGAAGGAGTGGTTCCATATATGAAACCAACTACTGATCGAATGCTTAATCGTATTAAAGATGTGTATTTATTTATCCTAGATAGAGGAACAGTCACTACACAAGATTTAGTCGACGAGTTTAGTATCACTCCTCGCACCGTTCAACGAGATTTGAACGTGTTAGCCTTTAACGATTTGGTACAAAGCCCAAGTCGAGGCAAATGGACAACGACGAGTAAGAAAGTTAAGATTCCGTCATAATTAACAAAAGAGTGGCCTTTTCGTCGGGGCCATTCTTTACTGAAAAAAGCATCTGCAAAAGATAGTGAAACTTGCTACCTTTTACAAATGCTTTTTATTTTGCTTGTAAATCTTCTAGTTCTTGTGCTGTTAACTCACGATACTCACCTAACGCCAAGGACTCATCTAACTGTAAGCTCCCCATAGAGAGGCGTTTCAAATAAATCACTTTTTTATTTACAGCTTCAAACATTCGCTTCACTTGATGAAATTTCCCTTCATGAATGACTAATTCAATCTGGGATACTTCACCTGATGTGAGAATCGTTAATTGAGCAGGCTTTGTCGTATAACCATCATCTAAAGTAACCCCATAAGCAAAAGCAGTAATATCTTTATCTGTCACTATCCCTTCGATATGTGCATAGTAACGTTTAGGCACGTGCTTTTTAGGTGACAATAAATTATGACTCAATTGCCCATCATTCGTTACTAATAATAAACCCTCCGTGTCTTTATCTAGGCGCCCCACGGGAAATGGTTTAAAATGTTGTAATTCAAAGTCCAATAAATCAATTACTGTTGTATCACGTAAATCCTCAGTTGCTGAAACCACACCTGGTGGCTTATGTAGCATCACATAAACAAACTCTCTATACACGATACGCTCACCTAACACAGCAACCTCTTGTTTATTCACATCAATATGCTGAGCAGCATTTTTTGCTACCTCACCATCAATCGTCACAACTTTATCTTTTAATAATTGCTTTACTTCTTTACGTGTACCATAACCTGTATGGGCAAGCAATTTATCCAATCTCATCTCATACACCCCTTACAAACCAAATTTAGCTGCAATACGCATAACACGCTCACCTAATATCTTTTGTGCTAAACCTAATTTTAATGATAAGAAAGCGTAAGCTAACGCCCCTATTGGCGCACACACTACCACATATAACAACGCTAATAATTTAGTATCTGCTGGGCCAATCACTAATGATAATAACCATTTAGCTGCTAAAACAACACATGCCATTACCGCTGTCACACCTGCAATTAACATAATACGTCTAAACACCATAGTAGAGCGATAGTTCAAAGCAATACTTAATACCGTAATATTGATAGCAATAGCTACGCCATAACCAATTGCTGTAGCTAAAATCGAACCATCTGCCTCAAACAACTTAATAAGTGGAATATTTAATGCTAACTTAAAGAAAATACCTGTCAATAAGCTAAAAACAACCCATTTTTGATAGTTAATTCCTTGTAATAAGGCTGCTGTAATAGCAAATAGAGCAAATAAAATGGCAATTGGTGCATAGTGCATTAAAATAGTTGAACCTTCGACACTTTCTGAATAAAATGTAAAATAAATTTCATATGATAATGTCATAATGCCCACACAAGCAGGCAACATAATAAACATAATGATTTGGAATGTCTTATCAATCGTATAACGTAATGAGACTTGTGCATTTTGTGTAAAATACTTTGTAATGGTAGGAATGAGTGCCATAGATAAGCCTGATGCTACCATAACAGGGATCATTACAATCTTATTAGATAAGAAGTTAATCATTGAAAAATACTTATCTGTCACATTAGCCAAGCCAATCGATGTCATCGCGCTGTTGAATGTTAACATATCAACCAATTGGAAAATAGGGTCAGCTACACCGACAAAAGCAAATGGGATAGAATATGTGAGAATTTCTTTAAACATAGATGTTGTAGAGACATCACTTGTAATACCATTTGCTCGCAAATCATTAAACTCTGGCAAATATTTACGCCAGTAGTGTAATAACACAAGCATGGATGCAATCGCACCAACAAATGCAGCAAATACAGCCATACCAATAGCTGTTTCAACTTTACCATCTAACAAAACAATAATAATGAACGAACTTGTTAATAAAAAGGCAACTCGCACAACCTGTTCAACAAATTGAGAAACAGACGTCGGAATCATAATGCCATACCCTTGGAAAAAACCACGCCATAAACTCATAAAAGGTACAACAATTAAGGCAAAGCTTAACCAGCGAATCACCATGGCAATTTGTGCTACTGTAAACACTTGGTCATCACTTTTTATGACCATACTTGCAATTGGTGTGGCTAAACTAAATAATGCGATAAAAGCAATAATACCAGTAGCGAGCATAATCATTAAGCCCGACTTCATTAACCTACGCCCTGTATCATAATCATTTAATGTATTATATTTTGATACAAACTTTGCAACTGCATTCGGAGCTCCGGAGATGGCTAATGTCAACATGATGGAGTAAGGAATATATGCATACGTATAAAGTGCAACATTTTCTTCACCAATGATTGCGTAAAAAGGAAAAATATAAATTAAGCCTAATGCTTTAGAGAGGAACAAACCAATGGTTAATATCGCTGTTCCTTTCATTAAACTATTTGAGGACATGAAGCAGCCACCCATTCTTTTCAAATTAACGTAATGTACGATAACACACTACTAAACGAACCTAAAGTATAGTTTACCCTTGAACTAACATTTACTCAATTGCTTTCTTTAAGAAAAATTCATTTTAATGTTATGATAATTGAGCAATATTAGCGAAAAGAAAACAAGTAGTCATCTTATATGGTAAGCTTATTATCTTCTATAACCACGTCTTACTAGAGACGAAAGGTGATTAAATTTGTTGCGGAAAATAGGAAGTGAAAATATGTATGATTGTATTATTGTCGGTGGCGGTACAGCCGGCTTAATGGCAGCTGTTGCAGCGGCAGAACAACAAAAAAAAGTTTTACTCATAGAAAAAGGTAAAAAATTAGGACAAAAACTGGCCATCTCAGGTGGTGGTAGATGCAATGTCACTAACCGATTACCTATCGAAGAGATCATTAAAAATATTCCTGGGAATGGTCGCTTTTTATATGGACCTTTTAGTATTTATAACAATGAAGATTTAATTCAGTTTTTTGAATCCAATGGTGTAGCGCTAAAAGAGGAAGACCACGGTCGCATGTTCCCTGTCTCTAATCGTGCGCAAGATGTTGTAAATGTGTTATTACATGCATTAGAACGACAAAATGTTACTATAAAATTACAGACACCTGTCACAAAACTCATTATGAATGAGGAGCGTGTACTAGGTGTTAGGACAACACAAGGTGATTTTTTAGCGCACTCCGTTATTATTGCGGTAGGTGGTAAAGCCGTACCACATACAGGCTCAACAGGTGATGGCTATGCATGGGCAGAGCGTGCAGGTCATACAATTACAACATTATTCCCAACAGAAGTACCACTCGTTTCACAAGAAAGCTTTATTCAAAATAAAGAGTTGCAAGGTTTGGCACTGCGAGATGTGAACGTGAGTGTACTCAATAAAAAAGGCAAAGCAATTATTACTCATAAGATGGATATGTTATTTACTCACTTTGGCGTAAGTGGCCCTGCTATTTTACGCTGTAGTCAATTTGTTGTGAAAGAACAAATGAAGACACAACAACCTGTAACGCTAGCGATTCAAACATTAGACATGAATACGCATGAAGCCACTCAACTTTTGCAAAAGCTCACAAAAGACGCACCTAAAAGAGCGATTAAAAACACATTAAAAGGGCTTGTACCTGAACGTTGGCTACTCTTTTTATTACAGCAAGCCTCCATTGATGGTAATAAAAATGGCGCAGACCTCTCACACTTACAAATCCAAGCATTAGCTGTATCCTTAACGCATTTTACAATGCTTGTACATGATACACTACCAATGGAAAAAGCTTTTGTTACAGGTGGTGGTATCTCCACAAAAGAGATCGAACCTAAAACAATGGCGAGTCGTAAAAAGCAAGGTCTTTACTTTTGTGGCGAAATTTTAGATATTCATGGTTATACAGGTGGTTATAATATTACCGCTGCGCTTGTTACTGGTAGAATTGCTGGTATGAGTGCTGTGTCAAATTTGTAAATAACTTGTGTGTTATGACAGATTCTCACGGATTCATGCAAATAAAATTGACAGTGTTGTGTAACTGTTATAATTTATTAGTAGTTCATACTTTTTGTTATATAACAAAAAAAGTGCGAAGCTTACATATGTAAGCCTCGCACTTTTCTATACATGTGAAATATCATCTGTCGTTTGTGAAGCTAGACTGCGTTTTTCACGTGTAATATCTACTTTCAATGCAATGGCAACAGCGAGTGCGATTGCCACAAGCCCAACAAAAATATAGAACACAGGTACATAACTATTTGTGCTTGATTTAACAAAAGTTACAATCATAGGCCCAAATATGCCACCTAATGACCAAGTCGTTAGTAAATAACCGTGAATGGCTCCTAGTTGCTTTGTACCAAACATGTCACCTGCAAACGCTGGTAGATTAGAGAATCCACCACCATAAAAGCTTACAACAAGGAAAATAAAGAGTTGGAATAAGACCGTGTTAGTCGTCATTGGTAATGAGATAAAGATAATAAGTTCGGCAACAAAGAATAAAATAAAGACGTTAGCGCGTCCTACATAATCTGATACTGCTGCCCAAACTAAACGGCCACCACCGTTAAAGATTCCCATAATCCCTACCATTGTTGCTGCACCTGCTACTGATAAACCAGCAATCTCTTGTGCCATAGGTGAAGCAACCGAGATCATCATAATTCCGGCTGTTACGCTAATGAGATGCATTGTCCAAAGCATCCAAAAGCGCTTCGTTTTAACAGCCTCTCTTGCAGACAACTGTGCTAAATCGCCAGTTGTTTTTTCTTTTTTACCTTTAACTAATGCTTCCATACCAGCCACTGTATATTCACGTGGCGGCGGTGCAATATATGAAGCACCCAACATCATTAAAATAAAATAACTAGAACCTAAAATAAAATATGTTGTTGAGATGCTAAAGTTATTCATCAATGCTACAGCTACTGGTGCTGTAATTAAGGCGCCTGAACCAAAGCCTAGCACTGCCATTCCTGTCGCTAAGCCTCGACGATCTGGGAACCACTTAATTAATGTAGATACTGGTGCAATATAGCCAATCCCCATACCTAAGCCACTGAGTACACCATAAGTGAGCCAATATAATGTTACAGAATCTAATAAAATGGCTACACCTGCTCCCGCTTGCCCTAAGCCAAATAATATGGCGGCTAACATAGCAGAACGACGCGGCCCTTGTTTCTCAACAAAGTTACCAAACAACGCTGCTGCAAAGCCTGCTAACCCCATCATAATTGTAAACGCTACTGTAATTTTTGAATCACTCCACCCCATCTGTTCTGCGATTGGCATTTTATATACACTGTATGCATATGCTGCACCAATAGATAGGTGGATTGCTATTGCAGATAATGCAATTAACCATCTGTTTTTATTCATATCTTCTCTTTCAACCCCCATCTTGCTATTTGTGAATACTTTATGAACGGCTATGAGTTAAAAGATACCACTTGTTTTTATACAATTGCAAGCTATTTTTTAGACTATTTATTATTTTCATTCGAAGTCATTTATTATATAACAATTGCAAAAAAAGCATTTTTTTCTTTATAAAACGCTTTTTATCTTGATTTATAAAAATAGATTACTATTATCTAAAGTATATAATCCACCGTTCATTATTATAGCGCCATAAATATTGTTTTTTAGTTTTTTTGTTCCTGTAAGTTATATTTATATACTTAGAGCAGAAAAATTCAACATTTTATAAATATACTTTCATCTTTTTTAAGCTAGGATACTTTGTAGTAATAGATAGGGTGAAAATGAACATAGCACTTGTTGTATAACAACCCGTTTTATTTATGTTCTTTCTTCCAAATCACATAAAAAAACGCTAACCTTTTTTCTCGGTTAGCGTTGATTTTTATATGCTATTTCATTTTCTTAGGCCAAAAACTCCATTTTCCTAAAATCACAAGTAATGCTGGAATGACAATTGTACGTACTAAAAACGTATCAATTAATACACCAATAAATACAGCAAAGCCAAATACACGTAAATCTAAAACAGGTTGTGTCATTAATACAGCAAAAGTGGCTGCTAGTATTAATCCTGCAGAAGAGATAACCCCTCCTGTTTTGCCAACGCCTTCTAAAACGGCTGTTTTCAGGTCATGTGTACGTTGTTCTTCTCTAATGCGTGCCATTAACATAATACTATAATCCACGCCTAATGCTACAAGAAAGACAAAAGCATATAATGGTGTACGATAACTTAAACCGCTATAGCCTAATACATCTTGAAATACTATCACGGTAATGCCTAATGCTGCACCAAAAGATAATAAAATAGTCGCCATCATATATATTGGTGCAATCATAGAACGTGTTTGAATGCCAAGCATAATCCCGATGAGTACAATCATAATGGCACCAACACGCCATAAATCCGCTTCACTCGTAGCCCGAATATCTGCTTGTTCAGCAGTCTCGCCTGCATAATATAACGTAGCACCTTGCATGGATGCTTCTTTTACAATAGCTTGCTCCCGTTGCTGCATATCTTCAAGCAAATCAAATGTGACTTCATCATATGGGTTATCTTTGAATAACAATGTAAGCTTAGCAAAATGGTTGTCTACTTGTGAGATACTTGTCCCTTGTGCTGTAACACTTTGTACACCCGTTTGTTTAGCTAACACTTTCACTAATTGTTGAACATTTTGCTCTGTCAGCGCTTCTTTATGCTCCACCACTACTGTAGTTGGTGCAATGTCACCTTTTGAAAAGGCCTTTTCTAATTGTTGGTACCCTTGGATAGATGACATCTCTTCTGGAAAAGAATCTAATAAATTAAACGTATATTTCATGGTGGAAATTTGTGTTGAACATATGATGAGAATAACAATTACAGGTAACATGGCACGCCATGGTTTAGCAATCACAAAGCGCGCAATCTTATGCCAAATCCCTTCTTTGTGTCCCGTTTTCTTTTTATGTGGGTTAAATGGCCAGAAGGCTTTAGCCCCTGCAATCTCAAATAATGCGGGCAGTAATGTAAGACCTGCCATTAAGATAATAATGACTGCCACAGCGAATACAGGTGCAAATACACGATAAATTTCAAATACAGCAAAGAATAACGTTAACATCCCTAGCAAAATTGTACTACCACTAAAAACAATGGGTTCTCGTACATGCTTCATCGCCTTTTTCATAGCTAAAGTAGGTGATGGTTCGCTCATCAATTCTTCTCTGAAGCGTGAAAAAATAAGTAAAGAGTAATCTGTAATGACAGCAAATAATAAAATTAACATAATGGATAATGCTTGCCCATCAATGGTTAATAATTGTGCTTCACCTGCCAAACCAATTACACGGTCCACCACCATATAAACAATGCCTGCACCAACGAGTGGAATGAATGCAAGTAATGGTGAACGATAAATAATAATGAGAAGAATTAAAATCACAAAGACTGTACTAACCATTAATACAACATCTGCTTTTGTAAACATCTCATAAGCATCGCCAGCTATAGCTACTGGACCTGTAAAATAAGTGTCTACAGTTGGTAATGCTTGTTCGGCTTGTTGTGCCATCTTGTTAATTGCTTGCTTGGCTACCTTACCTTCAATCTCTCCTGTTATGGTAATAGGCACAAAGAAAGTTTGTTTGTCTTTTGAAGTAAATGCTTCTAGTGCTTGTGGTGGCATTTGAGCTAATGGTAATACTTTAGCCTCTAATGTAGTCGTTTCCACCATATGATCTAACATAGCAATCGCTTCATTGTATTGCATTTTTGTAAAAGGCTCGTCGCTGTGCATAACCACAAATAGTGGTGCCCCTTCTGAAGTAGGAAAATATGTTTTAATATATTGTTTAGCTTCTATAGATTGAGCTTCATCTGGCAACCCACCATTTTTAGCATTTGTGCTCACTTCTTTTGCTGTAGGTGCTACTATACTTAAGACCACCATTGCAATTAGCCATAAGCTTACTGTAATGAGTGCCCATTTTTTTGTTTTAAAAAAGTTCATGTTGCCTTCCCCCTGTCGTTTAATAACTACAGTTTAGGTTAGCAACATGAACTTTAAATGAACTCTATCTAACGCCAAGATGAACTAGTTAAATTTTTTCCGCATAAAATATCGATGTTCGTTTTGACCAAATTCATGCAGACGCTCTTCTTCAATCTTAAATCCTGTTTTTTTGTATAATCGTATCGCTGCCTCATTTTTGATATCCACAGTAAGTACAACTGATGTAAATGATTCTTGTTGTAAAAATTGTAGGACAGCGTTAAAAAATTGACTGCCTAAACCTTTCCCTTGGTAATCTGAACGTACATAATAGCCAAAAATATAAGCACATGTGGCATCTTCATAATCACGTATTACTTGTGCTACTGCAAGCGGACGCTCATCCTTTGTACTGGTATACCAAAGTAGCCGTCCATAACGGGCAATGGGGACAAAAGTTTGTTCATCCACAGCACCAAATTGAGGAAAGGCATCCTGTTCTAAGGCTCGCATCATCTGTTGTTGTGATGGTGTTAATTTGTTGACAACTTGCAAAGTATACATAAGTATCTCTCCTTCTTACAAAAAAGACAAAGTCATTCGTACCTGACTTTGCCTTCCACCTTGTTTTATTTAATAACGATATTAACTAATTTACCCGGAATAGCAATTAATTTAACTAATGTTTTACCTGCCATTTGTTCTTGTACCTTAGCATCTTCAAGTGCTACTTTCTCAAGTGCTTCTTTTGTGATATCTTTTGCTACTTTAATTTTAGCACGTACTTTCCCATTAATTTGTACAACCATTTCGATTTCGTTATCTTCTAACTTACGCTCGTCAAATGTTGGCCATGGCTCATACGTTAGTGATTCCTTATGCCCTAAATGTTGCCATATTTCTTCTGCAATATGTGGAGCAACAGGTGATAATAATAAAACAATACCTTCTGCATACTTTGTTGGGATACGCTCTACTTTATTGGCTTCATTTACAAATACCATTAATTGTGAAATAGCTGTATTATTACGCATATGTTCGTAATCATCTGTTACCTTCTTAACCGTTTGGTGATACACTTTTTCAAGTTCTCCACCTTCTTCACCATGCACTTTAGCATTCAATGTACCTTCTTCGTTCATAAACAAACGCCATACACGGTCTAAGAAGCGACGAGCGCCATCTACACCATTTGTTGTCCATTCTTTTGACGCATCTAAAGGCCCCATAAACATTTCGTATAAACGTAAGGTGTCAGCACCATGTGAAGCGACGATATCATCAGGATTGATGACATTACCTAACGATTTAGACATTTTCACATGTCCTTCACCTAAAATCATACCTTGGTTAAATAATTTTTGGAAAGGCTCTTTTGTTGGTACAACACCTAAATCGTATAATACTTTATGCCAGAAACGTGCGTATAACAAGTGAAGTACTGCATGCTCTGCACCACCTACATAAATATCCACAGGCAGCCAACGTTTAGCTAATTCTGGGTCAATAATCATCTCGTCATTAGTAGGGTCAATGTAACGTAAGTAATACCAACAGCTACCTGCCCATTGCGGCATTGTATTTGTTTCTCGACGACCTTTCATACCTGTTTCAGGGTCTACTACATTAATCCACTCTGTAATATTGGCAAGTGGTGACTCTCCTGTACCTGATGGTTTGATATTCGTTGTTTTTGGTAGTTCTAATGGTAATTGATCTTCCGGAACGGTTGTCATTGTGCCATCTTCCCAATGAATAACTGGGATTGGCTCACCCCAATAGCGTTGGCGTGAGAATAACCAATCGCGCAAACGATAGGAAATTTTCTTTTCTCCAACTTTATTTTCTTCCAACCAGGCAATAGCCTGACTAATGGCTTCGTCTTTACCTAAACCATCTAAGAAACCAGAGTTAATATGGCTGCCATCACCTGTAAAGGCCTCTTCTTCAATATTACCACCTTCTAATACAGGCACGATGTCTAAATGAAATTCTTTAGCAAACTCATAGTCACGCTCATCATGTGCTGGTACCGCCATAATAGCCCCTGTACCATAAGAAACTAATACATAATCTGCAATCCAAATTGGCATTTTTTCACCATTGATTGGGTTAATAGCATACGCTCCTGTGAATACACCTGTTTTTTCTTTTGCTAAGTCTGTACGTTCTAAATCTGACTTTGTTTTTACTTTATCTAAGTATGTTGTGACAGCGGCTTGTTGCTCAGGTGTTGTAATTGCTTGTACTAATTTATGTTCAGGTGCTAACACAGCATAAGTGGCACCGAATAATGTATCTGGTCGTGTTGTAAATACTGTGAAGTCATAGTCTGTATTCTCTACTTTAAAAGTGACATTTGCCCCCTCTGAACGACCAATCCAGTTACGTTGCATCTCTTTTAAGCTCTCAGGCCAGTCTAATTCATCTAAATCTTCAATTAAACGATCCGCATATTCTGTAATTTTTAACACCCATTGACGCATTGGACGGCGCTCAACAGGGTGATTGCCACGCTCAGACAAGCCGTCAATTACTTCTTCATTTGATAGGACAGTACCTAATGCTGGGCACCAGTTTACTGCTACCTCATCGACATAGGCCAATCCCTTTTTATACAATTGGATGAAAATCCATTGTGTCCATTTATAATATTTAGGATCCGTTGTATTGATTTCACGATCCCAATCGTATGAGAAACCTAAATCATTCATTTGACGTTTGAATGTTGCAATGTTTTTAGCCGTAAACTCTGCTGGGTCATTACCTGTATCAATGGCATATTGTTCAGCTGGCAAACCAAAGGCATCCCACCCCATAGGGTGTAAAACATTATAGCCTTGTTTACGCTTAAACTGACTTAACATATCTGTTGCAATATAGCCTAATGGATGCCCGACATGTAAACCTGCACCTGATGGATACGGGAACATATCTAATGCGTAAAACTTAGGCTTTGATGGGTCGTTTTCTGTTTTGAACGTCTTATTGTCCGCCCAATACTTTTGCCATTTCTTCTCAATTTGTTCATGATTGTAACTCAATTTTTTTCCTCCTTTAATACACTGCTTGATTAAGATGTAAAAAAAATCGCCCCTTTCTTAAAAGAAAGGGACGAGAGATAATAAACTCCCGCGGTACCACCCAAATTAGTGACCACACTCAGCTTACATCTTTATCGCAGACTTACGGCATTAATTACTACTACTTCGTTAATGCTAGCTCCAAGGCGAGTTCAATAATAGTTACTTATCAACTTTCACCAACCGTTGACTCTCTGCAAAGTACACATTATTTACTAGTCCTTTTCCTCGCTATATTTTCGTTATGCATTCATTCTAATCGAGAAAAGTTAAGAGTGCAACTTATTTTGTAGTAGCTACTTGTTTTTTAAGCGGTCGGTCATATAACACACTCGGAATGATGGCCAATGCTAACACACCTACCATAAAAGTAATCATCAGCGTGAAACTGTAAGTCTCAACAAGAATACCACCAAGTAATGGACCAATCATACGTCCTGTTGTTGCCGCACTATTTACTATACC
Organism: Lysinibacillus alkalisoli; assembly: GCF_014643595.1. GTDB lineage: Bacteria > Bacillota > Bacilli > Bacillales_A > Planococcaceae > Metalysinibacillus > Metalysinibacillus alkalisoli. The sequence continues at coordinate 98,533 of NZ_BMJT01000009.1, forward strand.
TTGATAGAAACCTTGCTTCCCTTTAGGTGCTAGACGATTCGCAATAAGAGGTACTGCTGGCCAAAAGAACATCTCACCTAATGTCAACACAACCATAGCAATAGCAAACATTGTAAAGTCTTCTGCATAACGCACAATAACAAAAGATACTAAGACAATAGCAATACCAAATACAAGTTGATGCTTTACTTTATTTTCCCAACGTCTTACTAGAGGCGCAATAAGAGGTTGCCCTAATACAATGAGTAATCCGTTGATTGTCCATAACAAACTATATTCTTTTAACGTTAAACCAAGCTGCTGTGTATAAGAGGAAATTGTAGCACTCCATTGTGAATATGCTAACCATACTAACATCATGGATACACAAACCGTCAACAAGGCATAAAGTGAAGCTCTATTATGGATCGGCTGGCTCTCAGATAATACAGAACGTGGCTTTTCACTATCTTCACCATCAACTAACCCTTTGTAAGTTGTAAGAGCAATGACAAAGAAAATCAGGAACATCACCAAATTAATCACAAATAAGTAATTAAAACTATAACTCGCTACAATACCAGCTAAAGCCGGTCCTACTGCCACACCAACATTTTGGGACAAATAAATCGCATTAAATGCACGCCTACCACCTTCTGGCCAGGCTGCGCCCGCCATAGCAAACATGCTCGGGAAAACAATCCCATTACTAAAACCTAATAAAGTTAAGAACCAAATGTATTGTGGCCAACCATGCCATAACGTCAAACAACCTATTGATATAATCGTACAGGTAATCCCTATCATGATGGCACGATACCCACCTAAACGGTCAAATAAAAAACCACCGACTAAGTTTCCAATAACGCCAGCAGCTGAATTCAATGTAAGGGCTACACCTGCAATTACAAGTGATTTCCCTAAATGATCATGAATATAAATCGCATTTAATGGCCATAAAAAAGAGCCACCTGTGTTATTAACAAGCATGCCAATAATTAAAAACCACATTTTTTTAGGCAAACTCTTGCGCCTCCCTTCTCCATCTCAATTCACAAAGTGTAAAGCTTAAATAATAAATATACAACCCCTAAAAACGAAAAAAACACAAAAGCATAATACATTTCTCAGGCCTTTGTGTCTTATGGTTTATTTCTTAACATCCACCCATTTTAACGTTTTAGATTTTGTTATGGTAGTAACTACATACTTTGCTTCTGCCACTTGTTCAACATAAGGTGTACGTCTTTTTTTATAAGTTTTGTTATTGTACTCTTCTTCTACTTTATTGGCACTATCAATCATATACATGCCTAATGAAACATCCCCCTTATCAAAAATCACCTGTGCATTCATTTTCGTTTGGGCAATATATTTACGCGCTTCCTTTGTAGTCTTCGCATATTTCACACGATGTTTTAAATGTTTACGCTCTTCATTAGCTAACTCTGCCTTCTTTTTTTCAACGGGGTTAAGTTCCGCTAGCTTTTTACGCTCACTTGCTGTCAAAGCCTCTCCTCTTGCTATTTTACGTAATGCCTGTCTTGCTTTCATTTTTTCTTTTAGCTCATCCATAGCATCAGCAGTAGTACTTCTTGGCAAGATACTTTTTTTATCTTGTGTTTTTTTAGGTTGCATCTTTTCAACCCTATTTTTTTCGGCTAATTTAGTAAAATCACGCACGCTATTTTTATTCATTTGCATGGCTACTTGTTGTGAAGCAGTGCCAAATATCATCATAATCATCGCTCCTTCGTCCCTCATTTGCATCCTTGCTTATTTTCTATATCGGATTATATTGAAAAAGCTACAACAAATTGCTTTTATCGTGCTAAAATATACCGTTAGAGGAGTGAAAGTAATGACAGAACAACAATTTCCATTTCCTTCAGATGGAAAAAGATATTATACATGGAATCGTTATTTACGTAATGAATTTGGACATAAAGTATTTAAAGTAGCGCTCGATGCGGGTTTTGATTGCCCTAACCGAGATGGTACAGTTGCTTTTGGTGGTTGCACATTTTGTAGTGCTGCTGGGTCGGGTGATTTTGCAGGGGATCGGGTAGACCCTATTGATGTACAATTTGCGGAGATTAAAGGAAAGATGCAACAAAAGTGGAAAGATGGTAAAACGATGGCCTACTTTCAAGCCTATACAAATACACATGCTCCCCTTCCCATATTAAAAGAAAAATTTGAAGCGGCTCTAGCACAAGAGGGCGTGATGGGATTATCGATTGCAACTCGCCCTGATTGTTTACCTGACGATGTTGTTGAGTATTTAGCGGAATTGAATGAGCGAACATTTTTATGGGTAGAGCTTGGTTTACAAACCGTACATGAAAAAACAGCAACACTCATCAATCGTGCACACGATTATCAAACTTATATTGAAGGTGTTGAAAAGCTACGCAAACATAATATTCGTGTTTGTTCCCATATTATTAATGGGCTTCCACTTGAAGATTACGACATGATGATGGCAACAGCTAAAGCCGTAGCACAACTTGATGTACAAGGGATTAAAATCCATTTACTACACTTATTAAAAGGAACTCCTATGGTTAAACAATATGAAAAAGGGATGCTAGCATTTTTAGATAAGGATGCTTACATTCAACTTGTCGCAGACCAACTTGAAATCTTACCTCCTGAAATGATCATCCATCGTATTACAGGTGACGGTCCTATTGACTTAATGATTGGACCGATGTGGAGTGTGAATAAGTGGGAGGTTTTAAATGGTATTGATGCGGAACTTGAGCGTCGTGGGAGTTGGCAAGGCAAAAAATATGAGGTCTCACAATGAAACTTGAACGTGTCTTGCAATATGCTAAAACATTACTTACCCAAACTATAGAAGAAGGCGCTACAGTTATTGATGCAACGGCTGGTAATGGGCATGATACTTTATTTTTAGCTAAGTTAGTTGGCAATACAGGGCATGTGTATGCCTTTGATATTCAACAACAAGCCTTAGACCACACAAAAGAACGACTAGGATCCTATGCTTCACGTGTCACATTAATCAACGATGGACATGAAATGGTAACAAACTATGTTGCACAACCTATTGATGCAGCCATCTTTAATCTAGGTTACTTACCTGGGGGTGACCATTCCATTGTTACAATAGCAACTACTACCATTGAAGCTATCGACCGTATGCTTGATTTATTAATCGTTGGCGGGATTATTATTCTTGTCATCTATCATGGGCATGCTGGTGGTGCAACTGAAAGAGATGCCATCATTCAACATGTTAGCCAGTATGATCAAAAATACGTTCATGTGTTGCAATACCAATTCTTAAATCAAAAAAATACACCGCCCTTCATCATTGCATTAGAAAAAGTCAAAGCTTTTTCTTAATATTACCTACAAAGTACGCCTGGAAAATACTTTTCAAGCGTACTTTGTAGGTTACCTCCTATTTATTCTATGCGTTCAACTGACAACGTAGTAATTTGAGCAGGGAAAGACTCTTTAATTTCACCATCATAACCTACCTTTATTTGATCACCCACTTCAAATTGTGTCTGTTTATTAACGGAAAGATCCACCACAATCTCCCCTAAATCGCTACTGACAATAGCTAAATCACCATCTATTTGCATAATACTGGCTTCAAAAAAGAGCGCTTTTTGTGGGGTATCTGGATTATCATTTGTACAAGCTGTCACAAAAAACAGACAAACACCTATTACAATTACCACTTTTTTATACATCTACGACCATCTCCCTATCATGTTTTAATGCATTCATGTAAAAAGGAATTATCACCAATATAACGTAGTAGCGTTACACTTGTTGATAATTCCTTCATTACATCAATGATTTATTTTTTTTGATTGCGTTGCACCCAGAAATCTGCTTTTTGAATACCTAATGCTTGTGGGTCAAATTGCGGGTCAATCCCTTGTTTTCGTTGACGCTCATAATCTTTTAAAGCAATAATGGCTGGTTTTGATAATAACAACATCCCAATAATATTTACCCATACCATCATGCCAAGACCAATATCACCAATCAACCATGCCGTTTGTGCTGTACGTACCGACCCAAAATAGGCCGCTGCTAACACGATGATTTTAACAAAGAACACACCTTTTCCTTGTGCTTTACCACGCATTAAATAGGCAACATTTGTTTCTGAAATATAGTAATAAGACATAATTGTCGTAAATGCAAAGAAAAATAGCGCAATTGCGACAAATGCAGAGCCAAAACCATGTAATGATGTAAAAGCGCTATCTACAGCAATCTGTGTATACTCTGTATACGAGTGACCTGGTACATGTTCAACAATGTAAGGACCTGACTCATTGCCTTCTTGTACATTATAAGTCCCCATAAATAAAATCATAAACGCGGTAGCCGAACATACAAGCAACGTATCAATATAAACTGAAAATGACTGTACTAAACCTTGTTTAACAGGATGAGATACCTCTGCTGCTGCTGCAGGATGTGCGCCGTTACCTTGACCTGCCTCATTAGAAAAGATGGCACGTTTTACACCCCATGCAATAGCGGAACCAATCAAACCACCAAATGTTGCATCTACACTAAATGCGCTACGTACAATTAAACCAAACACAGCAGGCACTTCTGATATATTCATCGCAATAATAACTAATGCTAATAAAATATAAGCAATCGCCATAAATGGCACAATTAATGTAGCAGCTTTTGCAATACGTCGCACACCACCAATAATGATAAAACCTAATACAAGTACAAGTACAATTCCAGTAATTGCTGGTGTAATACCAAACGCATTTTTAGTAGCACTAGCAATAGCATTTGCTTGTACGCCTGTCATTAACATAGCTGTAGCAATAATAGCTGTAAAAGCAAAAATCATGCCAAACCATCGTTGACCCGTACCCTTTTCGATATAATAGGCTGGCCCTCCACGATAGACACCGTTATTTTCTTCTTTATAAATTTGTGCTAATGTCGATTCCACAAATGCAGTGGCAGCCCCAATAAATGCTGTAACCCACATCCAAAAGATAGCACCTGGCCCCCCAAAAGCAATAGCTGTCGCGGTACCAACAATGTTACCTGTACCCACACGACCTGATAACGCAAGTGATAAAGCCTCAAAAGAAGAGATGCCAGAGTCTGATTTTTCACCAGCAAACATTAACTTCACACTATCTTTAACTAATCTTACTTGAACAAACCGTGTAATAATTGTGTACATTAAGCCAATTACTAAAATACCATAAATTAAAATAGGCCCCCATAATGCATCATAAATCGTTGTTAAAAAACTTTCCATCTAAGCCCCCCCTTTGCTTATCCTTTATTTTACAATATAACCGATCGAGCGTAAAACGTTTCTAATATAATCCATCATAAATAGGAATATACTGTCGCGCTCTGTCTCTTGGAATAAGCTATGCGAACAGTTTGGCCATTCTTTCAAATGCATTTCAGCTACCTTTTGTTGATATAGCCATTTTTTAGCTGCCGCTAATTCTATGATCTCATCATTTTCCCCTGTCATCACTAAAATCGGAACATTCGGGAATTTATAAGACATTAGTGTTGTAATATCGCGCTGTAGTAGTTGCAATTCGCGATACCATTTCACTGAAACGGTTGTATTATACGGAATGTCTTCCATTAAAGTATGCACTTTCTCTACATCCTTTGTTAACATCGTCGGTTCAATTTCATGTGTGATCTTCACACTGGCTGTTAATGCGCTTAAACTTGTTAAAGCACTTGCCATTTTACCAGGTTGCAAGGCTAGTTGTAGCCATGGTGATGTAAAAACAACGCCTGCAACAGGAAAACCTTTACGCAATGCATGTATAGCTAATACTGCTCCTAAACCATGCGCAATAATAAATACGGGTAAATCATAGGAGAATGCCGTTTTCAATAAATTTTGTACATGTTGGTCATACCGCTCAAAACTCTCATCGTGTGCATGTAATTTTCGATTTAACTCCCCGTGACCAGGTAAGTCACCAGCAAGTACATGGTAGCCTTCTCCTCTTAATTGTTCAATTAACCAAGCATACCAGCCATGGTGTTCATAAGCACTGTGTATAATGGCAATGACAGCTCTCGGCTGACCTTCTGCCTCCCACTTCCACATAGCTGAACCTCCTTTAAATTGCAGTTCTATTTTCCATTATAACGAACATCTTATCAAATAGTCATTTACTATTTGCTTTCACTAAAGTGTTTGATACGATTAATCTATTAACAAAGGAAATGGGGAGAGTATTGTGATTTATCCATATCAAGATAAACAGCCAAAGATTGACCCTTCTGTGTTTATTGCAGATTACGCTACAATAACAGGAGATGTAACTATTGAAGCAGAAACGACAATTTGGTTTAATACCGTAATTCGGGGCGATGTTTCACCTACTAAAATCGGTAAACGTGTCAGCATTCAAGATAATTGTTGCCTACATCAAAGTCCGAGTTACCCACTTATTATTGAGGATGAGGTAACTGTTGGTCATCAAGTTACATTGCATAGTTGTACGATTCGTAACCATGCATTAATTGGGATGGGCTCTATCATATTAGACGGCGCTGAGATTGGTGAGGGTGCATTTATTGGTGCAGGGAGTCTTGTTCCTCCTGGAAAAGTAATACCTCCCCATTGTTTAGCGATGGGGCGACCAGCAAAAGTCGTGCGTGAATTAAATGAAACGGATAAAAAAGATATGGCACGCATTGTACGTGAATATGTTGAAAAAGGAAAATATTATAAAACACTACAACATAACAAGTAAAAGGGAATAACAAAGCTTTTTCATAACCATATAAAAAAGAAGTTGCCTAGGCAACTTCCTTTTTATGTGACTAAGATGATACGTATCTTGGTCTCTCTTATTTATTTTACTAATGCTGCTTTTTCTTTCAATACAGCTGCAATCGCTGTGTCCTCCCATGGTAACGCAATATCTGTACGACCAAAGTGTCCATAAGCAGCGGTTTGTTTGTAAATCGGGCGACGTAAATCAAGCATCTTAATAATACCTGCTGGGCGTAAATCAAATAACTCGCGTACCCAGGTAACTAATTCGCTTTCTGCAACTTTACCTGTACCAAATGTATCAACAGCAATCGATACGGGTTGAGCAACGCCAATTGCGTAAGCTAACTGCACTTCTGCACGGTCTGCTAAACCTGCAGCCACAATATTTTTAGCCACATAGCGAGCAGCATAAGCAGCTGAACGGTCTACTTTTGTTGCATCCTTACCAGAGAAAGCACCGCCACCATGACGCGCATAACCACCATAAGTATCTACAATAATTTTACGACCTGTTAAACCAGCATCACCTTTAGGCCCGCCAATTACAAAACGTCCTGTAGGGTTGATGAAATATTTAGTAGCGTCATCTAATAATGCTTCAGGCACGATTGGTGCAATGACAACACGTTTTAAATCAGCTTGAATTTGCTCTAATGTCACAGCCTCATCATGTTGTGTAGAAATAACAATCGTGTCAACGCGCACAGGGATATTATGTTCATCATACTCAACGGTAACTTGTGTTTTACCATCCGGACGTAAGTAAGCCAGTTCACCTGATTTACGCACTTCAGTTAGACGACGTGCCAACTGGTGTGCTAATGAAATAGGTAAAGGCATAAGCTCTTTTGTTTCATTACATGCATAACCAAACATTAAGCCTTGGTCTCCCGCGCCAATCGCTTCTATTTCCTCATCTGTCATAGCGCCTTCTCGTGCTTCAAGTGCTTGGTCAACACCTTGTGCGATATCTGGAGACTGTTCACCAATCGCTGTTAATACAGCTAAGTTTTCCGCATCAAAGCCATACTTGCCACGCGTATAGCCAATCTCTTTTACAGTGTCACGTACAACACCTTGAATATCCACATAAGTGGATGTCGTAATCTCACCTGCTACTAATACTAAACCTGTAGTAACCGTTGTTTCACATGCTACCCGTGCATTAGGGTCCTTTGCTAAAATAGCGTCTAAAATACCATCTGAAATTTGATCACAAATTTTATCTGGATGACCTTCTGTAACACTTTCAGATGTAAATAGGCGACGTTTTGTCATAATTGTTTCCTCCTAGTATGTTTGCGATGATCGCATTGATACGGTACTCTTCCCATGTTCGTTTTTTTAAACGATAAAGCCGCTAACTGCTTTAAACACAAGGAATATAGAAAGGTACTTTAATAAGGAAAATCTATATTAGGTACTTATTAAAATGTTGTAGAAACAAAAAAAACCTTTACTCACCAATAAAAAGTGAGGAAAGGAGTTAACGTTCGGTATCCTTTCACTCTTATCGTTCAAGGGCAATTCCCTTGCATTCAGATTAAGCACCAACACCTTATATATACATATAATGCAGGTTGCCGGGTTTCATAGGGCCTGACCCTCCACCAGCTCGGGATAAGAGTATCCGTTCGCATATCATGTTACGAAATATATGCGTTAAAGTCAAATATTTTTTGTCTATTTTTCGAAATAGAGAACTTTTGCAAAAATTAATCGTATAATTAGTATAGATTATTTAAGTAAATGTGTTATACTATTTTTGAAATTACGAAAGTCACCCTAATTATATAATTAGGAATATTATAAAAAAGGATGGTAAATAAGCGATGAATTCAGTAGATATCCATAACGAACTGAAGGACTTATTAAGCGGTAGCAATATTAAGAATCAACTTTCTGTAGCACAACTTGTAGAGAAAGCCACTTCACGCGGCGAGGCTATGTTAACAGCTGATGGTGCGGTTTGCGCTGAAACTGGTAAATATACAGGTCGTTCTCCTAAAGATAAATATACCGTTGAAGAAGAAAGCACAAAAGACAAAATTGATTGGGGTAAAGTAAACCAACCGATCTCTGCTGAGGTGTTTGATAAATTATACACTAAAGTAGTGAACTATTTAAAGACTAAAGACGAAGTTTTCGTATTTAATGGTTTTGCTGGCGCTGATAAAGATAGCCAACTTAGCATTAAAGTTGTTAATGAATATGCTTGGCACAATTTATTCTGTCACCAATTATTCATCCGCCCTACTGATACTGAATTAGCTAGCCATACAGCTGATTTCACAATCGTTTCTGCACCGACTTTCCATGCTGACCCAGCAGTAGATGGCACTAACTCTGAAACATTTATCATCGTTTCGCTTGAAAAGAAAATCATCTTAATTGGTGGTACAGAGTATGCTGGCGAAATGAAGAAATCCATCTTCGGCATCATGAATTATTTATTACCACAGCAAAATATTTTATCTATGCACTGTTCAGCAAACGTTGGTGAAGCTGGCGATGTAGCATTATTCTTTGGCTTATCAGGCACAGGTAAAACAACATTATCTGCTGATGCTGACCGTAAATTAATCGGTGACGATGAGCACGGTTGGTCAGATAATGGTGTCTTCAATATTGAAGGTGGCTGCTATGCTAAAACCATTAATTTATCTGCTGAAAAAGAACCTGAAATTTATAACGCAATCCGCTTTGGCTCTGTACTAGAAAACGTAGTCATTGACCCAGAAACACGCATTGCAGATTATGACGATGGTTCATTAACAGAAAACACGCGTGTAGCTTACCCTATTGACTACATTGAAAATATTGTAACGCCTTCAGTTGCAGGTCATCCAAAAACCATTGTATTTTTAACTGCGGATGCGTTTGGCGTATTACCTCCAATCAGTAAATTGACAAAAGAACAAGCGATGTACCACTTCTTAAGTGGCTTTACTTCTAAACTTGCTGGTACAGAGCGTGGAGTAACAGAGCCTGAACCAGTATTTTCTACTTGCTTTGGTTCACCATTCCTACCACTTCCAGCAACGGTTTATGCGGAAATGTTAGGTCAAAAAATCGATGAGCATGGCGCACAAGTATTTTTAGTTAACACTGGTTGGACTGGTGGCGAGTACGGCGTTGGTAACCGTATGAAACTATCATACACACGCACAATGGTACGTGCAGCTATCGATGGAAAATTAAACGGTGTACCTACTATTCAAGATGAGGTATTTGGTTTACACATCCCTACAGCAGTAGAAGGGGTACCAAGTGAAGTATTAAACCCACGTGATGCATGGGCTGATAAAGCCGCTTATGATCAAAAAGCAGCACAACTTGCGGACTTGTTTAAAGATAACTTTAAAAAGTTTGCCAACGTACCTGAAAATATTACAACTCAAGGTGGACCAATCGTTTAAGTTGGACACTCTAAAAAAAGACACTCACGTAAAACATCGTGAGTGTCTTTTCCTTGTACAAAATATTACATATCTTATTCAGCTTTTTTAGCAAATATGGATACAGTCAAGAGTGCCATTATGATTGAAAAAACCATAAACATAAACTTTTTCATGATTTTGCCTCCTTCATCCATGTGGTCAAAGCATTAACCGTTTGACGATGTATAGCAGGTGGGAATGCATGACCATAGTCTTTATAATACCAAGTACTCGCTTGTGGTAAAGCTCGTTGTAATAATTCACTATGTGTAATCGATACATGATAATCTTTAACACCATGGATAATTAACACGTCTGCTGCTATTTTATGGACATGACGCAATGGTGTGCGTGCTTCATACGCATCTGGTACTTTAGTAGGTGTACCTCCAATCACACGTTTCATCATACGACGCATATCCATTCGTTCGTTGTAAGTTAACGCAACATCCGTCATGCCGCCCCACACAACAACAGAGCTGATATCATCTCGCTCAATAGCTGTCCATAAAGCCATTGTGACACCGCGTGAAAAACCGAGTAAATGAATGTCTCCTTCCCAATATGCTCGTAAGACATCCACTGCGTAAATGGCATCATAACGGTCAACACCTACAAATTCATCACGCCCTTGCCCACCACGATTACCACGATAATAAGGAGCAAAAACAATAAATCCTTGTTGCGCATATTCAGCAATTCTTGCTGGTCGTATCATGCCAACTCTTTGAATGCCGCCTCGTAAATAAATTAATCCATCTTGATAGGTTTGTGGGATCGCTAATAATCCTTTTACTAAAACACCTTTAGCGTAGTATGTAATCTCTTGTAATGTTACACAAGGCGTTGGTGAAGGATAAAGTTTACTATAAACTATTTCACCATTTTGCATGAGCATACTCCAAGATTTTAGCCATACCTTCATCTCTCATATAAAAGCTAAGTTTTGGCTGATTGAATAACTCTTGTTCCGTTAACCACAACTTGCCTATCGTTTCCTCGTCAATCGGGACTTGCTCTTCCTCTACGGCTTCTGCTATAAAAACGGTTTTACAAAAAGGGGTTTTATCTAATACTTCATAATAAGCTAGCCACTGAGGCGTTGAAATACGCACACCTGTTTCTTCCCAAACCTCACGTGCTGCTGCCTCTTCAACTGTTTCGTTTTTCTCAACTTTACCACCAGGAAACTCCACACCACGTTTTTTATGAATCGTACATAAATATTGGTCATGTCGTTTAACTAGCACTAAGACGTGCTGGCAAGACACTTTGTGGTTAGGCTCAAAAAACAAATTTACTTGTAAACCATTTACATCTGTAAAGGTGAACATCTTTAACACCTCCTGCTTATTTAGTTTACCATGATTGTCGAAATTCATTCACTTCATTCTTTCTCTTCAATCTCTTATAATAGGGGGGAGAGTATACACAAGGAGTGAAGAAAATGGGTGTACCTACCGCTATCATTGTAATGATTGCTTTAATTATGTTTATTTTTGCTATGGCAGCAATCATTATTATTAAAAAGAAAAAAGTATCTTTAAAACAAACCATTGATGAGCATCCTGTTCAAAAGACATACACTAAAGATGACCGTCAATGAAGCATGTTTTTATTTGGCTCATTCAATTTTACCGTAAAGCGATTTCACCGTTTACCCCACCTTCTTGTCGCTTCCACCCTACTTGTTCATCTTATGGGCTTGAAGCATTTGAAAAACATGGAGCCTTCAAGGGTTTTATTTTAACCATTGTACGTATATCAAAGTGCCACCCTTTGCATAAAGGTGGCTTTGACCCTGTACCCGAAAAATGGCCTTCACGTAAAAAATAACGTGAAGGTTATTTTTATGCTTGTTTTTACAAAATAATTACGTTACAATAAAAACGGTTATTAACAAAACGTAATCATTACTATTTAAGAGGTGCTCTACTATGAAAAAATATATTATCGCTTTATTATTACTCTGTTCGGTCTTGGGGCTTAGTGCATGTAATAAAGAAGTACGTCAAGCTAAATCTGACACTTTGACCGTTTATACTACGGTTTATCCTTTATCTTATTTTACAGAACGCATCGCTGGTAATAAAGTGGATGTTCATTCCATTTATCCCCCTGGTGCTAATGAACATACTTTTGAGCCTACTCAAAAAGATATGATGAAATTAGCAGATGCTGACATCTTTTTCTATATTGGCTTGGGGTTAGAAGGCTTTGTGGAAAACGCTAAAAAAACATTGGATAAAGAAGACGTTTCACTTGTAGCTACTGCTGACCGTGTGACAGATGCTAAATTAGCGACTAGTACTGGTCATGTACACGCAGAGGATGAGGAGCATGAACATGACGAACACGAACATGACCATGCTCATGGTGAAATTGACTCGCACGTTTGGTTATCACCAAGTATTAGTGAGGATTTAGCTGCGAGTATTTTACACACCTTATCTGAAAAAATGCCTGCAGAGAAAGAGAACTTTACTAAAAACTATGATGCACTTATACAAGACTTACAAAAGCTTGATAAAGATTACGCGCAAGGTTTAAAAGATGTTACGCAACATACCTTCTTTGTATCACATGCTGCTTTTGGCTATATTGCAGGTAATTACGGGCTTAATCAAGTGCCTATTGCAGGATTAAACTCACAAAGTGAGCCTTCTCAAAAAGCTTTAATGAAACTGGTAGAACAGGCTAAAAAAGATAATATTTCTACTATATTTTTTGAACAAAATGTTTCATCTAAGCTAACCGAAGTAATCCAAAAAGAAGTTGGCGCTACATCTAGCACTTTACACAACTTAAGTGTGCTAACAAATGAGGATATTAAACAAAAAGAAGATTATTTTAGTTTAATGTATCGCAATTTAGAAGCTTTGAAAAAAGCATTACAATAGTTTTATTGTACTATAATTTCACTTGCGATAAAGTGCTATAAAAAGTCGATGACTTTTTATAGCACTTTTTTATTTTCTATGTGCAGATCGTTTAACTTACGTTACTATTGATATAAACGGTGGAACAATGTAGCTTATTTTAGGGTATAACATAGTAATACGAAACTTTTAGTCTGTTCAATCGTTATACAAAAAGAATGAAAAGAAAAGGAAGTGGTAAAATGCGTAAAACCACAATCGCCTCTTTATTGGCATTACCTATTGCCTATTCTGTAGGGGCAACATTATTTGAGCGTTTATATAATCCACGTATTATTCGCAATATACCTACACATAATACGATTTACTTAACTTTTGATGATGGGCCACATCCTGTGTATACGCCTGCCCTACTGGATTTGTTAAAAAAATATGATGCTACTGCTACATTTTTTGTCGTAGGTGAGTTAGCCGAGAAGTACCCTCATATTTTACAACGCATGGTAAAAGAGGGACATACGATTGGGATTCACCATTACACGCACACATCAAGTTGGCAACTTACGCCTTACCAGTTACAGCGACAAATTGAAAAAACGGCACAAGTAATTGAACAAGCAACAACAATTGTACCAATTTTATATCGTCCGCCTTGGGGACACTTTAATCTAGCTACACGACAAATTGCTAAAAAGTATGATGTTATTTTATGGTCTCATATTTTTAAAGACTGGAAATTGCATGATAATCATTTAGCTCAATTACATGAACCTATCGAAGATGGCGCCATTTTATTACTGCATGATAATGGCGATACAAAAGGCGCTGACCAACAAGCACCTGAAAGTATGTTACTACAGCTGAAACGTTTTTTAACGAGTACAACGCAAAAGTGTAGGGCGATCCCTGTATGACGGTTGACTTTATTATTCATGCCTTTAGTACATATGGCTACATTATTATATTTATTTGCGCCTTTTTTGGTATTATCGGCATTCCCGCACCCGAAGAGTCGTTACTTGTTATTATTGGCATGGCTTGTGTAACAGGCAGTATGGACTTTACACATGCTGTGTTCTTTGCTGTGATTGGTACAATTGTAGGTATGATGACAGGTTATTTACTTGGTAAAAAATTAGGCTTACCTATGTTACAACGTTGGGGGCATTATGTTGGCTTTACAGAAGAACGTTGGCAACACGTTTCACAGCGTTATGTACGTAAAAGCCGACTCACTATTATCGGCGCTTACTTTTTACCAGGTATACGGCAAATTAGTCCTTATGTGGCTGGTGTGGCTAAATTACGCCTTTCACTCTTTATGACTTACAGCATTATAGGTGCGATCGTTTGGATTGTCCCTTATATGGCAGCAGGTTATTTCATTGGTCGATATTTTAACATTCCGCCCGTTTATATTTCTTCCATTGGTTTTATTTTATTTGGCCTATTCATTGTGCACCTCATCATACAATATATTAAAAAGAAATGGAAAGGAGCCAAAAAAGCATGAGAGTTTTAATGTTACCTTTATTTCGTTTCCCTACAGGGCATACAAAGGCAGCAGAAGCTATTATAGATGCAATCGAAAAAGTTGACAGCACCGTGCAAATTGATACTGTTGACTTACTGAGCTATACGAATGCTACTATGGAAAAAGGGATTGGCACCTTTTATATTAAATGGATTCACTCTTCACCAAAATCCTATCAATTGATGTACGAAAAAATTGTCAATAACAAAAAACCAAAAACAACAAAAGAAACGCCACCTTTCTTTGCTAAATTCTTTTTACGTAAAATGAAACAACTTGTGGCACAATATAATCCCGATCTTATTATTTGCACACATGCTTTTCCCTCTAGCATTTTAGGTATGTTAAAGCGTGATAATGCTATCAAAAATGTACCTGTTGTAAATGCTTATACGGACTTTTTTATGAATGATGTATGGGCGAAAAACACCAGTGAGTATCATTTAGCGCCACACCAAGAAGCTAAACAGCAGCTTATACAAACATTTGGACGAGAGGCATCACGCATTTTTGTAACAGGTGTACCTATTCACTCTGGGATTACAACAACACCTGCAACACCTCAATCTCATCACGTGTTACTAGCTGGTGGTAATATCGGCTTTATGGACGTACAAGCGCTCATTGACCTAACTGCTCTATTGCCTGATACAACCTTCACTGTCTTATGTGGCAGTAATAAAAAACTTTATCAAAAAATCAAACAGGCAAATAGAGACTCTTTAATCCCACAAGGATACATTACATCTCGCTCTGAAATGAATACCTTGTACGAGAGCACATCCGCTATGGTAACAAAGCCAGGTGGTGTCACCATGACTGAAGTGATGCGTAAACGTATTCCTATTTTTATTGATCATTTCTTGCCAGGGCCTGAGGAGGAGAATTTTCATTATCTCAATGCGCGTGGTATGGTACGAAAATTAAACGAACATAAGTTACAAGAGCTTACAGACCCTACCATTATCGCTCAAATGAGTGAGGCTATTCAACAATATGAGGAAGAATTAGATTATTCTTTGGAAGAAGCGATACAAGCAATATTTGCTGACCTTGCTCAATAATTATATAAAAAGTGGTGAAGAGGACATAGCATTATTATCCTTTTCACCACTTTTCTATTATGCTCTCTATATTTCACGTTGCCACTTTTGACAAACATAATATAACAAATAAAACAATATGAAAATGACTGCTATCTCTATAGGAATATACCATGGATAAGAAGGAACCCAATTAAGAAATACAGATGGTGGCAGCTCCCGTAAGTAAGCATAATTTGTATTAAAAGTTGTATTAATCATTAATAATAGTCCGAAATACACTAAGCTTTGACGATACACCTTGTATAATGCCTTCTCATTTACTGTAAATTGAAATAGTATTGCTAAATAAATAACACCTAAAAATAATGCACTATGCCCCATAAAAAATTGAATAAACATCGCATTTGGAAAGCCAAGTTGCCCTGTTTCTGGCGATAACAATGCTAAAAAAGCACCTATTAGTCCCCAGTAAAATGTAAATGATAATAATAACGGTCGTTTTATAATAAGCATCATCAACACTAACAATGTAGTAAGTCGACATGGATACAATGGCAAGGCATCAGAGGCATACCATTCATGATTCATGGCATACCAACTGTATAACAACACTTGTTGCACAACGATAATACTAATAAATATATAACGTAAGTAATGCTTTAATTTTGTCTTCTGAATTTTTTCAGCATTGCGCACCAGTAATATCGCAACACATAAAACAAGTAAGAGCCATGTAATATGAGGCCAACTTAATGTTGCAAATATCGGTTCGTTGCTATGATAAAGTGCATCTATGATAGTGAAAACTCCTTTGCCAACTCCATCAATGAGGTTATGTTAATAACTCTCGTAATTGATGACGCATAATTTTATTAGAGGCATTGCGTGGCAGTTGTGAGACAACAAACCAATGTTTGGGGCATTTATAGCTTGCTAAATGCGCTTTACAATAAGCTTCTACTTCCTCTTGACGATACGATGTTGTCACTACAATGAAAGCAGCAGGCACACTGCCCCAGCGCTCATCTTCTATACCACAAACACCCGCTTCTAAAACCATAGCATGCCCCAATAATACTTGCTCAATCTCTGCTGGATAAATATTTTCTCCCCCAGAAATAATTAAATCTGCACGACGGTCAACGACATATAAATAACCCTCATCATCAAAGTAACCAATATCACCAGTATGCAACCAACCATCTTGCATCGTATTACGCGTAGCAAATTTCCCAATATAGGCAGGTGTAACATGAGGGCCTTTTACACAAATTTCTCCTTGAATAAATGGCTCAGTCGTTCCTTCAATGCGCATCGCATTAAAAAATAACGGCTTACCTGTTGAACCTAACTTGCGCAAGGCATCTTGTGGTGGGAGTGTTGCCGTTTGAGAACAGGTTTCTGTCATGCCATATGTTTGTGCAATTCGTATATTTGCTTGTTGTGCACGTAATAAATAACGCTCGGGGATTGTACCTCCACCTGCTAACATTAATTTAAAACTAGGTGGCACATCAAGGTTTTGTTGCTCTAGTTGTGTTAATATTTGTGCCAATGTATAGGCAACTACTGACATATGTGTAGCTTTACCTGTAATTATTTGGTGCACTACTTCAGCTGTATCAAAACGCTCATATAACAGCACCTCATTCCCATAAATCACTGCACGCATTAAGATAGAAAAGCCACTGACATGAAAAAGTGGCATCGTACAAAGCCAAACATCTTCTGGTGACATACCTACATTTAAACTAGCTGACAATGCACTAGATAAATGATTGCCATATGTTTGTCTCACACCTTTTGGTGAGCCTGTTGTACCTGACGTATACATAATGGATAGTGTGTTTTGTTCTTGCCATTCTGTGGCCATATCAACTATACGTACTTCTTTTTGCTGTACCTCTTCTAATAAAATAACATTTGACGCCACTTTATGTTGTTGTTCACTTGTTGCAATGACTTGAGTCACTTCGGCATCCTGTAATTGCGCTTGAATTTCTGTAGCTGATAGTCGACAGTTACACATTACTAATTCACACTGTAATAACATGCCCGCATATATTGTAATGACTAACTCATCACTATTTGGACTTAATAAAGCAATTCTACTGTGAGGCGTAATACCTGCTGTAATAAGTTGCCCTGCTCTTCTTTTAGCCTGCTCCACTAATGTGTACCATGTGTAAGTACGCCCCTCAAACTGTAAGGCTTGTCTCTCTGGCGTAAGATAGGCACGCTGTAATAACCAATTTTGCATTGTACTTCCCTCCTACTTCCTATTGTAGCTAAAATGATGAATTAAAAAAACTAGATTCATATGTCAATTTCATAAGCCATATACTAGCACAAATTTGCTTAGCTATGCATTACGACATGCTAACGCTCAAATAATCGCAGTCTACAATACATTGACGTGTTGTACAGTGATCGTTACATTAGATGCGCATAGCCTCTTATTTATATGTAATAAATTAGGTGATTTCATAAAAAAACTAACCTGTCTTATTAAACAGGTTAGTTTTTTTAATATTAATAATTATTCTAAATCATTATCCTTTTTAGAAGATGTTTCTTGATTATATTCTTTTTTCGTCATTACATCTTCTACATTCATATTCACTTCTACAACTTCTAAGCCAGTCATATGTTTGACTTGTGATTTAATTACTTCTGTTACTTTTTTAAAGATCGCTGGTGCACTTTGACCATATTCAATGATTACTTTTAAATCAACTGCCGCTTGTTTTTCACCCACTTCAACAGAGACACCTTTTGTTAAGTCATTATTACCAAAGGCACTTGTAATACCTGAAGCAAAGCCGCCCTTCATATCTAAAATTCCGTTCACTTCTCGCGTTGCAATCGCAGAGATTTTTTCGATTACACCATCGTCAAATGTTAATGTATTCTCAAATACACGCTCATTTTCCTCTTCGTTCACGCCTGCTTGTTTGTTATATTGTTCTGTAGTGTTTGCCATTTTTCTTCTCTCCTATCGTATTTTATCTAAAAATATAAGAAACTCTTCTTTTCGGTCTTTAGCATAGCCAATGCCAATGCCTAGACCTGTTAAGATTAAAATAAGAACTGTTTTCCAAAATCCGATTGTCAAAAATAAAATACTTACTACAAGCATAATAAGAAAACCAAGTATACGCCATTTATAGTCTCGTAGTAAGTCAGTGTATGATCGTGATTGATTCATACGAGAATCCTCCTTACTAAAGAACTCGTTTATTTAATAGCTTTTGGTCCAATACATTCAATTTTACTTCCCTTACAGGTAACTCTGAGAAATCTTCTGTACTTTCTTTAATGTCCTCACGTAACGTTTCAAGTAACGTTTGTACATTATGAGACTGCGCGACGAATAAGTCGACAACGATATCAATGTAGGATGCTTTTTTCTTTTGATACAGTTTGACGTTAATCGTCGGTTGTCGAATATCATTATATTTCGCAACGGTATGCTGTATATTCTTTTCAATCGAACGCTTGTTTAAATAAATCTCGCCATCATTGTATTTTAAGTATAGCCCCCTTTTTCGATGCGATGGTAGGAACGCAAATATTATCATAAATAAGGCAATTACTAATAAAATACCTGCTGTGCTATAAAGCGCCGTGTCAAACCAGCTATAGCTTGTTAACTCTTGTTGATATTTTTCCCAAGAGGGTACTTCTGCATAAAGAAACAGTAATGTTGCTGTAACGACAAAAATCAACAAACCGAATATCAAACTGACAAATCGCTTCACCTCAGATACCTCCTCCCTTTGTTTTCTACTATTTTTCTTCCCTTTTTAATAAATTTCAATCATCCTATCCGTATTTATTTTCAAAAGAACTATAAAAAAGTGTATTCTTGCCAAAATAAAAAAGCTGAGAACATGTTCTCAGCTTTTTAAAATCAAGGGAAACGTGGGAATTGACCAAAATCTGGTTGGCGCTTCTCTTTAAATGCGTCGCGCCCTTCTTTTGCTTCCTCTGTTGTGTAATAAAGTAATGTTGCATCACCAGCCATTTGTTGTAAACCTGCTAAACCATCTGTGTCAGCATTCATAGCTGCTTTTAAGAAACGTAATGCAGTTGGTGACATTTCTAACATCTCTTCACACCATTGTACCGTTTCATCTTCTAACTGTGCATATGGTACTACTGTGTTGACTAAGCCCATATCAAGTGCTTGTTGTGCATCATATTGACGGCATAAGTACCAAATCTCACGCGCTTTTTTATGACCGATAATACGAGCTAAATAGCCTGAACCATAACCTGCATCAAATGAACCTACTTTAGGGCCTGTTTGACCAAAGCGTGCATTATCCGCTGCAATCGTTAAGTCACATACTACGTGTAAAACATGCCCGCCACCAATTGCATAGCCAGCTACCATTGCTACAACTGGTTTAGGAATCACACGGATTAAACGTTGTAAATCTAATACGTTTAAACGTGGAATCTCATCGTCACCTACATAACCACCATGACCACGTACTTTTTGGTCACCGCCTGAGCAGAATGCATGTTCACCTTCACCTGTTAAAATAATTACACCAATACGTTGGTCATCACGGGCACGTGAAAATGCATCAATCATTTCCATGACTGTTTTCGGACGAAAGGCATTGCGCACTTCCGGACGGTTAATTGTTACTTTAGCAATACCATTGTATAGCTCATATTTAATATCTTCGTATTCTCGGATTGTTTCCCATGTACGAGTCATTAAAAAGCCTCCTCTTTATTAAAAAGTTCTTCCTCTACTATTGTAGCAAATTGCTTCGATTTTTCCACATGAATTGCGTGACCCGCACCTTCTACAATAATATGTTTTGCATTTTGCATTTTTTTAAGCATTTTTTCTGCAATTACACAAAATTTATCATCAAGTGCGCCTGTTAGTAAGGTTACAGGCATCTGTAAATATGGTAACACTCCCCACATCGATGGCTGTGAACCTGTACCCACACATCGTAGACTCATAGCGAGGCCACTTGCTTCGTGGCTGAGACGCTCTGTACGAATTTGTTGTTGGCGTTCTGTTGATAATTGCTTTTGCGTGTGAAATAAAGCAATATCTTGCCAATAATCTACAAAAGCGATTAATCCTTCGTGCTCCAACATGCAAGCTAACTTCTCATCTTGCACTCGCCTTGCTGCTCGCTCAGAAGCTTTCTTTAAGCCAGGTGATGCACTCTCTAAAAAGAGTTGTGTAATTTTCTCGGGATATTTAGCCGCATAACAAAGTGCTGTGCGCCCTCCCATAGAATAACCCATCAATGCAAATGAAGGGACGTCTGCTAAAGCACGATGTATCGCATCAATTTGGTCTTCCATCGTATAGCGCTCTTCCATGTGATTTTTGCCATGACCATATAAATTAAACGCAATAATATGCACATCTTGTAAATCGTCTGCTAAGTCATACCACGTCGCTTCGGAACCTGTAAAGCCATGTAAACATACAAGTGTTTTCATTCGATTGCCTCCGCAATTTGTGCCCACAATGCACGATGCGCCGCTACATTCTCTTTTCGATTCGTTGTTACTTCTAATAACATTAATGTTTCTTGTTCATGAAAATTCACTAGTTGTAATTGGTCATAATTTACCATCTCATAATGCATCTCATACAGTGCTGCCAATGACTCAAATGTTAATGCTGTTGGCGTGCCAAACAAATCTTCATAATGTGGCTCAATTTGTGCTTGTGGTAAATAAGAGAAAATACCACCGCCATCATTATTCAATACAATCGTTGTCAGTTGGCACTGTTGATAGCGCGTAGCAATAAAACCATTACTATCATGTAATAAAGCTAAGTCGCCAATTAGCACATGCATGGGGCGGCTTGTAGTAGCAGACATACCTAATGCCGTTGAAATAATACCATCAATCCCATTAGCACCACGGTTTGCATATATTTTAATATCTTTAGTTGTCTCTAAGAAAAAGGTATCAATATCGCGTATTGGCATACTATTACTGACAAAAATATCACTGCCATTTGGCAAGTTCTTTAAAATATCAGCGACCACTGCTCCCTCATCTGTACCCTCGTACTGGCTTATCTTTTGTTTAGCAATAGTATGTGCCTCTTGCCATTTAGCCAAATACATGTCATCCGCTTCATTATCGGATAAAGTTAACTCTTCTAGCCATGCCGTTAGCTCTGCTTGCAGTACATGGGTTGCACATGCAATGGCGTCTCTAAATTGACTAGACTCATCCACAACAATATAGTGCTCAGGCATCGTTTCAGCAATAAATTGCATAACAAATTTAGATATCGGTTGTGCGCCAAATCTTACTACCGTCTCAGGTTGTACTTGCGCTTTAAATGCATCTACTTTTAGCAAAGCATCATATGTAGTAATAACATACGACATACAATCTTGAGGCACTGCACGTCTCATATTAGAAAGCGGCTCAATTAATACAGGCCACTTTAAACGACGTATGACAGACCATAATAAATCTCTATTGGTCCCTAGGGGGAGTTCTCCAATAATGAGTAACCCACGTTCTGTGTTACGTAAAAGTTTGCCGAAGTGATACTGTGCCTCTGGCGTTGGTACGAGTTCGCTTTTAAATGTCTCTTGGTAATCACTGTATAATACAATATCGTCAATCTCAATTAATAATGGTTCTCTAAAAGGTACATTAATATGTACAGGGCCATACGGTGCACTGTAAGCTGTATTAATAGCACGTACTAAGTGACGTTCGATAAATGGTAATGTTTGTTTGGCATCATCTGGAATAGGAAAATCCACACTCCACTTTACATGCTCGCCAAATAAATGTGGTTGATTAATCGCTTGTGGCGCGCCAACTTCTCTTAACTCATGTGGACGGTCTGCTGTAATTACAATAAGTGGTACTCTCGCATAGTGTGCCTCTACAATTGCTGGATAATAATTGGCGGCAGCTGTACCTGATGTACAAAGCAGTACCACAGGTTTCGCTTGTGCCTTGGCTAATCCCAACGCAAAAAAACCTGCTGAGCGTTCGTCAACTTGGCGATATACTTTAATCATAGGTGTAGCGGCAAAGGCATAGGCTAGAGGTGTAGACCTTGAACCTGGACTTATGACAACATCTACAACTTCATTTTTTACTAATGTAGCCACCATTTTATACACATATTGTGATAAAATGCGTTTTTCATTCATGTAAATCTCCCCCTAATGCACGTAACATTGGTCTAAATTTTACAAGTGTCTCTTCGTACTCTGATTGTGGCTCTGAATCAGCCACAATGCCACCACCAGCATATAAATAAGCTTGTTTATCATGAATCAATGCACATCGTAATGCAACAGCAAATTCTCCGTCCCCTGTCGTATCAAGCCAGCCAATAGGCGAAGCATACATTTCACGATTCATTGCTTCATGTTGACGAATAATTGCCATTGCCTTATTGCGTGGTACGCCGCCTAATGCAGGTGTAGGGTGTAAGTCTTTTGCGAGTTGTAAAATCGTTTTTTGCGCTTTTAATACGCCTTCTACTGGTGTATACAAATGCTGAATATCTCTACTTTTTAATAATTGAGGTTGTTTAGGCACTTTGTAGGTTGTACAATGCGCTTTAAACGTATCCGCGATCATATCAACAACATGTTGGTGTTCACCACCATTTTTATCATCATGTAATAGTGTATACCCTAATACCTCATCTTCTGCTGCTGTTACGCCTCTTTTAATGGAACCTGCTACACAAGCGGAGTAGGCATGGTGCTTTGCGACATGTACTAAGCGCTCTGGTGATGCACCTGTAAAAAAGCGCTGACCAAATTCTAAACCATAAATATAACAATCTGGCTGTTCTTTTAATAAGTCACTTATAAGTTGTGCAGGTTGAACTTGATTTTCAAATTGTAAAGCTAATGTTCTAGCTAATACTACTTTGTCTGCTTCTTTATTACGAATGCGAGTTGTAACCTCTTTAACCGCTTGTAAGTAAGCTTCTTTCTCAGGCTCTGTATACGCTATCATTTTAGGCTTCTCAAGTGTGATTGTAGCTGTTTTAATGGCAGCTAAAAAAGCCTCTGCCTCTGCTTGATCTTTTGCTGTAATTGGACTTGTGCTCTGAATATTCATAAAACACTGTTGTCCCTTTTGTATAAATTGATATTTTGCTACGACAAAAAGTGCTTGTGGAAAATCGCCCCATTCACTTTTCTTATCGTTTAATTGATCAAAAGTCACACCGCCAAATAAAATAGGTTGCTCTTGATTTGCATGTATGTGTATTGCTTTCCACTGTTTTTCAATCTCATTAAAACGGTTATCCGTTCCCGTCAACGTTAACACATTCCCTACGCCAACTATAGTTAAAGTGGCTTCGCGGTTTTGCCAAAAATAACGCTGCCCTTTATACATGTCACTAGCTGAGAAAAATTGCAGTGGTGTGATTGTTGTCACTTCCATTGTCGTTACATACAAGGTAACGTCTGATGCGTTCTGTTGCATGAAAGTCCCTCCGTCATTCATTAAATCCGATAAAATGAGTCGTTTAAACGACGATATTAACTACCGTTCTGTATAAAAACTGTCCTTTAGTATCATATCACTTTTTGCACAATAAAAGCAGTATTATGCGATGTCTCTATTCAATTTGTTAAACTTCATATAGAATAGAAGATATGCATATTATTTTTAAGGAGAGAGTCATCTTATGACAAAAGTTATTGAAGCAGATAGGGGCATTTCCGTCTGGTGGCATTTAACAAGACCACACACACTCACAGCATCGTTTGTGCCTGTTTTTTTAGGTACAGCCATTGCCTTTTCTTTGGAAAACACAACAATTCATTATGGCGTATTCTTTGCTATGTTAATTGCCAGTATGTTAATACAAGCAGCAACTAATATGTTCAACGAATACTATGATTATAAACTTGGCCTTGATACAAAAGACTCTGTAGGGATCGGCGGAACCATTGTACGTCACGGGGTTGCGCCACGCACAATTATGATGATTGCTTTAAGCTTTTATGGCATTGCACTTTTGTTAGGCATTTATATTTGCTATATGTCCTCATGGTGGCTAGCGGCTGTTGGTTTAGTATGTATGGGTATTGGTTTTTTATATACAGGTGGCCCATACCCCATTGCTTACTCCCCATTTGGTGAACTAGTATCTGGTGCTGTAATGGGTATGGGTATTGTGCTTATTGCTTTTTATATCCAAACTGGTTACATCACATTAAATGCCGTTTTATTATCTGTACCAAGCATGATTTTAGTTGGCGCTATTATGCTATCTAACAATATTAGAGATATTGTAGGCGATACAGAAGGTGGGCGTAAAACATTGGCTATTTTAGTAGGACGCGAACATGCCATCTCTGTGTTATCCGCTTTCTTCATTGTTTCTTATTTGTGGATTATCGCATTAGTGGCGATTGATGGTATTACAGCCTGGACATTACTTGTTATTTTAAGTGTTCCTAAAGCATTGCGAGCTATTGAGATTTTTAGGGATAAACAAGCGCCTAAAGAAGTAATGCCAGCTATGAAATTTACAGCTCAAACCAATACATTTTTTGGCTTTCTACTAGGTGTTGGCTTATTGTTAGGTTATTTTTTATAATGCAAAAAATAAGTGGTAGAGGGAGACAGTGATTTTCCCTTTACCACTTTTATGTTTACACGCAATTTACCACTTTAAAAAGTAAATGTGTTGCTTATATTTTCATTACTGACAAACCGCTTCTACTAAATATTGTGTAGCACCTTCTCCCGCTTTTGTATCATAATACTTTATAAAACGGTCATCTGCTAAATAGCCTGTTACGATGCCTTTATGCAGGTCTTCTGAATATTGTGGCATAAAATAACATAGCCATTCTTTATGAAGATTGGCAATAGATCGTTGGTCGCCTCTTTGCTGCAATAGTAAAAATAGTCTCTGTTCAATCTCTTGTGCCTTGTGATACGCCTCTTCTGATAACCCCATGAAATTTTGATTCGCTTCCGCTACTGCCTTCTCCCCGTATTTCGCTCGGATTTCCTGTCCATATTGCGCTTCATTCTCTTTAATCTTTTTACTTTTAAATGCTTCAAATTTATCGGTGTTTGACATATTTACTCCTCCTAGCATCGTATCTAATGTTTTTATCAATTTTTGAATCTGCTGTTGTTTATGCATCAATTGAGTACGGTGTGATTGTAAAGCTTGTTGCACATTAAATTTGTCATTGTAGATAATTTGCTTAATTTCTTCTAGTCGCACATCCAATGCGCGATAAAATAAAATATGTTGTAATATATCAATCTCTCGTTGTGTATATAAACGATATCCTGCCTCTGAGTAGGCACTAGGTGTTAATAGACCAATCTCATCATAATAACGAAGAGTACGGGTACTTACACCTGATAGCTTAGCTAATGCTTGTATGGTTAACACTTTTCTCACCTCCTACGGCTTATCATAAAGTTTTACGTAACGTTAAAGTCAATAAAAAGAGAGGATTTTTTTAGTTTTTTTCGGTATTATAGAGATAAAAACAACAAAAGAGGTCATTTATTATGCAAAATCAGTTTGAAAAAGAATGGCAAGCTTTTGTCGAAATTGCAGATGTCGTAAATACTACAGGCTCTTTGCAACATAAGGTTAAAACCATTTTACAGATTGTACTACAAACGATTGATAAAGCGGATGCTGGTTTTTTCTTTTTATGGGATGAGGAGCAACAGCATTTAGTAACAAAGGCGGCTATTAATTTTAAAGAAGATTATTATTTAGATAATGTGTTAGCTAACGGTGAAGGGATTAGTGGTAAAGCTTTTAAATATAGAAAAGCTATTATTGTTAATGGTGAAAATAATATTAAAGAGGCAATGAGTAATATGCAAAATCAAAAACGAGATTATTACTTAGAAGCAACTATTGTACATAACTATCCTTACAGTTGCATGTCTGCACCTATTATTTATCAACAACGTGCTATTGGTGTCATTACACTCGATAATTTCTTTACTAAAGCTTTTTTTACAAAGCAAGATTTATTATTTTTACAAGCCATTACAAATCAAATTGCTGTCGTTATTCAAATGGCACAACAACTTGAAGAAAAGCAGCAACTCAATCATACATTATTACAAACGTTAACACATAATGAACAACTTAATAAAGCTATGTTAAAAGGCATGAGCTTACGTCAAATCTTAATGCAATTATCGAAAATGGTAGGTGTCACTATTTTATATTTCACCCAAGATGGGGCATTTAAATTGGCTACTAAAAGTATTGCCTATCATACTATTGAACAAAAACTACAACAACAATTGCACCATAGAGAAGACGTTTTCATGTTACAAGATGAGAGTGTTATTTATTTTGTTTATAAAGTAGCCTCTCATTTCGGTACAATCGGTTACTTAGTCTTACCACAAATAGAAGCGCTCACTTTATTTCAACAAATTTTGCTTACTCATAGCGCCTCAATTATTGCTATTGAACAAATTAACGAACAGCGTTCTTATGAAACACAGTTAGCTTTGCGTCAACAAGCATATCATTCTTTGATTAAGGGACATCTCTCTCATGATGTTTTCGGTAGTGATGAAATAAAACAAATTCAACAATGCCATCATTATTTTTTATTCACGTATCATTTGAAATCATATAACCTGCAACAACTACTTACATTAGAGCAACAATTACAACAACACTTCCAAACGATAGGCACAGTATGGCTATTCCCTAATGAAAGTGTTGTGACTGGTTTGGTCTGTTTGAAAGATCAAACAGATGTTTTGCCAACATTACAGTCTTTACTCTACCAAGATTATGTATATGTTGGACGCATCGTGCCCACATTGAGTCAACTATCCTTATCAGAGCAAGATATTGCATTACTACAAACAATGACACATAGTAAACGGTTTATTACCTATCAAGAGTTAGGAATTTATCGCTACCTCTTGCAACTCCCCATGGAGGAAAAAAAATACTTTGTCGAGGAGACACTTGGTGCTATTTTACAAGATCATAAACAAGAATTGATTGACACCTTGCGTGCTTATTTTTTATATGATAAAAGTGTACCTCGCACAGCAGAAGGTTTACATCTTCATCAGAACTCGGTATATTATCGTCTACAAAAAATAGAAGATACTCTGCAACTTCGTTTACAAAATACAGCGAGTAGTGCTAACTTGCAAGCTGCTATCTTTCTCTATGACCATTTATAACGTAATGCCTAATAAAAACAGCTAACGTATAAATACCCGTTAGCTGTTTTGACTTAAGTTATTCCATTTCTTTTAAAGTAATAGCGCCTAATGATTTAGCCGCGTTTAACAGTGCACGCTCATCGATATCAAACTTAGGATGATGGTGGGGGTAAACTTCTGTCCAGCTTGGATTCTTTGCCCCTGTAAAGAAAAATGAACCTGGCACATGTTGTAAATAATAAGCAAAATCTTCGCCACCCATCAATGGTTCGCATATATGAATCTTATCAATACCAGGTACATTAGCAGCTACCTCGATTGTTAACGCTGTTTGTTGTTCATGGTTTATTACAGCTGGATAGCCTCTTTTATAAGCGTATTCGTAGTCAGCACCTGTTAAAGCACATGAGGCAGCTAACACTTTTTCCACTTCTATTTCTAATAAACTACGTGTCGCCTCATCAAAAGTACGTACCGTCCCCTCCATCTCAACCTGATCTGCAATAACATTAAAAGGGTTAATAGCTTCAAAGCGACCAATTGACACTACAGCAGGACTGATAGGGCTTACTCTTCTTGCCACCAATTGTTGTAAGTTTATAACAAACTGTGAACTAATCACAATAGCATCTTTTGTCAAATGTGGTTCAGAACCATGTCCACCACGTCCCTTAACAGTAAGTGCTAGCGCATCTGCTGCTGCCATTAGTGGACCTGGCTTTGTCATAAAGCTACCTAGAGGCTCGGTAGACCAAAGATGCGTACCATAAATTACATCTACACCTTCTAAACATCCATCTTCAATCATAGCAATTGCTCCTCCAGGTGCTAATTCTTCTGCATGTTGATGAATAAAAACGATCGTTCCTGATAATTCATCTTTTATTTGATTTAAAGCTTTTGCCAATACTAATAATGTAGCTGTATGCCCATCATGACCACAAGCATGCATCACGCCTGATTTTTTCGATTTATAAGGCACATC
This sequence comes from Lysinibacillus alkalisoli, assembly GCF_014643595.1. Classification (GTDB taxonomy): domain Bacteria; phylum Bacillota; class Bacilli; order Bacillales_A; family Planococcaceae; genus Metalysinibacillus; species Metalysinibacillus alkalisoli. The sequence continues at coordinate 127,387 of NZ_BMJT01000009.1, forward strand.
ATTTTGTTCATCAATGGCTAAAGCATCAAAGTCTGCGCGCAATGCTATTGTTTTTCCTGGCTTTCCCCCATGTAATTTAGCAACAACACCATTGCCACCAACATTTGTCCTCACTTCGTGTCCTAATGCTTTTTGATACGTAGCAATATAATTTGCCGTATTTACTTCATGATAGGATACTTCAGGGTTTTCATGTAGATAACGTCTAATCTCTACCATTTCGTCATAATATTCCGTTAATAATTCGTACAATCTCTCTCTCATCTGTGTCACTTCCTTATTTTAAATAAATGCCATCCCCTGGACCCAGAGGCAAACCAAAGATAAACCAAATACTAAATAAAATCATCCAACCAATTGCAAAAATAATAGAATAAGGGAGTAACGCTGAAATCAACGTTCCAATACCAATATTTTTATCATAACGTTTTGCAAAAGCTAATAAAATAGCAAAGTAGGCTAACATCGGCGTAATAGGATTAGTAATCGAGTCTCCTACGCGATATACTACTTGTGTTAAGGCTGGACTATACCCTAAATGCATGAACATTGGTACAAAAATTGGCGCTAGTAATGCCCATTTTGCAGACGCACTTGCTACAAGTAAATTTATAAAAGCACAAATAAAGATAAAACCAATAATCATAGGTAAACCTGTAAAGTTAAGTGCTTGTAGTAATTCTGCTCCTTTAATCGCTAAGATAGGCCCTATATTACTCCAACCAAAATAGGCAATCATTTGTGAAGCAACAAAAGCTAAGACAATAAAAGGTGACATATCTGCCACTGACTTAAATAATTTTTCTGCTACATCTTTATCACTTGTAAATTGCTTAGTGATCATACCATAAGTTAACGCAGGTAAAAAGAAAAAGAATAACATAATGGGTACAATACTAGACATAAACGGTGAATCTAAAAAACCTCCAGTCTCTGGGTTACGTAGTAAACCGTTTGACGGGATAATGGTTATTAAAATAACAATCGTATAGATGAATGTTACTATGCCTGCCCAGCGTAAACCTTTACGTTCAAGATTTGTTAGGGGCTCCAACTTCTCCATTTTACCTTCGTATTTTCCAAAACGAGGCGTTGTTATTTTCGTAGCTACCCAGGTTCCTAAAATTACTAATAAAAATGTCGAAACAATTAAGAAATAATAATTCATAGTAGCTCTACCTGTATATGTAGGGTCTACAAATTGTGCAGCTGGCTCTGTAATACCTAATAACAATACATCTAATGAATTAATTAATAAGTTAGCGCTATATCCCCCTGCCACTGATGCATAAGTAACGAAGAGACCTACAAGTGGATTTTTTCCCATACTCATAAAAATCAATGCTACTACAGGTGGTAATACAATAAAAGCTGCATCCACGGCTACATTTCCAACGATGCCTGTTAAAATAATAACAGGTATAATAAGTTTTTCGGGAGCACTCATTACTGTTTTTTTCATCACAGCTGATATAAGACCACTTTGTTCAGCAAGTCCTATTCCTAACATTGATACAATAACTAAACCTAAAGGTGGGAAATTTACAAAGTTAGTTAACATCTCCGTTAAAATCCTATGTATTCCTTCTTGGTTCAATAAATTCACAACGGCTATCTCTTCATCTGTCCCAGGCTTTATAGCTGTAACACCTAATTTTGAAAGAATAAAAGATAATATTAAAATGATAAAAGCCATAATAACAAATAGTGTAACTGGATCAGGTAGTTTATTACCTGCTCTTTCAATATGATTTAAAAACCGATCAATAATTTTTGTCTTTTTAGTTTCCTCCATCGACACCCCTCCAAAGAACTGAATATTCTAATTATATGTAATAATAAAAAATATAATATAGCTATTTCTCTAAAGAAATAGCATTTACTTTGTAGAATTCTATAATTCATCTAAATAACCACAAAAAAAGCACTCAAGACGAAACGTCTTAAGTGCTTGATGACCCCTACGGGATTCGAACCCGTGTTACCGCCGTGAAAGGGCGGTGTCTTAACCGCTTGACCAAGGGGCCTTGCCTTTTTTCTACCACTCAACATGATGGCGGAGAAGGAGGGATTCGAACCCTCGCGCC
>NZ_BMJT01000010.1 GCF_014643595.1 Lysinibacillus alkalisoli
TTGTTTCATTTTCATGAAACGTTTTATTGATTAACGTTTTGCTTGTTCAGTTTTCAAAGGTCATTGCGCTGTTTGTTTCAGCGACTTTTTATAATATGTCATGTCGTTCATAATAAATCAACACTTTTAAAAATAAATTTTATTGAGTTGTCGAAGTGAACATTTACTATAATACACTCTTCTATCTTTGTTTGCAAGTGTTTTTTTAATCCAATAAAAAAACTCATATCCCTTCCTATTAATATAGAAAAAGAGAACATATTAAATATGTTCTCTTAACATCTTATAAAAAAATAAAGTACATGATAAAGATTACAAATAAACCATACATAATAGGATGAATTTCTTTTGCTCTACCTGAAACTACCATAGTAATAGGATAGAAAATAAATCCAATCGCAATGCCTGTCGCTATAGACGATGTCAATGGCATGGCAATCACAACTAAAAATGCTGGAACAGCAATTTCAAATCGATCCCATTCAATTAAACGTAAAGCACTAGCCATCAATACACCTACAATAATCAATGCTGGTGCTGTCACAGCAGACGTAATTACACTAAGTAGTGGGAAAAAGAATAACGAAAGTAAGAATAATATACCTGTCACTACCGCTGCAAACCCTGAACGTGCACCTGCTGCTACACCCGACGTAGATTCAACGTATGAAGTTGTAGTGGATGTACCAAAAATAGCACCTGTTACTGTTGCTAAAGAATCTGCTAATAACGCTCTACCTGCACGAGGTAGTTTATCATCTTTAATGAGACCTGCTTGATTGGCTACAGCTACTAATGTGCCTGCTGTATCAAAGAAATCAACAAATAAAAATGTTAATACAACAACTAAAAAATCAATAGTCATAAGTGAACTAAAGTTATTCATAATAGGTTCGAATGCCGCACCAAATGTTGGTGAAACATCAGGAATACCTGAAACAATTTTTTCTGGTAAAGGTACAATTTTAAACGCCATGCCAACAATTGCTGTAATCAGAATGCCATAAAAAACGCCACCCTTAATACCTTTTGTCATAAATATCACTGTGATGACTAATCCAAAAATAGCTAATAATGAGTTTGGATTTTTTGTAATCTCGCCAATGGTTACGAGCGTACTTTCATTAGCAACAATAATACCAGCATTCTTCAAACCGATAAATGTAATGAATAATCCAATACCTGCACCAACAGCATGTTTTAATTGCATAGGAATAGCATTGATAATAATCTCACGTAAACCTGATACAGATAAAACAATAAATATTAAACCTGAACATAACACACCTGTTAAGCCCACTTGCCAAGGAATGCCCATACCTAGAACTACTGAAAAGGCAAAGAAAGCATTTAACCCCATACCAGGTGCTAATGCAATAGGATACCTTGCAATAATCCCCATAAATAATGAACCTACAGCCGCTGCTAATGCAGTTGCTACAAATACAGCACCATAATCCATACGCATATCATCTGGAATACCCTCAACACCGTCCAAAGATAACATCAGCGGATTAACCACTAAAATATATGCCATCGCTAAAAATGTCGTGATGCCTCCTATAATCTCCCTGCGATAATTCGTGCCCAACTCATCAAATTGGAAATATTTTTTCATAACTACTATTTGCCTCCGTTAGTCGTCTGTAACAATCAAACGGCACAAAAGAATCTATATTCTTAGCGTAGTCAAGCCATTTACGGTGGCTTGGTAGAAACTATCGGTCCGTATTCCCGATATTATACGACGACTTTTTTATTTACCTTCGTAATATATCATTGAAAATTAACAAAATCAATACTATACACGAACATTTTTTGTGATTATTAAAAGAAAGTTCGTGATTATTCCCATTTTTTATTATTAATAGGCAAACCATATACCTTAGCATAAAATATAATAAAACACTTATTATAAAGGAGTATTGCCCCGTATGACCTATCAAAGTCTTATTACAGCTATGAAAAACTTTCGATCAACACAAGATCGTTCGTCCTTTGATCAAGTTTGTTTAGAAATTGAGCATCATAAACATAATAAAATGACGCGCAAGGATATGGTAATGCTAGTGGATGCCTATGCATGTATTGGTAAGTACGCTTTAGCGAGTTCTTTATGTGAAATGATTCCTAATAAATCAAAAAAAGAATTTAAAAAATACCAAACAATTAAAAATAAACCAGACCTTCATTTTACATTTGTTGAGCTAAGTCAGATGGATACATCACAATTGCCAACATTTACATATTGTCCTAACCCACTAGAAAGTGGCATACTATCTTTTGGTGCACCTGAAGTATGCGATTGTTGCGGGGAAGTAGTCACCATTTATTCAGAAGCAGGATTATATTGTATGGAGGAAGTTCATTTATTATGTCCTCATTGCATTCATAGTGGCAAAGCTGCCAAGAAATTTAACGGCACCTTTCAACAAATGCATGAATTTGTCTCTAAGCCACACGCTAACTATGAACTGAGCTGTTGTACACCAGGTTATATTAGTTGGCAAGGCGAGTATTGGCCTGCTCATTGTGATGACCATTGTGCATTTATAGGATTTGTTGGTGCTAATGAACTTGATGACCTCGGTATTTGGGATACTGTAGAACATACTACAGCATATGACATAAACGTATTACAAGAATATATGAGAGATGGTGGGGATTTACAGGGTTACTTATTTCAATGCTTACACTGTAAAACATATGTATTGTATGCAGATGCCTCGTAATCGCATAACATCATTCAAAAACATCCTACCAACACGAGATGGTAGGATGTTTTTATTAAATCGCTTTTTGTTTAAAGGTTGCAATGCCTAGCACTAAAAATACAATGAAGCTACCACCTGTAACGAGTAACATTTGACTGATTGGGATAAATAACATGCCTGACATACTTTCATCCACATACATTGCAAAAAATGGTTGTGCCCAAGGGTAAAATGGACCAAATCTTTCTGAGTTGATGGCTAATATACTTGGTAATGTAAATACAACATTGATAGTGAAAGCTACAGCAAAACTACGCCAATGCATCGCTGCCCATAATTGTAAAGCAATCATTGGAAAAGTGGCTAGCCATCCACCAATTATAAATTTCCCTACTGTCCAGTAAGGAAATACGACGTCAAATCCTTTCACAGTACCTGCAATAAAAATAACAAGGCCATATATCATTTGTATAATGAGTACTAATAAAGCAATCAATATCAATTTTGATACATATATTTGAGTGCGTGTGACTGGTAAAGTCGCCCATTGCTTCCAACCTCCCGCTTGATGTTCATATCGACAGATAATACAAGCGATAACGCCTGTAATCAAGGGTAAAAACAACAGAGCATAAGGTAAATTCATAAATAAAAATAACGATAACCAAGGATGATACGCTCCCATATCACCCATCATGGGATTTAACATACCAATCAGTAAAGTTAACAAGGGGCCAATTATAAGAATGGCATAAATGTGATGATGTTTTAATTTATACCATTCGGCTTTTATTAATGTACCAATCATTTACTTCGCATCCTTTCGATAAAAATCATACATCCCTACGATGAGTAATAAAGCACCTGCGACAACACCTAGACCAATATTAAATAAAGGTTGTCCCAAATAAGGCCAGCGCCAAGGGACCCATTCTGGAAATGAAAATGCCGAATAAGTTAACAGAAAATTAACGATACCTATTGTAATTGCTATTGTCTGTGATTTGCTGACTACAGAAATCCATAATTGCAAAGCAATAATAGGCAAAGTAGCTAAGACAGGTAAAAAGCTTTCTTTAACAATGGTTAGAAAAGGAATAGGCTGTTTAAAATCTAAAAAAATGCCATACATTAATGTGAAGAGAAATAATAAACTAGCTGCAAGGATAAGGTAAACAAATATCACTAGAAATTTAGCAAGATATAAACTTTTTTTTGAAATTGGCAAAGCGAGTTGTTGTTTCCATGCGTTCGTCTCTTCTTCTACATTAGTAATTTGAATGGTTAAAATAATACCTCCTAGTACGATAGCGATTGGAATAAAACTTTGTATATTTAATAAATAATATTGCCAGTAATCTGGATTTTGTTGCATTAACCACTCTTTACGCACGCCATAATTCACCATTTGCATAGCCACAACACCAAACGCACCAAGAAACGCCAGAAAGAGAAAACCTTTTCGTTTAATTTTAGCGAGCTCGGCTTTCATTAACAGCATCATTTATGTTCAGCCTCCTCAATCATCTGAAGGAAAATCGCTTCTAGTGAATGTTTTTCTTCTTCTACGCGGTATACGTCAATATTAGCTGTCACCAATTGCGCAATATAAGTTGCTACTTGTCTATTGTTATACTTTGTGCAGTAAACAACATCACCTTCTACTTCTCCACCGATAATTTGTTGCGTTTGATTAACATCATTAGTACGAATACCTAAACGATTTTTTGCTAGGGCATGCATCGCTGATATACTATCTTGATAAATCAATTTTCCTTTTGCAATAATACCTATCGTTGTAGCAATTTGGTCGATTTCAGATAATAGATGGCTAGAAATAATAATGGTAATCCCTTGCTCGGCTAACTTTTTAATTAATTGACGTATTTCAATGATTCCCTCAGGGTCCAAGCCATTTGTAGGCTCATCCAAAATGAGCAATCTCGGTTGATGCAGTAGCGCTTGTGCAATCCCTAAGCGCTGTTTCATTCCTAATGAAAAACCCTTCACCTTTTTATTTGCTACATGGGTTAATCGCACCATCTCTAACACTTCCATAATGCGTGCTTTTGGCACATCTAATACCATACGTAATACTTCTAAATTTTCTTTCGCTGTAAGATGTGGATAGTAGGAGGGGTTTTCAACAAGTGAACCTACTTGACGTAAAATAGTTTGTCGATGTTTATGTAAGTCTTGATTAAAGATGGTTACTTGACCTCTTGTCGGTTTCATCAAGCCAAGAAGCATACGGATTGTTGTTGACTTACCAGCACCGTTAGGCCCTAAAAAACCATAAATCTCCCCTTCCTTAATTTTTAAATCTACATTTGTAACAGCTGCATATTTATCAAATTGTTTCGTTAAATTTGTTGTTTGCACAATATATGTCATCATCATCACCTCATGTTCTATGTTAGAGGTGTAAGGTTAAAGAACAGGTGCAGTTTGTTTAAATTTTGTTTAAAATGACACACATAAAAAAAGTGGTAAAAGGATTGCTATACGCCCTCTACCACTTGTCTATGTGTATTGCATTTATTTTAAGCCATTTTACTACTCTCTTACAACTTGTACCAAAATTTACTGTGTGAGTGTGATTGTTGTGCCTGTCTGCGTGCTATCCACTAACAGTTGCACATCCATTTTGTCAGACATAATTTGCACAATAGACAAACCAATACCTGCACCTCTCGTATGGCTTTGCTGCTCAAAGCCTTGTCCTTTATCGCGAATGATAATGGCTTGCTTGGTTACTGTAACACTAACATATTTACCACTACTAGCATGGCGCAATACATTTTGTAAAAGATTATCTAGTATACGTTGCAGCCATATTTTATCCACTAACCATACTACTGGCATCGTTTGTAAATCTACTTCAAAGTCTTGCTCTTCAAATACAGGATACCAAGAAGCCATACTCTCTGTCACTAAGCGGTCTACTCGCAACGTTACAGGATGGTATTGCATTTTATCTGCTGTTAGCAAAGAATAAGCCATCAAGTTTTCAATCAGCTCACTCATGGTATCAATCAGATAATTGATAGACGCGGTTTGTTCTTTCGGCATATATTGAAGTTGTGCACGCATTTTAGTGAGTGGTGTTTTTAAATCATGTGATAAGTTCGCCACAAGCTCTCTGCGCAATTGTTCTTCTCGTTCCTCACGCTGCTTCGCCTCTCTTAGCTCATCTACCATATTGTTGAATGCAATCTCTACTGCACCAATTTCATCTTTCTTCGTTACTTTTGTATGGATTGGTAAGCCATCTACTTCTCGAATGGTCATGGCCTCCTCAAGATGAACTAATCGTTTTAATATACGAATAAAGAAAAATAAGGATAAGGCTAAAAATAGTAATAAGGCGCCGCTAGCAATGTATAAGAAGTTGCTTTCCATTTTAACTGCACTAAACGTTGCACGGTCTACTTGTAAAATTAATAACCCTTTCTCCTCATCATCGCCAATAAAACGCACAACAGTAAAAGTAGGGTGATTATAGTACATCTGAATGAAGCGGGTTGTAGTTGCCATATCCCATTTAGCTGGAATAGCTGTTGTATCCTTTATATACCAAGTTTGTTGCAACTCTCCCTGACCGTTAACATAGATTATGCCCGCATCAGGATAAGTTGTATGCCAATCTTCTACTACTGTTTGGATATTTTCAGGCGCTAACTTGTGAACGGTGGATGTCCACTTTGCTTCAATATCATCCAATGTTTCTGCATTTGTCATCATTTTTTCAAAATTAATACTAAACATATAAATAACCATAATAATTTGAATGAACCCCATAGCCATTAAGATTAGTACAATGTAACGTGTTAATAATGATTTGAATATTTTTTTCATGCCTTCACCCGGTACCCAATCCCTCGCACTGTTTCAATAATTGTAGGGTTAGAGGCGTCTCTTTCGATTTTCTCACGCAAATAACGAATATGTACCATTAATGTTTTATCACCATCGATATAAGGTTCCTGCCATACCCCTTCATATAGTTGTTCTTTCGTTAAAATTTGATTGAGATGTTCAATAAAATAGCGCAATAAGCCATACTGTGTTTGTGTTAATAAAATTTCTCGCTGATGCTCTTGATCAAATACTGTTAAATCTTTTGTATGAATCGCAATATGCTGTATCGTTAATACCTCATCAATTTTATGAAAACGACGTAATAAAACTTGTACCCTAGCAAGGATTTCCTCGACTTGAAATGGCTTTGTAACATAATCATCTGCTATGCTCAATCCTTCTAATTTGTCATCTAACATAGACCTTGCTGATAACATTAAAATAGGTAGGTCGTGGTATTCACGTTTCAGTTTACGCGCAATAGAAAACCCGTCTAAACCGGGTAACATAATATCTAAAATTACGATATCAGGCGTAAGTATGTGACCACTCTCCTCATATGCCTCATAGGATTTATAGTGATACACGGTAAAACCTTGTTGCTTTAAAGCACGTTGTAGCCATAAAGCAATTTCTTGTTCGTCTTCAATATATAAAATTTGAGTCATACACTTTCTCTCCTTCTATTTATTTCACCCTATTTTGTACAACATCATAAGCTAATGAAAAGTCGTTTACCCACTATCTCACATAAAATGATCCGTAGGAGAGGGCACTCTATATTGCCCCAAGTCTTTTAACAAGTTTTTTACTATACTCATGCGGTACAATAACATCATCTCGAGCCGAGACCATCGTAATTAGTAATGCTTAATGATCATGTGATAGACGTCAATCAATGTATCAACTCACACTGACGCCAGTTGCAATCGTAGCTAAACGGCTAACCACCATGCCATATCGTACACAACATGCGTAATTATGACGTGTCATTCGTATACATTGTAACAATGGAAAATACTATCTCTTACAGTAAGCACTATATAAGTATAATAAAGAACTTTATCATTACTCGTAGCTCTGCTACTTCTCATTTAACGATTATTGCCGAAAGGATGTTGTATTATGATTGTTATTTTTTTAGTGATTTTAGCCATTTATCTTGGCGCTAATTATTTCGTTGCTTTACAACTAGCAAATGAATTCCCACAATATGCTATAGCCATTTATAGTATTATTGGGTGGCTCACACTCATCGCTGTATTAACATTGGCTGTACGCAAACATAGTATTGGGAAATTACTAGGTCGCATCGGCAATTACTGGATGGGTTTAGGTTTATTAGCTGCTGTGATATTTGGGATCGCTAAATTATTACCTTTTGATACCTTTTATATCGCACTAGTGATTACTTTAATATTATTTAGTTATGGTGTCATACATGCTCACCAACTACAAGTAAAACCTTATCGCATTCAATTGAATCGCTCCATTGATCATTTACATATGGTACTCATTAGTGATGTGCATTTAGGCTATGTCAATGGTGTAACTAAATTGTATCGTATTGTTAATAAAATCAATCGTTTAAAACCTGATATCGTTGTAATCTCGGGCGACTTATTTGATAGTAACTTTAAAGCAGTACCAGAGCCAGATAAAATTGTTGCCTTGCTCAATCAAATTAAAGCAAAACACGGTGTATATTTGGCTTGGGGTAACCATGATGCTGGCGAAACATTTGAAGAAATGAAAGCCTTAATCGCTAAAACACAAATTATCTTATTAGAAGATGAAATGGTAGAAGTAGCCGATTTTCATTTAGTAGGTAGGAAAGATTGTCAACCTATTGGTGACCAAGGGGCTAAAAGACAGCCTACGCTCACACAACCCAACACAAATAAAGCGGTTATTGTACTCGACCATCAGCCATCAACCATTCATGAGTATGATGCCAATACCGATTTAATTTTGTCAGGGCATACTCATCAAGGTCAAATCTTCCCTTTTAATTATGTCACGAAAAAGCTTTTCACGATTGACTATGGTCATTTACAGCTTCCTACAGGTACACAAGTTATTGTATCGTCGGGTGTTGGCTTTTGGGGGCCACCTATGCGAATTGGCACTGATAGTGAAATTGTATCTATTAAAATTTCCACACAAGAGGAAAAAGCAGTTGGAACATCATAATGTTCCAACTGCTTTTTTAAGAGATATCAGTATGTTAATACTCCTTTTACAGAGAATGTAAAATCATGTTGTGCCACTATCTCAAATACCTCATCATACGTAGCCACAATATAATGACTATGTTGTGGAGTGAGCTTAGTATTGCCCTTTTGCTGTAGTGTGTTTAACAACGCAGAGTCCTCTACTTGCATAATACTCGCAATTAATTTATTTTCCTCGTAAAAGTCTAGCTCTATGCTTTGAAAGTAAAGTACCCGTTTAAAAACCAACTCATAAGGAATGAATTCATTATCGTCTGTTGCTGTGCTAATATCTCCTGTCAATCGCAATGTCCCGCAACTGTTGCTATAACGCACCTCATCTAAAAAAATACTATCTCTATATTGTAGTAATCCTACTTTAGGCAACTTAACTGGCTTCATTTTATCGCTCTTTTCCTATGCTAAATTTATTTTTTCATAGTTTATCACGAATCGGCAATGTAATTGTGAAACACGTACCTTGCTGTAATACACTATCAGCAACAATATTGCCGTCATGTGCTTCAATTAAACTTTGAACAATTGCCATACCTAGTCCTGTACCCTCTGTATCACTATCAGTGGTAGTCCCTCGGTAGTAACGCGTAAATAAATGGCACAATGTATCCTCATCCATCCCTTCACCATTATCTTCAATGCGAATACATAGTATTTCCTTATCTCGTGTTAAGGTAGTCGTTATACATAAAGGGCCTGCATTGTGTAAAATCGCATTTTGATAAATATTTTGTAATGCTCGCTGTAAAATAGACGCATCAAAAACGCACGCACAGTATTCCATTGTTGTATGTAATTCAAAAGTATACCCCTTGTTGGCATAAGCGTTGCTATTGGCTGCTAGTAAACTTTGAATAAACGTAACTATATTTTGTTTAGTACAATGTAAAGTAATCATACGTTGTTCATCCATACGTAACGCTAGATTCAAATCTGCTATTAACGTTTCTAAATGTTGACTCTTATCTTTAATCTCATACACAAAATTACGTTGTTCTTGCACTGTCCACTCATAATCTTGATTGAGCAATAATGTGGTATAGCCTTTAATATAAGTTAATGGTGTTTTAAGATCATGTGAAACGCCTGCTAACCATTCCCGCTTGGCCACCTCTACTTGCTCTCGCTCCACTTTTGCTTGCATTAACTGCTTCTGCATATCATCTAGTTGCCAAATTACCTCACGATATAAACGATAACGTACTTTTAATTTTCCTTTGCGATTATACATGTTAGCTTTATCATAAGTTATGTTTTCTTCGTGATTTGCGATTTGATGAATCCGCCGTAAGATAACGAGTAGTGGACTACTAACATACCAACCAAAACTGAGTAAATATAAGAAGCTCACAAGTAAAATTGCTATTATCCCTGCTTCATCCTCTTGAAGCGCAAATTGTGGCACAATAATCTCTAACACAATTGGCATTGCCACACCTAGACAAATCACCCATACAACGATACCAAGCAACAAATACAAAATAAATCGACTTTGTAATTTCATCATCACACTTCCCTAGGTGGCACAAATTTGTATCCAATCCCCCGCAAATTAACGATGAGTTTAGCTTGCTTTGCATCGTCATTTAATTTTCTACGTATCTTTGCAATATGAATCGTTACGGTTTTTTCTTCACCAAACATCTCTTCACCCCATACCTTCTCGTAAATTTGACTCGTTGTGAATACTTGGTTAGGATGTTGAAAGAAAAAGTACAACAACTCATATTCTTTTGCTGTTAAATCAATAGCTTGGCCATCGCGTAAGAAGCTTGCCTCACTTGGTATTAGTTTGAAAGGACCGTATTGAAATAACACAGGTAATGTAGGGGTATTATATTCAAATTGCCTACGCAAAATCACTCGAATACGTGCAACTACTTCTAGTGGGTTAAAAGGTTTTGTAATATAATCATCTCCACCCACACTCAAACCCGTTAACTTATCGAAGTCGCTTGTACGTGCACTTACAAAAATAATTGGCGTCGTACAATGTTGACGTATGGCACTACATAGGGTAAAACCATCTCCATCAGGCAGCATCACATCCAATAAAATCACATCAAATTTTTGTGCATATACCGCTCGTAAAGCTGCCTCTTTTGTTGTAGCTGTAGTAATATGTGTAAAATATTCTTTCTGTAAAGTAATCGTTAACAACTTTAACAACCCAACCTCATCATCCACTAACAAAACACGTGCCTTTTCTTGCATATGCTCCCTCTTTTCCTATTTTATCTTTTCTTCTTATATTACAAACCTTTTCCCTCTTGTTTACTTTGTTTTTACTTTCGTTTTTTATAGTTATGTTATTCACTCAATTGGAGGTAATCACAATGTATATGGTTCAAACTAAACAACTTACAAAACAATATGCTACAAAACGAGTCGTACAAAATGTTAACATGCACGTTAAAAAAGGCGAAATTTACGGTTTTTTAGGACCTAACGGAGCAGGTAAAACGACCATTATGAAGATGCTTTTGAATTTAATCAAACCTTCTAATGGTGAGATTTCCATTAATGAAAAATCGATTCTAGCTATGGATTATCACTATTTAAAAAATATTGGGAGCCTGATTGAATACCCCTTATTTTACGAACACTTAACTGCTAAACACAATTTACAATTACATTGTGCTTACATGCAGTTTTCAGATCCATCTGCTATTACGCAAGCATTGGACTTAGTCGGATTAACTGCTAGTACAGAGCTAAAAGTAAAAGAGTTTTCATTAGGCATGCGACAACGTTTAGCGATTGCCAGAGCAATCGTGACTAAACCCACATTATTAATTTTAGACGAACCTATTAATGGTCTTGACCCTATAGGCATCAAAGACATGAGAGAATTGCTACTTAAACTCAAAACAGAACAAAATATGACGATTTTATTATCAAGCCACATTCTTTCAGAAATTGAATGTATTGCAGATACGATTGGCATCATTGCGAATGGCATTTTGATTGAGGAAGTACAGATGAAAGCTATAAAGCAATCTGCAGAAAAAACGTTACATATTGTGTTAGACAATGCGTTAGAAGCCAAACCACTAATTGAGCAGCATTTTTTATGTAAGGTGACGTACATTAGCCCCACCTTGCTACATATTAACCAATTTTTAGAGGCAACAGCTACGCTCAATGCATTTTTAATTCGTCATCACTTTGCTGTCCATCAAATCGATGTACATCACTCATCACTTGAAGATTATTTTATTCAACTTATGCATGGAGGTAAACAATAATGTGGCAACTTATTTTACTAGATTGGCAAAAGCATCATCTTAATCAATCCTTACGTTCATTTGTGATTTGCATCATTGTTATTTTCAGTTTTAGCATCTTTTTAGGCAATGGCGGGCATAGTTTTATTTCTGCTGATGACTTTTTCACTTTATTGACTATTCTTAACAATATTACATTTATGATCTTTAGCAGTACGTTACTGGCTCGTATTATTATTCGTGAGTTTCATCAAAAGACTATACAAGTCTTATTTACGTATCCTATCGCACGCAAAAAACTTTTACTTAGTAAGGTCGTACTCGTTTATGTTTTAACATTTGCTATGTTATCGATTAGTATGCTCACAATGCAGTTGGCTACTTGGTTTGTGCAAGGCACTATGGACTTATTTCCAGACTATTATGCACTAGATGATTTATTACGTGATGTACCATTTACATTTACAAATGCTTGTATTATGGCGGGTATTGCTTTAATCCCTTTACTATTTGGTATGCGTAAAAAGTCTACAGCTACTACAATCACTTCAGCCGTTATTATTAGCTTTTTAATGAACAGTACCATCTCTAATGAGCATGCGAGGTGGAGTCTGGCTGATACAGTGATAATCCCTATCATGCTTGCTATTTTAGGGATTGGGATTGCTTATTTATCCTTCCGAAAAATTAATAAAAAAGATGTAGTGTAACTCTTCCTTATTTGAGGTAAAGTACGTATGATGAGGTGGTATGACAGATAAGTAATCTTATTACTACAATGTTAGGAGCGTATGATAATGAGCGAAGACCTGATTTACTTAGGCACAGAAGATTATGATGTATTAGAGGCGCAAAATGCAATTCCAACCTTTTGGTTTTTACTCATTGCGCCTGAAGACTTGCCAAAAATAAAAGAAAACATACGATTATGCACAGCACTAATGGCATTAGAATTTGATCAACGTAAAGCTTTTGTCGAAAGCCTAGGAGATGCTGACGAGTTAGGCATCATTACGTTACGACAAGATTATGTGCTGGAAAATGCACAACATTTGCAACAATATGTAACAACAGTAGTCCCAACATTAGCCCCGTTATTTGAAGACTTTTTACACTATTTAAAACCTTTATTTAAAGAGGATGGCTACTTACTGATTGATTTTGATGAATATATTGATTGGTATGATGATTTAGATGACTTTTACGAAGTTATTGCTACTATTGTCGAAGATGCACAAAAGCCGCCTACACCTCATGCAGGCATTGAATTTATTGATGAGGAAGATATTGTGGCAAGTACAGTTGGCTATGATGAATTAGATGGCGATGATTACCCAAACTTCGCTGAGAGTTCTGATGTTTATTTTAAGCTACTGCCAAAACACCGTATCCCTGAAACCATGCATCCTAATGGCACAAGTTTTTTTAATAAAATAAAACGTTGGTTTATCTAAACAACAGAAGATTCATTTAAATTATAGATTTAAATGAATCTTCTGATTTTTTTGTGTTATATTACAGGTAAACCCATTCCATTTTATTGGATGAGGACAAAATAAAGGGGATGTACGATATGTATGAAAATATTTTGCGCCATCCAGGCCCTACACCCATTCCTAAACGTGTAGAATTGGCTATGAATCACAACATTATGAGTCATAGAAGCGCTGAGTTTGTAGCGTTATACCATGAGACGATCAATAAAGTAAAACCTATTTTTGGCACAAAAGAGGATGTCTTATTACTGCCTTCTGGTGGTACAGCAGCACTTGAAGCGGCAGCTGTAAACACAGTTGCAAAGGGAGAAGATGTTGTTGTCATCACAGTAGGTGCTTTTGGTGACTACTTTGTATCTATTTGTGAGCGTTATGGCTTTAATGTACATAAGCTCGAAAAAAGCTGGGGAGAAGCTTGTACGGCTCAAGATTTAGCACATTTTTTAGTTGGTTTACCACCTATTAAAGCTGTTTTTATGACGTATAACGAGACATCTACAGGCATCTTAAACCCTGTTGATGAGTTAGCTAAAGTAGTGCATGAGCATACGGACGCTCTTGTTATCGTAGATGGTGTTAGTTGTATTGGTGGGGTTGAAGCTAAGATGGATGACTGGGGTATTGATATTTTAGTGACAGGCTCGCAAAAATCCATGATGTTACCACCTGGTTTATCATTTGTCGCGCTTAATCAACGTGCATGGCAAGTTATTGAAGCTAACCAGACAGAGGCTTATTATTTACACTTATTAAGTTATCGAGAGTGGGCAAAGCAAGGTATGACACCTAATACACCCACTGTGACATTAATTTATGGGCTACGTGAAGTGTGTAAATTAATTGAAGAAGAAGGCGGCATTGCTCAATCTGCTGCACGTCATACATTAATGCGAGATATGACACGTGCAGCGATGAAAGCATTAAATATTCCTTTACTAGCTGAGGATGCATATGCCTCACCTACAATTACAGCGATTAAAGCACCACAAGGGATCGAAATCAGCACGTTACTCGCCCACTTGAAACAACACTACCACATAGATTTTGCTGGTGGCTTAGGGAGCCTACAAGGTCACATATTCCGTTTTGGTCATATGGGCTATTGTTTTCCAAGTGATGTCTTGCAAGCTGTATCCCTAATAGAAGCAGCCTTACAAGACTTACATTATACATTTACACCTGGGGCGGGGGTTATTGCTGCTCAGGAAGTTTTCCTAGCTGCTCACAAATAAAAAGTTAAGGGAAGCGAATATCGCTTCTCTTTTACTTATGTCACTTACTCCCTTAACATTAAACATGCCATCACATTGGCACTTTTATTAATATGCCTGCAATAAGTAATAGTAGCTTACTTTTGAGCAATCACATCAATCATTGTATAGTACATATATAGTGTGTGCTGGAAATTTCATAAACTTATCAATATTCTATCTGATGTGTTGTTCTAACGTGGACTACTATCAATAAAGATTGACCATATTATAATGAACGAGGTGACGATGATGGCAAAATATTGTAACGCCATTTTGTTTTATCATAGCAAATCTGGACAAAGTGAAATCCATCAAACGATCGGAAAAATTACGCCTTATCTTACACAATTCACACAAACATTAACATTACATCAAACACAAGCTCAAGGTGAGATCGAATTATATTGCGCAAAGATTGCTAATGATCCTGACAACACCATTGATTTGCTTATCGTTTTAGGTGGAGATGGCACCGTTAATGAGCTAGTGAATGGCATTGTAAAAAACAATATTGATATCCCCATGGCTATTATACCTGGTGGCACCTTTAATGATTTTACACGCACCCTACAATTATCCCCAAATGCTGAAACAACAGCGAAACAATTAGTAGATACAAAAGAAGTAGCCTATGATGTTTTACAAGTGAATGATCGGTTTGCCCTAAATTTTGTAGGCTTAGGATTAATGGTGCAAAATGCTGAAAATGTTGACGCTGATGCGAAAAGTGTATTAGGTCGATTTAGCTACATTTTCTCTACCTTAAAAACATTGGCAAGCCCTGAGTCCTTTTCTTATGAGTTAACGATTGATAATCAACGATATACGGGTGATACGTATATGTTAATTATTGCTAATGGTTTATATGTTGGCGGTAATCGTCTACCTATTAGCGAGTTAAATCCTTCTGATGGCATTTGTAATGTTTTTGTTTTACAAAATGCTAGCTTCGGCGCGTTAAAAGAGTTTATTCAAGAAAAAAGCCGCATAGATTGGGAGGCATTTAACGAACATATTTCTCATTATGAAGGCTCATCATTAACACTCACTACAACACCTACTAAAAAAATTGATATTGATGGTGAGATTGACTTCACTACGCCTATTGAATTATCTGTTAAGCCAAAAGCGGTTCGCATATTAACTGTAGTGTAATGCTGTTGATTTCCTCGTATGATCTTTATTCACTTAAACAATAATTATTATACTAACATTATTAGTAAAAAAAGTGGTACTAGAGAGATATGTTCTCTAGTACCACTTGTTATCGTTTAAAGAAAATTAGTCTATGATTGCTAGAGCTTCATTTATTTCCTGGTGAATATTCTTTTTATCTTGTATTAATAAAATCATTTGTTGATGCAAGCTTTCTAATTCTAAGTCGCTTAATTGTGTTGTATGTAGCTTCATGTAACATTCGTTTATTTCCTTATCTTTATCTAACAGCTGTTGGCGATATGTTTTGCGTTGCTCCTTACATAGCTTATGAAATCCCGAAATATGACTTTCACTAAGGAAGAACGAATTATAATATAACTCTTGAATGTGAAATTGTACTACTAAAGCCCTTTCTCTCACCTTTGTTTCAATAATGGAAGTGGTAACCGCACTTTTCACTGCCCAACGAATCACAAAATACAAAATAAAAGAAAAAATAATCATGCTTCCTAAACTCACTGAAATATTATCCATATTGTTATTACTCCCCTCTAATAGTATAAGAATAAACAGCACAATAGTAATGACAAATAAACTAATAAAAACATAATAATGCTTTCGTTGATTTTTCACTTTATGTAGCATATCTTGATTTTTTAATAATAAATCATCTAATGATAAATTATAAAATAACGCTAACTGAATCAGGCTCTGTACATCTGGCAAAGTTCGTCCTGTTTCCCAATTCGATATGGTACGAGTAGATACATACAATTTTTTTGCAAGTTGTTCTTGAGTTAAATGATATGCTTGACGCTTAGCTTTTAAGATGTCACTTATTTTCAAGCCATAGCCTCCTTTCATTGTTATTATAAATTTTTGTTAGAAGAATAGCAGTAGAAAGTCTTTGCTAGTTGCTTATTTCCATAATAAAACCCTTTCCATTAAGCATAAGTGGAAAAGGTTTTATGAGTTATTGATAATATTGTAATAAGGCTATCATCTCTGAATAATTACGCTCTTTCGCATAATCTAATGCTGTTTTATTATTGTTATCCTTTAATTGTTGGTTGGCTCCTTGTACTAACAACACCCGCACAATATCTTGATAACGTTTAGAGCCATCCGTCAATGCAATAGCCTCAATAAGTGCTGTATAACCAAAATTATTTTGATGGTCTATATCCGTATTACTCTCTTCTAATAATAATCGCACATTATTGAGATGCCCTTTCTCTGCTGCTGGAATTAATGCATTTCCACCATAACGATTAAATACTTGTTCATCCGGTGTTGCATGTTGTAACATATAACGTAAAATCTCTGTCCGTCCCTCTGCTCCTACGTAGAGATAAGGGCTATCTTGTTGGTGATTTTGATAATTAATATTAGCCCCAGCATCAATTAATAATTGGCTAATCTCTATATGATTATTTTTCACAGCTACTAATAATGGTGTATCTCCATCTTGATTTGGCTTATCAAGTGAAGCTGTTTTTAACATACCTTTTACTCGCGCTATATCGTTGGCTTGAACAGCTTGATGTAACTCCTGCTCCACTTCTTTCACCTCCACTGTCTTATGTTTACTTTCTATAGACATGCAACCTTGCATTACAATTAGCAGGGTTACTAGCATCATTACATATTTATTCATCCTATCCCCTTCCATAATAGTTTTAAACCGTCACTCATATCTTGAAGTAAACATTTATGAACTGTATTACTTGTAGTGTGCCATATTTTCACTCCTATTAAAAGAATATTCTCTTTTTTCTGTTTATTTATGTATATTCATTACCTAAAATTTTATGAGAATACCGTAATTTCATGATAATGACTTACAATACATTAGTAAGACAGATCGCATTAAATGATTCTCACTTTCCATCATATGGCTAACATTTTGTACTTTTTAATTGTGATAGGTATCCAATAAGCTTATGGCATTTTACGAGGACTACACTTGATAATCATTATCATTTATTGTAGGATAAAGACAGGATATATATCGAGATTGGGGAGAGCGTATTGCAAATTTATTGGACAACAATTAAAGAAATTATTGAGGAGACACCACAAGTTAAAACGTTTATCTTACATTGCCCAGAAGATTTCACCTGGGAAGCAGGTGCACATACACACTTTGCTTTAAAAGGTTTTAATGACGGCGATGCGCCAAACCGCAACTTAGTGCGTCATATGTCCATCTCTACTTTACCTCATGAGGAGGGCATTGGCATTACAACACGTATTCGTGAGCAATGTTCCGAGTTTAAATCGATTTTAAAAAATATGAATGTTGGCGATGAAGTTGCGCTATTTAAAACACATTCAAATATTCCACTAAAACGTGAGGACAAAAATATTTACTTATTATCATCAGGTGTAGGCTTAGCTACTTTTCGACCAATTGTTTTAGACTACTTAAATAATACAGCTAATGTCAATAAAATTTATTCATTGAATGTAGATTCTTCAAAAGATTTTTTATTTACACCTGTATTCACAACTGTGAGTGATAAAAAAATCACTACTCAATTTGTCGATAACCGCACAGATTATTATGAACAAGTTAAAAACATGGCAGCTGACCCTGATGGACTTTATTATGTGGTAGGCAGTGATGAATTTTTACGACAAAACATTGCCATATTACGTGATCATGGTGTGCAACCTGAGCAAATCATGTTAGATAAACATGACCACCAGCTCCCTGAATTTTTAGCTACAAATGCATAACATAAAAGCTAGTATCGTTGTACAGTAAACGATACTAGCTTTTTATACGTATCTATTTAAGCAGTATATGCATAAATGATGCCATGTAACGCCATCATCATATGTTGTTCATCCGTTATAGACAATCCATATTGTAGAGCCATTTGTTCAGCGCCTTCAATGTAGGCAACTACTGTATTAGCATCTATACATTTTTGTTTATCTAAATATAATAAGATGTGTTGAATTTTATCTCCAAGCGCTTTGGCATCATCTTGCATCCATTGTTGATACCCTATTCTATCTTGCTTAATATAAACAGCAGGTATATTTTTAGGAAAATGCTGCTGCAAATCTTGATAAACCTTTGTCAACATAGTGCACGCAGTATGATACTCTTCCGCTATAATCAATGCCATCACATCGTCTAACTTTTGCACTTGCTCGTCTACATATTCATCAAAACTCATACAGACCCCCCTAGAATTTATTTGATCTTATCATTATAAAGTAAACCGTCATCATCAAAAGAAATAATCTTCAAACGATTATCCTGCTTAATGTAAACACTTTTATACCTTTCATGACCGCCACTATTTTCAAATAAAATCACACGCTTACCTTGATTATCCGTTTGGACAACCCCTTGATACGTTTCTATATCTATATATTGTGCTACTATCTCAAATTCTTTATACTTTTCTAAGTCACTAGACGGATTATTCGTAGTGCTTTTTTGTTCTTCTAGCTCATTCTCCATTTCCTCAACTTCTTCTTGAGTAGTTGTTGGCTGTGTATCTTCATCTTCCTTACTCATCTCATCATTTGCACAACCTGTTAACAATAACAAGCTACCCAGTATAACCACGTGTTTCTTCAAAAAAATCCTTCTTTCTTTATGCTACTAAATAGCAAAAATATATGATTTCAATCCTACAAGACTCATTAGTAAAGAACAAGCCATTTGCATAAAAAAGAGCCTGTAACAATACTGTTACAAGCTCTGAAAAATAGAGTTTATTACTATTCCCACTCAATCGTTGCTGGTGGCTTAGAGGTGATGTCGTAGACGATGCGGTTAACGTGTGGGACTTCGTTAACGATACGACGTGAGATGACTTCTAGCACGTCCCAAGGGATGCGTGCCCAGTCAGATGTCATGCCATCGATTGATGTTACAGCACGGATGCCTACTGTGTGGTCGTATGTGCGTTGGTCACCCATTACGCCTACGGATTGGATGCCTGGTAGCACTGTGAAGTATTGCCAAATATCACGTTCTAAACCGTGGTTAGCAATTTCTTCACGTAAAATAGCGTCTGATTCACGTACAATTTGTAGCTTGTCTTCTGTAATTTCGCCAAGTACACGAATACCTAAGCCTGGGCCTGGGAATGGTTGACGCCATACAATATGGTCTGGCATGCCCATCTCTGTACCTAATGCACGTACTTCATCTTTAAACAGTGCCGCTAATGGCTCGATTAATTCAAATTGCATATCTTCTGGTAACCCGCCAACATTGTGGTGAGATTTAATTGTTTGTGCAGTTGCTGTGCCTGATTCGATAATGTCTGTGTACAATGTACCTTGCGCTAAGTATTCAATGCCTTCCAATTTAGAAGCTTCATCGTCAAATACATAAATAAATTCATTACCGATGATTTTACGTTTTTTCTCTGGGTCAGATACACCTGCTAATTTATCTAAGAAGCGTCGTTGTGCATCTACTTTAATTACGTTTAAGTTAAAGCCATCCGCTAATGTTGCCATTACTTGGTCAGCTTCGCCTTTACGTAATAAACCATGATCAACAAAGATACATGTTAATTGGTCGCCAATGGCTTTGTGGATTAATACTGCTACTACAGATGAATCTACACCACCTGATAATGCACAAAGCACTTTTTTATCGCCAACCGTTTCACGAATTTTTGCGATTTCAATATCAATAAAGTTTTGCATTGACCAGTCGCCTTTTGCGTCACATACGTCAAATACAAATTTACGTAACAAGTCATTGCCATGTACAGAATGTTGTACTTCAGGGTGGAATTGTACAGCATATAGATTGCGTGACTCATCAGCCATACCTGCGATTGGGCAAGATGGGCTTGTTGCTGTAATTTCAAAGCCTGCTGGTACTTCTGTTACATGGTCACCATGACTCATCCATACAACTTGGTCTGTTGGTAAATCTGCAAAGATTTTGTTAGTAGCTGTGACATGAATATCTGCTTTACCATATTCACGTTTTTCAGAGCCTTCTACTTTGCCGTCATAATGATGTGCCATTAATTGCATGCCGTAGCAAATACCTAAAATCGGTAAGCCTAATTCAAAAATTGCAGGGTCAATATGGAACGCGCCTTCACCGTATACGGAGTTAGGGCCACCTGAGAAAATAATCCCTTTGGCGTTCATTGCTTTGATTTCTTCTGCTGTTGTCGTATGTGCATGTAACTCACTAAATACACCGAACTCACGGATACGACGTGTAATTAATTGATTGTATTGGCTTCCGAAGTCAAGTACAACAATTTTCTCTTGTTCTGTAATAATCGAACTGTTTGACACGTTTTCCACCTCTTCATTAGTTTTCTGGTAGCTTATGATGAAAAAACGCGCAGAAAAATCTCTTACGCGTTCATCTTAAGTGAATTAGCCATAGCTAACACACTATCATAGAGAGATTATTTACGGTAACCTCGTAGAGACATCTAGACCATATTTCTAGACTTATATGAAAGCATCCCATTAATTATTTGTTTAATTTTACTCTATTTAAGCGTGTAAAATCAACCTGTTGTGAGATTGATTAAATATTCCCAACTTTCTTTTAACTGCGCAAAATTTGTAATTTCATGCGTTTTACGATAAAGCAATTGTTCATATACACTCGTTAACTCACGCATAGCCGTAGTATCATACGCTTGGTCCACACGCTGTGCAAAATTATGCAAGGTTTCTCCTTGGGCACGGCGGTAACCGTATCGTGCCAATTGCTGGGTGAGTACCTCATACATTGTCATAAAGTTGTCATCGGTTTCGGCTTTACGTTTGAATTTGCGTGTGTAGTAGCCTGGTAACCATAACTTACGTGTAAATAACGCTGCAATCGCCACAATCATAGCCATAAGTAGTAAAATATAGCCTACTAAACGGTAATCATACATCAAATCACTCATCTTTTTAAAGAAAGAGGGTGCTGCTGTAGTTTGCTCTTGTTGTTCTTCTTCAAGTGTTTGCTCTTCTTCTGGTTTATCTTCTAGCTGTTGCTCTTGTTCTGTTGGTTGGTCTTCTGCGAACATATCTAAACTTGTGAAACCAATTGTCGGCTCAAATTGTACCCAGCCTACTTGAGGAAGGTAAACTTCCACCCATGAATGTGCCTCGTTATTTGTGACCAAATATTCTTCTAGCCCTGTTTCAGGGTCCTTTTGTTGATAAGTACCAGGAGCAAATCCTTTGACCCATCTCGCTGGGATATCTACTGAACGTAACATGACAATCATAGCTGTGGAGAAATTATCACAATACCCTCGTTTTGTTTCGAATAAAAATTGGTCGACATAGTCTTGGTCCTCTGCTGGTGTACCAACATTAAGCTTATCATAAGTGTACTCCCCATTTTTAAAGTACAATTCAATCGCTTTTGCCTTATCATAAACACTGTCTTTATCTTTTGTAATCTCTTGCGCTAAATCTCGCACGCGTTGTGGCACAGTAGTAGGCAGTGTTCTATTTTCAATTACTGCTGCATCATTGCGCTGATAATCTGCCATTGTCGATGCTCGTACGCTATCAATAGGATTTTTAATAGGCTCATATAAGATTTGGTACTCCTCTTCCATTGGCGTTTGTGGCGCTGTGATCTTTTCACTTGTGTTTGTCATCTGCAAGTTAGCATTATTCGCTAAAATTGTTGCAGGCACATAGGCTTGTGCATAAATGCCCAATGCCTTACCCGCTTCATAGTTTTTTATGACAGCTTGTTGAGTAGGTTGCATAACTTGATTTAATGATGTATTCACAACCCCACCTGATAACGTGCTGAAGGATTGATCAGGATTATCCTTCCAACCTTTTGATGTATAAATATTTTTAGTTTCCATACGCCAGTATTGACGCTCTGGTACTAAGGCTTTAAACACTTTAGTATCATCATCTGCTACACTGCCACCAAGTGCCTCGTCATTATTGCCATAGCCCACTTTTTTATTATCTTCATCACCTAGCGTTTCCTTAACAAATGCAACAGGGTCAGCCCATACGGAGTCATAACTTGGCAGTAATGTAGCAAAGTAGCCCCATACAATGACAAAAATAATGAACGGTGTGAGTAGCATCAGTTTTGTAGTTAACTTTAAGCGCTCCCCTGTAAGTAAACCTAGACGCTTTACGTAAAGGATGCCCATTAAAATTAAACCTAGAATTATGACACGTACCATTGCTTTCCCGCCGTCATACTCGCTAAAAGTGTCGAGTGTGGCAAGGAAAAATACCGTAATCATAAAGAAATAAAATACATTCGCTTCTGTCACTAAATATTGATGGATTAAATAAATTAACATCCAGATTAAAATAAATAATAATAAAGTACGGAAAGGATTTGTCACATCACTTAATTGTAAGGTAGCTAAGGCGATTGCATTCACTTGGATTTGTTCCATAAAGAAGTGAAAACTATCAGCTGATAGCAGGGCAACCTTCTCCGTATAGGTGTAAAAGATAAAAAGGCTAATATAGAGCAATTTAATAATTGAGACGAGCCAAAACGGCAAATAGAATACGTTTACTAATAAAGCTAAACCTACAAATAATAAAATATACTCCCCGTAACCTGTTCCTGTTAATTGTGTAATAGGGACTAACCATTCTTTTAACATTAAAAAGATAATGATATATACAATAAATAACTCTAAAATATCACTCGTACTACGTTTCATCACTGTCGAGACACCTCCCGTAGCACTTGATTGAATGAGCCTGTTACATAATGTACTTTGACATTAGCCATGTGCATTGCTTTGCCTGGCTCGCCTATAACT
Source organism: Lysinibacillus alkalisoli (assembly GCF_014643595.1). Classification (GTDB taxonomy): domain Bacteria; phylum Bacillota; class Bacilli; order Bacillales_A; family Planococcaceae; genus Metalysinibacillus; species Metalysinibacillus alkalisoli. The sequence goes on from NZ_BMJT01000010.1 coordinate 23,713, forward strand.
AAGCAAATCACTTGGCTATGAAAACGGCTAAATGCTTGTAAATCTTCTTTTGTTAAATGCGGTGTAATAAATATTGTAGTAGCAAAACCTTTGGCGTTACTTGCACGCACATCGCCATAATCTGCTGGCTGCACAATGGCTAATTGGCGCATCACATGGTCAAAATGTTGTTGATAATGGACACGTATTAACTCTGATGGATTACTCACGGTGCTAAATGCTAACTCGCCTTGTGCCTCGAAAAATGTCTTGGCTAACGATGCAGCAAGTGAGACAGTTTGTTCAAAACCTATGCTATATCGCGTATCTAATACGATACTTACCGCTTCTGATTGTCTCTCTTCAAATTCTTTTGTGCGTAACTCTTGTGATTTCGCAAATGATTTCCAGTGAATCCAAGATAAGCGGTCACCTTGCTCATAATCTCTAACCCCTACTGCCATCGTCGCATCTTTGACAGCACTCCTTGGGGTATTAGCAATACCTGACTCATACGTAGCTTGAATAGGCTGAAAAATAATTGCCTCCATTTTAGGATAAACAAGAATGGTCTCTGTTTGATTGGAAGAAAAACGATTGGTCGCAAACCCTAAGAAATCGCTACCTTGCAATGTTGTTGTCATATAACGATACTCACCACGAGGTAGATCTTTCAAAGTATAATGCCACATAAAATTCCGACTAAACCCACCAATCTTTACTGTAGCGCTATGGTTTTCACGATACATGCCCACATTTTTATTATTCATTTGCTCATGTAATGTCATATAAGCAAAAGGGAAAAATGTTTTGCGTCGCACGTAGACGTACACATCCATATCATCACCTGCTGTCACTTGCATAGGTGTAATTTCTCGCTCTACAGAGACAATGCGGTCACGCCATAATAAAACGACGAGGGCATATAATAAAAAAGGCGAGACACTAAATAAAATAAACCAGCTTACAAACCCACCTTGAAACATCGTGAAACAAAAAATTATGATTATTAACACGCTGATTTGTAATAGCTTTCGCTTCATTTTACAGGGACCCTTCTTGCTGGCACTGCTACTTTGGCTAAAATACGCTCCATAATTTGCTCTGGCATCATGTCATCATAACGTGCTTCAGGCTTTAAAATTAGGCGGTGACTAAACACATAGGGTGCTAAATATTGTACATCGTCAGGCGTTACATAATCACGCCCTTGAATGAGAGCATAAGCTTTACATGCACGCATTAAAGCTAATGAAGCACGAGGGCTAGCGCCTAAGTAAATATATTTATGGTTGCGTGTGGCAGTAGCAATCTGCACAATATAATTGCGAATTGTCGCATCAATGAAAACCGCTTCGGCTTGTTGCTGTAATGCTAAAATATCATCTAAATGCAATACGGGAGTTAACTCGGCAAATGGCGTCGCCTCTGCCATTCGTGTCAATAACTCATATTCTTCTGTTTCAGTAGGATAACCCATCTTCATTTTTAATAAAAAGCGGTCAAGTTGCGCCTCAGGCAATGGGTATGTCCCTTCATATTCAATAGGGTTTTGTGTAGCCATAACAAAAAAGGGCTGCCCTAGTGCTTTTGTTTCGCCATCAATGGAGATTGTTGCTTCTTCCATTGCCTCTAATAAAGCAGATTGTGTTTTTGGTGATGTACGGTTAATCTCATCTGCCAATACAATATTGCCCATAATGGGGCCTTCACGATATTCAAATGCTAATGTTTTAGGATTGTAAATGGAGACGCCTAATACATCTGATGGCAATAAATCAGGTGTAAATTGTATACGTTTAAAACTTGCATTAATGGATTTAGCAAGTGCTTTTACTAGCATTGTTTTCCCTACACCTGGCACATCCTCTAATAATACATGCCCCTTTGCAAGTAAACTGACTAAACTTAATTCCGCGATATTGCGTTTTCCAATCATCACTTTATCTATATTGAGTAAAATCTTTTCTATTTGTTCATTCATCTGTCATCCACCTCATTTTTCAACATGTGTTAAGCATAACGGAAAAGGCTAAGTACTGACAACTAATCTAACAATGCATACCTTTTAACTAGCGCTTTAATAAAAATAAGCTACCGAAATATTCGATAGCTTTATGGTGTAATTTGTTGCAGCCATAATTGTTCTAAATTAGCTGTGTGATGTTGTTGTAATAGCGTATGTAATGCACCATTTGCTACTAATTTACCTTCATGTAAAATTAACACATCATCCGCTAATTCTTCAGCAAAAGATAATAAATGTGTAGAAAATAATACCGTACAGCCTCGTTCTCTCTCAGCAACCATCATCTCTTTTAACTTGGCAATCCAATAAGGGTCTAAGCCATTTGTTGGCTCATCTAATATCAGTAATTGTCCTTTGCCCATTAAGCTTTGGGCTAAATTTAACCGTTGGCGCATGCCTTTCGAGAACTGTTGTACCTTCTGTTTACGTACCTCATACAAGCCAACACGTTGCAATAATGCATGTTGCTCTGCAAGTGATACTTTTTTTAGCGAACCTAATAATTCCATAATCTCGGCTGCCGTTAAAGTCGTTGGAAAATCAACATCATCTGGCATATACCGTACTTCAGAAGAGGCATGCCATACTAATTGACCTGCACTTTGTTGATCTTGTGCAGTTAATAAACGAATTAGCGTACTCTTGCCAGCACCATTACCACCTGCTAATGCTGTAATCGTACCTTGTTGCAATGTAAAATCAACGGGCTGTAACCCACGCCCGTTTGCATACTGTTGTGCTAAACCTTGTGCTTCAACAATCATGCGCTCCGCCCTCCTTTACGTATCATAATGTAAGCAAATAGTAGAGGGCATGCTACCCACAATATGCTCACAAGTGTATAGACAAGTAAGCCTGTTGTTGTTTGATAAAATTGGACAAACTCATAATACGAGGGGCCAAGTACACTTGCTTGATTGGCAAACAATAAATAACCGAATCGCAGCCATTCTATAGGATTCACATGAATGACAACAAGCGTAATCTTTTGTAAAACATGACCTGCAATTACTGTACCTACTGCCATCAAAGCATACGATATTAATAATAATAAAAAGGACCATACGACAAGCGATAACGCTAACGCATACAAACGCGTTTTAGCTATGATGCCTACTAATACCGCAATGGCTGAAAAAATCAGTATAGTTAAGAGTGTAATCATAAGAAGGGATGGTGGGATTACAACACCACCTAATAATCCGCCTAATAATAACACCACACCAAATGCCAACACTACCAGTAATAAAAAAGCACATACAATCGCTGTAAATTTAGCTACAATATAATGACGCATTTTAAGGGGATAGGTTTTCAGCAATGCCAACCATTTTGTCTCATAATCACTAGCTACCCCCATGCTTCCAATCGTTAAAATAAATAAAGGGAGTAAAAATAATAATAAATTTAAAAAGGAGGCACTTTGACGTGAGAACGTATCTGTTGCTGGTAACGCCATTTGCTGAATGACAATAATGCTTGTAAAAATAAAGGTGAATAATACACCGACCATTTGCATCCAACGACTTCGTAACATTTGTTTCCACTCTAATAAAATTAATTTCATTGATGAATGCCCCATTTAAAGTCAGCTAAATCTTGGTACTTCATTAATGTCCCCTTCCCCTCTTGCTGTTGGTAGGCTTGCGCTTCTTTTTCGTCATTAAAAACTAACACACCATAATTCATAGGGGTAAAGAAATCTTTATCATATAAATATGTCGCACTGAAAATATTAATCCACTCATTTGTCTCGGCGTCTTTAATAAATGCCGCCCCAATATCTTGCTCACCTAGCCCATCTCGTTGCATTTTTTCAACGAGACAACCAATATCATCAAACACTTTATAGTCGCCATTTTTTTCAATAATTTGCCCTGCAAAATCATCATGCACGATGCTCATATTACAAATTTTACAAATATCTGTATCATGATTAATGTCATGAGGTTCATATGTTTTTTCGCCACAAGCTGTTAATAATATGGCTGCACTGGCCATTATGGTTAATCCTAATTTTCTCATCGTTTTACATTCCTCCACCAAACCACAATTGCTACTAAGATACATGCTATGCCTATGAGTAATTGTGTGTAATTTATTTGTTTGACTGTTACGGATGATTGCATCATCTTAGGTTGATCATCTTGTAACACATTACCACCACTCGCTTGTTGATCTAATGCTGTGAGTAAAGTCACGCTTGGAGAGGCAATAAAAAATTGATAGGCAGGTTGCCTTACCATCCATTGGCCAAAACTCGAATACGCATAATAAGGCGTTTCGCCATAGCCTGAGTTATTGGGGTCAATGCCATGGTAATCATCATACGTATTACGCTGAAGTAATACACCTTTTGCATCTGACCTTGCTGTTAAAATATTGCCTTGAAAATAATTAGCCATCAACGCTGTTGTTCGATCCGTTTTAATTGCTTCAAAGGCTGTTTGATTCATGTTAAACTGGTTTGCTTTAATGCTAGTTTGGGCAGTCATTTGTAGAGCTAGACCAATGCGATTTTCAGTGATCGTATTCGCACGCACTTTAGCATTTTTTACATCATATAACGTCATACCGCTACCGTTAATCTGCATATGACGACGAATGGTATTGTTTCCTGCCGCAAAGCCGTCAACCATCATAACCATTAAACCTGTAACATTATTCTCATATGTGTTATGCCATACTTCTCCATCTTCACTATACATAAAATGTGTACCATACCTGCTATTTGTCACATTATTATGATCAATGCGAATACGTTGTACATTCTCGATATAAATGCCATCTTGCACTTGTTGAATCGTATTATTTTGAATCGTAACATCCGTACTTTGATAAAGCGCTATACCATTACCTTTCTTCGCATAATGAGCTGCAGTGCCTGTAATATAATTATCTTTAATATGGATATCTTTTGCTTGCTGCACAAAAATACCTGCATTCACATTTGACATTTTAGTATGTGTAACGGTAACCTCATTAGCCTTTTTAATGACAATGGCTCGCTGTTGCGCTTCCATTGTTATATTTTCAAGTGTGACCTGATTCGTATCCTCAATAGTGATGGCTGGCGCTTTGGTCATGCTACGTATTTTTGTACCTTCTTGACCAATAATCGTGATAGGTTTAGTTATATAATAATTGCCATTATACGTGGTGGCTGTTAAATAAAGTGTGCCTCCTGCTGGTGTGGCATCGATTTGAGTTTGTAAATCGGCTGCGTAAACAGGTATTGTCCATAAGCAAAATAAAAGAATAAGGCTTAAACGTTTCATTTTTTCACCTCACATAAACGTCGAAAAGACTAGAGAGCTGCTACTCTCTAGTCTACTATTTTAATGCCCGTGACCGCTATGGTCTTCTTCCATGTTGTCATGTGATTCTTCTTCGCTATGCATGTCATGGTCGTGACCTTCCTCACCATGCATATCATGACCTTCACCATCTTTTTTCGCTTTCATCTTTTCGTAACGCTCTTTTGCTTCTGCTTGAATATCTGCTAGCGGAGTCACAGCAGCGCCTTCATGCTCTGCGATATATTTATCTGCATCTTCACTAGTAGCAAACGAAACATAACCCCAGTTCATTGGCGATTTTAAATCGGTTTTTACAATCGTAGCATCGTCTACTTTAACCCATTCTTTCGTATTAAAGTCACGAACAAATTTATGGTTTTCTTCTTCATTCATAATTTCAGCATTTAATAAACAACCGATATCATCATAAAAAGCATTGGTACCATCTGCTTTGATGGACTGTGCTGAGAAAATACCCATCTCATGGTCTTTCACATATACTTGCATGTCACAAACTTCGCAACGTGTATCTTCGGTTGGCTCTTCTAATTTTGCGTAGATTTCATCATCTGTCATTTCAGTAGCTGCTGGTGTTGTCTCTTCTGTCTCTGTTTTTGTTGTTGTTTCTTTTTCAGCAGTTTGCTCTGTCTTTTCAGGCTCTTTTGCCTCATCTTTCTTATCGTCAGCGCCACAAGCCGCTAAGCTTAATGCAGCTAACATCATCATTGATAATCCCCATTTATTCATTGTTATGCCTCCAGTTCAAATTCTCTACTGTCTACTTTACCAACGAGCTGTGAAATAAGTTTGAAATGTTGGTGAATAATGTGCAAAATTTTTGCAGAAACTTCAAACCTTCTTTTTATTAGTATCTACTTCATCAAAAAACCGCTGAAAAGTTTCAGCGGCACTTTATCTTATATTTTCCAGAAGTCATCATACACTGTAATAGGTAAATGTCTTTTATGTTGAGAACGCAAATAATGACCTTCTAAAATTTGTTGCGCTTGATCGTCAATCTTTCTGCCTTCTAGATAGTCATCGATTTGATGATACGTCACGCCTAATGCTTCTTCATCAGGTAATGCAGGTCTATCTTCTTCTAAGTCAGCTGTTGGCACCTTATCATATAAATGAGGTGGGCATTGTAAAGCCTGTAATAAAGCTTTGCCTTGCCTTTTATTTAAGCGCCAAATCGGCATGAGGTCTGCTGCGCCATCGCCAAACTTTGTAAAGAAACCTGTAATCGCTTCTGCTGCGTGGTCTGTACCTAAAACAACAGCTTGATTAGCTGCAGCTATAGAAAATTGCACTTTCATACGTTCACGCGCTTTTTCATTCCCCTTGGCAAAGTCTGTTAACGTTACACCTGCCTGTTGCAAAGCGGCAATACTAGCATCAACTGCTGGCTTTATATTTACGGTATATACTTTTGTAGGTTGAATAAATGCTAATGCATCATTGCAATCCTCTTCATCAAATTGCTCACCATAAGGCAAACGCACAGCATGAAATGTATAGTTACGCTCAGGATATGCCGAGTTTAATTCGTCTACAGCAAGTTGTGCTAATTTACCTGTTAAGGTAGAGTCTTGACCACCTGAAATACCGAGGACAAATCCCTGTACAAAACTATTTTCCAGTGCATATGTCTTTAAGAAATCAATAGATTGACGAATCTCTGCATGGCTATCAATCATCGGTTTAACGTGAAGTTCTTGTATAATTTTTTGTTGTAACGTCAATGTTATCTCTCCTTATCGTTCGTCGATTTGGTCTACCATTTGACGCACTTCTGCAATGTTTTGCATCTTATTATCCCAGCATTTTTGACTTAAATCTACAGGATACTCCTCTGGGTTTAAAGAGCGTTTATATTCGTCCCATAGCAGTGATAAATTGTCATGTGCATAATCACGAATAGTCATTAATTGTGGTAATTCGTAGGTAATTTCTCCATTCGTAATAACATGTTCATGTAAATTTCTAGCTTCAAAATTCGTCACAAACTTCGAAATAAACGTATGCACAGGGTGGAACATTTTAATGCGCTCTTCTCGTTCAGGAAACTCATCTGCTAATGTAATATAGTCGCCCTCTGCCTTGCCATTCTCTCGGTCAATGATGCGGTATAATTTTTTCAATCCTGGTGTTGTTACCTTTTCCGCATTAGCTGAAATCTTCATCGTATCACACATTTCACCGTTTTCATTTTCAATGGCCACCATTTTATAAACGGCTCCTAATGCAGGTTGGTCATAGGCTGTAATCAGCTTCGTACCAATCCCCCACATATCCACTTTAGCTCCTTGTGCTTTTAAATTTAAGATAGTATATTCATCTAAATCATTCGATACAATAATTTTAGCATTAGGAAACCCTGCCTCATCTAACATACGACGCGCTTCTTTTGATAGGAAGGCAATATCACCACTGTCTAAACGAACACCAATAAAGTTAATTTGGTCGCCTAACTCTTGTGCCACTTTAATTGCTGTTGGCACGCCAGACTTTAATGTATTATACGTATCTACTAAAAAGACACAATCTTTATGTCGACGCGCATAAGAGTGGAAGGCATCATAATCGTTTTTATACGCTTGAACGAGTGCATGGGCATGTGTGCCTGCAACTGGAATATTAAAGAGCTTGCCTGCCCGCACATTACTTGTAGAGTCAAAACCACCAATCACTGCGGCTCTTGTTCCCCAAATAGCGGCATCCATTTCATGAGCACGTCTCGTACCAAACTCCATGGCAGTATCGTCTGGGATAATTTGTTTAATTCGACTTGCCTTTGTTGCAATTAAGGTTTGATAGTTCACTATGTTTAATAGTGCTGTTTCAATTAACTGCGCCTCCACAAGTGGTGCTTCAATCCGCACAATCGGTTCATTAGCGAAAACTAATTCTCCCTCAACCATGGCATACATATCGCCTGTAAACCGGATATCTTTTAAATAGTGTAGGAAGTCTTCTTTGTAACCTACCTCTTCTCGCAAATACGTAATATCCGTTTCACTAAAACGGAAATCTTTCAAATAAGAAAGCATGCGTTCTAACCCTGCAAAAATAGCATAACCATTACCAAAAGGTAACTTTCTGAAATACAATTCAAATACTGCTTTGCGGTTGTGCATATTGTCTGCCCAATAGGACTCTGCCATATTAATTTGATATAAATCAGTGTGAAGTGCTAAGCTATCATCTGCATAATTCGTTCTCATTAAAACCCCTTCTTCCACTATAATTAGTCATAGTATACACTATTTCCTTGAATAATCGAGTTTTTCATCAATTATCTATCATTAACGAGCATTTTTTGGTATATCTCGTTTTTTTGCTACACTATACGAGAGAAAGGTGGCATTATTATGCATGCAATTTCATTTCAAGACGTCTCATATGAAGTAACACAGAAAAAAATTTTATCTCAAATTACAGGCCATTTTACAAAAGGCCGTATTACTACACTAGTTGGCCCTTCTGGCGCAGGTAAGACAACGCTACTAAAATTATGCAACGGGTTGTTAACACCTACGACAGGACAAATCCATATTTTAAACCGAGCCTATGAAGAGTATTCACCTCCCGACTTAAGGACAACCGTCGGTATCGCCTTACAAGCAGCACCTATGATTCGTGGTACTGTTTATGATAACTTAGCTTTGCCACTCACATTAAAAAAGCAAACCTTACCACCTCAAAAAGCAGCTCATTATCTTGAGGCTGTTGGTTTATCAAAAGATATATGCCAACAAGATGCACGTGATTTATCAGGTGGACAACGGCAACGTGTCTCTATTGCACGCACCTTAATAAATGAACCAGCTATTTTATTATTAGATGAGATTACATCTGCATTAGATCAAGCGGCTGCTGATAGTATTGAAAAGCTCATCATGCAATTAAATCAACAACATGATGTTACTGTCATTTGGATTACACATAACTTAGAACAGGCACTGCGTGTAAGCGATGAGGTTTGGGTCATGATTGATGGCAAGCTCATTCAGCAAGGGACGCCAGCTATTTTACAACAGCCTACCCATCAACAAGTCCAACAATTCACTGAAGGAGCGTTAAGATGAGTTATTTTACATTATCACTAACCTTATTTTTCATTTTAATTCCCTTAGTACTCTCTAAAACTTTGCGCTTAGATTTAGAGCGAGATGTTCTGGTTGCTACTGTGCGCGCTATCGTTCAACTCTTACTTGTAGGTTATATTTTAACCTTTGTCTTTGAAGGCAATCATCCGCTTTATATGCTCATCATGATTATTATTATGATTACTACTGCTGTGTTAAATGCACGAAAAAAGGGGCAACATATTAAGGGCATCACATGGAAGCTAGCTGTTACAATTACAACAGTAGAAGTGGTCACACAAGGAATTTTATTAGGATTTAAAATTGTACCAGCAACGGCACAATATGTCATACCAATCAGTGGTATGATGATAGGTAATGCTATGGTATTATCCATTTTATTTTTAAATCGTTTTGCGGCTGAAGTCGATGCTCATCAAGATGAAATTGAATTAATTCTTTCATTAGGTGGTACACCCAAACAAGCTATTCACCACCAACTGATCCAAGCGATTAAAGCTGGGGTTTCCCCTACCATAGAGAGTCAAAAAACCATTGGTCTTGTGCAATTACCAGGTATGATGAGTGGGCAAATCATTGGTGGTGCTGACCCTATGCAAGCCGTACAATTTCAAATTTTAATTATCTTTGCCTTGCTTACTAACGCTGCAATATCTAGTATTATGTTAGGCTTCTTAAGTTACCCAGCCCTATTTACTAAACAAATGCAATTATTAAAAGAACAATAACTACGAGGTGAATACTATGGCTTTACGCTCAATGACAAAACAATTAACGTATAGTGATACTTTTACAGCAAGTGTGCAAACTATTGCACCTAAAATTGGTATGAAACCGTATTTTGGTGGTTTGACCACTGAAGAAATCATCGCTACTTGCCAACTATTACAAAGCTTGAAGGAAGAAGTGGCCATTGATTACATCGGCACAGCAATTATTGATGCTGCTGACGTGATGACAGAGAAAGCTAAAATTCAACAACTTATGACACAACTCCAAGACTTGGCCATCTCAGCCACTTTCACATTACAACCTGAGCAATTTGGTTTATTACTTGATGTGGATGAATGCTATAACGTTATTAGTGATGTGGCTGCATTTGCTAAAAAAACAGGTCACTTTATTACCTTACAAACAGCCGAATACGAACATGTACAGACCATTATTAGTATGGCGCAACAATTACAAGCAACTTATGACCATGTGAGTGTTGTGATACAAGGACAATTTTATCGCTCGCAAGACGATATTGAGGCATTGCAAGATGCGCCTGTTACTTTAAGCAAAAAATTAAGCAATACTTCCGAAGCTGTTGCCTTCCAAAAGAAGATGGATCTTGATTTAAATATGATTGCTTTAGTGGAGCAACGTCTCAAAAGTGGGGCTTATACAGTCATTGCCACACATGACCGCAATATCATTGCCTATGCCAAACGTTTAGCACAAGAATTTGATATTCACCCTAGTCAATTTGAATTCCAATTACATATTGGACAAGATGATGTATTAAAACAAGCACTAATTGCGGATGGTTACCGTGTGCGCACCTACTTCCCTGCTGGCGCATATTGGTACACGCACTTTATGAACCATGTAGCGAATCGTCCGCAAAATTTAAAATACGTATCTGAAAAGGTATTTACTAAGAAAACAAATATTGCCTTAGTGACGATTGCAGGAGCACTACTACTACGAAAAGTATTTAAACGTAAAAACAATAATAAAGAGGCTTAACAAAAAAGAGGTAAAGGGAAATAGATATTTCCCTTTACCTCTTTACACTTTTTATAGTATAAATCTATTAATTTCGTATAAGACAACTCATTGTGTAGCAATCTTTTTTACTTAACGATGCCAGCCTTTTTCTCTAGCACGCGCAATGGCTTCAATACGATTGGATACTTGTAATTTTTCTAAAATAGTCGAAATATAGTTGCGTACTGTACCAGCCGAGAGAAACAAAGTCGACGCTATCTCTTTTGTCGTCTTACCCTCTGCTACTAACTCTAGCACTTGGCTTTCACGTTCTGTTAGAGGATTTTCACTACCCGCTTCATAAACAAAGTCGACAAGCTCTGGTGCATAAATGCGTTTGCCATCTCGAATGTTGCGAATCGCTAATACTAACTCTTCAATAGGGCTATCTTTTAATAAATACCCACGCACACCTGCTTTACGTGCACGTTCAAAGTAACCAGGACGAGCAAAAGTAGTGAGAATTACAATTTTACAATCTTCTTCTTGTAATTCTTCTGCCGCATCTAAACCTGTTTTAAGTGGCATCTCAATATCCATAATACAAATATCAGGTTTGTGTTCTTTTACGAGTGTAATGGCTTCTTCACCATTTTTACCTAAGCCTACAACTTCAATATCATCTTCCATACTAAGTAATGAACTCAATGCACCAAGTAACATGCCTTGGTCTTCTGCTATTACAACGCGTATCATAAAAGCGTCACTCACCTTTCTTATAAATCTTATCCATTTTTTCTGTAACATGCTGATGCGTTAATGCAACAGGAATGGTAATCGTTAATGACGTCCCGTCTTTACTTTCTAGCTTAAACGAGCCGTTAATAAACTCCAGTCTTTCTTGCATACCCTTCAAGCCATTGCCTGTACGCATTTGTTTTGTGGATAAGCCATTGCCATTATCATGGACTAATAAATACACTTCTTTAAAATTTTGATGAAAAGCTACCTTACATTTTGTCGCATTACTATGTTTGACAACATTTGTTATCGCTTCTTTTAAGCACATGCTCAGTACATTTTCTACGAGAGGTGGCACTTGTAGTGTCTCGACATCTCCCTCAAATGTGAAATCCATTTCTGCTGCATCTAATATTTGTGCTACGCGCATTAGCTCATCCTCAAAACGCGTGGTGCGCATATTGGCAACGAGCTCTCGTACTTCTTTTAATGCAATACTAGCCGTTTGTCGTATTTCTTTAATCTCAACCAATGCTTGGTCTTTGTCACGTTCAATTAAGCGAGCGGCTAAATCACTCTTTAAGCCAATCATTGAGAGCTTTTGTCCCAATGTGTCATGTAAGTCTCTAGCAATTCGCTGTCTCTCCTCAAAAACAATTAACTCAGCAATTCGGTCTTTAGCTGTTTCAAGTTGTCCTTCTAATTTTTCCCGTCGATTTTTGGTGTACAATGTAAATGGCATTAACACTACACCAACAATTGTAAAAATAATGAAGGGTAACTGTGATAATAACACGTCCCATTTAAAGAAGAAAGTGACACCTGTAGCAATAACGGTGAAGCCAACATGCAAACCATACATAATATAAAATCCAACAGGGCGACGTATCATACCTATAGAGAAGGCTGTAAATATAGCGAGATAAACATAGCCAAAGAAAATAATCATAATCAGGCTAACGACCATCTCAAAACTAATCCACATATAAATCCTTCCACCATGTGACATCGCGGTACAGCGATTGAAAATGAAGTAAATGACAACTAACGTACCCGCCATCATAATGTCAAATAGCTCGGCTTGCTTAAAGATTGAGAAAAAAGGTAGCAAGCAGAATATAATGAGTAAATAAATACTTAGCCATGGACTGCTTGGTATAATCATGTACCACTTTTTCATAGTAAACTTCACAAACTTTCTTATTTTTGACTTCATTATATCAAAAAGTGTCGGCTAGTTTACTTTAGCCGACACCTTTATTAAATCTTAATCATATTCTTAGTGCGAATACGTTCAGTAGCCGTACGGAATGTTATAAATTTATTGTTTTCTTCGTCATATAATTTGTAACGAATAGACTCTAAACTAGTTACTAATGTAATTGTTGTTGCTTTTTGTAATGGCTTAACCTCCGTATGTGCAGCCTCTAAATGATAATTAGGGACACGTGGTGATAAGTGATGCACATGATGGAATCCAATATTACCTGTTAACCATTGTAAAACTTTAGGCAACTTGTAATAAGAACTACCTTCTACTGCTGCCTTTACATAGTCCCACTCTGAATCTTTTTCAAAATAAGAGTCTTCATACGTATGTTGGATATAGAATAACCAAATGCCTAATGCACCTGCCACAAATAATGTGACACCTTGAACTAATAAGAAGGCTTGCCAACCTAAGAAGTAAATTAACACACCACAGATCACCAATAACGTGATGTTAGTTAAATGTGTATTCATACGTTCTTTTTTCTTGGCATCTTTACGATTAAAACGATTTAATACTAGCACCATATAAAGAGGCCCTAAACCAAACATAACGAGAGGGTTGCGATAGAGGCGATAACCAAATCGCTTCATCGGTGAAGCTGCTAAATATTCTTCTAATGTTAACATATCAATATCGCCAATACCGCGCTTATCTAAGTTTGAGCTTGTTGCATGATGAATCGTATGTTCACGTTTCCATTTTTGGTAGGGGAATGATGTTAAAACACCTGTCCAAAATCCTACAATGTCATTTGCTTTTTTATTTTTAAAAAACGAACCATGTGTACAATCATGAAAAATAATAAAAGTACGTACAACAAAACCTGATGCGACAACACTTAATCCTACCGAAATCCATGGTGATACAGCCATTAGTTGATACGCTGCTACCCATAAAATCATAACGGGTAAAATAGTATTACATAATTGCATAATACTTTTCTTTAAGTCTGATTGGGCAAACCGCGCCACATCTTTACGCAATTGATTTTTCTTTTCTGCAAAGCTACTCATTATGTATGTGCCACTCCTTCGTTAACTTTCTTTGTAACCTCATCATAAAACGAAGTCGTAATCTGTTGTAGACGAAAACGTCACATCATTTTTATGACAAATGTAATATTACACTCCCCTAAAATAAACGTTTTTATCCAAATAAAAAACTTAGTGACAAAAAATGTGTTACACATTTTTCATCACTAAGTGAAATACATCACACATTAAAATATCGCGCTTCTGGATGGGCAAAAACCATAGCCGTTACACTTGCCTCAGGCTGCATCATAAACCCTTCTGTTAATTGTACACCTATATCTTCTGGCTGTAGTGTGGCAAATAACTTAGCTTGGTCTTCTAAATTTGGGCAGGCGGGATAACCAAATGAAAAACGTTGCCCCTCATATTTGGCAGCGAATCGATCGCGCATAGTAAAGTCTGTTGCATCTGGAAAACCCCATTGGTCTCGCATCTCTTGGTGAATACGCTCTGCTAATCCCTCTGCTAACTCTAATGCTGTTGATTGGAAGGCATGGCTTTCTAAAAATTTACCTTCCGCTTTTAGGGCATCCGCATACTTTGTCACCCCTTCTCCTGCTGTTACACACATTAACCCTACATAATCCGTCTCGCCACTCTCTTTTGTTTTTAAAAAATCGGCTAAACATAAATAAGGGGCAATTTGTTGTCTTGGGAATGTAAAACGCTGAATTTCCGTTATGCCATCTTCAGCGAATAATACAACATCGTCACCGTCTGCATGTGCTTTATAAAATTGATACATAGCAGCTGGTGTAAATAATTGTTGTTGTAAAAAACTGGTCACTAATTCATGTAATGCTGTGGCGCGCGGCTCTTGTGTAGCAAGCGCCTGTAATACATTTCCTTTATAACCTAAGTGGTGGCCAATCAAGGTACGCATATTCACATAAGGATATAAATGAGACACGGCATAATTATGTCGTACATGACGACGTAAGTCTTTTGGTATACGCACTGGCGCATCGATCAAGGTACGCACTGGCGTTGCTGTAGGCTTTGGTGTTGGTCGACGAGCACGCTTTTCATCTGCAACGCGTCGTTTTTCAATGGCTTCTGCCAATTCGGCTAAAACAATCGCACGTTCTACATCATCTTGCAAGCGATTAATAATAGCTAAGCCTTGCATAGCATCTTTGGCATATAAAACAGGACCATCGTATTGTGCTGAGATTTTTGTCTCTGTAAACCGCTTTGATAACGCTGCACCCCCAACTAATATTGGCACATCAATCCCTGCTTCTTTAAAGTCTTGTGCTGTAATTACCATTTGTTGAGCAGATTTTACAAGTAAACCAGACAAGCCGACTACATCTGGTTGCTCTTTACGAATCGTCTCGATTAAAGATGCTGGTGTTACTTTAATACCTAAATCAATAACTTGGTAACCGTTATTGCTTAAAATAATATCAACTAAATTTTTCCCAATATCATGCACATCGCCTTTCACAGTAGCAAGTAACACTTTACCCTTACCTGCACTAGCGTCATCTTTTTCCATATAAGGTTCAAGAAACGATACAGCAGCCTTCATAACACCTGCACTTTGTAACACCTCAGCTACAATCAACTGATTATCATTAAATAAGCGCCCTACCTCTGCCATACCTGTCATTAATGGGCCATTGATAATATGAAGTGGCGAGTCATAAAGTTGTAAGGCTTGTTCTAAGTCAGGGACTAACCCTTCTTTTGTTCCTTCAACAATATAGTAAGCTAATCTTTCTTCAACTGTAGCAGGTAAATCGGCTTCTGTTTTTTCCTTTTTCTTATCACGATAAAAATCTGTAAATGTAGCTAATGTCGCATCATTGGTGTGGAATAATAACTCATTGGCGAATTGAATCTCTGCCTCAGGTATAGACGCATAGCGTTCCAACTTCTCTGTATTCACAATGGCATAATCTAAGCCTGCTTGTGTACAGTGATATAAATATACGGCATTTAGCACCTCACGCCCCACTGGTGGCAAACCGAAAGATACATTACTCACCCCAAGTACAGTCAAACATTGTGGCAATGCTTGTTTAATTAAGCGAATACCTTCAATTGTCTCTTCAGCAGCACCGATATATTGTTCATCTCCCGTACCAACTGGGAATACAAGGGGGTCAAAAATAATATCTTGAGGGGCAATTCCCCATTTATGCACTAATAAGTCGTAAGAGCGCTTAGCAATTTCTAATTTTCGCTCTCTTGTTACAGCCATACCTACTTCGTCAATTGTACCTACCACGATGGCAGCTCCATATTTTTTAGCTAATGGTACAACCGCATCAAAGCGCTCCTCCCCATCTTCTAAATTAATTGAGTTAATAATAGCCTTGCCTTGCGAATATTTTAAAGCAACTTCTGTCACTAACTCGTCTGTGGAGTCAATAACGAGGGGCACTTTAATCTTTTTAACCGCTTCTTGAATAAAGCCCTGCATATCGTATACTTCGTCTCGGTCTGGATTCGCTAAACAAATATCAATAACATGTGCACCATTTTTCACTTGCGCACGGGCAATCTCCGCTGCTTCTTCATATTTCTCGTCAATGATAAGCTGTTTAAATTTGCGTGAACCAATTACATTTGTACGCTCTCCAATGAATAAGGGACGCATTGAATCGTCGTATTGCAACGGCTCAATACCTGAGATAACATGTTGTTGCAAATTATGTGGTTTTTTTCTTGGTGCATAACCAGCCACTGCTTCACGAATGGCTGCGATATGAGCAGGTGTTGTACCACAACAACCACCAACAATATTAAGCCACCCCTTTTCAGCAAAGCCTTTTAACTTTATGGACAGCGAGTCTGGCGATTCATGATAGCACCCTTCCTCATCTGGCAAACCTGCATTAGGATAACAACTCACATAGCTCTCTGCTAAATCAGATAAAGAGCGTAAATGATCTGTCATAAACTCTGGCCCTGTGGCACAATTTAAACCGACAGATAAAGGCTTAATATGAGCAATTGAAATATAAAAAGCCTCAATAGTTTGCCCCGCAAGTGTCGTGCCCATTGGCTCAATCGTACCTGAAATCATCACGGGTAATGTTTGTTTCGTTTCTTCAAAGGCTTGCGCTATACCAATTGTACCTGCTTTGACATTGAGCATATCTTGACTCGTCTCTAATAATAAAAGATCCACGCCACCTTCTATTAATGCTATGGCTTGTGCATAAAAATTGGTTACTAACTCATCAAACGTAATGCCACCTGTAACCGATAACGTTTTCGTTGTTGGGCCCATCGCGCCTACAACAAAGCGCGGCCATGTAAGTGTGCTATATTTTTCGGCTGCTTGACAAGCTAATTGTGCCGCTACTTTATTAATTTCAGCGGTTTTATGCCCTAGGTCATATTCATTTAATACGAGGGGTGTACCACCAAATGTATTGGTACAAATTAAGTCTGCTCCTGCTTCTAAATAGGCTTCATGTATTTTTGTAATGACATCTGGTCTTGTAAGAACAAGGTTTTCATTGCAACCATCTAAATCCTCACCCCCAAAGTCTTCTGCTGTTAATTGCTCATTTTGAAGCATCGTTCCCATCGCGCCATCCATAATTAAAATACGTTGTTCTAATTGTTCTACAATTGATTTAGCCATTTATCGAAACTCCTTTGTTTGAACGATCCCATTCGTTAATAAATTGTATTAATTGCAACGTCATATCATAGCGTAAAAATGGTGTAATTAAATAAATGCCATTAAAGTATGATGCGGCTACTTCAATTAGTTCTTGTGCAATTTTGATTCCCTCTACTGTCGATTGCTCTTTATTGTTTTCACACGCCTTCATACGCGACAATACATCTTCTGATAATTTAATCCCTGGCACTTCATGATGTAAAAACTCTGCACTCTTATAACTTGTAACAGGCATAATGCCAATATAAATCGGTGTTGTTAAATGTTTAGTTGCTTCGTATACTTCTTTAATTTTTTCTTTTGTATAAACCGGTTGCGAAATAAAATAATCTGCGCCATGCTCTATCTTCTTTTCTAACCGAGCTACCGCACGCTCCACTACACGTACATTAGGATTAAAAGCTGCTGCTACAGAAAAATTGGCCTTTTTACGTAATGGTTTACCTGAAAAAGAGATGCCCTCATTCAATTGTTTGATTAAACTGATTAACTCAAATGAAGTTACATCATACACACTAGTAGCACCAGGAAAATCACCTACTTTTGTAGGATCACCTGTCACAGCAAGCACATCATGAATACCTAGCGCATTTAAACCCATTAAATGTGACTGCAAACCAATTAAATTGCGGTCTCTACATGTAATATGTGTTAACGGCCTCACACCCTCAGCTTTAATCATGGCGCCCATCGCTACATTGCTTACACGTGGTGATGCCAATGAATTATCTGCCATCATCACAACATCTGCACCTGCTTGATATAGCTGTTTTGCCCCTTCAATAAACTGGCTTGTCTCTAAATGTCTTGGCGTATCCAACTCCACAATAATAGAGCGTGTCCGTTGCACTTTATCATGTAATGTTTCTACTAGGCGCGGTTCTGCCTCTTGAATAAATACTTGTGTAGCACGTTTTTCAACCTTTGTTGTAACAGGCCTCATACCTGCCACATGTTTTTTTACAGCGGCAATGTGTTTTGGTGTTGTACCACAACAACCACCAATCAAACGCACACCTTGTCTACAAAGTGTCACAGCAGCTCGTCCGAAATAATCATATTCCGATTCATAAACGATGCGACCGTCTTGTACATCTAGTAATGAAGCATTAGGATAGGCAGATAAAAAAGCATGATCAAGCAAACGCACACCTTCAAAGGCTTGAATTGTATGGAATGGGCCTAAGCGACAATTCACGCCAACAACATCCGCTCCATGACGTTGTAATTCATGCAATGCCGCGTTTAAGGTCATACCATTCTGTAAAATACCCGCTTCGTGCATCGAGACTTGTGCAATAATAGGCAATGTTGTCATCTCACGTAATAAATCTAATGTTGCAATTAACTCATCAAAATCATAATAGGTTTCTAGTAATAGCCCATCGACATGCTCTGCTAAAAATACATATGCCTGTGTTTCTACACCTGCTAAAATATCGTCAATCGTATGCGTTGTTTTGCGCACATCACGAATGCCACCAATCGTTCCAAGCACATACGCATTGCCATCTGCTGCTCTCTTTGCTAGTCTCACAGCTGATTCATTAATGTTAATCACTTGATTCTCCAAACCGTAACGCGCCAATTTAATGGGATTAGCACCGTATGTATTCGTTTGAATGACATCCGCTCCAGCTTCAACATACTCTTGATGAATTTTCTCTACTAGTGTGGGTTGAAGAAGGTTCATTTCCTCGTGGCAAGAGGCTAGACCATTGGCATACAGCATCGTTCCCATTGCACCATCTGCTATTACAATTTCTGTTTTTAACTTTTCTAATAACCCCATTAATTCTTCCTCCTTTTCCATAAAAAAAGCCTTCTTTTTTGTATACAAAAAAGAAGGCGAGTGCGTCTGTGATTTCCTCCTCATCTGTCTAGCGATTAGCTAGCTGGATTTAGCACCTGACTAAAGTTGTTGGTTGCTGAAGCTTCATAGGGCCAGTCCCTCCGCTTCTCTTGATAAGAATTGTATGAATTTTTCAATTATTGTTGTAGGTTATCATAGCTTTATTAACATAGTAAGTCAATACCACTTACCACATTCTACAAAATAAATTACTTTACGACTAAAATTACTGCTCTATTTCAAATAGTTGTTTAAAAACATGCTTTGCTGTTTGTTGCCCATTTGCTATACAAGCACCAATACCAACACCGTAATAAGAGCACCCTGCTAAGTGAACATGTGGATAATATACTGCCATTTGTTGCTCTAATTGTTGTAGCGCCTCTCGATGCGCCAAATCATAACGAGGCATTTGATTTGTCCATTTTGTCACCCGTACGATTTGTGGTTGTGCATCAATGTGCAAACTTTGTTGAATATCTTGTAAACCTATTTGAGCCAGCTCATCTTCTGTCATTTGCTGTAATTCATCGTAGCGTTCATTTGTATTTTTATAAAATAAACGCACTAACAAATTGCCATTTTGAGAGGTATGCTTCCATTTGCGACTTGTCCATGTCGCCGCATTGCATACCACATCAGCATGATGAGAGACAATATAACCTGTACCATCTGCGGGTAGCGAGGCATCTGGAATATCAAAGCCAACATACATCGTAATAACTGAGGCAGTCGTAAACTTTTTAAAGCTCGTTTGTAATGCCGGCACTGGCAATAATTTCGCTATTTGCGCGTTAGGTAGAGCTAAAATCAACTCATCCGCTAGTAATTCACCATCTGATGTATGTAATGTATACTTCCCTTCACAGTTGGCGATGTGTTGTACAGTCGTACTTTTTTTGATCACTGCTTCTGGCACGAGACTTTCAATACGCCGAGCTATTGTATCTAAGCCATGCTTAAACGAAATAAATTTTTTGTCCGCTGTTTTGGCAAATTGCGCTTTATTTGCTTCAAAGCCTTTAATAATACTGCCATACTTGTTTTTATAATCAATTAAATAAGGCAACGTTGAAGCAATGGACAATTCATGTAAATCTCCTGAATAAACACCTGATAGCACAGGCGCAATTTGTTTTTGTACAAGTTCTTCACCTAAGAAATAGGTTAAAAAATCACCAATGGCACTTTCTTTTGTAAAAGTTGTATTCGGTGTTGTTAAATCTTTTAAAGCGGCTTTTTTTCCTGCTTCAGAGATCAGTGTACTTGCCTGTAATGATTCAACACTCATTGGGATGCCAAATACAGCATCTTTAGGAATAGGATGTAATTGGTTATGTGTATAAATGTAAGAGATCCCTGTCTCATTGTAAACAAGCTCATCTTCTAAACCGAGCGCCTTCACTAAGGGCAATACTGCTTCATGTCTTGCCACAATGGAGTCTGCTCCTGTCTCCATAATGAAAGAACCTTCATGCTCACTATGAATTTTACCACCTAAGTATTCATTCTTTTCGATTAATATGATGTGTATAGCCTCTTTATTTTTCGTAGCTAAGCGATGTAATTCATATAATGCTGTAATGCCTGTGATGCCTCCACCAACAATAGCGACTGTTTTCATATTACTCATTCCTCCTCATTCACTTCGTTTCATATTGTTCAGCTAGTTGCGCCCAGTATATAGCTTGTTGTTTGCTTTTTTGAACGCCTATCCCTTGTTCATAAATAGTAGCCAATCTCGCACAGGAGAGTGCATCACCTAAACTTGCTGCTTGTTTATACCAATAACGGCCTTTTTCATAATGGAGGGCACCATCCTCTTGATTATGAAAAATATAGCCTAAATTATATTGGGCATCAATATGGCCTAATTGTGCCGCTTGTTCATACCAGAAAAGAGCTTTTGAAATATTTCGTTGTTGCTGTAGTAAGCCCTCATAATAAATAGACCCCAAATGATATAAGGCTAATAAATCCTGCTGTTGCGCTGCACGTTTATACCAAAAAAGAGCCTGTTCTGGTGACTCTACAATCCCAAGCCCTTTCTCACATAATACACCTAATGTAAACATCGCTTCATGTACACCCATTTTCGCTGCTACTAAAAATAATTGAAAAGCACGTTGCTCATCTTTTTCAACATACTCTCCGTGTAAATACATATCAGCTAAATTGTTTGTAGCGTCTGCATGACCTCGTTGCCAAGCTTGTTCATAATAATGAAAAGCCTGTTGCCAATCGCCACTTTCATACGCTTCATTGCCTTTCAAATAATATTGCTCTACTGACATTGACGTGCCTCCCTTATGTATAGGCTAGCAGTAATAAGCCACACATACCTGTAATCATTAAAAATACGATAATATGATATAACTTATTCATTTCTAATAGACCAATAAACTCTCGTGTAAATGCGTTGGGCACATAATAAAAAGCTGTTTTAGCGCCTACTCCCTCGGCATCAAGCCCCGCTTTACGTGCATAAATACTTGCTCTAAATACATGAAACTCGTTCGTCACAAATACAGAACGATAGGGCTTCCCTTCTGCATGTTGTTCAATTATTTTTTTAGAGAACGCCATATTTTGTGCCGTATTGACAGACTGGTTCTCCACTAAAATATGTGAGGATGGAATATCATAATTAGCCAAAATATATTGCTTCATCGCATCTGCTTCTGCTAATAACTCGTCACTTCCTTGACCACCAGACATAATTAACATAGGTGCAACACCCGTTTTCTGCTTTTTTTTATGATATAACTCAACTGCTTTATTTAAGCGACTTGCTAATAATGGCGGTACCTTATCACCGATCAGGCCTGAACCAAGGGCAATAATGTAGTCAGGCTGATACATCACAGGGGTTAAATGATAAAAAATAGCGTAAGAAATGACACAGCTATATAAAAACATAACGTAGCCAAATAACATGGCAAAATACACATACCCGATCACCATTCGGCCATCCTGAAATTGCCCAGTGAGCACCATAATAATAGGTGTGACGATTAATAAAGTGACACCAACACCAATTAATGCAAAAAAAAGATTTTTTAAACTCTTTCCTTCTTTTTCTAGCAATCGTTTACTATTAAAAAAAGTGCCAATCGTTAAAATAAATATGGTAATCGGTACAAGTGATACTAAAAAGATTAAATACAATATGGTTAATATTTGCGACTGACTACTCACTGTAGGAATGACATCTAATGCTATCTCAAATAAAATAGCAATAACAAGAAAACCAAAGAAAATCGCATTAACAAACCGACGTTTTTCTTTCACATATAAGATTGTAAATAGTAAAAATAATAAAACAATCATAAACATAACACTGTCACTCCCTTCTTTATTCATTTAAGTATAACAAATCCTTTAATTCTACATTAGTATGATTATTTTCTTTTTTTGTCGATGTCATGTAAACTATAAGTAATTAAATTTTTTGGAGGAATTACAACTATGAAAAAATTAGTCGCTGCTCTATTTGCAATGACACTTGTCTTCACGTCAATTGGTAGTTTTTTACCTGTTGATCATGATTACACTGCGGAAGCAAAAGGTTACAAATCAGGTAAAAAAGGATTTAGTAACACAAACAATAATCAATCTAATATTCAAAAGAAAGACCAAAATACCAATAATAAAAACCAATCTCCAGCTGCTAAAAAGAATGACAGCTCTAGCAAAAGTGGTGGCTTAATGAAAGGCCTAATGATGGGTGGTTTAGCTGGTCTTTTATTCGGTGGTCTATTTGGTGGCATGGGCGCTTTAGGCTCTATTTTAGGGTTACTTGTTAATATTGGTGCTATTTTATTAGTCGTATTTTTAGCTGCTAAAATTTGGAGTATGGTCACAAATAAAAAGCGTAAAGAGGATGCTAAAGAATGGAAATAATTAACGAGCAATCTGTCATTGATGCGTTATGTTTATCGCAAGCCTATCATAATGACTTACAACCTCAAGATGTGATGGTGGAGTTAACGTATGATGATGATGAGGGTTTTGGTGCTGAAGTCGAATTTCGTGATGGACGTACTGCATTATTATCACATAGTGATATGATTGGTGCATTACGTGCCTGGGTAAAAGATGTACTACATCTGGACCCTTTCTCTTCAATCATTGAACTTGTTTTAGATGATGAAGAAGGCATTATTGCACATGTAAAATAATAAAATATACCAATAAAAAGTACGCCTACAAACATATGCAGGCGTACTTTTCTTATGTGATTTATTTTTGGCTCAAATAAACGTCAATCTCTTCTCTTATTTTGGCCTTTAAAAATTTACCAACCGATGTTTTTGGGATTTCCTTCACAAAAATTACTTCATCAGGCAACCACCATTTTGCTACGTGAGCTTCTAAAAATTGTAGTAGTTCTTCTTTAGTCGCCTTTGCATTATCTTTTAATACTACACAGGCTAAAGGGCGTTCTTGCCACTTTTCATGAGGCATAGCTACAACAGCTGCTTCAAATACGGCAGGGTGAGACATTAAAGCGTTCTCAAGGTCTACAGAAGAAATCCATTCTCCGCCTGATTTAATTAAATCTTTCGTGCGATCTGTAATACGAATATAACCTTCCTTTGTCATTACAGCAATATCTCCTGTATATAGCCAACCATCTTTAAATGCCTCACTTGAGCGAGCATCTTTATAATATTCATCAGCAATCCAAGGTCCTCTAATCGTTAATTCACCCATCGTGGTATTATCCCATGGTACTTCACCATTTTCATTGATGACGCGCGTTTCAATCAATGGTACCGTTAAGCCTTGTGTAACACGTAAAGCTAATTTATCTTCTTCGCTATATTGTTCGATCTCAGAAGTGAAATTTGATAGGCTCACAACTGGTGAGGTTTCCGTCATACCATATCCTACTAAAAATGGCACGCCAAATTCCTTCTCATATTTTTGTACCAAGCCCTTAGGTGACGCCGAACCACCACTCACTACTAGACGTAAGGAACTGATATTGCGTGGCTTTTTTTCCTGTTCTTGTGCCATACCTAACCATATTGTCGGCACACCTGCTGTTAAGGTTACTTTTTCTTGCTCAATCAAATCTAATAATAAACTAGGCGTAAACATAGGCCCTGGTAAGACTTGTGTAATACCAAAATTCACACCTGCAAATGGCATGCCCCAAGCATTAACATGGAACATTGGCACAACAGGCATAATAACGTCTTTTTCGCTAAGGGCTAATGTATCTTTTAAACCACTAAGTAAACTATGCAACACTAAACTCCTATGGGTGTACGTCACACCTTTTGGCATACCTGTTGTTGCACTTGTATAACACATACCTGCTAATGTATTTTCGTCTAAATCTAAAGGAAACGCAAAATCAGGTGATGCGGCTTGTACTATTGTTTCATAATCATACAATTCAATGCCTTCGGGAGCAGCTGGTAACTCGCTATTATCTTGCATCAAGATAATTTTCTTTACGGTTTTAAAATGCGGAATTAATGGGGTTAATAAGGGATAGAGATCGCCATCTATTAGTAAAATCTCGTCTTCTGCATGATTCACGACATAGGCAATATGTTCAGGAGCTAAACGAATATTAATCATGTGTAAAATAGCACCTGCACATGGCACTGCAAAATACGCCTCTAAATGGCGATGATGATTCCATGCAAAAGAACCGACCTTCATTTCTTTTGTCATACCTAACTTTGTAAGTGCATCTGCTAATTGATGTGTCCGCATGACATAATCTTTGTAAGTAATGCGATGTGTCTTTGTCTCACTTGTTCTTGAAATAATCATTTTATTCGGGAAATACCTTTTAGCGCGGTCCAAAAAACTAGTCAACAACAATGGTGTGTTCATCATAATTTTCACTTCCCCTCTTTAGTTAGCTTTTATTATACATTAAACAGAATATTTTGACACTTATTATATTATTACTTTAATTTACAATCACTAAATATAATCATGCTACAATGAAAAGAGAGGAGAGGATACAATGGAAAAAACCGTTTATATATTAGCAGAAACACGCACGAACAATTTCAATGATAAAGATATACAAGAAAAGATTAGCAACGTTTGGCATGAAGCTAGGGAGAAAAATGAAGACGGGGTGCTGTTTGGTATTTATCACAATTATGCAGGTAATTACAAAGATGATTACACATTATCCATTGCCACATCAACACCTGTTGGTAACAAGATGATTACAATTCCTGATAATAATTACACCACATATGTAACAGAGCGCAATCATATTTTTGATACTTGGGAACAAATTTGGCAAGCTGAGGAGGATCATGTATTGCAACGCGATTATAAATTTGATTTTGAGCGCTATTTGCGTGATGGTTCTGTTCAAATTTTTATAGGCAAGAAATAACTTTAAAAAAGTGGTAAGGAATATTATAGCTCCTTGACCACTCTTTTTTATTTCATGAAACACTCCATTACAACTAAACTAATTGCTGTTAATAATAATGCCACATGCCACATACAAATAGGGGGTCTTTGTTTTTGCATATTTTTATCTTCTGAGTGTAATGATTTCATAGTACAACTCACACAAAAATATCGCTTCATCTTTTCACCTCTATTTCAGTATACCTGCTTGTAAAAGACTTGCCTTCTTTTTCGATTTGCGTTAAAGTTTCCTTAAGGAAACTTAATTTCCTAAAAGAAAATGAGGGAGTGGAATAACTTTGACCATATTTGAATTACCGAAATTACCTTATGCTGTGGATGCATTAGAACCTTATCTTGATGCACGTACCTTGGAAATACACCATGGTAAACACCATGCGACATACGTAAACAACTTAAATGCAGCACTTGAGGGGCATAATGATCTACAAAGTAAAAGCATACGTGAGATCTTAACCCATTTAGACCAAGTCCCTGAAGATATTCGAACTGCTGTACAAAATAATGGTGGTGGACATTACTGCCACTCTTTATTTTGGGAGTCTATGAAACCTAATGGTGGTGGCGAACCTACTGCTGATATTAAACGCGAAATCGAAAAATACTTTCACACATTTGATAATTTCCAAGACCAATTATCAAAAGCAGCTGTAAGTCGATTTGGTAGCGGCTACGGCTGGCTTGTCGAGCATAACGGACAACTTGAAGTATTAAGTACCGCTAATCAAAATACACCATTACAAGAAGGCAAAAACCCGTTATTAATTATTGATGTATGGGAGCATGCCTATTATTTAAAATATCAAAATCGCCGTCCTGAGTTTGTCACAAATTGGTGGCATACCATTGATTGGGATATTGTGAACGACCGCTTATTACAAACAAAATAATTTCTTTTACAGCAACCAAAAACTGCCCCTGATTATTTTCAAGGGGCAGTTTTATTAGTTGTTTGAGTTAAACATAATAATAAACTTCAACATCTTAAAAATGTAAAACACACTGTCTCGTACAAAATCATACTTATGATAATCCTAAATTTTTAGCAATGATAACTTTCATAATTTCATTCGTGCCTGCATAAATCGACATGACAGGAATATCGCGATAACGTCTTGCAATTTTATACTCTTCCATATAACCATAACCACCATGTAATTGCATACATTCAGCAGAAATCTCACGGGCTGTTTCTGTTATCCAGTATTTTGCCATCGAAACTTTAGTGACAACATCTTTCCCTGCCATATGTTCTTCAATTAGCGACTCTAAAAACGTTCGCCCTAATTCCATTTTTGTTGCCATTTCCGCCATTTTAAATTGCGTATTTTGGAAAGAGGCAATTTTAGCTCCGAATGCTGTCCGTTCTTGAATATACTGTTTTGTCAGTTCAAACATATCTTCAGAGGCAATTTGTGCAGATAAAGCTACAACAAGTCGCTCTTGCTGAAGCTTCTCCATTAAATAAGTGAATCCCTTACCTTCTTCACCTAATAAATTTGCAACGGGCACACGACAGTCTTCAAAGTAAAGCTCCGCAGTATCTTGTGAATGCATGCCTACTTTGTCTAACTTACGCCCTTTAGTGAAACCTTCTGTGTCACCTTCAATCACTAGCAAACTTACGCCTTTATGTCGTTCTTGTGGGTTTGTCTTGACGGCTACAACAGCTAAATTAGTATGAATACCATTTGTTATAAATGTTTTTTGTCCATTTACAATATAATAATCACCATCGCGTATTGCGGTTGTTTTGATATTCGCTAAATCAGAACCTGTACCAGGCTCAGTCATTGCGACAGCAGTAATATATTCCCCTGTTACACAGCCTGGTAGCCAACGTTTTTTTTGTTCAGGTGTACCATACGACTCAAGATATGGCACTACAATGTCATTATGTAAACCTACACCTGTTAACCCTGCGCCAACCCGTTCCATCTCTTCACCAATAATCACACCAAAGCTAAAATCTAAATTCAATCCCCCGTATTCCCCATCTACTTGTGGACATAAAAAGCCCATCTCACCAAGCTTTAACCAAAATGATTGTGGGATTAACTTGTCTTTCTCCCACTGTTCATAATGTGGTACTGCTTCATCTGTTAAAAATTTGCGTAGTGACTTACGAAATAATTCATGTTCAGTTGTTTCAAAACGATAACGTGCCATACTTAACAGCCCCTTTACTTTGGTTGCATACGAACTGCACCATCTAATCGAATGACTTCTCCATTCAATAAAGTGTTACGTACAATGGACTCCACTAATAAAGCATACTCACTTGGTTTCCCTAAACGCTGCGGGAATGGGGTCATCTTAGCCAGTGCATCTTGTGCTGGCTCTGGTAAACCTGCAAACATAGGCGTTTCAATTAAACCTGGTGCAATCGTCATCACGCGAATGCCTTTTTCAGCTAACTCGCGAGCTAATGGCAAGGTCATCGCTACCACACCACCTTTAGAAGCACTGTAGGCGGCTTGTCCAATTTGACCATCAAAAGCTGCCACAGATGCTGTATTCACAATAATCCCACGTTGCCCATCTCTATCTGGGGTATTATGTTGCATGGCATTTGCGGCAATACGTATCACATTAAATGTGCCTAATAAATTGATACGTAATACTTGTTCAAATTGCGCCAAACTATGCATCCCTTTGCTTGATAACACTTTAGCTGGCGGGGCAATACCTGCACAGTTTACTACAAGATTAATACAACCGTATTTTTCTGTAGCTTGATTGACTGCTCGCTCAACAGAAGTCTCATCTGTAACATCTGTTTTAATAAACAACATTTGCTCATGAGCTGCCTGAACTAATACTTGCCCTTTTTCTTCATTTAAATCTAACAAAACAGCCTTACCACCATTGGCTACAATATGTTTAGCTGTTGCCTCCCCCATACCTGAAGCACCGCCTGTAATGAGTGCCACTACCTCTTTTAATTCCATTGTGTTGTCCCCCTTATAATCGTTCAATAATCGTAGCATTTGCCATACCCATACCTTCGCAAATCGCTAATAAACCATATCGTTGATTTTCTCGATGTAGACGATGTACCATCGTTGTGATTAATTTTGTACCTGTTGCACCGAGCGGATGTCCTAATGCAATCGCTCCACCATCTACATTTAATTTAGTAGGATCTGCTTTTACGTCATGTAACCATGCTAATGGTACAGGTGCAAATGCTTCATTCACCTCATAGGTATCCATATCAGCCAAGCTTAAACCTGCCTTCATCAATACTTTTTTTGTGGCAGCAATAGGGCCAGTTAACATTAATGTAGGGTCAGAACCTACAACACTTCTTGCCACAATTTTTGCTAAAGGTTTAACACCAAGTTCATCTGCTCGTTCACGTGACATTAATAACACAGCTGAGGCGCCGTCACTCATTTGGCTCGCATTACCTGCTGTGATTACCCCGTCCTCTTTAAATACTGTGTTTAGTGTAGCTAATGTGTTAGCCGTTGTACCTGCTCTAGGGCCCTCATCGGTATCAAAAATATACGTTTCTCCATTATCATTCCTTACTTCAACACCTATAATCTCCTGTTTAAAGTGACCATTAGCTATGGCTTGGAGGGCACGTGTATGACTATTTGCTGCATATTCATTTAAAGTTTCAGCACTTAACTGCCATTTCTCAGCAATGCGTTCTGCAGATAAGCCTTGATGAATAATGTCATGTTGTTTTGTTAAGGCAACACTCGGCTTTACATCCATATAATTAGAGCCCATAGGCATTCTTGTCATGCTTTCTACGCCACCTGCAATTACAATATCCATATCGCCTGCTAAAATGGCTTGTGAGGCAAAATGCAAGGCTTGTTGACTAGAGCCACATTGACGGTCAATGGTCACCCCTGGTACGTGTGTAGGGAACCCTGCAATCAATAATGCTGTACGTGCAATGTTGCCTGCTTGTTCGGCACTTTGCGTGACACACCCTAGAATGACATCTTCAATTTCTTCTTTATCAACCTTTGCTCGTTGCACAACTTCATTCAAGACGATAGCAGCTAAATCATCCGCTCTTGTATGACGTAACGCTCCTTTTCGTTTACCTACTGCTGTTCTAACTGCAGCCACAATCACAACTTCTCTCATCCTTATCTACCCCTCTTTCATAAATGCATCTCTTAGCTGATATTTCAATATTTTCCCTGATGTATTACGTGGTAAAACATCTACATATAAAATTTGTCGTGGTACCTTATAACCAGCAATACGCTCTCGGCAATATGTTAGCAATGCTTCTTCATCAATTTTTTCGTTTGGTTTTGGCACAAGTACAGCTGTGACGGTTTCGCCCCATTTCTCGTCTGGCAAACCAATTGTTGCTGCTTCTAATATTTGTGGGTGACTATTTAATACTTGTTCGACTTCAACAGAATATACATTTTCCCCACCTGAAATAATCATATCTTTTTTACGATCAACAATTGTAATAAAGCCATCTTCATCAACTGTTGCTAGATCACCTGTCATTAACCAACCGTCTCTAAACGTTTTCTGTGTCTCCTCTGGCTTGCGATAATACTCTTTCATAATGGTTTCACCTTTTAAAACAAACTCACCTGTTTCACCTGGTTTAACATCTTCCATATCATCATTTACCACACGAGCAATTAATAAAGGCATTGATTTGCCACCCGCACCGATTTTTTCAGCATGCTCCTCTGGTGTTAAATACGTACCTCCTGGCCCCGCTTCTGTTAAACCACATAAATTATAAAATTGGTCTGTGCCAAACAACGCAATTGCATCATTAATCAGTTTTGGTGCCATTGGGGCAGCCCCGTAAAAACATGCTCGCAAAGAACTTAAATCATATTGATTGTTATTTGGGACGTTTAAAATGGCATTATACATGGCTGGTACACCAAATAATGTGGTTACTTTGTAGCGCTCAATATCTTCTAACACTTGTACAGGATTAAAATCACGATGCACGATGCATGTCATACCTGCTGCTATAGCTGTATTATTAATTAAATTCAATTGTGCCGAATGAAACATAGGGGCCATGCAAATCGTAACGTCTTGACGACTAAATTGACTAATTAGAGTAAAGGCCGTACTCACATTGATAATTGCTTGGTGATGAAATAGTGCTCCCTTTGGGTAACCCGTTGTCCCTGATGTGTATAAAATCTCAGCATCGTCTAGGATGGAGACATGTATATTGGGCTGTACTACACTACTTGACAAGAATTGTTCCCAACTTGTATTCTCTCCTGATTGGGATTGAGGCACACTTACAATAGGCACAGATTTTGTTAGGGTGGCATTTACTGTTTCTAATAATGCTTCGGATATTTCATCTCCGATAACAAGATCTGCCTCAGATTGACTTAAAATATATTCTGTTTCAATAGCAGTTAATCTAAAGTTCACAGGTACAGCCACACAACCCGCTCTTGCAATGCCATAAAAAACTATCATGAAGTAGTCTGAGTTCTTCATGAAAATGGCCACTTTACTTCCTTTTTTATATCCCTTTTCAATTAAGGCATTAGCTACCCGATTAACCTCGTCATTGAACGCCTCATATGTATATTGACGTTCACCAAAAATGACAGCTATTTTCTCTGGATGTCTTTGGGCATTTAAAGCTAAAACAGTACTTAAATCCATAAAACGACCTCCTAAACAGAATTTTCTGACTTCATAACTATTTTTAGTTTAGCAACCGTTTTTTATTACTGCAAGTGCCTATTTTTATTATTCCAAAAAATCTTTAACATATTATTATTTCAAGATAAATTTATATACCTATCGAATTTGCATATTTTTTGTACTTTATACGTTTTAAATTATGTAAAAATAATGATTAGCTCAAACAAATAAATTTTTCAACAATAGTAAATTGATCAAGTAATATGAGAGGGTGCTTCCAAAACTTATTTTATCTCACATCGTTTAGGATAACTTGTACGTTTTATTAAATTGGAATAACAGAAGAGAAAGCAAATAAGTGATAAAGGAGAAAATATACGCTGCCCTTTACCACTTATTTTGCACGCTATTTAGCTAATTTGAATACTTGAAAGTATGGCGATATACATGATACTACTTACCATAACCGTTAATACTATAGTTAGCCATATGGTATATTCTTTAACAAAGGAATAAATCATACACACCATTATCATCCCCGTCACCACAATGCCTAGAATCGCTGTGTATGACACTGTTAAAGAAATAGTAGATGTTGTAGTTATATTTAGGTCTAGCCATTGCTGGATCAATATTGGAATGGCTTCGTTTGTTACTATCACATTTTGTGGTGGCTCTTGATTACTTAAATAAGCGGTTATTGTGAATATGAGCAGTAAAACTATTGTCTCCACTCGTAGCCAAGGTAAAGGATTAAATGAAGGTTGTTGAAGTATACGTTTTTTTATCAGCACCCCATTCATTAATGCGTAATATAAGACTGGTAGCATTAAGATATTTTTCCACAGTAGAGCATGACCATATGATGTGTACCAAGAAGCAGGGTAACTTGGTATGATCAACCATAAAGCTAAAACGCCTGTTATTGCCATGCCAACTAAACAAGTCATAGCGAGTTTAGAAAACCATTGCAAAAATGATAACCAATGCTTAGTATCCTTAGCTAAAACGCTCAACCACAATAACACACCTACCCACATGCTTACAGCAAAAATATGCATCGTTTGAATGAGGGCTCCTGTATAAGGTTTTGTGGCATTGATATGACTGCCCCATGCCAAACCTATAATTAATAACAAGCTTAATACTAAGCCTACAATACGCGATGCCTTTGTCTCGCTGGCTCGTTTAATATATCCCATTAATATGATTGTTACGATAATAACCCATAAGGTTACTTTGCCCTTTTCATACGTCAAAAAGTACGTTGCCATACTCGTTGCCAGCGTATTTTTTTGCATTAAAAACAGCAAAATGGGTATCGACTGTAATAACATAATCAACATAATACAACTCGTTGCTATAAAGACAATGTATTTGGATAAATGTAATGTCGGCTTAGCGGTTTTGGGGGTAGATCGTAAAATAAAGTAACCGACAATTAGGGATAAACAAATATATTGGGACAGTTTTAACCAAATCATGCCCGTTTCTTTCTTGTTAAAATAAAGCCAACAATCACAACGGCTAATACTATAATGCCAATCAAAAAGAGATAATTGTTTTTTTCTTTTGACTGTTCATCATTAGCTTTTTGAGTATCACGTGTTGTTTTTTCTCCAGAAGCAACCACTGGTTTGTCTGTCGTTTTTTCTGTTGTAGTATTTGCTTGTTCAACAGTAAAAGTAATATTACCATCTAGCAAATGACCATCCGCACCAATAATTTGCCATACCGCTGTATATTCACCATTTGTTAAAGGTTGCGCCATAGTACCTGTCAAGGTAGCATCTTGATGTGTCATTTCCATAGCGACAAGCTCACCAGCACTATCTTTCAATTCGAATGTACTACCTTCTTCCAACTTACCTTCAAAGACTAATTGTACTGTTGTTAAGTCTTTTGTTATGATTGCGCCATCCTCTGGGTTAGAATGACTTAAATGTGTATGTGCAAACGCACTATTCATCCATAACAATAGTAACATAGGACAAATCAGTATTATTTTTCGCATATGTCTCCTCCTTTTGAATACTTCACACTATAACTAAAAAATGTGAAATTTGATTGAAAAAAGAGTGAAAAGATATAAAAATATTTCGAATAAAAGATATTTATACCTTAAGCTTGTTTTAGCACCTTATATATTTTCCAAAATAAGCGGAACACCTGCAATACTACCAAATATAGTTAAGTAGCTTTTTCCACATAAAAAAAGCACTATGAGTATGATACTGCTCATAGTACTTAATTTACTTAACCTTCTGTGTGTGCGTGATATACTTCCTCAAATGGTTGTACAATAACAAAGCCCTCGCCTGAGAATGCCATTTGTATGGACTCCCCGCTTCCACGGCCAATCAATGTGCGGAAGCTAACATCTGTTTTAAACTCTGGAGTTAGATTGCCTGACCACGCGACTGTGGCATGTGGGTCTGTGTAAATCGTTTCGCCTGGTTTCACTACTAAAGTAAGCGGCTCAAAATGTGTAGTTATGGCTACTTTGCCATAACCTGAAAGTGCCACATTAAACAAACCACCCGACATAATACCTGCCATTTTACGCATTAATTTGATATCCCAATCAATAGATGATTCAAATGCTAATAAATCATTACCATTCACGCATAATTTATCATTTTGCAAATCAAAGATTGTAATTTTTTTACCTTGGTCAGCCAGATATAAACGACCATTTCCTGTCGCTTTCATTAATGATGTACCTTCTCCAGTGAAGGCTTTTTTAAACATCTTACCAAGGCCATGTTCGAGTACACGTTCACGTTCAAATCGAATACCACCTGTATAAGAAATCATAGCTCCCATTTTAGACCATACTTCCCCGTCTAAATTTACTTCTAGTACACGCTCTGTTTCTAATTGAAAGAAATCGTTTTTTGTATCATCTTGTTGCGTTTGTTGAATGAAATCTTGTAATGTTTTTGCCAACTTGACTCACTCCCTTTCATTTATTTACGGGCTATCGCTTAAAAGGTTACGCATTTCATAGCTATTTCTTAGTCTCTATTCCCCTATTAATCATGTTTTATGCAGTGACAATAGAAAAACACCTCATTCACTAACACACTTTGTAAGCGGTATGTCTCGTAAATAAGGTGATTACTTTAATCTTTATAAGGGTCAAATTCATTTGCTCCTGCCATCGCAACACCGATTGGGCGTAGCGTGTGCAAAATATCTAATGTTCCTTGATGAGCATCTAAAACCGTTTGTAACTTGCGATAAACAAAAGGGCTTTCGTCTGTTCCACCACCGCGCAGTTCAATGCCATATTCTTTAACTGCTTGTTGCATTTGATAAGGTACAATCTTGCCACCTGTTCGTTTTCTTGTTTTCCAGTTCATTTTCCCTGCGGCTTCTGTTCGACTCATAATACGGCCAGCACCATGTACTGTACTATGCCATGCATTATTATTTTGTTCATTATCCTTGCCTCGTACAATGACTGATTTATCACACATGCTACCACCAATAAAGCCTAATTGATTGGGAGCACTAGGTGTAGCACCTTTACGTACAACAATATATTGCTGTCCGTTATGTTGTTCTTTCCATGCAAAATTGTGATGATTATGCACTTCCATTGTAGTTCTAGCCCCTAAAATGTCTAGTACCTCATCCATCACAACATCGCGGCCCGCATAAGCATAACGCCCTGCTAATGTCATAGCCTTCATATAGAGTTCGCCAATTTCTGTATCTACATGTAGTAATGTTGGTTTTTGTTCCATACGCTCACCAGGTGCTTTATCTAAAAACGATCGACCAGCAGCAATATTTAAAAATCCGCTTGCTGTTTTATGTCCAAAGCCTCTGCTACCAAAATGATTAGCTACCCAAACTGCTCCTGTTGCTTCTTCGACAAACAAGTCGACAAAGTGGTTACCTGAACCTACTGTACCTAGTTGTTCATAAGCGAGCTTTTTTAATATATCATGCTCTTGTTGTCCAAAAGCCTTGTAAACTGCCCAGTCAGCATCATCAAATACTTCATGGTCTATTTTCTTTTTATTTTTACGCCCAATGCCAAACGAAATGCGTTTAGCCACGTCATCCATAATCCAAGCTAAATCTTCTTTTATATCATCATAGTATAAATTAGTACGCACTGCTTTATTGCCACATGCAATATCATAACCTACGCCAGATGGTGCCACTTGATTATGATAAGCAATGACACCGCCTACTGGTTGACTATACCCATAATGACCGTCTGCACAGAGCACGCCACCTGCTACGTCGCCTGTTTGTAAACATGTATTAAATTGACGTAACGTTTGTTCTTCGTGTTGTCCAAATATCGTTGTCTTCATTGATTAATCAAAAGCCTCTTTTCTTCACTATATATTTTTGTGATTATGTCATGTTTAGTGAGCTTTTGCAACCTTCTTGTAGTGATTAATAGTAGATTTTCCAATTATGATTACAAGTTGCCTCAATAATAGGGTGTTGAATAAAGTAATCTGCAATAATCTCCGTCATATCCATCTGAATATCTTTAATCACTGTCTTACCTTTAAACATATCAAAATGCCCAGCGCCTGTTGCACGGTAATTATTCATCACCACATCGTATGATGCTGTCATGTCTAATGGTTGATGCTGATACGTGATATTTACTACTCGTTGTCCAATGGGTTGCCTAATATCAAATGCATAAGTGATCCCTTCCCACATATCATAGTTGTAAGGCTCTGCCTTGGGATAGGTAAAAGCGCTTGATACAACAAGTTGTCCTTTCTCTGTAAGCTCGAAATATGTGGCACATTGCTCTAAAGCATCTTTAATGTCCTGACCAGTTAAGCGCAATACGACTAATGTATTGGGATAAATATAGTTGGTTACAATGTCTCGCATCGTGACTTCATTAGGTAGCCCCCCCGGCTCATCATGAAATAAGGATGTAGCAGATATTGAAGCACCTGAGACTGCCATTTGAATACGGTTAATTAACTCTACATAAGGGTGCTCTGTCACTCTTGCTTGAAAGGCATCTTCAAATTGAATGGAACCAATCACATGCCCGATTGGCTCATCTAGCCACTGCTCTGTTGCTTCGTACACTTCATGATGTAACCGTTCAATCTCTTGATTCATGCTTGTAGTTTCGGTGATTGGTAGTAAAGTTGGCTCATGGGTCAATGTCACAATTTCACCTGTTGTATCATACGTAATATCTACCGTGATACAGCCTAAATGAGTACCTTTAGTGCCCGGTTGAACGACGGATTTGCCATGTATTTTCGTTTGAATAAGACGGTGCTGATGCCCAGTAATAATTATATCGACACCTTCTAACTCCTCACATAATTGATAACCTTCATTCTCACCTGTTGTTTCGATTTTTTTACCTGTTTCAAGGTCATTTTCAAACCCGCCATGATAGGCAATTACAATAAGATGGGGGGCTTCATGCTCTTTAATGTACGGAAGCCATTGTTTCGCCGTATCAACAGCGCTTTTAAAATGCCAACCTTTTATATGCTTAGGCGCCTCCCATACAGGAATAAACTGCGTTGTTAAACCTAAAATAGCTACTTTAATTTTTGCTATCTCTTTTATGATATAAGGCTCGAAAACGACATTTCCCTCATCATCTACCATATTCGCCACTATATAAGGGAAATGCGCCTCTTTTGCAACTTGTTTTACAAGTACATGACCATAATTAAATTCATGATTGCCTAACACAGCCGCGTCATAACGAAGGTGATTGGCAACTTTTATCATGGCATTTTCACTAATGGACGTTTTTTTATATTGATAATAGGTTAATGGGCTTCCTTGAATAAAATCACCATTTTCAATGAGTAGCGAGGGCGCTTTCTCTCTCTGTTTTTCAATGATTGTGGCTAACTTACCTAAACCTAATGTTTCATTTTTATCAGCACTAAAACGTGTTGGCATTACATAACCATGTATATCGCTAGTCGCTAATATTTGAATTTTTTTATGTGTCATACATTCGCACCCTTTCATTAAAATTCGTCATACGTCAACTGCTTATTATACGTTTCCATACACTCCCATTGATATTTAAATGATATT
The DNA here is from genome assembly GCF_014643595.1 of Lysinibacillus alkalisoli. GTDB lineage: Bacteria > Bacillota > Bacilli > Bacillales_A > Planococcaceae > Metalysinibacillus > Metalysinibacillus alkalisoli. Next base: position 61,487 of record NZ_BMJT01000010.1, read on the forward strand.
TTTAATTATTTATTAATATTTTTTACTTAAAGTTAACATTTATTCACATAAATCCTATTACTCTTCATTTTTCTTTACGTTATACTTGGTATCGCATTACATTTCCTAGGAGGGTTATGAAAGATGAAAAAATTATGGTTTTTAGCAATGTCATTATTATTACTTGCTGTGTTAGCTGCTTGTGGCAGTGACAATAAAGATGACAAAGATACTAAAGATGATGGCAGTAAAGAGGGCGATAATGCTACTGCTGAAGACAGTAATACAAAGATTGAAGAATTATCAATCGGTTTCGTTCCTTCACGTAATCCAGATGAAATTATTACAGCAACTGAACCACTTAAAGCTTTATTAACAGACCAACTTGCGAAGGAAGGCTATGATGTCGAAAATATCGACATTACAGTTGGTACAAGTTTTGAGGCTGTTGGTGAAGCATTATCAGCAGGTACTACAGATATTGGATTAATTCCTGGCGGCACTTATGTATTATATGACGATGGTGCAGAAGTTATTTTAACAGCAACACGTGCAGGGCTTAGCAATGACTCAGATGACCCTGTTGAGTGGAATAAAAATAAACCTACAGAAGCAACAGATGAGCAAACGACATCTTACCGTGCATTATTAATTGCTGGTCCATCCGAAAAAGGACAAGCACTTGCTAAAAAAGTGAATGATGGTGAGAAGCTAACGTTTGAAGACTTAAACGATGCTAGTTGGAATGTGATGTCTCCATCATCACCAGCAGGTTACATTTATCCTGCATTATGGTTAAAGGAAAACTTTGATAAAACGATTCCTGATTTATCTAAAGTTGTACAAGCAGACTCTTATGGTAACGCCTTTGCCCGCTTAGCTGCTGGTCAAGCTGATGTACTCGTTGCCTATGCTGATGCTCGTCGTGATTTTGAAGAAAATTGGGAAGCCGAGTTTGACCGTAAAGCTTCGATTTGGGATGAGACAAATGTCATTGGTGTAATGCCTCCTATTTATAATGACACTATTAGTGTAAGTAAAAATTCAGACATTATGGATGATGACTTAAAAACAGCATTACAAAAAGCTTTCATTGAGATTGCTAAAACAGATGAAGGTAAAGAAGTTATCGGCATTTACAGTCATGAAGGCTACACAGAAGCAAAAGATGCGGACTACGATAAAGAGCGTGAAGCACAAAAATTACTACAAGAAATTGATACGAAATAAAACACAAGAGATGTCCGAATGGTCAAGTTGACAATCTGGACATCTTTTTTATTACAGTAGGTTAGGAGCTTTTACATGATTGAATTTAAAGACGTTGAAATGCAATATCCCAATGGTTTTAAAGGATTAAAAAATATTAATGTACAAATTGCTCAAGGTGAATATGTAGCTGTCATTGGTTTATCTGGCGCTGGCAAGTCGACATTTATTCGCTGTATCAATCGTATGCACGATATTACAAAAGGCGAATTAATCGTTAATCAGACAAATGTACATCAGCTGCGTGGTAAAGAAATACGACAGTTGCGTCGTAACATCGGTATGATTTTTCAATCATTTAACCTTGTAACACGCTCTACCGCATTAAAAAATGTACTTGTATCATTTGTACCTGAGATGCCTCTTTGGCGTAAATTATTAGGCATCTTTACACAAGAGGAAAAAAGAAAAGCACTCACTGCATTAGACCAAGTTGGCATTTTAGATAAGGCATTTGTGCGTGTTGACCAATTATCAGGTGGTCAACAACAACGTGTAGCTTTAGCCCGCACATTAGCACAAACACCTGGTATTATTCTGGCAGATGAGCCAGTTGCCTCACTCGATCCTATGACTGCTAAACAAGTGATGGGCGACTTTGCCCGTATTAACAAAGAAATGAATATGACCGTTATTATGAATATTCACCATGTTGATTTAGCGCTTGCTTATGCTACACGTGTAATTGGCATTCGTGCTGGTGAAATTGTTTATGACGGTCAAGCATCTGATGTGACAGAAGCTGTCTTATCTCAAATTTATAATGGACAACAGCCTGTAGAGGAGGTATAGCATATGAATTTTAATGTATTGGCCAAACGTCATATTACATTACAAAATGGCAAAGTAGTGGTAATGAAACGCTCTACTACACCTCTTATTATCCTTATAGGGCTTATCCTTATCTATTTTTCTGTACAGATTACTGGCTTTAATATGGAAGCTATTATTAAACGAATTGACCAATTCTTTGTTATTTTGAAAGAAATGATGCAGCCTAATTTCTCTTATACAACTAAGCTATGGCAGCCATTATTCGATACTATTAAAATGTCACTACTCGGCTCAATATTAGGGGCTATTGTGGCAGTACCGATTGCTTTTTGCGCCTCATCTAATATTATAAAAAATCGCTTTATCGTAATTAGTAGTAAATTCTTTTTAAGTTTATTACGTACGTTACCTACACTTATTGTGGCTTTAATGGCTACTTTTATTTTTGGGCTAGGTACTATGGCTGGCTTTATCGCTATTTTTTTATTCACAATTGCCTACGTTGGCAAACTATTATACGAACAAATTGAAAATGCAGATATGAAAGCCTATGAAGCTATGCATTCTATGGGGTTGACTACTGTACAATCTTTTCGTTATGCCATTCTCCCCCAAGTGTTGCCTAACTATCTTTCTACTACACTGTTTTGCTTTGAAGGTAATGTACGTTATGCCTCTATTTTAGGCTATGTAGGAGCTGGTGGTATTGGGCTATTATTAAATGAAAATTTAGGTTGGCGTAATTATGCAAATGTAGGCATGATTTTAGTCATGCTCATCGTTACCGTCTTCATTATTGAGACAATCAGTGAACACTTTAGAAAAAAATTAATGTAGGAGGGCATATCATGCACACTATTGAACATCAGCTATCACAAGAGCCAACGCGCCGACTCTCTAACCTTGCAACAAGTATTATTATTATCGCCCTCTTACTTTGGTCTGTTACAGCTTTTAACTTGTCTAATTTAAGTGAAAATGGCTTAACTATTGCTAAAAATATCTTTAAAGGTATCTTTAATCCTGATCTATCCTTACTCTTTAGTATCACTAAACAAGGCGTGCCCTATTTATTAGTGGAAACAATGGCCATTGCGTTTTTAGGTACCATTGTAGGTGCTATTTTAGCTATACCCTTAGCTTTTTTATCCGCTTCTACGATTGTACCTAAACCGATTGCTTTTATTGTACGTCTCTTTTTAATTGTCGTGCGTACCATTCCAGCGATTGTATATGGCTTAATGTTTGTTCGAGTTGTAGGTCTTGGACCATTTGCTGGCGTATTGACTATGTCACTCACATCTATTGGTATGTTATCTAAATTGTATGTAGATGTCATCGAGGACTTAGATACGAGTATACTAGAGTCTATGGAATCTATTGGCTGCACCACATTTGAAAAAATACGCTATGGCATTTTTCCACAACTATCTGCCCTATTTATCTCAATTATGATTTATCGATTTGATATGAACTTACGTGATGCAGCCATTTTAGGTCTCGTTGGCGCTGGCGGGATTGGTGCTCCTTTAATCTTTGCGATGAATGCTTACAAATGGTCAGAAGTAGGAGCCATTTTAATCGGTCTAATCGTACTCATTTTGCTTGTTGAGTTTATCTCAAATAAAATACGTACTCAGATTGTGCGCGGTTAAATATAAGACGACAACGAGCTAATACATTCGACTATATTTTGTCGTGTAACGCCGCAACTATCCATTTACGAGAAGTTGTAGTTTACATCATTGCTATATGGCATATTCCTTAGCAACAAGTCACTAAATCGTGGCTTGTTGCTTTTCAACTTTGATCTTCATCTCGTTCGCTTAATAGTCGGCTTGACTATAATAAATATGATAAACTAAAGCATATCTTGTATCTAAAATCGTTTTATTGAAAGGAGCATTGTGCTATGGATATTAACATTAATCAATTAATTGATTATTTTGCGCATAATAAAACGAATTTTATTAATGTATTTCCAGCAAAGGTAGAAGCGAAATCCCCTGATGAGGGCCGCTCCACAACACCACATCTTTGCGGTCTTGTCATCCCCTTATCTGGTAAAGCAAAATTCACGCTAGCGAATACCACGTATGAATTAAATGGCAATCAAATTTTACATGCATCACCTCGCACACCTTTTAAAGTCGTTGCTGAGACCAATCTTTTTGAGTACTTGGTCATTCACTATGAATCTGAGCGCCGTGCTGAAAATGAACCTTTTGTAGACGAGCATTATGTTATTCCTACAGGGCCTTTAACAACGATTCATACCATTACTACGCAATTAATTGAAGTCTTTGGCACACCTGGCAGTTTAGCCATCGTAAGGTCTAAAACCTGTTTTGCACAGGTAATCGAGCAAATGTTAGTAGCCGCGAAGTCACACGCTAAAACGTCGCACCCTGATAAAATGTTAAAGGCTATTGATTATATTCACACTCACTATCAACAACCCCTCTCTGTATCCGAAATTGCTAATGATATTGGGATTGAACGGCGTAGGTTTGCTCATCTTTTTGAACAACATACCGGTATGGCACCTAGCACCTATATTGCAGAGTACCGTATTACAAAAGCAAAATCATTACTGCGCGCCTTTAAAAACCCTATTGCCGAAATCGCCGAACATGTAGGTTTTACAGATAGTTTTTACTTTAGTCGCGTATTTAAAAAGCATACAGGCGTATCGCCTACACAATATCGTATGCAAATTAATGATCGTCTGTGACAATATATTGTTACAGACTTTTTTTGCGCATAAATGCAGATATCATAGCAATGTAAATAAAAAATCCTTGATTAACATACTTATTTTCATTTATCTATTCTATAGCTACCAGCAAAATTCTATAATGATAAGAAATTTGTCCATTCATTTCGTACGTAACATTTGTTAAAATCATCATGTAAATGATAATGATAATCATTAGTGTTAATACAGGAGGATATATAATGAAAAAGTATTTTATGATTGGCTCAGCTGCATTGCTTTCTTTAACATTAGTAGCCTGTGGCGATAAATCGGCAGATAAAGAACAAGAAGATACAACGACTAACACCGAACAAGTTACAAAGAATGAGACAACTAAGAACGAAACAGCACAAGACACTACGCAAATTGTTACTTATTTAGGTGAGCAATACGAATTGCCTACTAAAATCAATAACATATTAGCAGGTAGTTTTGAAGCTATGGAGGACTCTGTTGCACTTGGGGTGCAACCTGTTGGTGTCATCGATATGGAACGCGTGCCTGAATATTTAAAGGATATGGCTAGTAAAGCCGAGCCAGTAGGTGACAAATTTGGACCAAGCCCAGAAGCAGCTATGGCTATTAAGCCGGATGTTATTATTGGTACATCCAAATGGCAACCCGATGTTATGGAAAAATTAAACAAAGTACAAACCGTCATCCCTTACTCTCATATCGCTAAAGACTGGAAAGAAAATTTAAGATTTTATGGGCAAATTGTCGGTAAGGAAGATAAAGCTAATGAATTAATTAGTGATTATGAAAAACAAGTTGAAAAAGTACAAGCTACTGCTAAAGAAAAATTAGCAGACCAAAACATCTTAATCATTCGTTACCGTCAAGGGCTGTACGTTTACCCACAAGATGTGTACTTGAATGACATTTTATATAATGATTTAGGCGCTCCTGTACCGCAAGTGGTAAAAGACGCTCCTTCTCAAATTGAGTTATCGATGGAAAGCTTATCAGAATTAAATCCTGATGTTATTTTCCTTCAAATTCAAGTGAATGACGAAAGCGAAGCAAATAAAATTGCTGATGACTTTAAAAATGATCCTATTGTTCAAAACTTAAACGCGATTAAAAACGATAACGTCTTTATTAATGCCATTGACCCATTAGCTGAAGGTGGAACAGCATTATCTAAAAAAATGTTCTTAGACATTGCTTCAGAGAAGTTGTTAAAATAATATGAGAATACACGATTTTTCATTCACATCAACACACACACAATACACGTATACAATTTCATACTACATACCGGCTGACCCACAACCACCAGAAGGTTTCCCAGTATGTTATGTCTTAGATGGTTCTTCCTATACTATGATGATGGCTGAAGCGGTTCGCTTACAAAGTCGCAATACACTGCGCACTCATGTAGCACCTAGTATTGTTATTGGCATCGGTCATCAAGATGATATGCGTGATAGACGCTTCTTTGATTTTACTGCACCAGCAGATGCCTATAAATATCCTGAACGTTTTAAAGGGGATGTTGAACGACAACACGGGGGCGCTGAAGCCTTTACAAGGTTTATTGAGCAAGAACTTAAGCCTGAGGTCATGCGACGTTTCCCAATTAATCAACGAAAACAAACATTGTATGGCCATTCCTTAGGGGGCTATTTCACTTTTTGGCAATGGCTCCATCATAATGATAACTATGCCCATTACTTAGCGATCAGTCCATCACTCTGGTGGAATGACCATCATTTATTTACAGACATTACAACACATCCTTTCACTCACACAACAACACCATTGTTTATGGCAGTTGGTGAACATGAAGGTCATATGGTTATAGATGCCAAAAAAATGCTTCCTTATGTTGAGCAAAAAACGACCACGACTAGCCTATATATTGCACCAGATGAAAATCACGCTTCTGTTGTCCCAACAACAATGAGCCGTGCATTACGTTTTATTCATGTTTAAAATGTGAAGAGCAGGGTACATTTTTAGTGTAAGTTATTTTATCGAGAAAGGACGTTGAATCATTATGGCAATTACAAGAATCGTAGAAAATGGGGTTCAAGCTAAGCATGCCATTGAAGCGCTTGAAGCACAAGGATACAGCCGAGAACATATTTATATTTTTGCACATTACGAAAAGCGTTCAGAAGATATCACAAAAGAGTTGCATACTGAAGAGGTTGGTTTAAAAGAACAAGGTGTTGTACAAGCCATTAAAAATATTTTTACATCACGCGGGGATGAGCTACGCAGCCAAATGCAATCTGTTGGCCTATCCGAAAGTGAAGCGGCAGATGCTGAGGAAGAATTAGATCATGGACGTCTTGTTATCATAGCAAGTAAAGATGCATGATGAAATAGCATAAAAAAGTACGATGATGAGCAAAATGCTCATCATCGTACTTTTATTTATGCATACCATGCTTCAACTATGTATCCTTATTTTCGGTGATATGTGTGTTTTCGCTTAGCTTGAATTTGCTCAAACCATTCCTTATCACGCGCTTCTTTTTCCAATGTTTGTGTAAGGTTGGTTGCACAGTGATGGCAGATACGTGTGCGTGTTAGCGTGCCACAGCGTTCACAAGGAGCCCCTATATTAGGAAAAATAGTAGCTTTAAATTTCCCTTGTTTTGCCCATTTATATAAAAGTTGAGGCGCTACACCTGTCTTTTCTACAATTTCATCATTTGTTAAATAACGATTATTTTTCCGTAATAAATAATGATGCAGTTCAGCGAAAATTTCTTCTTCTCGCACATCTAATTTATTAAATTGAAATTCCATCCTTTTCGCCCTCCTGCTCTTTATAATCATGGCGATAATCTTCCCAGCGATTTCTCGCGTACTTTCTGTATTTATTTGAGATATTACGATCTCCTAAAATGCGTGAAAAACCTTTTCTCGCCTCATCAATATCGCCAATACGCAGACTAAGTTCCGCATGTAAATATTTAATACGTTCTTCTCCTTCTTTATTTTTAGCGAAGGACTGACTATAAAATTCTCGCGCGGCTTTTAAGTAATGTAACTCCTGTCTTGTATTATTTTGCAAGCGGTAAAGCCATGCCATTTTTAATGCAAAGTTACCGAGTAACAAGGGCTCTTCCATCGCAGCTTTTGCTACTAAATATGCTAATTTATAACTCATTAACGCATCGTCAATTGTACGCTCTGCACATAAATCAGGTTTAAATTGTAATTCTTCGATATATAATTGCTCAATAATTAATAAAAATGGGCCATATGTTCTTGTCATCGAATGGTGATATGCATAGCCACAATGTGGGCATACCGCTACTTCATATAATAACGGGTTTAAATCTTTATAAATGGGCATAAAATCGGTGTCTTCTTTTATAATTTTACAGCGATTAGGTCTTGCCTTATATGTTTTATATAGTTTCTTACAAAAGTGGCACGTCATTTCTTTTTGATAATAATTCACATTAAATTTCATATCAATGTACCCCCTTCCCATTTTCATAGTAGATTTATAACACTAACAAAATGAGTCTTTATATATAAATTTACTTCTTTTACATGAAAAACTCTAGTGTTTTTTTCATATAATCATTGCATTATCGTGACAATTATAAGCTAATTCATTCTTTTACATTTTTCTGTTCTATTTAATAGAAATTTTGTACAGTTCTAATCTCAAGGGATAAAATCACTATGGTAAGTAAAGTAATATATTTTACATGCCAACATACCTTAACAACCTATACAAATCTACTCGCTTTATGACTGTAAAATAAAACGAGTGATGAAGGAACTCTCCCTCACCACTCGTTTAACATACTATTCACTTCAGTTGCTGTGCGTATGCGAGACGTTCCTTAGCCATAGCTACATGAGCATAGTCAATATGGTCGCCCTCATACATAACAGCACTAACGCCTTGTTTTTCAGCCTTAGTGAATGCTTCAATCAATCCTTCATAATAACGTATCTCTTCTTCTGTAGGGGCATAAATGGCATTAACGACTTCTACGTTGGATGGATGTAGGACGAGTTCCCCATCATAGCCTAGTTGACGATTCCGTTGAGCTGCCTTTTTTAGACCCGTTAAATTATGCACATCTTGCCATAAACCACCGATTGGTGTCTTGCCAGCAGCACGTGCCGCCATGACAGTGCGTGATTTTAAATAGATACTCTCTGTACCTTCAGGTGTCCACTGAGTACCAAGAGAACGTTCCACGTCGCCATTTTTAGAGCTAATACCAATAATACCTGTTACTCGTTCAATCATAGCAATATCGTAAGCGAACCATAAGGCTTTTGCTGTCTCTAACATAGGTAGTATAGCGATTGTTTGTGGTGCTAAGCCTTGCGCTTGCTCAAGTAGTAAAAGTTGTTGATGCACTTGTAATACGTCTTCAACACTGGCTACTTTAGGTAACACTACACCACTGATGCCTGGATGTGTTGCTAATCGTAAATCTTCACGTGCATAGCCTGTGAGATGTTTATTAACACGCAGCCAAATCTCTTTCTCCCATTTCACAGAAGCAAGCACGGATTTTACATTGTTACGTGCTTCTTCTTTTAAATCGATTGGTACACTGTCTTCTAAATCAAAAATAATAGCATCTGCCACATGTTGATTACTCTGTTCTAGCCACTTCTTCTTTATCGCTGGCATAAATAATAATGTACGATAAATCCCCTTCATTTCAACTACTCCCATCCTTTAAGCGTTTAAGTCTGTTATCGCAGGTACAGTAATCTCTTTTACACAGGCAACTGGTGAAAGTGCCACTACACATTTTACAAGCGCAACAATATCTTGCACGGGTATGCGTGTGCCATCATACTGGTCAATAGCTTCTTGTACACCTGCTTCATAAGGCACCTCAGCTGCCAACTCGCCTGGATTAATACAGGTTACTGCAATTTTATCATCTCGCACATGCTCTCTTAAAGCATTTGTAATACCGCGTAATCCAAACTTAGAAGCAACAAATGACACTTGCGCATTATTCGTGTGTGCAAGCCCCGCTGTAGAGCCAATTACGATAATTTTACCTGATGACGATTTCCTGACATTCGGTAACAACGCCTGCAAGTATGTAATCGTTGATAGTAAATTCGTTTGGATTACTGTCGCGATATCCGCTACTTTATCGTTATCAAATGTATAGTCCTCTTCAAATCCGCGTTGCTCCCAAATGCCAACATTATAAATCACAACGTCTACTGTCACATCTTGCAATACTTCCACCATTTTTGTAATGTCCTTTTGATGCGATAAGTCTAACGATAGCCATTGTCGCTTTACACCATCCTCTATCATTAAGCTACTTGGTTTTGTACGCGACACCACATAAACCGTGTCACCCACCTCTGGTAACCCCTTAACAAAGGCATCGCCTAACCCTTTACTTGCTCCAAAAACGATATAAGTTTTACTCATCCTTCTCACCTCGACTCATTGTACCAAGTTTAAGCTACCTTCAGGCACTAGACCTTTGAATGAAATCCATATAAAAACAGACACCAACGAAATAAAATTCGTCAGTGTCTGTTTGCTTTAAATGAGTTTATTATACGAAGAAGCTATGATTACATCATGCCCGGCATGCCGCCGCCCATACCAGACATATCTGGCATTGCTGCGCCTGCTGGTTCTGGTGAGTCTGCTACTACAGCTTCTGTTGTTAAGAATAATGAAGCTACACTTGTTGCATTTTGTAATGCCGAACGTGTCACTTTAGCTGGGTCAACAACACCTGCTTCAATCATATTTACCCACTCGCCTGTTGCAGCGTTAAAGCCATTACCTACTGCCTCACGTTTTAAACGGTCAACGATGATTGAACCTTCTAAACCAGCATTGTTTGCGATTTGACGTACTGGCTCTTCTAGTGCACGTAAAATAATATTTACGCCTGTTGCCACGTCGCCTTCAGTACCTTCAGCCGCTTTCTCAACAGCACCATATACGTTCATAAGAGCTGTACCACCACCTGAAACAATACCTTCCTCAACTGCTGCGCGCGTAGAGTTCAGGGCATCTTCAATGCGAAGTTTACGCTCTTTCAGTTCTGTCTCTGTAGCTGCGCCAACTTTAATCACCGCTACACCACCTGCTAATTTAGCTAAGCGTTCTTGTAGTTTTTCTTTATCAAATTCTGATGTTGTTTCTACAAGTTGAGCACGAATTTGTGCAATGCGACCTTCAACCGCTTCAACACCGCCTGCGCCTTCAACAATTGTTGTGTGGTCTTTTGTTACAACTACTTTGCCAGCACGACCAAGCATTGTAATATCGGCTGATTTTAAATCTAAGCCAATTTCTTCAGAGATAACTTGACCACCCGTTAAAATCGCAATATCTTCTAACATTGCTTTACGACGATCGCCAAAGCCTGGTGCTTTAACTGCTACTGCGTTAAATGTACCACGTAGTTTATTCACTACTAATGTTGCTAATGCTTCACCTTCGATATCTTCAGCAATCATTAATAATGGACGACCTTGTTGTACTACTTGTTCAAGCACTGGTAGCACTTCTTGAATATTTGTAATCTTTTTATCTGTAATTAAAATGTATGGATTATCAAGCTCTGCTTCCATTTTGTCTGTGTCAGTTACCATGTAATGGGATAAGTAACCACGGTCAAACTGCATACCTTCTACAACGTCTAGCTCTGTTGTAAAGCCTTTTGACTCTTCAATCGTAATAACGCCATCATTGCCTACACGTTCCATAGCTTCAGCGATTAATTCGCCTACTTCTTCATCAGCAGATGAGATTGCTGCTACTTGAGCAATTTCTTCTTTGTTTTCTACAGTGCGTGAAATTGCTTTAAGCTCTGTTAAAGCTGCACCTACCGCTAAGTCCATACCTTTACGGATGCCAACAGGGTTAGCGCCTGCTGTAACATTTTTTAGTCCTTCACGAATCATAGCCTGTGCTAATACGGTTGCTGTTGTTGTACCATCACCAGCAATTTCATTTGTTTTTTGTGCTACTTCTGAAACAAGTTTAGCGCCCATATTTTCAAAAGCATCTTCTAACTCAATTTCTTTTGCAATCGTTACACCATCATTTGTAATCAGTGGTGAGCCGAATTTTTTTTCTAATACAACGTTACGACCTTTTGGCCCTAATGTTACCTTAACCGTGTTAGCTAATTTATCAACACCTTGTGCCATTAATGCGCGTGCTTCTTCTGCGAATTTAATATCTTTTGCCATAAGTATAATTTCCTCCTTAAATTTTGTTACTCAATTTGATCTATTTATTCAACAATTGCTAATACGTCTGATTCGCGTAAAATTAAGTACTCTTGACCTTGGTATTTTACGATTTTACCTGCATATTCATCAAATAAGATTTGGTCGTCAACTTTAACGTCAAGTGAAACTCGTTCACCGCTTGGTAACATTACGCCATTTCCGACTGCAACAACTTTACCTTGTTGTGGCTTTTCCTTTGCAGTTTCAGTTAAAATTAAACCTGATGCAGTTTTTTCTTCTACCTCAATTACTTCAATTACTAGACGATCACCTAATGGTTTTAACAAGTGAAACAACCTCCTATAATAAATATCTTTTTTAGCACTCATTTAACAAGAGTGCTAATACAATTCTTATAATATAAAACTTTATTTTCTTTTGCAAGCAAATTACTTCACTTTCTACTACAATAGAAAAGAGTTAGAGAGAAAGGACGTTTTTAATGGAACAAAACTATCATTATAAAAAACATTTCATCACAGCTATGCTAGTTATTGCTGTCTATGCTGTAGTCATGCAACTCTTACCCATACTTATTATTAAACCTGCTCAAACATTACTTGCCTCCACTACTATTAATCCTGGTGGTTTTTCCATTGTTATTTGTGCGCTCCTTGCGCTAGTTATTTGCCTATGGTTAACACGAGATAAAGAGTACTGGGCCTCTGTATTCACTAAACCACGTGAACCATTTAGTACGGTTGTACTTTGGGGTGTGATTGGTTTTGTACTTGTATTAATCGGGCAGGGGTTGGCTGCTTTAATCGAAGTAAAGTTTTTAGGTATCCCAACAGGATCACAAAACACAGCAGATATTGTAGAAGCTGCTAAAGTAGCACCGAGTTTATTATTAGTAGTGACTGTTATTGGCCCTATACTAGAAGAATTTGTATTTCGTCGTAGTATCTTTGGCGTATTATTAAAGCCAACAAATTACTTAATTGCTGCTTTAATTAGCTCACTTATGTTTGCTGTTATTCACCTTGAGTTTACCCATCTACTCGTTTATGCTGTATCTGGCTTTGTCTTCTCCTTTGTCTATTATAAGACACGTAGTATATGGACACCTATTATTGCCCATGTATTATTAAATAGCTTTGTTAGTATCGTAAACTTGAATGTTGATAAAATCGACATGATTCAACAACAATGGATTATATGGTTTTACTAAAAAAGGTAGGGAACAAGTTACACACCTGTTCCCTACCTTTTATTAGTTATTTTTCATTTTCAATCGCTTCTAGTTGCTCTTGTTGTTTAGCTAAAGCCTCTTCTACAATTCTTTGTTGCTCAAGCTCATACTCTTCTTTTTGACGAGCCTCTTCTGACTTCAAGTATTTGCGATAGCCATAACGGGCAACTACAATACTAATTTCATACAGAATAAATAAAGGCACCGTTACAATTAAATGTGAAAGTAATTCTGGTGGTGTAATAAGCGCTGCAATAACAAACAGAACAAAATAAGCATATTTACGGAATTTTGTCATCCATGCGGGATTTAATAAACCAATACGTGATAAAAACAACATAATAATCGGTAATTGGAATAATAAACCGAATGGTATTGTAATGCGGAATAAGAATGAAAAGTAAGCTTCAATTCCTATCGTTTGTTGAATCTCCAAATCCGTTGATAATGCTGTCATAAACTTCATCATATATGGAAATAAGATAAAGTAAGAGAAAGCTAAACCTGCTAAAAATAATAAAAAAGCATATGGAATATAGCTTAAAGTAGCTCGGCGTTCAACATCGCGTAAACCTGGACTAACAAAGGCCCAAATTTGATATAAAATAATCGGTGATGTAATAATCAACGATATCAAAAGTGTCATTTGTACATAAATCATCAGCGGTGCTGTCACATTGAAGGCATGCAACTGTAAATCATGCGTAGTGCTGGCATCCTGTAAATATTTAATCAAAGGTTTAGCTAAAAAAAATGAGCCGATTAGACTCAAAACAAAGAAAACGGCGGAGATCACCAGCCGCTTTCGTAATTCTTCTATATGCTCAATCATAGTTAGTTCCTGTTGATTCATACGTCAAACACCTAACTTATTTAGTTAATTCTTTCTTTTCTTCGATTTTCTTCTTATCGTCATCGTCATCTGCTAACCCTTTTGTAGCATGTTTAAATTCACGCAAGGTTGAACCAAAAGCTCTGCCTAACTCTGGTAACTTCTTAGGACCAAAAATTAATAGAGCAACAATGGCAATTAAAATAATACTACCTGGACCGATTGGACCCATTACGGCCACCTCCTCGTATAATATATACTATTTTACCGCAAACCCTTACATTTAGCTAACGAATTTAATGTGAATATTTTACGTCTGTTTTATACCTATTCTTCTTGATTACGTATTAAATAAATTAGCGCCTGTAATTCTACCGACAAGTCAATGTTTAACACTTGCATGCGTTCTGGAACGTGAATACGCTCTGGTGTAAAATTTAAAATCCCCTTCGCTTCAATAGCTGCCAAACGATCAGCCATCATTTGTGCAGAGCGAGGTGAGACAGTGAGTATCGCCATTTCGGCTCCGTACTCTTGATATTTCTCTTCTAATAATTCTGGTGGATACACCGGAATATTACTAACTAATTTTCCTTCAATAGGTGCTTTTGAATCAAATGCAACGACAATATGTGTATTATGGTTTTTTTGAAAATTATACTTTAATAAAGCACTACCTAAATTACCTACCCCAATTAATGCTACTTTTGATGGTTCTGCTTGGTCTAGTGTTTCACTAAAAAAAGCTAAAAGATGCTTTACATCATAACCATAACCTTTCTTACCTAACGCACCAAAATAAGAAAAATCTCGGCGAATGGTAGCAGAGTCAATTTTCATGGCTTCACTTAATTGTTGAGATGACACACGTTCCTGACCCTCATTCGCAAAATTTTGCAAAAATCGATAATAGAGAGGAAGACGCTTAGTAGTTGCCTGTGGAATTTTCACTTCACTTTTCACACAATTTCCTCCTAAGTTACTTACAAATTGTTTTTATCTTACCTAATACATTGTTAAAAGTGAAGAGCTAACATTGCTATGCACAAAAACATCCTTTACACTTAACAATGAACAGAGGTGAAATCATGATTGTATTACAAGTCAATCAACTAACAAAATCTTTTATTGCTGATGAAATTTTAAGTAATGTCAAACTAGAAGTACAACATCGAGATCGCGTTGCTCTGGTGGGGCGTAACGGTGCTGGAAAATCCACATTATTAAAAATAATAGCTGGACAAATGTCATACGATAGTGGCGATATTATTATACCGAAAGATGTTCGGATCGGCTACCTTGAACAACATGCTGGCCTTCATTCTGCGTTAACAATATGGGATGAGATGATGTCTATTTTCACTGCCATTCACGAACAAGAAGCTAAACTGCGCTCACTAGAACATCGTATGGCTCTTCCTGAAATATATGAAAATCAAGAAAAATATGCACAAATTATGACAGAGTACGACCAACTTCAACACGATTTCAAAGAAGCTGGTGGTTACCAATATGAAGCAGACACACGCTCTGTATTACATGGTATGCAATTTTTTGAAAATGATTATCAAAAACCTATTGCCTCTCTATCTGGAGGACAACGGACACGTCTCGCTCTAGCAAAACTACTATTAAGCAAGCCTGATTTACTCATATTAGATGAGCCTACTAACCATTTAGATATTGCAACGTTGAGCTGGTTAGAAAGTTATTTAAAAGGCTATGAAGGGGCTATTTTAATTGTTTCTCATGACCGTTACTTCTTAGATGAAATTGTTACCGTTGTCTACGAAGTGTCGCGTCAACTTGTTACACGCTATGTAGGTAATTATAGCGCCTATTTAACCGAAAAAGCGAAAAATTTTGAACGTGATGTAAAATTGTACGAAAAACAGCAAGATGAAAAAGCAAAACTCGAATTATTCATTCAAAAAAATATTGCACGTGCTTCTACAACTAAAATGGCGCAGAGTCGGCGCAAAAAACTCGCGAACATGACTTTTATTGACTCACCTGAAGGCGATGAAAAGTCAGCAAATTTTGGCTTTACAATTGACAAGCAAAGCGGTAATGATGTGTTAGCCATTGATGATGCCGCTGTTGGTTATGAGGAAAAACAAATCGCTGAAAACATTAAGCTTCGTTTATTCCGAGAAGATAGCGTTGCGCTCGTTGGGCCAAATGGTGTTGGGAAATCAACATTATTAAAAGCCATTGTCAAAGATATTCCTTTATTAGCAGGGCAAATTCGTTATGGCACAAATGTAACCATTGGCTATTATGACCAAGAGCAAGCCAAGCTTACAAGCCATAAATCGGTTTTACATGAGTTATGGGATGAATGGCCACTATTGAATGAAGGTGAAATCCGCTCCGTATTAGGTAGCTTTTTATTTAGTGGCAATGATGTGGAGAAAATCGTAAATGATTTATCTGGTGGAGAAAAAGCAAGATTGGCATTAGCTAAATTAATGATGCAAAAATCAAATTTTCTCGTACTTGATGAGCCAACCAATCACTTAGACTTGGATAGTAAAGAAGTGCTAGAAAATGCGTTATTAGATTATCCTGGCACCTTACTTTTTGTTTCTCATGATCGCTATTTCATTAATCGTATTGCTACCAAAGTCGTTGAACTATCAACAACGGGCAGCTTTGAAT
Organism: Lysinibacillus alkalisoli; assembly: GCF_014643595.1. Taxonomy (GTDB): domain Bacteria; phylum Bacillota; class Bacilli; order Bacillales_A; family Planococcaceae; genus Metalysinibacillus; species Metalysinibacillus alkalisoli. The sequence goes on from NZ_BMJT01000010.1 coordinate 78,179, forward strand.
ATTTAGGTGATTACAATTATTATGTGGAGAAAAAACAAGAACTTGCAGAATTGGCTCTACTAAAACAACAAGAAACCACCGTTAAAAAAAATGCTGTCGTCCCTCATCCTCAAAAGATTGATAAAGAAGTAAAGAAAAGGGAAAGACAATTACTTCGAGCTATTGAAGCATTAGAAAATGATATGCAAAAAGAAAATCTCCTGATTCATCATTATGAAGAAGAACTTTGCCAGCCTGAGATTTTTGCAAACCATGAAAAAGTGGCTACCATTCAAGCAGCATTAGAAAGCGCCAAACTACAGTACGAAACATATGAGCTAGAATGGCTCTCATTACAAGAAGAACTTGAATCATTATAATTCAAAATAACAACAGCAAACCAACATTCGCTGGTTTGCTGTTTTATTTGGAAAGGGGATTATTTATTTTAACCAACAGGTAACGAACATGCTTTATTCATATATATTGGTCAAGTGTAAATTTTTTGTGAAGCGAAATACACAAAGTTATACACAAGAAGATTGTTTATATTTCAAGCTATCAACATAGTTATACACATTATCCACAGAATAACTAGAAAAATTATTGACAAAATACCATACTACATGTAGTTTATCCACAAGTTATCCACAACCGGTGGATAAGTACATTTGTTCTAAAAGAATATTCTCATTTTACTGACTTATACACAAAAAAGACGTTTACAAGATATTAATATCTCATAAACGTTCTTTACTTATTGTTCTACTAGCCAAGATTTTAATGCCATACCTGGATTGCCATTCATATTGAGCGCTCCAAATTGTCGAGCCTTAAACATTTCACTCGCTGCTGCACCTATCATGGCAGCATTATCTGTGCATAAGTGTAATGGTGGTACATAAAATGGTATACCCTCATTCTTAAAAGTGTGGGTTAAAGAGGCACGTAAACCTTTATTTGCTGAAACTCCACCAGCTGCAATAACTTGCTTTACTTGATATTCTCTAGCTGCTCGTAATGTTTTTGCTGTTAATACTTCTACAACACTATCTTGAAAACCTTTAGCTACTGCCGACGCATCAATTGATTCGCCTTTTTGTTGTAAATTATGCTGATAATTAATAACTGCTGACTTTAATCCACTAAAACTAAAATCATAACTATCCTCTTCTAACCATACTCTTGGAAAATCAACAGCCTCTGTAGCCTCGTGTGCTAGACGGTCGATATGTGGCCCACCTGGGTAAGGTAAATGTAAAACCCGTGCTACTTTATCATAAGCTTCTCCTGCTGCATCATCTCTCGTCTCACCAATCACTTCAAATGAACCTGCATTCCTCATAAGTACAAGCTCTGTATGCCCACCTGAGACAACAAGAGCTAGTAAAGGAAATACCATAGGTTGCACCAATGCATTAGCATAAATATGACCTGCGATATGATGAACGCCTATCAATGGCAGTTGATGAGCAAAAGCAAATGCTTTAGCTGCATTTATACCAATTAGTAATGCTCCCACTAAACCTGGGCCTTCTGTTACGGCTACTGCTGACAACTCCTTTGGTGCAAGTTGCGCGGTTTGTAATGCTTCTTCTATTACTAATGTAATTTGCTCCACATGATGACGTGATGCTACTTCTGGAACTACGCCACCAAACCTTTTATGGCTTTCGATTTGCGAGGCTACAATATTTGCCACAATTACTTTACCATCTTTAATAATTGCGGCTGCTGTCTCATCACAACTTGTTTCGATTGCTAATATATATTCATTATTCATTATAATTTCACCCACATGACAAGAGCATCCTCTTGATTATCAGTATAATATGCTTTTCTAATACCACCATCTGAAAAGCCCATCTTTCGGTATAATTGTTGAGCGATATGATTCGATATCCTCACTTCCAAACTCATGTTTTCCATTCCATGTGCTTTTGCTGTGGCCATCGCTGCAGTCATAAGCCCTTCGCCAATTTTTTGGCCTCTATATGCTGGTAACACGGCTACATTTGTAATTTGAACATCACCTAACACCATCCACATACCACAAAAACCTACAATATTATCACTTTCACTAGCTAAAATATAATAGGCATATTGGTTTTCAGTCATCTCATAGTAAAACGAATCTTCCGTCCAAGGAGTCGGAAATGTCGCTTCTTCTATAGCATGTACAGCTTGCACATCTAAAATCGTCATTTTACGATAGCTGACTTTAGTTGTCATAAGGCTGTTGCTCCTTCAACCAATTGGCCTCTGCTTCTGTAATACGTTTATAAACAGGCACTAACTGATGTACGGCTTCAATCATTGGTAATGTCATTTGTTGAGCTAATAAAATAGCTTCTACTGCGCTAGGTAAGCTTTTAGCTGGTGGTGCTATTGTAGCTTTATCACCTAATATATTTTTAATTTGTTCTTCATATTTTATAGCATCCATACCTACAAAATTGACAGAAGCTTTATACGACTCTAAACAGGCTATTACAGTTTCCATTGAATAATGCCCGTCATCCAATAAAGTTTCATTGCCTTGATAAATGGCTGCATAAACATTATTACGTCTAGCATCTATCACTGGGCAGATAATTGTAGTCGAGTCGATATTGCTCGCTAAAATTTTTAAACTTGAAACTGGCACTACAGGAATTTGCAATGTCCATCCTAATGTTTTAGCAATGGTGACACCAATTCGCACACCTGTATAAGAACCAGGTCCAATCGACACAGCGATAGCATTAATAGCTTTAGGTTCTATATTAGCACGCTGTAATGCTTCTTCTATAGCAGGCATCGCTCCAATAGAGTGTGTTAGTTTAATATGTTGTTTGATTTCCACTAAAATTTCGTCATTATTCATTACAGCTACTGCAAGTGGAGCATTCGCTGTATCAATGCCTAACCATATCATCCCTTTAACTCCCTTAACATTTGTTCATATCTTATTCCTTTAGCTGTCAATATAAATTCCCTTGTATTCATATCAACATAGCGTATGTCTATCTTTAAATACTCTACTGGTAAATCTTCCTCTATTAGATGAGCCCACTCAACTAGCGTTACAGCTTCTCCATAAAATATCTCTTCCCAACCTAGATCCTCTTCACTATCTGCTAAACGATATACGTCAAGGTGATTAAATGTTAATCTCCCCTCATATTGTTTCATAATAGTAAAAGTAGGGCTACTTACAACTCTTTTTACGCCAATTCCTTTAGCAAAGGCCTTAGCAAACGTCGTTTTTCCAGCACCTAAATCGCCTTCCAGTAAAATCACATCTTGTTTATGCACAAGTTTTGCGAGAGTGTGTGCAAATTTATTTGTCTCATCAACTGTAGTCATCACTTTTTTATATCGCATATGAAAATCCCTCACAAACATACATATTTTATATTCTTCTCTACAATTATACGTTAAGAAATTTGAAAAAGGCTATAAAAAAAGAACATACTCAATGAAAAGAGTTGTTCTTTTAAAAATATCTACAAAAAAACCCTTTAAGTAAATTAAAGGGATAATATACAAAATGGCGGTCCCGACCGGGATCGAACCGGCGATCTCCTGCGTGACAGGCAGGCATGTTAACCGCTACACCACGGGACCAAAAGTATTGCCTAGCAACGTTCTACTCTCGCAGGACCTACGTCCAACTACCATCGACGCTAAAGAGCTTAACT
>NZ_BMJT01000011.1 GCF_014643595.1 Lysinibacillus alkalisoli
ATTCGTGCGCGCCGTGGCGGCAATTCGGCGCGTCATTGGTATTGGTATGACGCGTCGACTCGCAACGCGTACTTCGGTTGGCGCCCGGTCCTTGAAGTGCTGAACTCTACACCTCTGATCTCTGGAGGGTCTCAAAATTTAGGTAATAAAACAGGCCCGTTTAGTGTGGTGTACCAGGTGTCAGACCCTGAAGGACATTCCGTTAATGTCACAGAAAAAATCAATGGAAAAATTGCGGCTACAAAAAACAACGTGCCGCAAAAGCAAGATTTAGAGATGGTAGTCACACTTGACCAATGGGCAGAGATTCCACTCAACCAACAATCAACAATAACGATTGAGGCGATTGATGAGAAGGGCGCTAAATCAGAACGTGTGTATACGTTCACAAAAACCAATGCGCCACCTGTAGCAAAAACGGTCGAGCCTAAAGGTGACCTAGCTAATATCGCCATCGTCTCGACGATTACACCTACCTTTGTCTATCAATTTATTGATACAGATCCAGGCGATATCCAAACGGCAATGCAATTAATCATCGAAAATACGAATGCTCAAATCGTACACGATTCTGGCAAAAGACAAACGGCACAATCGTTTTATCAGCTGCCAGATAACATAAAATTAGAGTGGGGTGTACGTTATAAGTGGCGTGTGCGTGTGTGGGATAAATACGATGTTCCGTCAGATTATACATTCGACGAGTTTTTTCTGCCTAATAGACCACCAAATGTAGCTAATTTGCGTCCAGGAAGTAATCATGAAGCATCACCTGAAGGCACGTCTTTAACGCCCACTTTCAAGTGGGATTTTGAAGACCTCGATTTAGAAGCGCAAGCCGCGTATCAATTGGCTGTACGCATGACGGATACAGATGCAGAAATTTATAATACTAATAAAATCTATAAAAATGTGAACGAACATACGATACCTGATTTTGTGTTAACACAAGGTGCAGCGTATTACGCCCAGGTAACCGTATGGGATCCAAATGGTATAGAAGGTGTAAGTGATAAAGCCTATATCGTGACAAATGCGACGCCTACAGCACCGATATTAACAACACCAATTAACAACTATCGCACAACGCTAAAGCCTGCGTTAAACGGTATTGTAGGCACCGACAAAGAGGACGATGGCCAACATTTTATCGTACAAATTTCTAAGAACGCTGATTTTACAGGAGAGGTGTTAACCCATCGATCCGACGAAAATCGTGCAGGATGGAAGGTCAATGGTTACGATATTCCCGAAGAGGGTGTTAAAAATGACCAAGCAGGGCAAACCGTGTCCTACACAGTACAAGAGCAGATTGACATGAATGCCAAATATTACTGGCGTATGGCAGCTATTGACGCTAGCACAAAGGCAATAGGAAAGTATGGCGAAGTGCGACATATTAGAGCGGGTAATAAATTAGCGTATGATACGTTAAAACAGCCCATTGATACAGCTGCAGCACCAGCTAATCGAGTACTTGTTGCGTTAGATTATGCTATTGCAACAGATGGGAGTAATCCAGCTACGATTAAAGTTTGGATTTGTAACAACGCCAATGACATTATCCCAACGTGGGAGGACATGACCACAGACTTTTTAAACATGGATTACTATACGTTTACAAACAACGTTAAAACAGCAGAAACGTGGGCGGTGGCATTAAAAGTAGAGGTAGTGGCCAATGACACCATGGGCGATATTTTCATTGCTTCCCACGGATTTACATTCGACTGATAAAGGAGCTTAGGCTTCTTTTTATATGAGAAGGGGGTGAGACTGTGGCATTGAAATTTTTAGCACATGTATCACTAGAGGCAGAACGTGCTCAAAAAGAGACAAAAGAAATGTTACCTGGGCGCATGGCGGAACTAGAATCAACCAATATGCAGCTAATGGCCGCCTTAGCAGAATCCTATGAAGCATCTGTGAAACTGGCGCAAGAAAATGAAGAACTAAAGCAAACGATTACAGACAGTGAAACACGCACCATGTTGGCAATAGCAGAAATTTATGAAATGCATAACGTAAAGGAGGCATAACAAATGGCAGTAGTATACCAAAAGCTAATTGAAGCAGGTCTACGCAAACTAAATGACGTACAGCCTCAGGCGCTACGTGATCAAGTTGAGATTTTATTAGCCCAAAACAAAAAGTAAAAGATGTAATGCAAGAGGACGCAGCATAAGGTAGTGTTATTTTTATATTTCCTATAGATATTATATTTTGTATCGTATAATACTATAGGAGGTGTAACATGAATAAATTTGCATCATTTTCTGTTATTTACAATAATGAAGAATATTTTTTTGAAGTAAAAGGTCTTTATGAGGTTGTTGAAGTAGGAGAGGTAATAAAAGAAAAATTGATTAAGATGGAATTTCTAGAAGATTTCTGTCGTCAAACGCCTTTAGATACTACTAGAGAAAAGGCACCTTGTGTATTCAATATCGAGGGCGAAGAGTTTTCCTCGAATGGCTTCATTATAGTTTTGGAAAAGGACTTGAAAAATCTTAAGGCGATTATAATTGATTTAGTTCAATGAACATTTAGAAGTTTTTTCATGTAATAGGAGAGAAAGAATTTATTGATTTTAACACCCTTTACTCAGAGGGTGTTTTTATTATTTAGAAAAGGAGATAATTTATGACAATAGATGTACCTGTTTTAGTTGGTGTGCTAGGGCTAGTAGTTGCTGGTTTAGGCTACATCATCAATAGAGATAGAGACCGCAAAAGCGATACAAAACAGGACGCGCAAGTGAGCGCACAACTACAGCACATCAGCGAGGGTGTTAACGACATCCGTATTGATTTAAAAGCCAGTGAGCGTCAAATGATGATTTACGGTGAGCGTATTACACGTGTGGAGGAGTCGAGCAAACAAGCCCATCACCGTATTAATAAATTGGAGGATAAATGTGATGATGAAAATTAACTGGAAAGCACGTTTGCGACACAAGCCCTTTATTGTGTCGCTTTTTAGTTTGCTTCTATTATTAGGCAATCAAGTGGCAGCGATTTTTAATGCCGATTTCACAATTTACAATGACCAAATCACAACGTTGGCTGAAACAATCCTAGCCATCTTAGTTTTGTTAGGTATTGTGATTGACCCAACAACAGATGGTGTCAAAGATAGTGAGCAAGCATTGCGATATAAAAAACCACGGAAGGAAGGTGAATAATAATGGAACACAAAACAGAATGCGTAGTATGTTGTAGAGAAATTGATGTGTTAGAAACATTCAATGGCGAAATGATGTGCCAGGAGTGCTACCAAGCACCAGAAAACGAGGTGTTTGACTGATGAAAGTTGTTATGACACGCACCACAGACGTTTACGTTGGGCTTAACGAGCGTGCTTATTTTGCTAATCGCAATAAGGCGGATTTATTTGTGTCGTATCATTTGAATGCTGCTACAGCGACAGCCTATGGGTATGAAGATTTTACTTATCCTACTCAAAATAAAGCAACCATTAACAGTCGTAACATATATCATGGTGCGATTTTACCTGCATTGCGAGCGCTACAACAGTTTAATCGCGGTAAAAAAGTCGCCAACTTTGCCGTATTGCGTGAGACCAATATGCCAGCCTATTTAATTGAGTTGGGCTTTATTACAAACGCAAGCGAGTATAACACCATCGTTGGTCAAACGAACTTTGAGTTATTGGCCCAAACGCATGCCAGTGCGATTAAACAGGCCCTTGCCAATTTAGGTAAACCCAATGGCACAGTATGTGTTGACCCAGGACATGGCGGTCGAGATCCAGGCGCAGTCAGTCGAGGATACACCGAGGCAGCTTATGTCTTACGTTTTACCTTACGTATACGTGAGATTTTACAAGGCGCAAAGCCTATTGCGCCTATCAAAGATAAAAAGGAGGCTGTAACGATGTTAAATAGTACAGGACGCAAAGAGATTAGAGAGCTACTCAAAAAAGCACGTGCTGCAGGTATCATTGATGCCAAGTATCACACGGATGATAAAATTGCGAAATACAATGATATACAATTATTAAGTTATCAAGCGGCAGTAGTTAATCGAGAGTTTAAATAAATGTAGGTGTCATTTTGTGCGAACCTCATGTGGCGAACCCGAAGTGCCCATGAAATCCCTGGGGGGTTCGCACACCAGATGACCAAAATAAAGAGTTGATGAAATCGAAGAGAATAAAGAACTTTCCAATAATCCCTAGATATAGTACAATGAAAGCGTGAGATAACCATATCTCGCAGTCACTCCCTACATGGGAGTGTGGATTGAAATAAGTATTGGTCCTAACACTGCCCACATGGCGTCGGTCACTCCCTACATGGGAGTGTGGATTGAAATCACTTTTAAATATCTAATGAAGAATTTAACCGAAAGTCACTCCCTACATGGGAGTGTGGATTGAAATATTTCGCTCTTTAGCTGCCTCTGCCTCTGCTATGTCACTCCCTACATGGGAGTGTGGATTGAAATTCCGTATGATATAACTTTTCCTAAAGTTCTAGGTGTCACTCCCTACATGGGAGTGTGGATTGAAATATATTCAACGCCACAAACAACACCAAATTTATCTGTCACTCCCTACATGGGAGTGTGGATTGAAATAAAAGTAGTTTTAGCAAATTCCACAATATACTCCGTCACTCCCTACATGGGAGTGTGGATTGAAATAAAGGGTATTTGCTAGGATCAAGCCACATATCTGTCACTCCCTACATGGGAGTGTGGATTGAAATCGTGTACTTGGGTGCGGTTTGCTGTAGTTAACACGTCATCCCTCCACGATAATATGACAAATAAAATAGCCACACGGAATAAAAGTCATGTGTTATTGGTATCATTCACAATAGCGCATGACTTTTTTATTTTGCGCTTTTTTAACTAGGATAAGAATGGCAGTTAAATCGCAAAAAATTATCAAAGGCTTATTTTGTAATTTTTAAAAGGGAGGAATAAATGAAGGGGATTTAAGGGGCTGAAAAATCACATAAAAGTCACAAAAAATCACGAGAAAGTCACAAAAAGCATGAAATAAGGAAGGAAAGTGTGAAAGTTCCCTTACTAGATATCGCTTGTAATCCTTGTTATAATAGGCTTTGTGAATAGACAAGAAAGAGGGCGAAAATATGAACGCGTACGATGAATATATGAAGCAAGTAGTACAACCGATGCGTCAAGAATTGGTAGAAGCGGGCTTTACTGAGCTGACTACGGCAGAGGCGGTACATGAGTTTTTACCAGAAGCTAAAGGAACTACTTTAGTCGTGATTAATTCTGTTTGTGGTTGTGCCGCTGGTTTAGCACGACCTGCTGCAAGAGAAGCTATAGCACAGGTGAAACCAGACCACTTAGTTACGGTATTTGCAGGGCAAGATCAAGAGGCGACAGCAGCGATGCGTGGTTACTTTGAAGAAGTACCACCTAGTTCGCCATCTATGGCGATTTTACAAGATGGGCAATTGGCGTATTTTATCCCGCGCGAGCAAATTGAAGGTTTTGAACCAGCACAAATTATTAGCCACTTAACAGGTGTGCTTAAACAAACATGCAGCCAATAACAATTGTAACGACAGCGGGCAGACCAGACGAGAGATCGTTGGCGCTCGCTGCTTTTGTCTGTGAACAATTACATATTGTTTATGAACCACGCCGTAAACGAGCGATTACTACGATGGCAAAGCAATTGCACGCCCATATTATTGTGGCAGGCAAAGACCGATTTGCTTATTATCCTTTGAGTGCGATAGAGCCTTTTTTCTTTCACCCAAATTCTGCGGCTTTTCGTTTGAAGCGTGTGGCGAGAGGTGAGACAGACCCTTTTTTAGTGGCAACACAGTTAAGTAAGGGAGAGACGTTATTAGATTGTACGTTAGGACTCGCAGCAGATGCCATGTTAGGTGCCTATCAAGTGGGGGATACGGGTCGTGTGATAGGGCTAGAAGGTAATCGAAATGTAGCCTTTATTGTAAAACAAGGTTTGCAACAGTATGATGTGACAACATTGCCATTGACGGCTTGTATGCGTCGCATTGAAGTCATTCATGCCCAGGCGATAGATTATTTATTAATGCTGCCTGACAACTCATTTGACGTGGTTTATATGGACCCTATGTTTGAAGAGACGATTGAAGAAGCTACCAATTTTACAACGTTGCGTCATGCGGGTGTACAAGCGGGATTAACAGAGCAATGGGTACAACATGCTGTGCGGGTAGCTAAAAAGCGTGTCGTGTTGAAAGCGCATTTTCGCTCGACGTGGTTTGCATCCTATGGTTTTCAACAAATGACAAGAACAACAGCTAAATTTCATTATGGTGTGATAGAAAAGGAGAGACGAGATGAAGGGTTGCTATGAGCAAATAGGAGCATTTTTACAAAATCCACTGGAGGAGCAAGAAATATTTGAAGATGGCGATGTTTTGGTTTGGGTGGACTGGAAAGAGTGTGATGAAGCCACCATTGACTATTTTAATGAAAAACTATTCCCAAAAGACCAAATCACTGTGACATTTGAAACTACGACAGAAGCAAGGGGAGTAGATATTTTTTTACAACATAACGGTGTAAAAATGAGGATTCCCTATCACACAGATTATACAGAGCGAGATATTACGATAAAAGCGATGCAACAAATGATGGCTGAACATTACCAAATTCGCTGGTATATGGAATCATTAGGTGGTGACACACTTGCCTTTGTTGTATTAACTAATGATGCCTGGGCACAATTGGAGGCAACCTATGGTAAGGCTAAGGTGCTGCACTATTTCACACCTGTAACGTCAGCGCTTAAGATGTTTAATATGTCCATGGAAGAAGTAGAGGGTTTGTTAGCGGCACGTGCACAGTCAAATGACGCCTAGCCATTTGCATAAATGGTATACTGTGCTATAATAGTAGACGTGCTATTTTAGGTGCTATCATTGGCATTCTGCGAATGTTTTTGACAGACACTTATTCACACTGGCGTAGCTTCGGGGCTACAAGGACGTAAGAGCAGGTAGGGCTTGCGTTGCTTAAGTTAGAAGACAACACAGTGGAAGATTACCGCGGTAAAGAAATTTTCCTCAGATGATTGAGTTGATACGAGTAAATAAATTTGATAATTGTAGGTAGCATCTATTAAATACTAAAGGGGTACATTCTAAATGAATGTGCCCCTTGTCCAATTTATTGAATGATTTTACGCATGCACCACTCAATCGGCCCACGTTTGTATTGTTTACGCCATACGTAAGAACATAGTACACTGATGATAAAATAGACCACAGCAAATAATAAAACGAAGCGTAAAGATTGTTGTGATGTACGTCCCCATACCTCTAAAATTGTCACCCCAACTAAAATATGTGCGACATAATGTGTTAAAGTTAATTGCCCTGTATAAGCGAGCGCTTGTAATATGATCGTTTGCCCCCATTTTTCACATAACCATAAAACAATAATGATTAGTAGAATAGAAGAAGCTGTATTGGATAATAGATACGCAATGTTAGGAGGAATGGGGCCTGTGCCAAATAAAAAGAAGGCACTGTCAGCATCTAGCCAAGAAGTGCTGTTATGTTGCAAATAACGAGCTAAAGTTTCTACGCTTATTAGTACAAAAATACTCCACCAACATAACGGTTTGCGCCATTGTCTACGCTGTAATAAACGGCCCAACACTAAACCAATAAGTAAAAAACTAAACCAAGGGAGCAGCGGGTGATAGCCATTAAATAAGAGATGGCGTAAAAAACCTTGTGCTGTCCAAAAGTCCAGATATTCAAGAAGAGGACGCTCGGGATGCCAACCCGCTAAATAGTCCCATTTTATCTGTGCAAGTTGTGCAAAAACGATAAGACTACCTGCTCCGACTAGTAGGCGCTTACTCGAATGTTGAAAAACAAACGAAGCCATAAACAAATAAACCCCGTAATAATGAAGAATATCGCCTGTCCAACCAATCAGATATAAGAGTAATCCCAGCCCAAATAAAAAGGCAGCACGTTTTTGTATGTCACGTCGTTTCTTGGCTAATAGTGTGACTTCCTGTGTCAAATAAGCTTGTTTTGTTAGTAATGTGAGCCCTACACCTGCGAGTATAACAAATAATGCGGAAGCTCGCCCCTCAAATAAATGCATAAAGATGGCGAGAAAATGGTCGCCTTCTGTTGATGTATGAGTGATGACGGTATAATTCACAATTAACATGCCGAACATAGCAAGTGCTCGAGCTACATCTAAACCTTCGATACGCTCATTCACTACATAGTATCTGTTGTACAGTAACGGCCCATATTTTTTTATAATCCAGTTCATAACCTGTCAAAATATAATTGCTAATATTATCAAGCACCATAGCTAAAATAGTAGCTTTATGTGTAGCATTTTCAGCGCTCATTTGCTTTAGTGTCACACCAGTATCAACATATTGCTGAAAAGTATGCAAATAGATGCGCTGTATCGCTTGTAAACGTTCATGGTAACGTACATCACGTGCTGCTAATAATAGATATTCATTGAATACGCGATTAAATAGCGGGTTTTGCAGTTGGTCATCAATTTGTTTGTCACCAAAGGCAATCAATGAAGTGACATAGTTGGCAGTTGTGACTGAGCGTAAATCAATGGTTAAATCTTTTTCTATGGCTACGTATAATTCATCGAAAATCGCTGTAACTAAAGCCTCTTTAGAATCAAAATAATAATAGAGCGCAGGCTTTGAGACACCAATTTCTTTAGCAATCATGGCAAAGCTTGTTTTATCAATACCAAATTGTGCAAAAAGTGTATAGGCAGTGTCTTTAATGGCTTGTAACGTTTGTTCTTTGGAAGTCATACTACTTCACTCCTTATAATTTACTTACCAGTAGGTAAAATAATAAACTACAATAAAAAATAAGGCAAGTCAAAAGACTATGCCTTATTTTTAGGGAGCTTAAAGGTAATGGTTGTGCCCTGATGCAAAGCACTTGTAATTTGTAAGCCCTCTCCATATTTCTTTGTCAGGCGCATATTAGTATTGATTAAACCAATCCCGTGTTGTGAGCTAAAGTTACGTGTGAGTAGTTGGTCGGCAAATGTTTGATCCATACCAATGCCATCATCTTGAATAGTGACGTGCAAGGTTGTAGGTTGCTCACGAATTATAATGGTTAAAGTACCACCCTCAGGTTTTTTGATAATGCTATGTCTGATGGCATTCTCAACAAGTGGCTGAATGGTTAATGGTAAAATAAATGCATCTGTAGTTGCCACTTGCCACTTTACATGCAAACGGTTTTCATACCGTTGTTGCTCAATAAAAAGATAGGATTTTACAAGGTCAATCTCCTCTTGTAAAGGAATCTCTTGCGTAAAATGGGTAAATTTAAATTTACTGCGCAAAAAGGTAGTAAAGGCTTCTAACACTTCATCCATTCGGTTGCGGTCAATAACATTTAAACTTAAAATCGTATTTAACGTATTGAAAAAGAAGTGTGGCTGAATTTGTGTTTGTAGCCAAGATGCTTCAAGTTGTAAATGGTCTTGTAGTGATTTTTTAACCGTTAGCAACGCATTGCTACGCACACGAAGCTCTGTAATATCAACAGGCTTCACAACATAATCATTAGCGCCACTCTTAAAGCCTGTGGTTAAGTCTTCTGTTTGGGTACGAGCTGTTAATAATAAGATCGGTAACTCTGTCAGGGAGTAATGTGCACGCAGTTGTTTGGTAAGTTCATAACCTGAAATACGTGGCATCATCACATCACAAATGACTAGATCAATATGATGTTTCCGCACTAAGGATAACGCCTTTAAACCATTTAGACTAGTGATGACCTCATGTCCATCTTCTATCAAAATTTGTTGGATGACGTGTAAGTTAATAGGGTCATCATCAATTAGTAAAATACGCCCTTTCGTGAATGAAGAAGTTGCAGTGGATAAAGGAGTTGCTTCATTATCCATACAAATGACAGGTGCAGGACTTGGTGCTGCAACTTGTTGATCCTCTCCTACATAGAGGGGTAGGGTTAATGTAAACGTTGAACCTTCAGGGGAGGTATGTACGCTTAGATCACCACCTTGAATGAGTGCTAAATTGCGGCTGATGTTTAAACCTAAGCCAAAACCACCATTTGACATAGCAATAGCTTCCTGTGAGCGTTCATAAGGTGTAAAGATTTTTGCTAATGTTGCTTCATCAATACCAATCCCTGTATCTTGAACAGTTACTTTAATATAGTCATCCACTTGATAAGCATCAATCGTGACATTTCCGTGCTCGGTATATTTAAACGCATTGTGTAATAAATTAAATAAGATTTGAATGACACGGTTCTCGTCTGCATAAACAGCAGGTAAAAAACTAGGGATATTATTATGGAATGTTAATTTTTTAGCGTCTTGAATAGGCGTTAGCATATCCATAATCCCATTAATTTGTGCTTGAATACGCACTTTCCCAGCGTTTAACTTTGGTTGTCCATGCTGTAAATAGGACATATCTAATAAATCATCTAATAATAAGCGCATACGTTTGCCAACAGCCATCATAAGTTGTAAATTATGTTGACTTGTTGAGCTTAAAGTCTCTTTCTCACGTTGCATGACAGTCTCTGTTAAGGCGAGTATGCTGTGTAGAGGGTTGCGTAGTTCATGTGATGTATTAGCTAAAAACTCATCTTTCAATTGGTTAGCATGATGTAATTGCTCTGTGAGCTCAATTTTTTGGATATAAATTTCATGGTAACGTTTAAGCCAAAGTGCTGTTAATAATAATAAAGGTAGTAAAATATCAAATGGGAAAAACAGTACTTTAATACCTGTGTACATAAAATAAACAGACCATAAGAGATGGTGTAATATCCCAGTGATGACCAATCGTATGAGCAGGGTGCGCTGCATATAGTGACGTTCTTTATAGGTTAGGCGAATCAGTAACCATAAAAATGCTATCCCCAAATACGCAGAGAAAATAGGGCTCATTGTAATGACTAAATGCAAGGGCAACAATACGATAGGAAGCGTGAGTAATGCACCAATATAAATGTAATATTGACTATAACGATAACACTTTGCCGAGCAATCAATGCGCCCTAGTTGAATGAGCATGACAGCTAAAAATAATTGTGTGATATTAACAAGGATAAACCCATGTGTATAAGAGAGTTGTAATAGTTTAGCTAAAATTTTTTCTTCGTTGAGGATGCTCATAAAAATGCTAATGGCAAATGCTGCACCTGCAAAATATAATAAACGTTTGTCACGCACACCGATGATATACAATAAAATACTTAAACAAGCGAGTGTTAAAAATACCATGTTAGTTAGTAATTGAATGGAGTTAGCCACATTAATGGCGGAAAACACTTCACTGTTGGCGCCAAATTTAACAGAACGCACAATGCCACCACCCCTAGGGTCGAGATAATTGGCAACATCAACAGCGATATGAATCTGGCCATCAGGTGCTTTAAAACTCACAGTAAAAGGGATATTATCCGCTTCGTAGCTTGCCTTTGTAGTAGCAACTTGACCTGCCTGATATAACTTTTCGCCATTGACAAATACCGTAGCGGCGCTGCGTACGCTAGGGAAATACAAAGTATATAATTGATTGGAAGGTGCTACTGTAATCGTTAAATAATAACTTCCATATCCGTAAGCCTCTTTGCTACTCGGGTTTAATGTGGTATTCCAGTGACTAGGTACTTTGATGGGTACAGTATTTTTGGCGGGATGATCATCATAGAGCTGATAAGGGGAAAAGGACCACTCCCCATCCAATGTAAAAGGCTCTTCTTTCGCTAATGTATAATCGGATAAATCTAACTGACCATTCCTAATGTCAGGCGAGTCTTCTGATGTGAAATAGTATACCCACAATAGTTTTACTATAAAAATCCCAATTAAAAAAAGTAAAATAATAAGCGAATTTCGACGTTTTTCTTTTTTAATCATGGTATTCACCTCATTTCAAACACCTATAAAACTACGCTAATTTAACTATAAATGCAAATTTTATTTCGATATGGTAAATATCGTGTAAGCTATAATACCTTGTTTTCTATGTATATCAAGAACTTTATACCTAAACAAAGGTAATGATAGGTCGTGCTATTTTACAGTTTATTGTAATATAGAAGGTAAAGTCAGAACATAGGGAAATTAGCTTAAAAGCACATAATAAAAAACAGCTGGGCATAATAGCTCAGCTGTTTTTTTATTATTGATTATTGGTAGGTGGATTAGGCGTGTTGGGGTTCGTTGGTGGGGTAGTATTACCACCGCCTTGATTACCACCAGTATTACCACCGTTTTCAGTGCCACCGCCTTGATTACCGCCAGTGTTACCACCGTTCTCAGTGCCACCACCTTGATTATTGCCGTTGTCTGTCCCATTACCAGAACCATCACCAGGGTCAGGTGTTTCAGGGTCCGTTGTGCCAGGGTCAGGCGTTTCAGGATCGGTTACTTCAGGGTCAGGATTTTCAGGTTCTTCAGGCTCCTCAGGTTCTTCTGTTTCCGTTTTTACAGTAACTGTAGCTGAGCCTGGACTACTCCGTTTGCCATCTACAATAGCCACTACAGATATCGTATAACTTTCGGCTGTACCAGGGTTAGCAAAAGTAAAGGCTTTATCGCTTGTTGTTGTAATGTTCATACCATTAGCACTTAATTCAAATGTGGCGCCCTCTTTGTCGTATGACCAGTTGACAGCAATTTGATTAGTAGCTTCATCGTAAGAAGCGCTCACACCAGGTGCTGGTAGTGCTTCTTCTTTTTCCTTGTCTTTTTCTTTTTCCTTAGGTTTTACTGCTTGTTTAGGTTCAGTGCCCTTAACAAACAATTCTGTACGACGTTTCTCAGCAGGTGTTGAGCTGCTTGCTAAACGGACAGGATTAGAGCCTACTTCAATCACCGCTTCTGTTACGGAGCTAGGTTTTGTAAACTTGCTAGGGTTAGTGGCGATTTCGCCCATCACTTCACGGAATAATGTTTGTGGTAAATAACGTTCATCCCATGTTGTCATAGCATCAGAACGCTTTTCGTAGCCACTCCACACAGCAATGGTATATTCCGTTGAATAACCTGCAAACCATGTTTCAGGCACACTGTCACTGCGTAAACCGTAGCGCTGTAATTCGTCATCCGAGTAGTTAGTCGTCCCTGTTTTACCTGCCATATCAATACTTGGGATATTAGCTCGTGTACCAGAAGCACCAGGGTTATCACCAACAACATCGCGTAACATGTCGGTAATCATATAAGCCGTATAATCACTCATGGCTACTTTTGATTTTGGTTTATAAGATTTTGAAGAGACACCGTCACGATACACAATCTTTTCGATAGCATGTGGTGTGTTATAAACACCATCATTACCAAATGCGGCATAAGCACCTGCCAATTTAACAGGTGATGTACTAATTTCACCACCGCCAAGTGCATCGGATTCTACTAAACCATTTTTTGGCTTCATGCCTAAGTTTTCCGCGAATTTTTGTGCTTTTTCTGTCCCGACTTCTTGTAAAGCTTGAACAGCTGTTGTATTACGTGACATATACAAGGCTTGTCGCATCGTTAATGTGCCAAGATAGTTCATATCAATGTTGTTAACTGCAATGTTAGTCCCTGTATATGTTGTAGGTTTGTCGACAATGGCATGACCTGTTGACCATTGTTCATTTTCAATAGCTGGGCCGTAATCAACGATTGGTTTAATTGTGGAACCTGGTTGACGGTCTAAGGAGTTGGCATAGTTAAAGCCAAACTGATAATTGCGTCCGCCACCAATTGCTTTAATAGCACCTGTTTGAGTATCGATGACTGAAATCCCAGACTGAATTTTCTCTGTTGGGAATAATGCATCGTTGTTCATAACATTTTCCACGGTTTCTTGGGCATTAGGGTCAAGTGTTGTATACACTTTTAAGCCTTCATCTAATGCTGTGCCATCACCATTTGCTTCTAGCTCATTTAACGCTACATCTAGGAAGGCTTCGTATTTAGAGCCGACAAATGTTTGACGTTGCTCTTCAGTCGTTAAGCCATCTGTTACAGGCGCTTGTTGAGCTGCTTTCATATCACTTTCTGAAATATAGCCATGTTGATTCATTAAGCTAAGCACAATATTACGACGTTTCTTGGCTTCTTCTGGATATTTTAAAGGGTTATAGCCATTTGGTGCTTGAGGCATCCCTGCAAGTAATGCAGATTCAGCTAAAGATAGTTCACTTAGTTCTTTATTGTAAAAATATTTTGAGGCTGTGCCAAAGCCATATGTGCGACCTGACATTAATACTTTGTTAAAGTACATTTCAAAAATTTCTTCTTTTGTATACTTACGTTCAAGTTGGAACGATAGCCAAGCTTCTTGTGCTTTACGTTTCAAACGTTTTTCATTGTGTAAGAAGGCATTTTTTACAACTTGTTGTGTAATTGTACTTGCCCCTTCTGAACCAAAGCCTCTTGTAAAGTTAGCTACAATGGCGCCACCTAAACGATAGAAATCCATACCATGATGCTCAAAGAAACGTGAATCTTCGGTAGCAATTATCGCATCAATCATACCTTGAGGGATGTCCTCATATTTTACATACTCGCGATTTTCTGCCCCAATTGTTGCAAAAATTTCACCGTCTTTATCATAAAAAGTAGTAGACAAAGGGTCTTTTAAAAGCTCTTCATCTAACGAGGGCGCTGTACTTGCGTAGTAGGCAAATAAGCCACCGCCTGCCAATAAACCTAAAAATCCAAGTACAATAAGTGTTAAAAAGATACGTTTAATGATAGTCCCAATACCACTTTTTGGCTTTTTAGCCTTTTGACCTCTGCTAGGGCGTTTCGCACTTTTATGTGCGTCAGCACGAGATCGTTTTTTTTCAGTCATATATTGTTTTCCTCACTTTCTGTACGATTTACAAACGTACGTAGCGCCTGTAAATAGTCAATGCGCGGTGCATACTTATTTGAAATGCAAATTTGCGTTTCAAAAAAGCTGAGCGGAATCGATTTACGTTCGCCCTTTTTCATACCTGCCCACCAAGGAGCAATAGCTGAGTAAGGAACGAAATAATCACGCGCTAAATTGGTAAAGCGAATAATGAAAAACGCACATCCGCCTTGATTTTGAACAGCTGCCATATGTGACATTTGGTGTTCATGAATGTTTTGCAACGGAAAAGACGTTTTGTTTTTTGTTTCTTTCGCTTCAAAATCAATGTAATGCCCTTGCCATACCCCATTATAATCTGTTGTTGATGGCGTGCGGAAGTAAGCTTCACGTATAACAGCAGCACTGCGATGTGGGTATTCTACATTGACGATTTGGATAGGAACAGGTTTCTTATGCACAACTGCTTGTTGGTGAGCAAGATAGAAGGCATTGGTCTCGTTTAAATCATCTTCTAAGGATTGCCCCCGATTACTGAACGAGTTTTTTACTTGCTTCGACGACGTAGGTGTGGCGATGAATGGTTTGCCATTTGGATATCGAATCGTCAAAATGTCTCCTCGCTTTCGTAAAGTAGTACTACACTTTAGCATATCGCAAAGTGGTTGTTTCAACAAGAAATCGTAACAAAAAGTTAAGGCGTTGTAAAGAATATACGTTCGCTTCAAAGTTTGTTACACTACAAAGTAAGATGAAATCATAAAGGGGTATCAATATGACAATTTCCTTATTAACAGAGCAACTTATTACACAATGTGAAGCGGCATTAACGCGTTTTTTTGATTTGCGTGAACAAGAACGAGATGCCGACTTTTATACAGAAGTAAAGCCTTATGCGGATGAATGGCATCCTAAAATTGCACAGTGGGCGGAAGAAACAAAAACATGGTTACAAAGTCACCCACAAAAGTATTTACATGCCATTCAAATTGACAATACTAAAGATCAATTAGAACAATTAACCGTGCAATCTTTTTTTAGAAAGACGAGTAAAAAGCGATTTACAGATACCGTTTTTGCCGCAAGATACACCTTACAAACTTTACAACGACTCATAAAGGAATGAAGCATATGCTAGCTAATAAAACAATTGCGATGTTACTGCAAGAATGGCAACAAGATGCCACTATGCAAGCTCGTATTGCCTATCAACAAACTTTACCCGCCGTACCAGCAAAGTATGCGGCTTTTCCACCTGAACTACATGCATCTTTACGTCACGCTTTAACGATGCGAGGTATTGAACGATTATACACGCATCAAAGAGAAGCTTTTGACTTAGCTATGGCAGGGCAATCCTTTACTGCCATTACACCAACCGCTTCAGGGAAATCATATTGCTATCATTTACCGGTGTTACAAACCATTTTGCATAACGATAAGGCGCGTGCTTTATATTTGTTTCCTACAAAGGCATTGGCACAGGATCAAATGAATGATTTAAGTGCCTTAATTGAAGCGATGGAAGTGCCTATTTTAAGCTATACGTACGACGGGGATACAGCGCCTGGCTTACGCACAAAAGTGCGACAGGCAGGACATATTGTGATGACGAACCCTGATATGTTGCATACGGGGATCTTGCCACATCATACAAAGTGGGTATCTTTATTTGAAAACCTGGCCTTTATTGTGATTGATGAGCTACATACGTATAAAGGCGTATTTGGCAGTCATGTCGCACACGTTATACGACGTTTGTTGCGCATTTGTCGTTATTATGGTTCAACCCCTACTATTATATGTACATCGGCAACCATTAAAAATCCTAAACAGTTAGCGGAAACTTTAACTGCGACACCGCATCAATTAATTGCAAATTCAGGAGCACCTGTTGGGAAGAAAACATTTATCTTTTACAACCCACCACTTGTTAACCCTGCATTTGGTGTGCGAAGGAGTGCTGTGTTAGAGGCAAGTCATGTAGCTAAGCAACTATACACAGCAGGCATTCAAACGATTATTTTTGCAAAGAGTCGTGTGCGTGTGGAAATGATTGTTACGTATTTACAAGAGCTCACTAAGCGCAAGATTCAAGACGAGTCGATAAAAGGTTACCGTGGCGGTTATTTACCGTCTGAGCGTCGTATTATTGAAAAAGGACTACGTGATGGTAGTATTCAGACCGTTGTCAGCACAAATGCGCTCGAGTTAGGCGTGGATATTGGACAGCTACAAGCTTGTATTATGACGGGTTATCCCGGTACTATAGCGAGTGCTTGGCAACAAGCTGGGCGCGCAGGCAGACGCCAAAGCGAAGCTTTAATTATCTATGTTGCACAATCTACTGCACTTGACCAATACATTATTGAAAATCCGGCATTCTTACTCGGGCAAGCACCAGAAGAAGCGCGTATTTATCCTGAGAATATGATGATTTTAATGGATCATTTAAAATGTGCTGCATTTGAATTACCTTTTATGACAACAGATAGTTATGGTGGCTATGATATACAAGATTTATTAGCCTACTTAGCAGAACAAGGCGTGTTATTTAAAACGAGTGACCAATGGCATTGGATGAGTGACCGTTTCCCAGCACATGACATCAGCTTGCGTTCTGCCTCACAAGAGAATGTAATTATTATTGACAAAACAATCCCTGCTAGCACAACTGTGATTGGCGAGATGGACCGTCATAGTGCGATGACTTTATTACATGAGGAGGCTATTTATTTACACCAAGGCATTCAATATCAAGTAGAGGAACTGGACTGGGAAGAGAAAAAAGCGTATGTGCGA
Organism: Lysinibacillus alkalisoli; assembly: GCF_014643595.1. GTDB lineage: Bacteria > Bacillota > Bacilli > Bacillales_A > Planococcaceae > Metalysinibacillus > Metalysinibacillus alkalisoli. The sequence goes on from NZ_BMJT01000011.1 coordinate 17,665, forward strand.
GAAGTGGATGTGGATTATTATACAGATGCTAATCTTGCTGTGGAAATGAAAGTATTAGATGAAGACCGTTCTACACAGTGGCAAGGTAATGCTATTGGTTATGGGGATGTGGGGCTAGTCGCACAAGCGACAATATTCAAAAAAATACGCTTTAACACACATGACAATATTGGCTCTGGCCCGATACACTTACCACCAGATGAAATGCATACTAGCGCGACGTGGTTATCTTTTATGTCATTTAATGAATGGAATGAAGAAGAATTAACAGATGCGATGACAGGTGCAGCCTATGCAATGAGCGCCTTCATCCCCATTTTTATTCAATGCGACAGCAATGATATTGCGGTTGTACCACAAGTGAAAGCGACACATAGTGAGATGCCAACCTTTTTTATTTATGATAAATACCCTGGTGGCATTGGCTTAAGTGAAAAAGTATATGATATTTGGCCGCGACTCATAGAAAAAACATACCAACATGTTGCCCATTGCGCTTGTGATGCAGGTTGCCCGTCGTGTATTGGCGCTCAAGAAACGTTTATTAATGCTAAAGCAAATGTTAAAACATTGTTGAAAAAATTACAGCAAGTGGCGCAAGCTGATGAGGCAGGCCATGATGAGATATAGGAATAAATATGCATGATGTGATGTAACGAAAAGTATAAAGGTTTTATTCACCTTATCTTTTTAGTAGGTGAGAAGTTGAAGATGACTACTCGTAAGCGTTATAGTATGCTTTACGTGCAATGAGTGCAGGAGCGTATGCTTCTTGCACTTTTTTGCTAGGTAGGATTAATATCATGTATAATTAAAGGACAATAAGGTGGTGAGTAACTTGTCATATGAGAAACAAATGATGTTGTTAAAAAAACAATTAAAAAAGGCGAAGGACGTAGCTCGACCAACTTTTAAAAGACCCATCCCACCACCCTATGTGGCAGCATGGGAAAAGGCAGGTTTAACCGCATATACTAATGATTTTGGCACCTATTTTTTGCGAGAAGTGTATTATGACAAATCAATGATACATGGTCATTTTACATTAGCCGAATACTTTACAGCAAAACAAAAAATCCAAGAGGCACAAGTCATCCATCCTTTAGTATCTGACCAAGAGCTCGTCTTTTTTGATACAGAGACGACAGGGTTAAAAGGTGTGGGGACACAAATTTTTTTGATGGGTGAATTGCATGAAGAGGAAGAGGGCTTTCGTTTAAAGCAATATGTGCAAGCTGACCCAGCGCACGAAGCAGCGATGTTATTCGCTACATCTATGTGGCGTGAATCAACGCCGATTGTGACGTACAATGGTAAAAGTTTTGATTGGCCACAACTAGAAACCCGTTTTACCTTACATCGTCAACAATTACCACCTCTAAAAAAAAGAGCACATATTGATTTACTTCATACAACGCGTCGCTTATGGAAGAAAGATATGACTTCTATGAAGCTAACTACTATTGAAGAAGATAAGTTAGGATTTACAAGAGATAATGATATTCCAGGCTTTCTCGCACCTATTATTTATGCGGATGCAGTAAGAAGCGGTGTACCGGATCAGTTAATGGCAGTATTGCAACATAATGAGTGGGATTTATTATCGTTAATTACACTGTATACACAATCTGTTTATTTAGTGTTAGAAGAGGCAAAAGATAATGTAATCACACATACGAACGTTGGCAAATGGTATGCCGATTTAAAAGACCATGAGCGCAGTCAAGCTATTTTACAACGTGTGACAACAAATACAGCCTATCAAGACACATATGACGCTTATTTTTACTTAGCATGGCAATATAAAAAAAATAAACAACCACAACAAGCGTATGAAGCTTTTCAACAAGCATTGCCACAACTTGCAGAGGTGCAACAATTACAAGCGTATGAGGAATTAGCAAAGTTAAGTGAACATACGTATAAAGATTACGAAAAAGCACTTGAATATTGTAACGAGGCCATACAATGTATTATGATGAGTACAAGGCTTAAAAATCCAACGCGTGCCAATAAATTAGTGGCATGGCAAAAAAGACAGAGACGACTAGGTACTAAAATCGCACAACAAACAAAGATAAATTAGTGCGATAGCTACAGTAGGAGTACAAGGCTCGTTATGCTATAATAACAAGCAGATATGGCTTGGATGGAAGGGCGATAATTATGGAAAGAAAATTAACAGCAGATCAAATTTTTGAAAAAGAATTTAGTGTAAGCTTTCGTGGTTATAACACAGATGAAGTGAACGACTTTTTAGATATCATTATTGAAGATTACAACACAATGGAAAAATTGTTGGCGGATTTACAAGAGGAGAACAGACGATTGAAATCAATTTCAGCAGAGGCTCCACCACGACAATCGCCAACGATGAGCCGCACAAATACGACAAACTTTGATATTTTAAAACGTATTTCTAATTTAGAAAAGCATGTCTTTGGTGACAAATTACAAGAAGAGTAACATAACAGCGTGATAAAAGAGCCGACCTCTTTTGTCACGCTGTTTTATACTTTTGACCTATGATATTGCACAATGAATTGTCGAAATGTTATGAAGTTAAGTTGATAGTTGTTTTTATGCCGTTTCTCTAGTATAATTTTCTTATCATTAATCGATTTGAGTAATCGCTGCAATCTTGTATTGTAGAGGAAAGTCCATGCTCACACAGTGCTGAGATGCCTGTAGTGCCCGTGCATACTGAAACCATAAGGTATGGCAGTGTAACAGCTGACGGCGGAAGTAATACCTAAACCTTTAGGCATGGTAGACGCTTCCTGAAAGTGCCACAGAGACGAAGCTTTACGAGAAATCGTAAAGGTGGAACGAGGTAAACCCCGCGAGTGAGAAACCCAAATTAGGTAGGGGCACTCTCTAAAAGGAATTGAACGGATAGAGAGACGGTCAATGATCGTAGACAGATGATTACTGCTCGATTTACGAGGCAACTGCCGTTTGAGTAAGCGAGAACAAAACATGGCTTACAGAATGGGTTAATGATACATATAGCTTATGTAAGCTCTCCATCATGCGTGGAGAGCTTTTCTTAATAATAAATAGCACAGATTATATAGAGATAGGATGAAAGTAAGTGGGGAATACAGGTCTTTCTACAGTATTATGTTCATCAGTCCAAACCATTGCAGATGAGGTAATGTATAAGATTTTTGAAAGTGTAAGTGAGGGGATTATGATTACAGACGAGTATAAGCGCATTCAACATGTGAATCCCGCTTTTGAGTTTGTAACAGGTTATACGCGTGATGAAGTCATCGGTAAAACCCCCGCTATTTTACAATCTGGCATGCACGAGCCACATTTTTATCAAGGGATGTGGCGTATTATTAAAGAGCAAGGGGTATGGCAAGGCGATATTTGGAATCGTCGTAAAGCTGGAGATGTATATCCTGAGCATTTGAAAATTTCTGAAGTACGTGATGCAGCAGGAACAATTATTAACTACTGCGGTATTTTCACAGATTTATCCGAACAACGAAATGTCGAAATCCAACTAGAAAAAACAATAGGAACCGACAGCTTAACAAATATTAGTACGCGACGTAATTTTGTTGAGCGTATGGATGCCTTATTATCCTCCGCTACTACCACTACTCACTCCTTTGAACATGCGGTATTCGTCATCGACATCGATCGTTTTAAAAGTGTCAATGATACATTTGGTCACGGCATTGGTGATGATATTTTAGAAATGGTAGCCGCTCGTTTAAAAGGGCTTATCAAAAATAAAGATATTATTGCACGCTATGGCGGTGACGAATTTGTTATCACACTCACTAATTTACGCACACCTAAGGAAGCTTCCATTTTTGCTAAAAGGGTTCAAGAAATCATTCAAGAGCCTGTATTATTAGGGCAGAGTGAGATTTACTTAACGGCAAGTATTGGCATTAGTTTATATCCTTATGATGCCGTATCAACAGAACAATTATTACATCAAGCAGATAAAGCGATGCATTATGTAAAGACGACAGGTAGAGGCGGTTTTGAGTTCTACTTTGAAGAGCTGAAAACAAATGCAAAACGTAAAATTTTAATTGATACGGAGTTGCGTAAAGCGATTGACGCAAAAGATTTCTTTTTGCATTTTCAACCTAAGGTTTGTGCACAAACACAACAAGTGTTAGGGTTAGAGGCACTAGTACGATGGCAAAATGAACATCTTGGCTTCGTCTCGCCAGCAGAATTTATTGATTATGCAGAAGAAACAGGATTAATTATACCGCTGAGTGAAATTATTTTTGAAAAAGCGTGTGAGGCGCAACGTGATTTACAAGCACAAGGTATTCATTTACCAATGGCTATTAATGTATCAAGTATTCATTTTCAGCAACGCAGCTTTATTCCTCAATTACTTGAAACGTTAAGGGCTTATGATATTGCCGCTAAACACTTTGAGATAGAGGTGACAGAGCGTACCGTAATGAATGATTCCGCAAGTACCATTGAAAAATTAGTGCAATTAAAGAAACTAGGCTTTAAAATTTCTATTGACGATTTTGGTACAGGGTATTCATCTTTAAGTTATTTAATTAAATTTCCGCTTGATTTCTTAAAAATTGACCGTAGTTTTATTCAACAAATTACTACATTGGATGAAAAGCAAGCAGTCGTTGATGCGATCATTCAAATGTCACATCGCTTAAATATGAAAGTAGTAGCAGAAGGTGTAGAGCAAGAAAAACAAGTCGATTTGTTACGAGCGATGGGCTGTGATATTATTCAAGGGTACTATTATAGTAAACCGTTACCTTTTGAAGAACTTATCGCATTTTTAAGTTTTTGGGACGAGCATATGTAGAGGTGTAAAATGACAACATTTAAATTAGTTGCAACCGCAGCAATGGGTTTAGAAGGCATTGTAGCAGAAGAAGTACGTGAATTAGGATATGAAACAACAGTAGATAATGGCAAAGTTTATTTTGAAGGTGATGAGTTAGCTATTGCACGCACCAACTTATGGTTGCGCGTAGCTGACCGTGTGAAAATTGTTGTGGCGCAATTTCCAGCTAAGACATTTGAACAATTATTTGAAGGGGTAAAAGCGATTGCATGGGATAAATACTTACCTGTCGATGCTAACTTCCCTGTAACAGGTAAATCTGTAAAGTCAAAATTGTATAGTGTGCCAGATTGCCAAGCTATTACTAAAAAAGCGATTGTAGAAAGTTTAAAACAATCGTATAAACGCTTAGGCTTTTTAGATGAGTCTGGCGCGTTATTTAAAATTGAGATTTCCATTTTAAAAGATGTGGCAACCATTACGATTGATACATCAGGCGCAGGGTTACACAAACGTGGCTATCGCCAATTACAAGGGGAGGCGCCTTTAAAAGAGACGCTAGCTGCGGCATTGGTTAAGATTTCAAAATGGCAACCTAATCGTCCATTTGTAGACCCATTTTGCGGTTCAGGCACAATTGTATTAGAGGCAGCTATGATTGGTCAAAATATTGCCCCAGGGTATAATCGTGAGTTTGTGAGCGAAGAGTGGCCTTGGATGAAAGCAAGCATTTGGGATAAAGCGCGTGATGAGGCGGATAATGCCGCGAATTACGATCAAGAGCTCACCATTTTAGGTACAGATATTGACCACCGTATGATTGAAATTGCTAAAGAGAATGCGCTTGAAGCAGGGTTTGGAGATATTATCTCATTTAAACAAATGCAAGCACGCGACTTTACAACGCCATTAACAGATGGTGTGATGATTGGTAACCCACCTTACGGAGAGCGTATTGGTGAAGTAGAAGTTGTGGAGCAAGTCATTGGCGATTTAGGCGAAGTCATGGTAAATTATCCAACATGGTCTGTTTATATGCTGTCGTCTATGGAGAATTTTGAGAAATTATACGGCAAGCGTGCAACGAAAAAACGCAAGCTATTTAATGGCTTTATCCGCACAGATTATTATCAATTCTGGGGTCAAAAGTCAAAACGATAAATGTAAGTTAAGTGTAATGGCTGTCCATCTGTGACAGCCTTTCTTATGTGAGAGGGGATTAAACAATGCGACAAAAGCTACCATTTGAGTTAGCAAAAGACCGTTCTTTTTTTGAATCATTAGGTGATTGGATTGGCGATGTTTTATATGATGAGTTACCTGAGAAAGGATTTGACTGTCGCGATGAGCAAATCTTTATGGCCTATCAAATCGAAAAGGCATTAAAAGAAAAGAAAGTACTCTTTGCAGAGGCAGGTGTAGGTACAGGTAAAACAATTGCCTATTTATTACCTGCTATTGCCTATGCCCGTTATACAGGGCGACCTGCTTTAATTGCGTGTGCCGATGAAACATTGATTGACCAATTAGTGAAAAAAGGTGGCGACATTGAAAAGTTAGAACAGGCACTAGCCTTAAATATTGATGTACGCCTTGCCAAGTCACGTGACCAATATTTATGTCTTAAACGTTTTCAACAAGCCGAAAATATCATTACAGAAGACTGGATTGATGATATTGCCTTCTCTATGCCAGAAGCGGTAATTACACATGGACCTATGCGTGACATTACATTGTATGGTGATCGCAGTGATTATCCAACTGTCAGTGATGAGGATTGGCAATTTGTAAATTATAATGAGTTAATGCAATGTGCGGTTTGTGATGAGCGCAATCGTTGCGGACAAACACTACATCGTACACATTACCGCGCAGCAGGGGATCTTATTATTTGTTCACAAGATTTTTTAATGGAGCATTTAGCGACTAAGGCGTCACGTGAACGTGAAGGGCAGCTGGCACTGTTACCAGAGGTATCTATGATGGTACTTGATGAGGGGCATTTGCTAGAGTATGCTGCACAAAAGGCGATGACTTATAAAGTGCAAGCACGTACCATTGTCTCCATGTTAGAGCGTTTAATGGTAGATGGTGTCCGTGAAAAAACATTGTATGCTATGGAGCGTCTACAAGACCATCATGAGTTATTCTTTGATGAGTTGCGCGATGTGGTGACATTAGGCGAAGAGCGTATGCGCATTACTAAATCACAAACATTATTAACGTATGGTCGTCAATTAATACAAGATGTCGATACCTTAATGGAGGAGTTTGTGTTTGAGTCAGAAATGTACATGATTCCTGAATATGAACTAAATATGGCAGAGGAATTTTTAGAGCATTATGTGGCAGCTATGCGTATCTTTGTGGAGAAAGAAGACGCTGTTGACTGGGTGGAGGAGAGTACAGATGGCTTTACGCTAGTAATAATGCCACGTCTCATTACAGAAGTGTTGCAAGAAACATTGTTCTCTAAAAAGTTACCGATTGTCTTTTCATCAGCTACCTTATCTGTAGATCAAGATTTTTCTTACATTGCTTACAGCTTAGGTATTCGGGATTACTTATCATTTACTGTGGCGTCACCATTTGATTATGAGAGTGTCATGCAAATCCACGCTCATCAAGTACCACAACAACAGAAGGCAACAATGGTTGAACGTCTCTTACAACAGCCTAAGCAAACATTAATTTTATTTAAGTCTAAACAAGCTATGGATGCTTTTAGAGCTACTGTCTCGATGATGACTAAATTAACGATGGCATTTGAAGGTGACCGTGAGTTATCAGCCATTGTACGTGATTTTCAAGCAGGTGACATTCAAACCTTATGTGCGTATCATTTGTGGGAAGGATTAGATTTACCTGAGCAAATGTTAACACGGGTAATTATTTACGATTTGCCATTCCCGCCAAACGACCCATTATTTGATGCCAAGCGTGCTTTTGCAGAGGATGCATTTGAAGAAGTGGAATTGCCATTTATGCAACTGCGCTTACAACAAGGTATGGGACGTTTAATTCGCACAGCGAATGATTATGGCACCATCGAGCTTTTGTTAAATGAGGAAGAAGCAACATTACTGCCAACGTTACAAAATTTATGTGCTGTTGCACCACAACTTGCATAAAAAAAGCTAGCGAATTTTCGCTAGCTTTTTCTTATTATAAGGATTTCTATATTTTTCATTTTATAGAGACCAACATCATATATCATTAACATATAATTTATATATCATCATACCCTATGATAGCGCCCCTTATTTTTTAATAATCAATAAAATGAACTAGTTAAAAAATCATGGTTGTGTCGCAAAAATCACAATTATTTAGGTCTAATGTACTTGAACGGATGCTTTTTTCATTTTATAATAGAAGTATGAGGGAGAGGTTAATTCATGAATATTACGACCATTCAACAAGAGGATTGGCACAAAAAAAATGCCATACTAATTTTAGCTTTCGGTTTAGCATGTGGCATAGGTGTAATGGTTCAACTCATTATCCGCAATAATACCGCTATTATTTTATCGGTATCGATACCGCTTATTGCAAGTTTGATTACATATGTTTATAGTCGCTATCAAACAAAGATGGCGCGCATCTTTCCATATGTATTAATTACGTTAGCTTTTATTGTAACGATTAGCACCATCACTTTTTCACAAGCTAATTTAGGAACGATTGCCCTTGTGTATTTTGTACTTATTATTTCAAGCATTCATGGTAAAATGTCAGTGATGATTTACGGCTATCTTTTAAGTTTAAGTGCATTATTATACAATAACATGGTCTTTGTTGAGCCAGAGCTTGTTGAAGTGAGTGGCTTTAACTTAGTATTTGTCCATACGTTAGCATCGCTAGCATTAATTTTAGTTGTGCGACAAAGCCAAGCTGTGTTTCGTCAAGTCGAAGAAGTAGTTGCCCTATCAAAAGCGAAAGAACAAGCAGAAGGTGCAGCGCAAAAGTTAAATGAAGCGGTTACAGCTATCACACATAATCTGCATCAAATTCGCCTACATACGGAAACGTCTAATGCTTCACAACAGGAGATGTTAGTAGCTGTGCAAGAGGTAAGTGAAGGCAGTCACCAACAAGAACAGCATATTACAGAAATTGCGGATTTAACAACAGGCACAAATCAAGCCATTCATACGATGACAGAGCAGTTAGATGATGTTGTGCAAAGTGCAAATGATGCTGAACATCAAGCGACACAAGGTGCAAATCAAATGGCACAGATGCAAGAAAGTATGCAACGATCACAACAAATGTTTGAAGATATTCATCAAGCATTCGGTGGATTAACCAATAAAATTCAAGAAACCAACCATTTAGCCGAATCCATTCGTGCTATTACAGAGCAGACGAATCTATTATCATTGAATGCTTCCATTGAAGCAGCACGTGCAGGAGAGGCTGGCAAAGGCTTTGCAGTTGTGGCAAATGAAATACGCAACTTAGCCACAATGACAGACCAAACCTTACTGCAAATCAATGAAAACTTAGCAGAAGTGAATGCATATAACGAGCTCACTGTTAAAAAAATCGAGCAAGGTCATCACCAAATGACAGCACAGACAACGATTGCAACAGCGACAAATGAGGCTTTCCTTGTGCTGTTTGACCAAATGCAAAAGCTACAACAATTTTCGTTACAGTCATTAGAGGATGCTAAAAAAATCGCGCGTAATAGTGTCGATGTGGAAGAGCGTACAGCAGAGTTTGCAGCGCTTATTGAAGAGAGTACAGCTGCTACAGACGAGCTAAGTGCGACGTTAGTACAGTTAGCAGAAAAACAACAAGAAATTGAACATTATATTCATTCCACCTATGAAAACGCTAGGGCTATTCAAGCATAAAAAGCGGTAAGAGGATCGTACTCCTCTTACCGCTTTTTACGTAATCTGTTAATTCATCACACTTTTGTTCGTGCGTATAAGCAAGTAATAACAAGTGCTAAAATACTACTATCAATAAAACGTACGACATGTGTACCATAAGCGTGTAGTGGTACAGAATCCACCATATACCATACAAACATACAGCAACCTATCAGCCCAACGTAACACAACCAAAATTGTAAAATAGCTTGGTTTGTGTCATGCAAAACCCATGTGATCTGTCGCCATAAAAAGTAACCAATTATCATTAAACCAACTGCTGTACTGCCATGTTGTAACCATTTATAGAGGGGGAAGTACAACGGCATACGTAACAAGCTAAAGTGTGTGACGAAAAAACCAGAGCGGTGTGTAAAACTATCCCATAAAATATGTGTAATCATTCCGAGTACAGCGCTACGCACAAAAAATGTCATTGTAAAAGGAAGCGTAGTGTTAGCAATCGCACAATAGTGATACAAGGTAGGCTGTATGTATTGCCACACAACGTACGTGATAAAGCATAGTGGTAAATTCAACCATAACATACCGAACCAAGTGTGACCGATGGTACCAAAAGGATAGCCACGTAAAAAATATTCAAAGTCTGGAGCCATTGTACCAATAACAAAAGCAGTGAAGTGAAGCGAGCGTGTATGAGCAAATGGTATAGCAATGGCTGGATGAGCAAAAGTTAAAGGCATCCTATCGCTTCTTTCTTTATAAATTGTGTCAATAGGGACGAGAAGTTAACTAAAATGTTGCAAAAAGGTTAAAAAGCACATGAAGTTTCAGCCAGTTTTAAGCTACAGTTAAGAAAGAGTTGATATACTTTTTGTGAGGTGAGGGGTATGAATGAGACACAACTAACAAGAACGATTGCGCCAACCTTTGTGAATGTACAAAGATGGACAGAAGGCGTGACATTATTGATTACAATGACAATTTTGCTTGCATTATACGGTGCGAGTTTATATTTTGAATGGAAAACATGGGTGAGTTGGCTTTTCGTTATTTTACTTGTTCTTGATATGGGTATGAGTGTTTGGACAGTTGGTATAGCGCCTATTCTGTTGCAAAAATATTGGCGTTTTCATGTAGACGAAACCTATATTCAATTGCGCTACGGTCGCCTATCGTATGAGCATGTTGTAATCCCAACAGCTAAAATACAATCCGTTCGTTTGCAACAAGGGCCTTTTTTGCGTCGGTATGGTTTAATGGCTGTCACAATTGATACGTTAAGTGATGCACATACCATCCCTGCTCTCTCTACAGAAGAGGCACGCATCTTGCGCGATGAGATTGCACGCTATGCAAAAGTAAAGGAAGTGGCATGATGTGGTTACGTTATCCTTTAAGCAAAGTTTTATATGATATAGCAGATTTGATAAAGATGTTTATCATTCCTGCTTTTTTATTATTTATTGTGTCAGAGAGTACGTCACTTGCTATGACGATTGTACGTTATTTATTCGTCGTGTTTGTTGTGCTATCAAGTATTGTCAATCTCTTTACGATGGTGACATTTCGTTATCGCATTAATGACCAACAAATTGAGGTGCGCAGAGGCTTATTCAGTCGTACTGAGCAAATTGTGCCACTCCCACATATACAAAATGTACAGTCAGACACACCATTTTTACAGCGCCTATTCGGGTTAACAACTTTGAAGCTTGAGATGTTAGATGCCTCTGACTCTACGATTACATTTTCATCGCTAAAGATAGCAGAAGCGAAACGTATTACAGCTATTGTGAATCAAGAGGTAGTTAGTGAATTAACGATAGTGGGTACAGAGGAAAAAGAACCGCCACTAATTTTTACACCAACTGCTAATGATTTATTAAAAGCTACTTTCACTTCTTTTAGCTTTTTAGTTATTATTCCGCTGGGTATTAAATTATGGAACATGCTAGATGATTATAACGTCAGTATAGGTTGGCTTAATAAGCTATTGCAATCGAGCTGGTTTATGATCCCCATGATTATTGGGATTGCGGTTTTGGCTGTAGGTATTGGTATTATTAAAGTATTTTTAACATATTGGGGTTATACATTACGCAGTGATACGACTACGTTGTACATTAAAAAAGGCGTGCTGAGTGAAACAAAATTTACGATTACAAAATCCCGTGTGCAAGCGGTTGTATATGAGCAATCTTTATTAAAGCGCATGTTAGGTTTAGTAAGTATAAAGCTTGAGACGACCGGCGAGTTGACGCTAAGTGAAACGGCATTAAATGAGATATATCCCTATATGCCTGTGAAACAGGCGGAGCAAATTATGCAACAAATTTTGCCGCAGTTTGTGCTAGAGAGCCCACAAAAAAAACTGTCCCTTACCGCTTTATGGTCACGCTTGTTAAAACCAAGCTATCTCTTTATTATTGCCTTAATTGTGTTGTTATATTTAGCATCACCTTATTGGTATGTCGCCTTTATTTGGCCGATTGTTCTAACTAGCTATCGTTTCTTTAAATGGCGTAACACACGTTATGATATGGCACAAAGCCATTTACAGTGGCAGCAGGGTGCATTCGTGACAGAAAGACGCATACACATTCGCGCTACTATTACAGAGGTCAAAGTGACACAAAGTGCTTGGCAACGTTTATTTGGTGTGGCTACGATACACACCGTCATTCAAGCTAAGCCTTATGCCAAACATTGCTTAAAAGATATACCAATTCAAGAGGCAGAGCAATTTGTTACGTGGTACAAAGCGCGTGTAAATGATATGACATATGAAGGAGATACGGTATGTATTTAAAATCTTGTGCTGTTATAACAAAAAAGCGCAATGCGTTTCCTTTCACTATTCCGAGTCTACGACAATTAGAGACGTTAACTTTTCCAACAAACGTTACTTTTTTTGTAGGGGAGAATGGCTCTGGTAAATCAACTTTATTGGAAGGCATTGCATGGCAGTGTGGTTTCCATACAGCAGGTGGTAGTCGCAATCATCTCTACGATGTGCATAAATCATCATCTGATATGGGTGCGTATTTGCGTTTAGCTTGGTTACCTAAAATTACAAGAGGATTCTTTTTGCGAGCAGAAACATTTTATCAATTTGCTGAGCATCTTGACCAAATGGAAAGTGATAAACGGTATGCTAATTATGGTGGAGAATCGTTACTCGATCAGTCACATGGTGAGTCATTTTTAACATTATTTACTCAAGCTTTTAAAGGTAAAGCGATTTATTTACTCGATGAGCCAGAAGCAGCCCTATCACCTACACGTCAATTAAGTTTACTTCGTATTATGAAAGATCTTGAGCATGAGGCGCAGTTTATTATTGCCACACATTCGCCAATTTTACTGGGATATCCACATGCCACGATTTACGAATTTGATGAAACGGGTATAAACGAAGTACAATATGAAGAGACAACACATTATATTGTAACGAAACAGTTTTTGAATGCACGAGATGTGATGTTAAAACACTTATTTGAAGATTAAGGACGGGGAATTATGATTAACCAGCGGAAAGGCTTAATAATGAGAGAAATTAAGCAACAGGAGATGGCGCAATCAATTGAATTATTGAATTACGTATTCCAAGACTCTTTATCCATGAACAAAGACCGATTTTTTGTTATGAAAAAGAGTAAACAATTTGATGTAGGGCATGCGCTTGGTTGGTTTGATGGCGACCAATTAGTATCGCAAGTATTAAGTTTACCATTTGAAGTAAATGTACATGGTACAGTTTATGATATGGGGGGTATTACAGCGGTTGGCACATACCCAGAATACTCAAGTCATGGTTTAATGCAACAATTGTTAGAGGAATGTTTACAACGTATGCGTGATGAGGGCAAATATTTATCCTTTTTATTCCCTTATTCCATTCCGTATTACCGCAAAAAAGGCTGGGAAATTATGAGTGACATTGTGGAATTTGAAATTAAAGATACTCAAATTCCACATTATAAAGATGTACCAGGAAAAATGCGACGTGTCGATGTTAAACATGCGCATATTTTTGATATTTATAGTCGTTACGCACAAGTGACACATGGTGTGATGGTGCGTAATCAAATTGCATGGAATGAAAAATATTACGAAGATTTTTGGGAAGAGAAATTTATTGATTCAGATATTCAACTTCAAGCAGGCGTGTATTATGATGAGCAAGACGCACCACAAGGCTATTTGTTTTATCGCATCATGGAAGATAACTTTTACATTGATGAAATTGTATATTTAAGTGAGGATGCACGTAAAGGGCTATGGAACTTTGTATACGCACATCAGTCTATGATTGATAACGTTTATGGTAAAACAACAGGGAATGAACCCGTTGCCTTCCTACTTGAAGATAGTGAAATCATTCAAAAGGTAACCCCTTATTTTATGGCACGTGTAGTAGATGTGGCTGCCTTTTTAGAAAAATTTCCTTACGCACGTTCCACATTCCAATTGCAGTTAGCTGTTACAGATAGTGTTGTGGCATGGAATAACGGCATTTTTGAAATCACAGCACAAGACGGCGCTGTTACCGTTAAAAGAATAACAGATACTGTGACAAAGAGTCAGCATGCCATCCATATGAATGTGCAAACATTAGCCACGATGTTTTTAGGGTATAAACGACCTAGCTATTTAGAAAAAGTGGAACGTCTACAGGGCAATGCGATGGCAATTGGTTTATTAGAAGATATTATTCCCATCGGCATTCCCACTTTTATTGATTATTTTTAAAAGAATTTGTGCAGGGGAAACCTGTACAAATTTTTTTTATAAAATGCCTCTTTATTGCAGAATAAGGCATGGTTAGTAGGGTACTGTATGCCGAAATGGACTTGGTAATGCTGGATTATAACATTTTTATGATGTATCAGTTGCTCTTATTGCACAAAAAAATTAATTGCTATTATTTGTAGTTATATATATTGCTTTTAGTCGCTGTACCTTATATTACAAAGCTTTATGTTATTGAATGGGAAGAAGTGTTAATAAGAATTGCTCTTTATTGATCTTACTGATTATGCTGTTGTTACTAGACATACCAAAATATTTGCAACAATGATATATAGTAAAAATAATATAGAAGTGAAGTGCCCCCTATTGTTAGGCGTGTCTAACAATAGGGGGCACTTCAAGGTTCATATTTTAAATAATGTTATTTTAATTCGTCCATAGAGAAATTATTAAATAAAGCGCAACTACAAAAATAAAAATATCACTGTACAAATAGAGATATTTTAAAAAAACGTGGTAAAATAAGGATGGATAAATATGAACTTTAAATAACTATAAACCAAGCAAAAATAGTGTACAGATGTGAGCTAAACCCAGTATGGCAATTGGAAGAGAGCTTATTTAGTTTTTGTATTGGGCTATAGGATAATTCGTTTGTAAATTATAGTCATTAATAAACGTATTTTTAAGGTGATGATATTAGCTATACCAGATTTAAAAAGGACGAACAGTTTCTGATATATAGCGATTGTGGCTATCAATATAGATTAATATTCCTTAAATACGATAATTGAAGATAACAAATATGGTATATAGTATCTTGAGCGTTAAATAAATAAATCCAAATATTGAAGAATTGAATATCTTATATTGCTTTAGGAATCTCAATATAAGTAGTCAGAAAAATAAGTAGAATTGCTACTATCTAATACTTTATTGGGAAGGCAAGCATAAATTTTCATCTGTTTTAAATCAAAGCTGTTTCTTTGTTTCTTTCAATAAAATATTACATTGTGCCTACCATTGATAAGATGTAACAGTGGTTTGTAAGGAGAAGGTTCGTTTCGCTCATATTACTCACAAAAAGTGTGTGAAATAGCCATTTATTGTTTATTTGTGCAAATGAATAGTTTTTGAAGTTGTCTTTATAACTTTTAAGCATGCGACTGAGAAAAGCTACAATATAGTATGATATCTAGTTGTCAAGTTGTAATGAACTTTCAAAAAGTCATTGGTCAGTCTACCAATGACAAAGAGTGGATGGAGAAGTCCAATTGACTTGTAATGAACATTGTTAGCTCATAGTTTGATTTCCCCTTGTAGAAGTTAGTCTAGTTATTGTAAATCAAACTGTTTAAAGAATTAAAATATTGGTGGTTGAGAAGTAAGTGTTAACTTATTTAGTATTTTTTTATTAAAGGATGTGTTTGATTGGGTAGTTAAAAATGAAGAGATAAAGGATGTATAAAAAAATGGAATCTATTATAGAACTACAAAATGTAACTAAAAAATTTAAAAATAAACTAATCCTAGAAACGGTATCGCTTTCTATCCCAGCAAATCAGATTACGGCAATTGTTGGAAAGAACGGATCAGGAAAAAGTACGCTATTGAAATTAATTGCTGGATTGTCTAAGCCAAA
Organism: Lysinibacillus alkalisoli; assembly: GCF_014643595.1. Classification (GTDB taxonomy): domain Bacteria; phylum Bacillota; class Bacilli; order Bacillales_A; family Planococcaceae; genus Metalysinibacillus; species Metalysinibacillus alkalisoli. The sequence goes on from NZ_BMJT01000011.1 coordinate 33,710, forward strand.
TACAGGAGAAATACTTTTTCAAAATGGCAAGCCTATTCGTATTGGGTATGTTCCAGAGGTGACTCCTGCAGTAATTCCTTTTACATTGGTAGAATATCTCACACATATGGGTACAATTCATGGACTACACAAAGAGTGGTTGTGGCAGCGGATTAATACATTGCTAGAAATATTTCATATGAAAGAAGATCGTAACAATAGGATTGTTCATTTTTCAAAAGGGATGAAGCAAAAGGTAACTATTATGCAGGCGATGTTAGAAGAAACAGACCTTCTCATTATGGACGAACCACTTTCAGGCCTTGATCCAAAGGCACAAACTGAATTTGAAGAGCTATTAATGACCTTGAAAGAAAGGAATATTAGCGTCATTTTAACCTGCCATGAGGCAAAGTTGCTTGAAAAAGTTGTAGATCAATTACTCGTCATTCATGAGGGACAAATCTCCCATACTAGTGTCCAACACGAACAAGGTGAAATTATGAACAGGATTGTTTTTGAACTATCTAATACCATTTCAATCAGTACATTAAAAGATAGAGTGATTATTGACAAAGAAGAAGAAATTAGCCCTGGGCGAAAGTTAATTGAATTGAATGTCAATGAAGAACAAACGAATATGATTGTGAAGGAATTTTTGAATCGGGGAGCTTCAATTAAGTTTTTATCTCCGATAAATAAGAAAGAAACAATATTTTTTAAGCAATTTCTAAAAGAAGGGGAAAGGTAGTAATGAAGGGTTTGATTCACTATTTTTTTGCTAATTATTTTAGAACATACAAGTATGTTCCACCAGTTTCAATCTTTATCATAATACTTGTCATTAATTACTCCTACACACCTAATCCGATAATGAGTAGTTACTCATTCACTTCACTTATGTTATTTTTTATAATGGGCTGGGTTGTAATTACCATTTTTCATATGGAGGACAAAAATCAAAAAGAAATTACGATTATGCACGCCAAAAGTATAAGAGAATATTATCTTGCCCTTGTCATCAACTGTATAATAGTAGGTCTGCTGTTTAGCATTTTAGCTGTAGCTTATCCTATTATTTTTAATTTCTTTTCACCAGACCTTCGTATTGCTCATATTGTCATTGGTTTTTTTGCGCATTTTAGTCTATCTCTTCTTTCAATCGCATTATCCTTATTTTTTACAAGGGAGTTCGTAAAAAATGATATAAACACATGGTGGGGCGTTATTAGTATCTTGGTTATTTCTTTAGTTTTAGCCGTGGCAAATATAGATATCTTAAAAATAAAGCTAATAAACTGGTTTCTTCCACCGTTGCGTTACTCTTTAGATATTATGAGTATTGACGATGAGGTCATCCATCTTTCTGGACAGATTTATAGGGAATTTGGTTGGGTTTTTATTTATAGTTTGATTTTGATTTCAATCTATATTGCAATTGTTCAAAAAAGAAGAATCATTTAAAAGGGAATTTGAGACCCTCCAATTTTTAACCAAAAAATAAAATGAGTAGTAATAATCGATTAGCTCATAGTTGAACTAGAAGTGTCTCATGTAAACTATGATCGAACAGTTAATACATAAAAAGAGTGAAGTTAACAAAAAGAGCTATCTACTATGAGAAATTCAATTGATTATTCTTCTAATTATATTACGTTTACTATAGAAAGTAGCTCTTATTTTAAATATGTAAGGAGATGAAAATATTATGAAAATCATAAAACACAAAAAAGAAAGTTGGGAATGGATAAAAGCACTTTTCATTGCATGTATAATTGCATTTCTAATTCGTTTCTTTTTAATTGCGCCTGTTACGGTGGATGGCAAATCAATGGATCCAACCCTCTATGATAAAGAACGTATGATAGTCAACAAGTTGAGTTACAAATTAGGTGAGCCTCAACGCTATGATCTTATTGTGTTCCATGCAACGGAAGAAAAAGATTATATTAAACGAGTGATTGCTTTACCAGGAGAACATATTGCTTATAAGAATGACACATTATATATAAATGGGGAAAATATGAATGAAACTTATTTAGAATCTCGAAAAAAAGATCTGTTTAAAGGTGAAGGTACATTAACCGAAGATTTTACCCTTGAAGATATTGTTGGAGAAACAAGAATCCCAGAAGGATATGTATTCGTTATGGGAGATAATAGAAGAAACAGTCTAGACAGTCGAATAATTGGATTAGTTCCAATAGAAGATATAGTAGGAAAAACAAATATTATTTATTGGCCACTAGATAATTTTAGATATACTAAATAAACTCTATTATATTTCTAGTAAAACCTATTAAAAGAGGAGTCTAAAAGATTTAAAAGTTCCTATAATTTTGCTGTGATTTCGGTCACTTTTTATTAGAAAACTTAAGAATATCTTGTAATCAATGATATATTTTAAGTCTTTTGTTGCTGTAAACTGAGAAAAAAGAACTCATACACATCAAAAACATAGGTGAGAATTAAAAATTAAAGTCAAACCGATAATTAAAAAGAATCAAAAATCACCCCAGTATATAAATGAAGGTACTGGGTCAAGTTGAATTTGAAGTTAACAGACAAAGTAGCACAATATAACTTAGCTTAATAGCATAGTATAATGAACTAACATTGGTTGATACAGGGTATATAAATATTGACCATTTAGTTATAATAAATTTATACTGTTGTTTTCAGATTAAATAACAGGAAACACTCTTTGTGTAAAGCTCACAACCGTTAAGATGATATGTACTATTATTATGATGGTGAAAAAATGGCTTTATAGTAAGGTGAAAATCAAAAAATACGCATGATATAGTAGGATATCAATATACGATTGATCTGAATGTGCAAACATTAGCCACGATGTTTTTAGGGTATAAACGACCTAGCTATTTAGAAAAAGTGGAACGTCTACAGGGTAATGCGATGGCAATTGGTTTATTAGAAGATATTATTCCCATCGGCATTCCCACTTTTATTGATTACTTCTAAGAGGATAATAATATGAAAAAAATATTTGACATCATGCTGATTATCGGATTAGTGATGCTGGTGGGACGGATTGTAACCGCGATTTTAACTAAGATGGATGTCGCTTTTACAACATTTTTTAGCGCCACTCAAATCCCATCTATGGTATTATTAATCGTTGGTTTAATTGGCTCAGAAATTTATAAAAGAAAGAAGGTGTGACCATGTTGCCAAAAGGTTTAGCTAAACCTGCTGTGCGTGCACTTCACATTGCGGGCTATGACTCACTTGAGTCATTGAATGGTGTATCTTATCGTGACGTGATTGCGCTGCATGGTATTGGAACAAAAGGTATCGAAACAATTGAGGCAGCGTTAAAAGAGCGCGGCTATTCTTTATGTTATGAGGAAACAAAAGATGCCTAAAATCGCTTTATTTATAATAGCGATGGCCATTTATTATATTGTAGCAGTAGTGTTGATTAGCAAACTCGTTATGTTTCCTCTATTAAAAGCTATGATGTTACTCTTCTTTATTGGGATAGGTATGGTATATACGCGTAAATGGCGTAAAAAATGGCAAAAATAGTAACGATATATTACAAAAATAAACTACCAAGTAAAACCAAATGAGCCATTTCATATCTAAACTAGTTAAAAAGAAGGATAAACACCCTTTATTAAAAAATTCTAAGTAAGGAAAAAGTTGCATCTTGTTATAGTCTTTTTGCATAAATTGTGAACAACGTCACGGTTATGATAAAAAAATGTGATGAAAAGTGGTTTAATTTAGCTTGAATACGGTTAGAATATAGCTAAGAACATTCATTCCATTAACGTATTATGCTAAGACAAAATAGATGAGCATTTTTTGAAGAGAAGGTATGTTTCGATAGTAAAGTGACAAACCAAAGGAATTTAGCGTGAGGGGGTTATTGTGATGCCACATCGAAAGTGGAGTAATTATTTAGCAGAGGCAGAGCAATTAGAGCGTTTAATTGACTCAAAGAAAAACCTGACAGCAGTTATTACACGCAAAGGCTTAACAGAAGAAAGACTTCAACAATATAATTCATTAGAAGAAGAGATTGAACGCGTAGAAGTTGCTGTACGTATTCACGAGCGCAACATCCTTCTTTATGATTGCCAAGCCGTAAGCTAATAGATGTTTAATGATGTCGCTTTCTAAATAGAAAGCGACTTTTTGTTTGTTTAAGATTGTAAGAGTTGTTGCAAAAACTGATCACGTTCCTCACTACTTGCTTCTTTACTCTCTTTAATCATAGCGCCCACTCGTACATTTGTGCGTTTATCGTCTACAAGAAATTGTTGTTTAATGGCGGTTTTTTCACATTGACCTTGAAATTCGACGACGGCTTGATTTTTAGATGTTTCAAAATAAATCCACTTACCATCTGTACAAATGCGCTCCAATTGACCAAGTGCCTTATCATAATCTGGCAATGTTACCGTTTTCACATAATTAATAGCTTGGTGGTCATTGATTTCCGCTTTTGGCCCGAATACAAAGAAAAATGTAATTAAAATGCCGATGGGAATGACCCAAAGTATATTGCGTTTTGTTAGCTTACCCATTGATTTCCCTCCATCTCTCACATATTGTAACATCCCTTTTTTTGAAGGCTATAGCTTTTTTCAGAAAAATAGCACAAAATACTTAACTATTTGAAAAAGACCCTCTATAATGGTTGGAATACGTGCGAAATATGTGTATTATATGAACATTTAATAAAATAGTATTGACGTAGGTTCGTTAAATTTGTACACTGTGTACATTCAACTGTTTATCTTGAGAGTACAAATAAAAAAGAAGTTAGGATATGATAGCGAATGATTGTATGTAAATTTGGTGGTACTTCTGTAGCGAGTGCAGAGCAAATTAAAAAAGTAGCAAGTATTGTTGAAAGTAATCCTGCACGTAAAATCGTCGTTGTGTCAGCGCCTGGTAAGCGTACACCAGATGATATTAAAGTGACGGATTTATTAATTGATTTAGCCGATGCTGCTTTAATGGATGGTGCTGTAACAGAGAAATTAGCTGCTGTCATGGCACGTTATCGTGCAATTGCAGAAGGATTGCATCTTGGTGAGGAGATTTGCCAGATTATTCAGGCAGACTTAGAAGAGCGACTGCAAGCGGATGCTTCTAACGTTGAGTTATATGTGGATGCCATTAAGGCGAGTGGCGAAGATAATAACGCAAAATTAATTGCTGCATATTTTACGAGTATTGGCATGCCAGCACGTTATGTTAGCCCAAGAGAAGGATTAATCGTAAATGAATTGCCTGAGCGCACCTATGCGTTGCCAGAAGCGTATACGCAATTAGCTGCGTTAGCAAAAACAGATGAGATTATCGTATTCCCAGGGTTCTTTGGTTACTCGGCAAGTGGCGTGTTACGCACATTTGACCGCGGGGGCTCAGATATTACAGGCTCCATTTTATCAGCAGCAGTGCGCGCTGATATGTATGAAAATTTTACTGATGTTGACTGTGTTTTTTCAGCTAATCCTAAAGTAGTTAACTGCCCTGTTGAAATTAAAGAAATCACCTATCGCGAAATGCGTGAGTTATCGTATGCTGGCTTTTCTGTTTTTCATGATGAAGCGTTAATGCCTGTATTTAAAGTAGGTGTACCCGTGAATATTAAAAATACGAACAACCCAAGTGCTGCGGGTACAAAGATTGTATCAAAACGTGCTACGACAGGTCGTCCTGTGACAGGTATATCAGCCGATAGTGGGTTTTCCATTTTATATGTTTCTAAATATTTAATGAATCGTGAAGTGGGCTTTGGTCGCAAATTATTGCAAATTTTAGAAGACGAAAACATTTCGTATGAACATACGCCATCAGGCTTAGATGATATTTCTGTCATTATGCGCTCTACACAGCTATCAGATGAGATAGAAGCACGTATTTTACGCCGTGTTAAAGAAGAGTTATATGCGGATGATGTAGAGTTTCGTCATGGTTTTTCGATGATTGTTATTGTAGGTGAGGGTATGCGCCATAATACAGGTTTAGCGGCACGTGCAGCATCTGCTATTTCAAAGACAGGCGCAAACATTGAAATGATTAACCAAGGCTCATCAGAAGTGAGTTTAGTGTTTGGGGTTATGCAAAAGTACGAAAATCAAATTTTACAAGCGTTATATGCCGAATTTTTTGCTACAGTAACTGCTTAAATTGCCAGATGTTCTTCATGTCTATTTGCCTTAAAATACGTTACAATATAATCTAATGTGACAATGGAGGTTTAACATGAACAAAGTATTAGTAGGCTTTTTAATTTCAGCGTTTGGTATTTTATTATTTGCGTTTACTGTATTGAAAATTATCCCAACTAGTTCAGAAGGTATGAAGTTAACGATTGTGGGGATTAGCTGGATTTTCATTATTATTGGTTCGGTTATGCGTTATAAAGCATTATCTGCACAACATAAAGAAATGAAAGCTCAACAAAAACAACAACAAAACAAATAAAAAAAGTGAAGTTGAGCGTGCTCAGCTTCACTTTTTTTTATTGTAACACACCACGCTCATACACAAGCCATAAAGCTTCGCGTTTCTTTGCGATAATGGCTGTCTCTTCATGAAAGATTAAGTGTAAAATACAAGCATCAATTAAGGCAATGCATGCCTCTAACGCAATAGCTGTATCGACATGTAATAACGCTTTATTTTCTTCAAATAATGGACGCAATTTTTCACGAAGTGCCTCATTGATTTGGTGCACCTCTTCTTTCACTTCTACACTTAAATGTGCAGGGGGTGAGAAGTTCATGCGCAGCCAAAATTGTTGTGTAGGGCTTGTGTAAAACATCGTATCTAATGCTTCAACAAAATCATGCAATGTTGTGAGTAAAGGTTTCTTTACGCTAAAGAAATCATCGTAAAAAGCGACTTCTACTTCTTTTGCATGACGTAATGCCGATAGAAAAATAGCATCTTTATCTTTGAAGTGGGTGTATAAGGATTGTTTTTTGAGTTGTACAGCCTCCGCAATTTGTGAGAGTGACGTACCATTATAGCCATTTTGTGCAAAACATTGTAGAGCGACTTCTTGAATTTCTTGTTTTTTCACAGACATCCTCCTTAACTAACTAATTTTAAACCAATCACTGATGCAACGATGATGCCAATACATAAAAACCGACGCCAGTCGCGAGACTCTTTAAATACAATCATGCCCATTATAGCAGAACCACAAGTACCAATGCCCGTCCAGACCGCATAAGCTACGCCCATATTAATCGTTTCCATAGCAAGTGTTAATAAAATTAAACTAATGCCAAAAGCAATAGGCATGACAATATAACCATCCTTGTATTTATTAGCAGCACGATTCATCCCATACACAGCAATGACTTCCATCACCCCTGCAATAATTAAATAAATCCAGCTCATCAGGCATCCTCCTTCGTTACAGCTTTTAGTCCTAAAATACCACCTAGTAGCGTGCCAATTAAAATAAGTTTCATCACATTTGCAGGCTCATTAAACAACATGATGCCAAGTAATACAGTGCCAACAGTACCAAGCCCCGTAAATACCGCATAAGCTGTACTAGCAGGTAAATTTTTCATGGCTTGAATTAATAAATAAAAACTGAGGAAAATAGCTACAATTGTAAGCCCCCAAGTAAAAATCGAATGTGCATGTTTTAATCCGATGACCCAACCTACTTCAAATGCACCAGCAAGTACAACGAGCAACCAATAACGGTTGTTTTTCATATCGTGTATCCTCCTTATTGACGAACGGTCGTCAGTTATTGTGTCAGTTTATTTTTTCACATTACGTTACAGTTGTCAATGAATACAATCTGTTATTCCTTTTTTTTTCATGGTAAACTATTCAAAGCATTAACTTTAGTGAAGTAAAGAAAGACGCTACAGGAGATGGTGATTTGATTACAAGAGAAGCCATTATAATAGAAGAAGATAAAGTACGCCTCACTACACCACATCCTTACAAAGTGGTGTCTTCAGCTATGCATAATGCAGGGATTGGTTATTACACACATTTTTTAAATCGCGCAGTGCCGTATACTTATGATGAGCGGCAACCACATCAAGAGTTGGAAAGGTATATGGTGCAGCATCATTTTCCTTTAGAACAAACTGTAGCGATGATGACTGCTGTTTATGCGCGCTTTGCCGTTGTGCGTGATTTTCGCTATGGTGAGGATCAGATCACAGTTATGATTACAGCAGGGCTTGGTAATGCTGTGGATATTACACGAGCGATTCATAGACAAGAAGCTTATCATGCAGGTACGATTAATATGTGGGTGTTTATTCATGGTAAATTATCTGACGAGGCACTACTTCAAGCGCTAATATCCGCAACAGAGGCCAAATCTAAAGCCCTTTATCGCTATAATATTAGGGATCGTGAAACGCAAACATTAGCGACAGGTACATCTACAGATAGTGTGTTAATTGCCAGTTCGCAGCAAGGGCGTTTTCATCAATATGCAGGTTCCATTACAACTTTAGGTAAACTAGTTGGTTATGGGGTATATGAGACGATGTGCGAGGCCATACGTAAGTATTTGCAAGATAAGGCGGAGAATCCGATATGATAGCGGTTATACTCGGCTTTTTTATTGATGTAATCGTAGGAGACCCTAAATCGCTACCACATCCTGTACGCTGGATTGGTTCATTTATCCATTACCTAACCAAAAGGTTGAATAAAGGGGTGTATCGCCGTGTGAAAGGTGCTATAGCAAGTGTGTTAACGATTGTAGTCACAGGAGGTGTGGTGGCGGCAATCGTGAGTGTAAGTTATCTTTGGCATCCTTTAGTGGGGATTTTTGTAGAGGCACTACTGATTGGCATTGGTTTAGCACAAAAAAGTTTAAAGCAAGCAGCTCTGCAAGTTTATGTGCCGCTCGTTAATGCAGATGTAGAAGAAGCGCGCCATAAATTGAGTTGGATTGTGGGGCGGGATACGATGCATTTAGAAGAACCAGAGATTGTGCGTGGTGTAGTAGAGACGGTATCAGAGAATACGAGTGATGGTGTTACAGCCCCGTTATTTTATGGTTTTTTATTTGGCGCAACAGGTTTGTGGTGCTATAAAGCGATTAATACATTAGATTCTATGATTGGTTATCAAAATGAGAAATATGCTTCATTTGGCTATTTCGCAGCGAAATTAGATGATGTGGCCAACTGGATACCTAGTCGTATCACAGGACTTTGCTTATTGTTATGCACATATAATGAAAGTGGCTATTCATTGCCAAAGCGCCTTCGTTTATGGCAACGTGATGCTAAAAAGCACCCTAGCCCAAATGGCGGTTATTTAGAAGCGGCTACCGCTTTGCAACTTGGCATTCAATTAGGCGGTGTTAATCATTATGAAGGTGTGAAGAGTTACCGAGCCATTATGGGAGAGAAACAAAGAGAGCTAACCCCACAAGATATTAAAAAGACGATCCGGCAAATGCACCAAGCAAGTGTTGCTATACTAATCATTGGCAGTATGACAGGAGGGATACTCTATTATGTTACCTAGCCACGGAGCAAACCCTCATTATGTGTATGAGGCACTACAAATGACACCACCACAAACCATCTACGATTTTAGTGAGAATGTGAATGTGTTTGGCCCACCACCACAAATTATAAAAAGGTTTCCGCAATATGTGGACTTAGTAAAGCGTTACCCAGACCCATTAGGTGAACCGTTTTTATCAGCGATCGCTCATCATCATAATGTCCCACGCCAGCAAGTGGTGCTTGGCAATGGTGCGTCAGAAATTTTTTCACTATTGGCAAGACGTTATGCTAATAAGAATGTATTACTTATTGAGCCTACATTTGCAGAATATGCTGCCACATTACAAGCGAATCATGTCACGATTACGCAACTTATTGTAACGGATGTTTTAACATGGGAGCTGCCTATTACAGCTATTCAGGAACAGTTGCCACATATGGCTGCTATTTATTTATGTATACCGAATAATCCAACAGGTGCCTACCCAGCAAGAGAACAAATCCAGGCTGTGATCACAATGGCAGCTCAACATGGTTGTGAGGTTGTCATCGACGAAGCATTTTTAGATTGGTATGATGATACTAAAACGTATATTCATCAATTTAATCATGTTATTGTTGTGCGTTCTATGACAAAAATGTATGCGATTCCAGGTATTCGGTTAGGTTATGCTATTGCGCATGACAACGTGATAAATGCGTTAAAACAGCAAGCGCCTCATTGGCACGTAAATGCCATTGCGCTTGCTATTGGTACAGCTTGTTTACAAGAAACACAATATGTTGAGCAGGCGAGACAATATGCACGTTTGCATGTACAACAGCTACAAAAGGCACTTACTACATATGGTTGTAAGGTGACAAATAGTGTGACAAATTATGTTTGTTTTAAGCCGCCAGATGCCAAGGCATTATTTTATTTTGCCTTAAGGGAAGGTATTGTGTTACGCCATACGGAGAATTTCGTTGGCTTAAACGGAGAATGGCTACGTATTGGAATTAAGGATGAACAGAGTATGGCAAAGCTTTATGCCATGTTAGACAGGTGGTTTCAAAAATGACAACTTTTTATTTTTTACGTCACGGGGAAACGGTGTGGAATAAGGAAGGAAAGTTACAAGGCTGGCTAGATTCACCTTTGACAACAACCGGTTGTGCTCAAGTACAAGCAACCGTACAAGATGTAACACAGCCGCTTGCTGCCGTTTATGCGAGCACGAGTGGGCGTGCTATCCAGACCGCTCATTATTTCCAACAGCCTGTCCACTTAGACGAGCGATTACGAGAAATTTACCTAGGTAAGTGGCAAGGGCAGTCCATTGCCGCATTACAGCAAAACGACGAATATCTCACGTATTGCCATGATCCTACACGCTATATCGCACAACATACGGAGAGTTTTCACGAATTGACAACGCGTGTGTATGAGGCTTGTACCGCCATTGCCGCACGTCACCCTCATGCATATGTTGCTGTTGTGACACATGGTGTAGCGTTAAGGTGTTTATTGGCCCGTATCACACAGCAACCGTTATTAACATGGTGGCATAACGAGATTCAAGGTGGGCAAGGGTATACAGTGGAGTGGCAACAACAACGTATAAGGGAGGGGATACAATGATTTTTATTGCAGGCGGTGTTCGTAGTGGGAAATCGGCATTTGCAGAGCAACTTGCTAAACAAAAAGTAACGACAGGTAGGCTTGTTTACATGGCTTCAGGTGTGGCTACAGATAGTGAAATGCATAAACGCATCAAACGTCACCAAAAAGATCGTGCAGAGAGCGATTATAATTGGCATACAATTGAAGCCTCTGTACATATTGAAGCGGTTTTAAAGACGATGCAACCTCATGATGTTGTCGTATGGGATTGTGTGACGACATGGCTTACCAATTTATTATATATGCCACTTAGTAATCAACAGTTAAGCAGTGAGGAGACTATAGCCAAAACCATCGAGCAAACAAAGGCTGCTATAATAGCCTTGCCTAAAACATGTACGCTGATCATCGTATCAAATGAATTATTTGATGAGCCAGAACTCATTAATAATGAGATGAATCGCTATCGTAAAAAGTTAGGTCATTTACATGAATGGTTTGTGGCGCAAAGTGATGAGGCATATGAACTAACAGAGGGAATCGTGAAACGCTGGAAGTAAGGAGGCTTGTCGATGAAAGTGCTATTGCAGAGTATCGGGTTAGCCTTGCAGTTTTTTACGATTATCCCGTTAAAGCGTGAATTACCATTAACACGTCGTCATGTCACTATGATGTTTATGTTACTAGCGAGCATTGGTTTACTCATTGGGGTGCTTGCAGCGAGTGTGCATGTCATAGTGAGCCAAACTTCATGGCAGCCATTGACGCAAGCGTTTTTTACTATGTTAGCACTTGTAGTGTTAACAGGTGGGCTACATATTGATGGTTTAATTGATACAGGCGATGCCTTCTTCTCTTATCGTGACCCTGTACGCCGACTTAGCATTTTAGACGACCCACGTGTTGGCGCATTTGGTGTGTTAACCGTATTAACATGGCTCGTTACAAAGTTAGTTGTACTGCAACAGCTCTATGCAGATCATGCGTTAGCGGTATGGATGTTAATTTTACTGCCTATTGTGACACGTAGTATGATGGCGTTATTTTTTACGACAACACCTTGTGCCAAAGAGAAGGGTTTAGCACACTTCTTTAAAACAACAAGTAATGGCCGCTATATTTTAGTAAGTTATAGTTTCATCACGATGATAGTACTCGGTATCTTTACCTGGTGGACGGCAAGTATAGTACCGCTTATATTAATCAGTATTGCCCTATTAGCAACCATGTGGTATCGCTCTTTTGCGATAAAAAATTTTGGCGGGCTATCAGGTGATTTATTAGGTGCATGGATTGAAGGATTGGAGGTCATATTATGGCTTGTCATACTGTTCGTGTATATGTGATGCGTCATGTTAAAACTGCTATGAATCAACAGCGGCAATATATGGGCTGGACAGATGCCCCTATTATAGAAGAGGTTGAGCCTTTGCAATGGTTGCCAGAGCATGTTGTCAGTAGTGACTTACAGCGTTGTATCCAGACGGCACATGGCTACTTTCCACAAACATCGCTTATTATAGAGCCGCGTTTACGCGAGTTATGTTTTGGCGACTTTGAAGGTAAAACGTATCAAGATTTACAACATAATGCTACGTATCGGCAATGGATTGATGATCCGCATAAACATACACCGCCAAATGGTGAGCCATTTATGGCATTTACGAGGCGGGTGTTAACAAGCTTTGTTGAACATGTAGCGAATGAAACTGTTTTTGTAGTGCATGGAGGGGTAATGCGTGCTATTTTGGCAGAATTTGCGCCACAACAGCAAGATTTTTGGCAGTATGAAGCTACTCACGACCATTATTATGTGTTGGCGTGGGACAATATCGAACAAGTAAAGGAGGGGAGAAGATGCAAGTATTTATCGGTGGTGCCCATAGTGGCAAAACAGCATACGTCAAACAACTCGTAGGTGAAGATGCAGAATGGCAAGTCGCAGTAGCACCGCATCATACATCAGCACATACCGTGGTATTAAATAATTTAGAAGCTTGGCTCGTCACGCAAGATTTGCAAGATGAGGATGTTGTAGTAGCAATGTTAATGGAGAGAATACGCCAACTACAGCAAACAGCCCAACTTTATATCATTGTGGCGGATGTGGGGAGAGGGATTGTGCCATTAGACCCTAAGTTGCGTCAATTACGTGATGTTTGTGGTCGCTTTTATCAACAACTATTTAAAGAAGCGACGAGTGTCACACGTGTATGGTACGGCTTAACAGAGAAATTGAAGTAGTGAGGGGGGAGTTGACATGGACAAGGGGAAACTACGTTTATATGTGTTGACCGCACTTATTGCGGGTATGGCAGCTATAGGTGGTTTCATCAAAGTACCACTTGGAACAGCGCAATCGGCAGCAATTGACTCAGCACCAGCTTTCATTGCTGCTGTATTATTACCAGCGCCTTATGCAGGGCTATCAGCTATGTTAGGACATTTTGCGACAGCAGCAACTTCGGGCTTTTTTTTAGGGCCGTTTCATATGCTAATTGCAGTGGAGATGTTTGTTATTGCATATGTATTTGCAAAGATGCATCAAGCAGGTATGCACAAATTAAAATGGGGGTTTGCTATACTTGCAAATGGCATTTTATCGCCGTTGCCCTTTTACTTCTTAATAAGTCCAGCCTTTTATTTAGGGGCTGTGCCAGGGCTATTATTAGCAACTGCACTCAATTTATTTGTTGCAGCACTTGTCATGCCTATTATAGCTAAGGCAATGGTACGAAATGGAGCGAAAACATATTGAGAGATGCATTACTTTTACCAGGCGGGCATGTGATCACCGTAGATAATTCCGCCGCCATCGGAGAAAAAGAGAACGATATTGTAAAAGTATCGAATGAATTAGCCGCTTATTATACGATACGTGTCGCCTTATTGGAACAATGGTCTGCAAATGCAGAGCCACAAGCGATCTCGCTTGCCAATTTTAGTGGTGACAATGCTTGGCAGCCTTATATCAACGGCATTCATCAAGCATTTAAAGAAATTGGGGCGCCAATGCCACCTATTACAGGAAGTACAGAAACAAATATGTCAACATTGCAATCTGGTTTAAGTATTACCATCATTGGTCGCAAGTTAGAAGATACAACTTGTGCATCGTTAGTATGGTATGTATACGGGCAACCATTAGTGGGACAAGAAGTGTTAGAACAACCACAAGCTGTAGCAGACTTAGGTCGTATTTACAATGGTTGGCAACGTGGTTTAGTAAAAAAAGTATGGCCTGTGGGTTCATCTGGTGTGGCTAAGGAGTGTGAAAGACTCTTTCCTAATAAAACGATTAAAATTGAAGACCTTGACCTACATAAAACAGCAGGACCAGCAACAGCTGTATTGTTAGCGAGTCATGTGGAGGACGAACATATTTTATGTGATTATTTTGGTCTTCCACTAAAGAAAGTTGTCGTTCAAGCGTAAGTCTTTTGTGTGATATTGTTAGCAAGTCATTTGATTCATTGTTTTAATAAACACAATATGTTAGATTATTATTTATAGATAAACACAATATATAGTGTTTTGAGAAATAACAATATTATTTTGTTATTTCTCAAATCATCACATAAATAATAAAATCGTGAGAGTTGTGCAATGAATTCATAATGGCTTTTTTTTATTTCTTTTACAGAAAATTTATCCACATATGTTATTTTTATTATGCCAAAATCTCATGATTATTTTGAGGGAGCGGCATAGCATATGACAGGCATCCCTCATACAGAAGGATGCCTTTTGTATTGCCCTCCACTTAAACAGAAGGGTGTGTTAACCATATGACAACAAAGACAACAACAATAACAACACAAGTAGAGGCACTAAGAAATCGCTTTACAGAGGAACAGTTGGCTCCGTTTTTACGATTATCTGAACGTTGGCATCGTAAAACAAAAGATGGCACTTACGAGGCATGGTCAGATGCCATGGTTTTACAGCTATTAGGTTGGATTGATGAGGACGAGCCTTACTGGACATTTGTCGCAGCCCATATTTATTTGCACAAGCTCTATGAACAACATGCGAAGCTTCGTGGTGTGCAGGCACAGGAGGTATATACCACATTTCCACAAAATATAGAGAAGTACGTTGCGGCTGGATTGTATGATGAGTTACTTATGACAAAATATACATGGGCTGAACGCACCACCTTAGCGCAAAGTATCGTGCCAGAGCGTGATCAGTTATTCACTTATATTGGGCTCAAAACATTAACAGATCGCTATGTTTTGCGTGATTATCACAACCAGCAAGTAGAGTTGCCACAAGAGCGTTTTATGATAATTGCTATGACGTTAATGCAGGATGAAACTGAAAATCGCCTCGCTAAAGTACAAGAGGCTTACTGGGCGATGAGTCAGTTATATATGACAACAGCTACACCAACATTAGCAAATGCTGGCAAGACACATGGTCAATTATCTAGCTGTTTTATTGATACAGTTGATGATAGTTTACAAGGGATTTACAACTCCAATACGGATGTTGCTACTTTATCTAAGTTTGGTGGAGGCATTGGTGTCTACATGGGTAAAATACGCAGTAGAGGTTCTGCAATTCGTGGTTTTAAAGGCGCTTCAAGCGGCGTGTTGCCGTGGATTAAGCAATTAAATAATACCGCAGTCTCTGTTGACCAACTCGGACAGCGACAAGGTGCCATCGCCGTATACCTTGATGTTTGGCACAAAGATGTATTGCCTTTTTTAGATGTAAAGCTTAATAACGGGGACGAACGTTTACGAGCACATGATATTTTTACGGGGCTTTGCTTACCAGATTTATTTATGGAGGCTGTTGTAGCACGTGAAGATTGGTATTTATTCGACCCTCACGAAGTACGTGAAGTAATGGGCTTTAGCCTAGAGGATTACTATGATGAGGTACGCGGTCAAGGTTCATTCCGCCAACGATACCAAGCATGTGTAGCGCATGAAGAGTTAACACGTACAGTTGTGCCAGCGATTGATATTATGAAACGTATTATGCGCTCGCAACTTGAGACGGGCGTACCTTTTATGTTTTATCGTGATGAAGTGAATCGTAAAAACCCTAATAAACATAAGGGTATGATTTACTCAAGTAACCTTTGTACAGAGATTTTTCAAAATATGTCGCCTACAACATTTGACAGTGTGGAATTAGAGGATGGCATTATTATGACAAAGCATACCGCAGGCGATTTTGTCGTTTGTAATTTGTCTTCCATTAACCTAGGACGAGCTGTACCAGCCAACGTATTGTCGCGTTTAATTCCGATTCAAGTACGCATGTTAGACAATGTGATTGACCATAATACGATACCAGTGAAGCAAGCGGAGTATACAAATCAGCGTTATCGAGGGATTGGATTAGGGACGTTTGGGTGGCATCACTTACTTGCACTAGAAAAAATTGTGTGGGAATCAGAAGAGGCGGTTGCCTATGCGGATACCTTATATGAGCAAATTGCCTATTTAACGATTCAAGCCTCACAAACATTGGCGAAGGAAAAGGGAGCGTACCCCTTGTTTGAAGGTTCGGAATGGCAGACGGGCAGCTACTTTGATACGCGCGATTATAAAAGTGAGGCTTGGCTCACTTTAAAGGAGCAAGTAGCCAAATACGGTATACGTAATGGCTATGTGATGGCGGTTGCACCTAACTCATCAACAGCGATTATTGCAGGTTCAACTGCCTCAATCGACCCAATCTTTCAAAAGAGTTATTCGGAAGAGAAAAAGGATTATAAAATCCCAGTAACCGCACCTAGCTTAAATGAGCAGACGACATGGTTTTATAAATCGGCTTATTTTATTGACCAAAACTGGTCAGTTAAACAAAATGCAGCTAGAGCTCGCCACATTGACCAAGGCATTTCTTTTAATATTTATGTGCAAAATACAGTTAAAGCGAAAGATTTACTACAACTGCATGTAAATGCGTGGGACTCGGGCATAAAAACGACCTATTATGTGCGTTCTACATCTGTTGAATTAATGGATTGTCATGCATGTGAAAGTTAAAAGGAGAGAGGATAATGACTTTAGTAAAAAAGCGTAATATTATGGATAAAGAAGCACCTAACGCTTCAACAGGTATTATTAATGGACGTTCTTCTAATATTTTAAATTGGGATGATGTACGTTTTAATTGGGCATACCCTAAGTATAAACAAATGCTAGGCAATTTTTGGACGCCCTTTGAAATTAATATGAGTAATGATGTGAAACAATTCCCCACGTTAAGTGATGATGAGAAAAATGCCTTTTTAAAAATTATTGGCTTATTAGCACTGCTTGATAGCATTCAAACCGATTATGCAGGGCATGTGGCGGATTATTTAACAGACTCTAGTCTACACGCCTTAATGATTATTTTAGCGCAACAAGAAGTGGTGCATAATCACTCTTATAGTTACGTCTTATCAAGCATTGCCACGAAAGATGTACAAGATGAGACCTTTAATTTTTGGCGTACAGAGCCTATTTTGCAAAAGCGTAATGACTTTGTGATTAAGGGGTATCGCGCCTTTACTGAAAATCCAACTGTAGAGAATCTCCTCACATCTATTGTGTATGATGTCATTTTGGAAGGCTTATTTTTCTATTCAGGGTTTGCCTATTTTTATCATTTGGCACGCAATCAAAAAATGCTTGCAACAAGTACAATGATTAATTATATTAATCGTGATGAACAACTCCATGCGGATTTATTTGTTAAAATTTATCGCGAGATTTTAATAGAGCATCCCGAATTAGATACACCTGAACGTGCTGCGCAAGTGCAAGCGATTTTCTGTGAAGCAGCGCAGCTAGAAGCCGAGTGGGCGCGAGAAATTATAGGCGATAAAATGGATGGGCTTGATTATGAAGAAGTTCAAGACTATGTGTATTTTTATGCCAATGTGCGTTGCAATCAATTGGGTTATGAACGTCCGTTTGAAGGATATCGTAAAAATCCTATGAAATGGATTAAAGCATATGAAGACGTAGATCAAGGGAAAACGGATTTCTTTGAACAAAAGTCACGACAATACGTCAAAGTAAATGTTGAAGATAATGGTTTTGATGAATTATAGTAAAGGGCGGGGCGACATATGTCGTCTCGTTTTTTAGTATGATATAATGCAGTATACTGTGGAAAGAAGTGTGGAATGTGCATGAAGAGACGATTGATGTTTGCGGGTGTATTATTATTTGTAATGGCGAGTATTTGGTTTATTAACGAGAAGGAACAAAGCTTTAAAAACCCTGTAGATGCCATACATGAATTGGACGGAGCTGTGCAAGTTATCCCTGCACATGTTACAGAGCAAGTGGCGTATTATTTTTTTATGAAGAATGAGAAGGACTTTGGTTTCGTTGCAGCAACTAAGCATCTCTTTGGATGGAAGGCTAAAACCATTCGTTACGTACCTATTGCCAATCAAAATTTTACAGATCGCAATAGCATCCCTTATGATGATACGATTACTTTTGGCATTGTCAATGAAACAGGTAAAAATACGTTGCCTAAACACGCTATAATACAATTAATAGATGGTGAAGCTGGTAAGCAGCTTAAAAAAGCGGGGCATTCTACTATGTATGGCTGGTATTTGACAAAGTCATAACATAATAAAAGGTAAGGGGAAACGTTGTGACCCTTACCTTTTTTACGTAATAGTGTAGATAAGTTAATACTTGTCCCTGTGTACTATGCCATTATTCGATTATTTTTAATTTTACAATAAAATGCTTGACATTAAACCAAGTTATCATATAAGATTTTAATTAATCCAATAAGCAATACTCTTATGAAGAGAGGTGGAGGGACTGGCCCTACGAAACCTCGGCAACCATTGATGCGTCAAACGGTGCCAAATCCAGCAAGGGAAACTTTGGGAAATGAGAGGAGTAAACGGCTAGTGTAGCGGTCTCTATCTCTCAACAGATAGAGATTTTTTTGTTTACTCTAAAAGGAGGGACAAAGCATGACGGTTCAACAACAGCCAAAAACAGTGTTTGCGGAAATTGAAAAAGCATTGGCACAACTACAATTTGGCACTGTACACATTACAGTACATGAGGGGCGCGTTGTACAAATTGAACGCACCGAAAAAATTCGCATTACACAATAATATGAGCTGACTAGAAAACTAGAGGCATTTCACATGACACGAGTGGAATGCCTTTTTTGATGGACAAAGGAGAGAGAAAAATGAAGAAACTAGTATGGGTAGTAACTATCGCACTATTATTGAGTGCATGTAGTAAGGGAGAGGCAAAAAAAGAACAAAATAACGATGCTAAAACAATCACGATTGGTGCAACAGCAGGGCCTTATAGTGACCAATTAAAAGAAGGGATTGCTCCGTTATTAAAAGAAGAAGGCTATGAGTTAAAAGTAGTAGAGTTCCATGATTATATTCAACCAAATAATGCATTAGAAGAAGGGGATATTGATGCCAACCTTTATCAAAATCGCTTGTATTTAACTAACTTTAATAAAGAAAAAGGGACGCATCTGCACTATTTATTTGCTGTGCCAAGTGCTCCTATTGCTTTATACTCTACAACACATCAGTCATTAGATGATGTCAAGGAAGGCATGACGATTACATTACCTAATGATACAGTCAATTTAGCGCGCAGCTTAAATATGTTGCAAAATTACGGCTGGATTACCGTAAATCCCGATATTGACCATGTCACAGTAAGTGAGAAAGATATTACAGAAAATCCGTTGAATTTAGTCATCAAACCGTTAGATGCGGCGGCGACAGCACGTTCTTTAGATGATGCCGACTTTGCATTTGTAAATGGGAATTATGCCATTGCTTCTGGTTTAAAGTTTACAGAAGCGGTAGACGTGGAGCAAACATCAGAAGACTTTTTAATTTACTTAGCCATTCGTGAGGGTGATGAGAATGAAGATTTTGTTAAAGCGTTGCAAAAAGTATATGAGTCAGATGCTTTTTATGAATATACGAAAGAACACGCAAAAGGCTATGTGCTACCGCCTTATCAACAAGAACGGGAGGCAAAATAATGATTGAAGTGCAAGATGTAAGTAAAACATATGGCAAATTACAAGCCCTACAACATATTTCAGTAACGATTAAAACAGGTGAGATCTTTGGCATGATTGGTTATAGTGGCGCAGGTAAAAGTACATTATTACGTTGCCTTAATGGTTTAGAACAACCTACGACAGGGCGCATTATGGTAGATGGTGTAGAGATTACAGCTATTACCAAACAACAATTAAGATTGGCAAGGCGTAATATTGGTATGATTTTTCAACACTTTCATTTAATTTCCACTAAAACGGTGTTTGATAATATTGCTTTTTCCTTAAAGTGTGCAGGCAAATCAAAAGCAGAAATTGCGAAGCGCGTACCAGAATTGTTAGCACTTGTAGGGTTAACGGAGCGTGCAGCTTATTATCCTGCACAATTATCCGGTGGTCAAAAACAGCGTGTAGGGATTGCAAGGGCATTAGCTAATGAGCCAACGGTGTTATTATGTGATGAAGCAACATCTGCATTAGACCCAACGACAACGGCTTCTATCTTACAATTGTTAAAAGAAATTAACGAACAGCTACAATTGACTATCGTACTTATCACGCATGAAATGGAAGTAGTGCAAGAAATCTGTCATCGTGTGGCAGTGATGGAGGACGGCAAAATTGTAGAGGAAGGGAAGGTATATGATATCTTTGCCGAACCACAAACAAAGCTTGCTAAACAATTTGTCGATACTGTACACAAACTAGAGTTGCCCGCCCGTTTATTACAACAGACAACGGGGACGATTGTACGCTTAACATTTCGCGGGGCGCGTGCAGAAGAAGCGATTATCTCGGAGGCAGCCGCTCAGTTTAATGTAAAAATAAATATTTTACACGGGCAAATTACGTATATTCAAGACCAAGCACTCGGCACGCTCATTGTTGAGATAGTAGGAAGCAGCACTCAACATGCGACTATTATGGCGTGGCTAAACGAACGCATTAAACATTTGGAGGTGCTTGCTCATGTTGCTTGATATGGCAGGGGAGTTTCAAACAGCATTATGGGAAACAGCTTGGATGCTAGGTATTGCTACCTTATTTTCAATCATTATTGGTGTTCCACTCGGCATTTTTCTATTTGCCACTAGTAAGGGCATGTTTTGGCAAAATAAAATGATTCAGTCACTTGCAGGGACGATTATTAATATTTTTCGGTCATTGCCATACATGATATTGCTTATTTTGTTAATCCCGCTTACAAAATGGCTACTTGGGACCACGACGGGGCCAACAGCAGCGAGTATTTCATTAACGATTGCAGGTATTCCTTTTTATGCACGTTTAGTCGAGACAGCTTTGCGTGAAATCGACAGAGGCGTTATTGAAGCTGCTGAAGCTTGCGGGGCATCTTCTTGGTTAATTATTAAGGAAGTTTTAATACCAGAAGCAAAATCAGGGATGATTGCAGGGTTAACCATCACGATGATTAGTTTACTCGGTTACTCGGCAATGGCAGGTATGATTGGTGGTGGTGGTTTAGGCGATTTAGCGATTCGCTTTGGTTATCACCGTTTCCAAACTGAAGTTATGATAGCCACTGTTATTATTTTAATTATACTCGTACAGCTCATTCAATGGCTAGGCGATCGCCTGGCCAAGCGAGCAAAAAAAGTAGCTCAATCCTAACTAGACCAAAAGAAAGTACGACTGTATTGTTTCAGTCGTACTTTTTGTTTTATCGTCCTGTAATTGCAGCTTTTAAAATGAGTACACGCTCACGTTGTACAACTTTAAACTTAATATTTTCCGGTGTATCAGCAGGGACAGCATTCGCTTGTAAACCGAAGCGTTTAGCAATGATTTTTGCCCGCTCGCAATGGTAATCACTCGTAATAATTGTCACGCCTTCAACATGCGGCAACAAATATAAGCTATTGCGAATATTTTCATAAGTGGAAGTGGAAGCATCTTCAATAATGATGCGTTCAGGTGCAACACCATGTTGAATCATATATTGAAACATGACAGAAGCTTCAGTGGCATCTTCATCAGCGCCTTGTCCACCTGTGACAACAAAACATACGTGTGGGTATTTATTGGCATAAGCCACTGCTTTGTTTAAGCGATTTTTTAATGCTTCTGATGGCTCTGCACCAGCATTTACTTTTGCGCCTAATACAATGACATAATCAAACTCGCCATTTGCTTTATTTTTGTAGCCATTTTTTACTAAGCGGTCAAAAAAAATGTGTAAACTTGTCATTACACCTAGCCCAATACCAGCTATCATTGATTTTTTCATCAGCATTGCCTCCAAAGTATACGTTATCCAAATTGTACCGCAAAAAAACCGTGGGCGCTATGCTAATTGTTTCGGTTGTTTAATACGTGTAATGAGTAACATTAACATCACATTGACAGCTAATACAAATAATAAAGGATAGATGACATGGTCAGTCGCATCAAATAAAAAGCCTAATACCAATGGACCGAGTGAGCCGATCATAAAGCCAAAGCACTGCATAATCGCTGAAGTATTTGTAGCTTGTTGTGATGTAATCGCATCTTGTACAGGAATGAGTAATGCAAGGGGAAATAAACCGCCCGCCCCAATGCCAATCAACACTGTAGCTACCCAAGGTGAAAATTGGAAAATCAATAACAATAGGCCAATACATTCCGAAAACGCACATAAAAGTAACCATAAACGTCGGCGTTGGAAGCGTGTCACAAGCTCTGTTACAACAATACCCATAGGTACTTGTACAGCTGTAAATAAACTTAGTAATAACCCTGCTTGTGTAGGCGTAAAATCAAGTGCAAGTGCAATGGTAGCAAGCCACGCCGTCATCATATAGAAGATGGAGCACATACAAGCAAAATAAAAAACTAATACTATAATATGCGGGTGGCGTGTAGCAGGTGAGGTCTGTGCTTTGTTTTTATTGCCGTCACGTAATAGTGGTAACAACAATAACGCTGCTAATAAAGCAAAAATTGCCCAAAAACTTAAAGAGAAGCGCCACGACTCTCGCCCCATATGATAAAGTGGCATCGCAAAACTTGATGCGGCTGCAGCTCCAATAATCATCGATACGGAGTAAACACTCATGACATTTAATTTTGTTGGAAAATATTCTTTGACAAAGCCTGCGATCAGTGGCCCAGCAATCCCAATGCCAACCCCAGCAAATAGCGCTGTGATAATTAACATCACACTAGAATGGGTGAAGAAGCGTAAGGCAGTGGTCATTAGCAAAATGAGCATGGCAATAAATAAAGAACGCTCAACACCAAGTGTTTTACTCATCTTAATCGCTACAAGGGAGAACACGCCCATACAAAAAACAGGTAAGGTTGTCAAAAAGCTAGCTGCTACATTGCTCATCTGTAGCTCATCTTGAATAAAGCTTAATACAGGTCCAATAGATGTTAGAGCAGGTCTTAAATTAAGGGATGTTAAAAAAATAATAAGTAATAAATACAGCGTACGCATTACAGCAACTTCCTCTCTTCATCAGTGCTATTTATTATAGATAACGCTTTATGATAGAACAATACTATTTTTTCTATTATAATAATAGAAAAAACCTATGGGAGTTAATGATGGAATTACGACAACTGCATTATTTTTTAACATTATGTGAGCATTTACATTTTTCGAGAGCAGCAGAAGCATTAGGTATTTCACAACCTACACTCAGTCAACAAATTAAAGTATTAGAAGATGAGATTGGCATGCCTTTATTCGATCGCATTGGCAAACGCACCATGAAAACAGCAGCAGGTGACATACTAGAGAAGCAAGGAAAGGCTATTCAACAAGCAGTAGCCAATGTCCAAGCGGAATTAAAAGATTTGCAACAGGAGCATCGTGGACATTTGCGTGTTGCTGTATTACCGTCAGATTTAGATTATCGCCTCCCTCCAATACTTACCCATTTTTATGAGAGCTTTCCACATGTTTCACTAGCCATCATTTCTTCTGTGCATATTGTGCAGCGTGTCTTAGCGAATGAGGTAGATATTGGTGTGGCGCTAGCGGGTGAAGTATGTGAGCAACTTTGTGTGGAACAATTTTACGAAGAGAGTTATGCATTGTTTGTGCCACCTACACATGAACTTGCTTCAGCGTCTTTTGTCACGCCAACTCAAATTGCTACGCTTCCAATGATGCTTTATCCGACAGGTTACGTAGGTCGACAATTGTTAGAGCGCTGGGCACAGGCACAAGGCATCCAGTTTACAATGTTACTTGAAACAGGTACGGTTACTTCCCTTTTTGAGTTAGCAAGGCGAGGGGTTGGTGTCACGATTCAACCTTTGCGCTTAGGCACTCATTTCCAAGATCATTTAATCGCGCTGCCAATTCATCCAAGTCCAACACGCACTTTAGCCATTTACTATCGTAAAGATAAGTATTTGAGTCAAGCGGCTCAAAAATTTATTGAGATTTTACTCACACATTTTAATTAACAATAAAATTTTACTTTTCTTCATTTTCTGAATTCGCTATAATGGGGAGGATTTATATAAAGATCAGACAGTAGTATGAAAAAAAGCATCTAAGAAAAGGAGAGCGACAATGATTAATAGCACACGTTTACAACAACATATTGAAACACTTGGTCAAATTGGAGAGAATACCGTAACGAAGGGCATGAACCGCTTTTCATTTACAACAGAAGAACAACAAGCAAATGATGTAATTGCCCGCTTTATGCAAGAAGCTGGAATGACGGTGACAGTTGATGCAGTCGGCAATGTCATTGGTACATATGGCAGTGGTGAGGAAACAATCATGATGGGTTCACACATTGATACAGTACCAGAAGGTGGAAAGTATGACGGGGCGCTAGGTGTATTAAGTGCGATTGAAGTAGTACATACGATGGCTGAACAACAAGTTACGCCACCTTATAAAATCGAAGTTGTCGCTTTTAAAGACGAGGAGGGGACACGTTTTGGCTTTGGCTTATTAGGGAGTAGGGCTATGGCGGGTTTACTTGAAGAACAAGATTTACAAGCACCTGATGATGATGGGATTACTATTGCTCAAGCGATGGTAGATGCAGGTTTTGTCACGGATACACTGGCTAGTGCAGTGCGTACGGATATTAAAGCGTATGTAGAGCTACACATTGAGCAAGGCAAAGTATTAGAAAACGCAGATTTACCCGTTGGTGTAGTAACAGGTATTGCAGCGCCCCTATGGCTAGATGTAAAAGTAATAGGTGTGAGTGAGCATGCGGGAGCGACGCCTATGGATTTACGTTGTGATGCGCTAACAGCAAGTAGTGAAATGATCCTTGCTATTGAAAAGTTAGCACAAAAATTTGGCATTGTAGCTACTGTAGGTAAACTTCAAGTAAAGCCCAATGGTGTAAACGTAATTCCTGGTCAAGTCGATTTTACGATTGATATGCGGGATATTGATGAGGAAGATGTAGCACAAGCCGAGCAACAACTCTACGAAGTATTACAAAAAATTGCAGAAAAACGTGGTGTACAATGTGATACGCAGTTATTACAACGTGTGAAGCCAGCTAAATGTGATGAATTACTGATTCAACAAGTATCTGCTGCTATTGAAGCACAGCACTTAAAGGTTCATACTTTACCAAGTGGTGCAGGGCATGATGCTATGAATATGGCAAATGTGGCGCCCATTGTGATGATTTTTGTGCGTTCTAAAGGGGGAATTAGTCATAATCCGCTTGAATATAGCTCACCAGAAGATATCGCCATAGCGACACAAGTGCTCTATGACACTATTCAAAAAATCGCACAATAAAAAGCTGTCTCAATACTATTTGAGATGCGCCTTTCCTCATATATAATAGGAGTAATGGAGGAGGCGACAATATGGGCTGGGAAACACATTTGTTAACAGGCGCACTTACAGGATATATGGTGACGCAACAGCCACTAGGTGCAGTTGTAGGCGGCATTGCCGGTTTAGTGCCAGATATTGACGAGCCAAAATCAAAGCTTGGACGGCTTGTACCAATGCTGGCTAAGCAACTTAAGCATACATTAGGGCATCGTACATTTACGCATTCTCTAGTTTTTGTCCTACTCGTTGGTGTTCTGATACAGTGGCTTACACAAAATAATATGATGACAACGGCAGCAGTAGCAGGCTTATGTTCACATATTATCGCAGATATGCTCACAGGCAGGGTACAAATTTTCTACCCTTTACCTGTAAAGCTTGGTATACGCATGAATAAGAGACAAGCTAAGCGCATGGATACAGGCGCAAAATATCTTATTAGTATCGCCTGCTTTGTTATGATTTATTATGCTTTTCGTTAGGGGGAGTAGTATGCAACGAGTTGAATCTTTACTTGCACAAGGGAAAATGAAAGAAGGATTTACACAAGGATTGCTATTAGTTGAGGCAGGCAAGGCAAGTGAAACATTAGCGCAACATATACACGTCTTGCATTCTTTAGGGTTTGCGCAGCTCCCGAAGGCTTCACTAGGTACAAAACAATACGAAGAAAATGCAGCAGAGCAATATGCGGTGTTAAGCCCTTTTTATCAATTTCAACACCACCAAGATTATACTCAATTTGGAGAAATGGTTGAACAAAGTTTAGCTGGTGATCAGGAGCAACAAGCAGCAGCCTATGCCATGATGGGATGGTATTATGCAGTGACAGATGAAGCACCAAAAGCGTTTGTTCAGTGGGCTGAAGCACTCAAGTTACAGCCTAACCAAGCGATGTATTGGGGCTTATTTGCCCAAATGCTTAATGATTATGGGGGGCATCCTTTACTCGCCCTACGCTTGATTGAAGAGGCACAGTTATTAGATGCAGCAAATCCGCGTTGGCCTTATATTGCTCATCATATTTTTATACATCTAGCAACAGCCACTAAAAATTTAAATTATGTGATGGGCGCACAACAAACTTTACAACGTACTAAAGCATTAATACGTGAAGAACAGGTCCCGCTGAAAATTGCCATTGCGAAGTGTGATGATGTGTTACGACAGTGGGAATCTCAATTATTATAAGATAACATTACCTCATTAAAAAAATGAGACTGGGACATAACTCAATTTTGAGGAGAAATATAAAATTTAAGTAATAATTTTTCGGCTAAATGAATCACTTAATGTACTTGAAAGCAAAAAAATGTGAGGCAATTTTAAAAATCGCCTCACATTTTTTCTTTTGTCCCAGCCTCTTTTCTTTTGTCCTCGTATTTTCTAGTAAACATAATATGGGTTTATCAGTGACGTTTTGTATCTATGCCAAACTACGCTTCTCACTAATACAAGCGATGATTTCATCTGCTACTTTTGACGCTAATGATAACTCAGATGTAAAGCCGACACAGGAGCAATTCATCTCACCTAAAATATACGTGTCCTGTCCGTTGTCATCGGTATCTAAAATAAAGTCCGCTGTCCATAAAAGTGGAATATCATAACCGCCTAATTTTTGTTGAATCATAGGCAGTTGTGCTAAAAAGTCGGTAATTAATTTCTCCCATAAAATTGGCGGGTCATAGCGATATTGAGCGCCTGAAAATAAAGTAGCACTAAAAGCATTTGCGCCTTCAGCCGGTTTTTTATGTACGACATTGACAGGTGTGTTGCGCAGCATTAATAAACGAATTTCTCCTTCCTTAATACGTGGCAAAAAGGGCATATCCACAAGCATGCCATTTTGCCCGATAATATATTGTTCACAAAACAGCATAAACTCTCCTAACTTCCAATACTCTACATGATTATCTTTAGCTTCTGTACACTTAATCTTTGTAGATAAGGGCACTTCAGTAGCTGATGTAGGTACTGCTTCAGCAAGCTGGATACGCCAAATCCCCTCACCAGTTGAGCCTCGGTTTTGTTTTAATACGCGTTCGTTATGTAAAAGGGCTTTCGGAAACTGATAGAAAAAATCGCTCATCGTATAATAAGCGTATGTATCTGTTGGTACGAGATTACTGTCTGTTAGCTTAACTAGCGCATCTTTAGCACCATAACCTACCATAGCATCAGGGTGAGGTAAACCTACAATTCCGTGTTCGCATAATTCACGTAACATCGCAAAATATTCAACCTCGCCAACAAGGTTGCCAGGGTTAATGCGGGAAACATAAGCGCAAGCATTAGCTAACATATATTGACGAATTTCTTCCCGCTTTTCTACATCAAAGAAAATTACTTCAGCTTCATACCCTTTAGCAATCAATGCATTAACCATTGGCATCGTATCTTTGCGGTGACCATTTTCCCCTTTATCTGTACCACCAGCTACTTCAAAAAAGATGATTTTTTTCATTGTTACTCCTCCTTTTATCCTATTCAAAATGAGTATAAAAGATGGTTGTAAACGTTAAGCCCTCTTTTATGTAAAAATATTGTAAAAAAGTAATGTCTCGCATGGCCATCATATGTTTTACTTTGGAGGCGTTTTTCTCGTATAATAGAACGTATATTCTTATGTGAGGAGTGAATGGGATGTCAATTATTTTACATGTGGATATGAATAGTTTTTATGCTTCGGTTGAGCAAGCAAAAAATCCTCATTTACTTGGCAAACCTTTAGCTATTGCAGGTAATCCAAGGGAACGCAAGGGAATTATTATTACTTGTTCATATGAGGCGCGTGCTGTAGGTGTATATACTACAATGCCCTTATTTGAGGCACGCAAACGATGCCCAGATTTAATCGTATTGCCACCTAATTTTCCGATGTACCGAGCAGCCTCTATCGCCATGTTTGATATTTTACGTGAGTTTTCTTCCTTAGTAGAGCCTGTTTCCATTGATGAAGGTTATGTTGATGTCACTTTATTACAAAATCCTCAGCAAGTAGCTTATGAAATTCAACAAACGATTTTAACACGTTTAAAGTTGCCTTGCTCGATCGGTATTGCGCCAAATAAATTTTTAGCAAAAACAGCCTCTGATCGTAAAAAACCTTTAGGCATTACCATTTTACGCCGACGTGACATGGAGCATGAACTATGGCCTTTGCCTGTTATGGAAATGCATGGGGTAGGAGAGCGTACAGCAAAAAAATTGCAACAGCTACATATTCATACGATTGGTGACTTAGCTAAGATGTCACCTTATACGATGAAGCTTGCCATGGGTAAAATGGGTGTGCAATTACAAGAGAGAGCAAATGGGATTGACCGACGTCATGTTAATCCTGAGGCTATTTATGATACAAAGAGTGTGGGTAATTCGCAAACGCTAGCGCGCGATGAGGAAGATGTAGATGCTTTATATGTTGTATTGCGCCGCTTAAGTGATAAAGTAGCGGTGCGCCTCTATGAAAAAAGATTAGTGGGTACTACGATTACAGTGCATATACGAGATCATAATTGGCATACAGTTACGAGAAGCGGCACGTTAGCCAATGCCACACAAGATAAACGGGTGATTTATCAAGAGGCTGTGCGCTTATTCGAGATAGGATGGAATAATCTCCCTATACGTTTACTTGGTGTTACGATGAATAATGTGATGGATGAGACGCAACAAACAGAACAATTATCACTTTTCACATATGAAGAACAGATGAAAGACGAGCCAATTAGGCAACTTGTCGAAAAGCTAACACGTAAATTTGGTGAAGGAAGTATTCAACGTGGTATTTCCCTTCCACGCGCAAAAGGTTATCATAGTTATACAAGTTTTAGTAAGGACTTTTTACAAGACCATCAAAAAGGAGAATGATGTTGTGGAATTACACTTCCTAGGTACAGGCGCTGGTATGCCTTCAAAAGAGCGCAACACAACAGCGATTGTTTTAAAATTATTAGATGAAATTGGAGAGTTATGGCTATTTGACTGTGGTGAAGCGACACAACATCAAATTTTACATACACATTTAAAACCGCGTAAAATAACAAAGATTTTTATTACTCATATGCATGGCGACCATATTTTTGGTTTGCCTGGTTTATTAAGTTCACGTTCTTTTCAGAGTGGCGAAGAAACACTAACCATTTATGGTCCAAAAGGCATTGCGCAATTTGTTGAAATGGCATTAACGCTATCCCAAACACATGTTACATATCCCATATCCTATGTTGAAGTCACAGATGGCGTTATTTATGAAGACGAACAATTTATCGTAGAAGTAGCATCACTTGCTCATGTAATCCCGTGCTATGGTTATCGCGTCACCCAAAAACCGTTACCTGGTGCATTACAGATCGACAAGGCATTAGCACTCGGTGTGCCTAAAGGGCCTTTACTAGGGCGTTTGAAAAATGGCGAGTCTGTACAGGTTGGAGAGCGTACTATTACAAGTAAGGACGTTGTAGGGGAGCCTAAATTAGGCGCTATCGTGACGATTTTAGGAGATACAAGCTACACCGACAATGCTATTAATTTAGCAAAAGATGCGACTGTACTTGTCCATGAGGCCACTTTTTTACACGATTTGCAACCACACGCTAGAAAGTTTGGGCACGCAACCGCACAGGAGGCAGCGCAAGTAGCGCAACAGGCAGGTGTTGACCAACTGATTTTAACGCATATTAGCAGTCGTTACTTAGCCCATGAGATGCCTTTATTAAAAGCGGAGGCTAGTGCGATATTCCCGCAAGTTACCATTGCCCATGACCAATTAGTTTATCCTATTAAGTAGGCAAGCGTAACAATCCCTCGTATAATAGAGGAAAGGGGGAGATGGCTTGGAAGAAAAAAGAATACATCCTGCATTATTGCGTTTATTTGTAATCTTTCCAAACATTTTAAGTTACGTATTATTGATAGGATTAATTATTTTTGTTATGAGTAATTACGCTGTGTTAAAAGCAAATGAGGCACTCTCGACATGGCTCATTATCATTGCTATTTTAGCACCAGCCGCATTATTTACAACATACCGCATCGTACAAAAAATACGCTCAGGCGCCATGTAAGCGAAAAACTACTTAAAAAGGTAACTTTTTAAGTAGTTTTCTTTTTTTATAGTCTAAAATACATCTCTTTTATCGTATATTCTTATCATTTTACCTTTAGACCTAATTTTGACTATTTCATAGGAAATTAGGACTTTGAATTTATGAAACATGGTATAATGAAATTGGAGGTGGAAGTTATGAAAAAGTTTACGATGATCGCAGCTGTTACAGCTTTATTAACTGTACCAAATGCTGCTTTAGCCGAGACCCTTTCTAGCAATGACACATACAGCAAAAATACAGAATATACGATTAAAAATACATATGTTACACAGATGACAGACCAAATTACTGCAGGTATGCAAAAGCGCCAACCTAAAATCAACATTACATATCGTGGCAATTTTGATAATACGAAAGCAGATTTACGTCAATCCATTGAGAATGTCCTACAAAATGATGAATACCTTGCTTACGATTATCGTGGTTATGACGCAAAATGGAGTGGCTATGATGGTAAGGTTACGATTGAGCTAACGATGCGCTATTCCCAAACCTATGACCAAGTGCAGTACGTTGATCGTAAAGCGAAAGAAATTGTTAATCAAGTGACTAATAGCAGCATGAATAATCATGAAAAAGTAAAAGCCATTCATGATTATATCGTGTTAAATACCGCATATGACCATGTAGGGATGAATCAAGCAATCAATACCCCGTATCATGCGCTAACAACAGGGAAAACATTGTGTAATGGTTATGCAATGCTTACATATCGCATGTTACAAGAGGTAGGGATTCCCACACGTTTAATTAGCGGAGAAGCGGGCCAGGGAGCAGATACTATCGGTCACGTGTGGAATTTGGTACAACTTGATGGCAAATGGTACCATCTCGATACGACGTGGGATGACCCTATTCCTGACCGTAAAAATGAAGTATCCTATGACTATTATATGTTAACAGACAATATGATTCGCACAGATCATTTCTTTAAAACAGGTGGTCTTAACAATCATGATAAACCATATCCTGTTGCAACAGCTAACTATGTAGATACAATCAAGCAATATCCTGCCGTTCAACGTGAATTAGGATTGAACTATTTATATGCTAATGATGCATCACAATTAACGTCGCAAATCGTTGGGCAATTAAATCGTTTTGAAAATAACTTCACGGTTGTGTTTAACGGCTCGCAACATGCCATTGCAAACGCTATGCAACAAGCTGTAAATCAAGCTAATCATGGTAAAATTAGTTACACTATTTCGCAAACACCACGTGTGCCAGGGCATATTATTCAAGTGCGTGCCCAATATGCCAATGATGCGCAAGTGAGTGATGTAAAAATCTCGCTACCAACAAACATGCAAGTAGGGGATGGTGTACCAGCAAAAGCACATGCTGTCTTATCTAATGGACAAAGTTTTGCTGTGCACAATGAAGCTACGTATGCCACATCAGATGCACGTGTAGCTACTGTGGAGAATGGTGTTGTCATTGCTAAGAGTACAGGTAAAGCAACGATTACTGTCAATTACCGAGGGGTTGAACGCAAACAAGTCATTAGCGTACAATCGGCGCCAAAACGTTTATTCTATCCTTTACAAGGGATTGCCTCGGTTGGTGAGGCTATGCAAGTAGACCCGAAAAAAGCATGGACATTTACGTTTGATGAAGAGGTACAAGCGGCAGATGTATATGTGACAACAGCTTATGGTGAGCGAGTAGCCATTCAAGTTATTCAACAAGGGAATAAGGTTATCGTTGCACCTCGCAATGCCTACCAATCTAAAATGACATACTTCGCAGTTATAGAGGCAACGACTTCTAAAGAAGAGACACCAATCAGTTACCGTTTCACAATTAAATAACAATAAGTAAGAGTGGTAGAGTGTATGATTCTACCACTTTTTTATTTGAATAGTTTTGCCCTATATACTTGCATTTTTTGTGACTTATGGGCGTTGTGCATCTCATATAATACGCTATACTAAGCATAATAAAGTTGAATACTGAGGTGTTACATGAAAATCCATCAAATGAAATGCCCGGAATGCGGTGGGCAAATGCAAAAAGAAAGTGCCAATCTATTACAGTGCCCCTTTTGTGCCTCGAAGTACATGATTGAAAAGGAAGAGCCCTATATCATTGAAGTAACGCAAATTACAAATCATTATCATTATGATGCACCTCCCACTAAGAAGTTGGTAAGGGGTGGTGTTATAGGGATTATTATAGGCATCATTCTAGTGGCAAGTATGGCTGTAGTAGGGAGTGGGCTCTTAACAAAGACGTTGCCTAAAGAACAGGTTGAAGTTGCTACACGCACGGTGCCACAGTCTGGTGTAGGGATTGCTTTTGTCGAACAAGTTTTTAATAAGCCAATCGCTCAAATTACGACAGAGGAGTTGGCAAGTTTAACCTACATAAGTGTAAGGAATGTTGAACGCGCCTCACAGTGGCGTTTTGACTATGGTTTTGAAGATTATCATAGTGAAACAGATTATCAACCGCTTACACTTTTGATTGATAGCGATAAAACATTAGAACAACTGGACTTCACAAGTTTTACAGGTTTGCAATACTTGCATTTTAATGATGATTATGAATTACAAGTAGACTATGAGAAATTCACGTTATCAGGATTAAGTAAATTACGCTTTTATGGTGCAAGTTTTAATCAGCCGCTACGGCAAATTATAGAGGGCTTAGCCGAACCAACGTCACTTGTTGGTTTGGAGGTGCAGCTACGCTCAGAGGAAGATGTTGCATTACTTGCACAGCTACCTCATTTAACGTCATTAAAAGCGCATATTGTGGAAAGTAACGCCTATGATTTTTCACTTGAAGCGATGAAAAATTATACGCAATTAGAAGCAATTTCACTGTTAACAAGACAAGGTGATGTCTCGTGGTTGACGAGTTTGTCTAACTTAACACACTTAAGTATCGAAATGTTAGACGGTCAGTTACAAGATGCGACGTTATATGCATTACCTCATCTCGAATCGCTCACATTGACTCGGCAAGCACAGCTAAAGACTATTGATTTTGTACAAAATATGCCTAAATTACAGGCGCTACATCTAGCTCATACTCGTGTGCAAAGTCTTTCACCTTTAGCAGAGCGTACAAGTTTATTGCACTTAACGTTAAAACATAATGACGCGTTACAAGATTTATCTAGTATTCATACGTTGACAAGTTTGCGAGAGCTTGATTATGAAGGGCAACAAACATTAACAGCTACAGATGTTGGCAGCCTTCCTACGTTACAGCAAGTGACAATACGAACAGGAGATTTACCTGCATTACACGATATATCACAGCTTCAAAGCTTAACCTTAAAGGGTAGCAGTAGCTTTGATGCAGCAGCTACTAAAGTGCCAAGTGTAGAAAGGTTTGCTTTAGAAGACGTATCCATTAATGAAGGAATGTTACCATTTACACCGCAACAGCTCTTCGTATTAGATAGTGATATGGATGCGACATCATTTACACAACTCAGTGCTCAAGCACAACAAGTACAACTAGTCAATAGTACAGTGTATGTGGATCAAGGTGATATCACATTTGCTCCTACACTACAGCAGCTCACTATTCAAAATACACAACCTACTTTTGTGCGTGATGGCGATGCGATAAGTGACCAAGCATTTTGGGCAAAGTTGCAACGAGCGACATCGCTACAACAACTCACCGTGTGGGCACAATCTCTAGACTCACTTGATTTTATTGTGCCGTTTGCGTCATTACAATCTGTTGATTTTACGAATAATTACATTAAAGATTGCGCCCCTTTATTACAAGTCCCGCCATTACAAAAGGCTAATTTAACTAATAATCCGCTAACGAATGCAGGGCTTTTAAGAGACCAAGTATTTGTGATTGAGTAAATAAACTGTAATAATAATAAACGAACTACGGGGATATCCTAGTTCGTTTTTTTGCAAGAGTGTAGGGAGAAGTCAAGAAGAATAAGTAGCCAAATAGGAGGAAGGAATATGAGACGAAATCACATATTCATGATTGGGGTGTTGGCAAGTTTAACGTATGTCTTAACGAAAAGGCGAGCCGCACCAGACAAGCAATTTACTACAGCTATTACAGCGGATGGGGTCACGATTACAAAGTATAACGGGCACTCAAAAGCCGTTACAATACCAGCACACATACATAACCGCCCTGTGATTCGTGTGGCGCAGCAAGCTTTCAAAGATAAAAACTTGCATAATGTCACATTACCTAACACCATACAACATATTGATAACTGGGCATTCGCTAATAATAAACTTACACAACTTATTTTGCCAAACGAACTCATATCTATTGGCGACTGGGCGTTTTATAATAATGCATTAACGACACTTACGCTACCACCACAACTTACGTCAATAGGTGACTGGGCATTTTACGATAACGCATTAACATCACTTACATGTTGCCCTACGCTTACCCATGTGGGTAATTGGGCATTTGCTTTTAACGCATTAACAACGCTCACATTGCCAGCGAGTTTTGCCAATAAGATAGCGGATGAGACATTTCACCATAATCCCATCAAGCAAATCACTTACGAGAGGGAGTGGCCACCTCTTGTTTGATGATGTTATACATAAAAAAACACGCATAGTAGCTTACTGTGCGTGTTTTGCTATTTAACGATATAATTCACTAAATGTTTTGGAGCGATTCGCATTTGCTTCTGTCGCTTGTTGAATAATTTGAGCAAGTTGCGCTTGACGAAATACCTCTAACGCTTCAAAGGTTGTGCCGTTAGGACTTGTAATATTTTCGCGTAGCACACTAGGTTCTTCACCTGTTGCTTCTAACATTGCAGCGGCACCTTTCATTGACTGAATAATTAATTCACGTCCCTTTTTAGCATCAAGACCTAACGCTACCCCTGCTTGTTCAAGGCACTCCACAAAATAGTAAAAATAAGCAGGGCCACTGCCAGCAATGGCGGTAATGGCATGCATGTGAGCTTCATCAACAATTTCTACTGTTCCCACTGTTCTGAAAAATGTGAGCAATTGTTCACGTTCCTCTTGTGAGACAACCTTATTAAAGGCAGCCCCACTGGCTGATAAACCTAACATAGCGGACGTATTAGGCATTAAACGAGCAATGGGGCGTGTGCCTACGTATTTTTCGATTCCTTCAAATGTGACGCCAGCTAAAATCGAAATAATCATCGTATGTGGCTGTAATAAGTGAGCAATGTCTGCTAAGCAATCCACATCTTTTGGTTTCATAGCGAGAACAATAATATCTGCTTGTTGGAAGGTTTGGTCGCCTTCAACAAAACTAGTGCCATAGGTTTCGTGTAAATAGTGTAAGTGCGCGTGATTAGAATGATTTTTCATCGCTACTCGGTGAGGGGTTACAACATCATGATGAATAAGCCCTTTTACAAAAGCTTCAGCAATCGAGCCTGCGCCTAAAAAAACAATGTTTTTTTCTTTCATTGGCGAAAACCTCCTTATTGGTTAATTATAGAAAAGTAATAGACATTGGTCAATGTGCATTAAGGATGTGACAGACTTGTTAAAAAAGAGTAAAATGAATACAGATTCAAATTGTACGAATATGGGGGATGAGGAAGTGAAAGTGCATAAAATTGAAATTCCAACACCGTATAAAGTGGGGGATGTGAATGCCTTTTTAGTAAAAGGGGAGGCGCTTACGATTTTTGATGTAGGGCCTAAAACACAAGAAGCTTATGGGGCAATTGAGCAAGGGCTAAAAACGGCAGGTTATACATGGCAAGATGTTGAACAAGTTGTACTTACACACCATCATCCTGACCACGCGGGGTGGACAGACGCTTTTCCACATGCGGAAATTATGGGACATGAATACAATGATTTATGGCTAAAGCATGATGAGGATTTTCTCACGTACCATGAGGATTTTTATCGTCAAAATTTATTTGAAAGTGGTTTGCCTGGTGGCATTATCGAAAAAAGTATACAAGTGCGTCGTGAAATGGCGTGGGTAGGCAGTCAACCACTCACTAAAATTATTAATGATGGGGATGAGATTCCAGGGCATCCCGGCTTAAAAGCGATTGAAACATTAGGGCATGCACGCAGCCACTTTATTTTTTATGATGAAGCCTCACACGAAGTTATCGGTGGTGATTTATTATTAGAAAAAATCACACCTAATCCATTAATCGAGCCACCATTAAAACAAGGAGAGCCACGTGCAAAATCGCAGTTAGAGTATAATGCCTCACTCGAAATTTTACGCGCATTGCCTGTTTCTACGATGTATACTGGCCACGGGGCCAATTTGACAAATATTATTCCTTTAATTGACGCGCGTAAAGTGCGTTTACATGACCAGGCACTTGCTCTTTATGAGATGATGACTAAAACGGAAGAGATAACACCATTAGAAGCAACAAAACGCATGTACCCTAGAGTATATGAACATCAATTTGGCTTAACCTTATCAAAGACAGTTGGGCTATTAGACTATTTAGAGAGTTTACACAAGGTAACAACGTTTAAACGTGGAGGTATTATTCATTATATTCGCATAACATAATCAACACTCAGTATGTGATAAATTAGCAGGAGGCCATAAAATGAATATTGTCGTAACAGGAGCAACAAGTGGCGTTGGTATGGCTATTGTACGCAAATTATGTGCACAAGGGCATATTGTCTTTGCCACAGGGCGTAGTGAGGCAGGGTTACACGCCTTAAAAGTTATAGGCGCGACAGCGATTAAAGCAGACCTTACCCAACCAAATGACCAAGAGGCTTTAATGATACAGTTACCAGATGTGGATTGTGTTATTTTATGTGCAGGTGTTGGTGATTTTTCGGGTTTTTCATC
The DNA here is from genome assembly GCF_014643595.1 of Lysinibacillus alkalisoli. GTDB lineage: Bacteria > Bacillota > Bacilli > Bacillales_A > Planococcaceae > Metalysinibacillus > Metalysinibacillus alkalisoli. The sequence goes on from NZ_BMJT01000011.1 coordinate 71,519, forward strand.
CCAAACGGATGATAGTATTCAGCAAATGATTGCTGTTAATGTAACAGCAACAGCTTTGTTAGCGAGGCGTTTTACCACAAAGATGCTTGCGCAAGGTTATGGGCAATTGATTTTTATTGGTTCGCAAGCTGGGAAAGTGGCAACACCAAAAGCAGTAGTATATGCGGCAACCAAACATGCTATTGTAGGTTTAGCAAATGGCTTACGCTTAGAGTTAGCTCCTCATCATATCATAGTAACCGCTATTCATCCAGGGCCCATTGATACACCATTTTTACATAAGGCCGATTCAACTAATCGCTATAAAAAAGCGGTAGCAAATGTATTATTGTCACCTGAAAAAGTAGCAGATGAAACGATTAAAGTGATTGGTACCTCAAAACGTGAAGTGAACTTGCCTCGCATTATGGGATTAACAAGTAAAATGTATCAGTTAGCCCCTGCTTTTATTGAAACAATTGGTAAATCCTTTTTCTATAAAAAATAAAACAAAGTGGTAAAGCAGCGATATCGTATGCTTTGCCACTTTTTTTAGAGCTACTAGCTAACATATTGCTACGTTATCTCGGATATGTCCGTAGTACAACATAAAAAGTTAACATTTTATGACTTTTGATTTATGGTGCGTAGCTTTTCTATGATAATGGTATTAAACAAATGGGATATTTAAGCTATGATAAAAGAGTAGGCACTTAATATTAGAGGGGATGTTGAGATTGAAGTCATTGAAATGGAAAATGCTGTTGCCTATTATGGCAATAGTCATGCTAATTATGGCGATATTTTCAATTGTTTTGTATCAATCAACAGAAAAGAGCATCAATGAACAAGGCGAGAGACTCGTACAATCTACAGCGCTTGGCATGAATACAGCCATACATGCGCAAAAAGAAGCAGAGCATATTTTAGAACAAGAAATGTTGGCGGAATCCGTTATGGCTTCCTATATTTTAGCACAAGGCGCGACACATCAAGACCTTAAAACGATTGCTAAACGCGCAAATATTGATGAGATTTGGAGTACAGATGATAAAGGTAATACAACGATTACCTCCATTGCGCCAACGATTGATTTTAACTTTGGCAGTGACCCTAATGGACAAGCGGCCGTCTATATGAAACTTATTGATGGCACAGAAACCAAAATTACACAGCCCGCACAAAAGCGTGACGTTGATAATGAAGTGTATAAATTTGTCGGGGTAGGCGGTTGGCAACAGCCACAAATCGTACAAGTGGCACGCAATGGGCAAGACCTTGTTAAACTTGAACAAGCGATAGGTGTCACCTCATACATAAATAAAATGAAAGACCATCTTGGCGATAGTGTTTTATATGCGGCTGTTGCGAGGCAAGATGGTACAATAATTCACGCGACACATCAAGAAGCACCGCAGTTTTCCATACATAATAAGCAAGGCATTGTAGCGACAAACGGACATTATCAAGGCGAGAAGGCAAGGAGTTATGTACAAGCGTTAGATAATGGCGATTATTTAATTGTTACCACATCTCAACATATTTTAGCACAAATCCAGCAAGCAACATTCATAGCAGCGATTGTGGCGATCCTTCTTATTGTATTATTGACAAGCATTATTATTGGGCGTCAAGTTAAACGTGTGACTGCCATTACCCATTCTTTGCAACATATTGCAACAGGTGATGCTGACTTAACAAAACGCATAGATGGCGCGAACCAAGACGAGATTGGGCAACTTGTACAAGCCTTTAATCAAATGATGTCACAATTGCAACAAATGATGCAACACTTTGGGCAAGAGGCGACAGCCATTTTTACAAGTGTGGCACAAGTACAGCAAAATACCGCAGCCACCATGCAAGCCTCAAAGCAGATTACAACTCACGCAGAGGAGGTACAACAGGCAACAACTACTCAATTGATGAGTACGAATGAGAGCGCGCAAGCTATGGATGAGTTAGCCCGTAGCATTCAACATACATCCGAATCTGTAGCTGTTATGGCAACAATGACAAATGAAACTGTAACAAGTGCTACAAGTGGCGGTGAGGTATTACAAGCATTGATCCAGCAATTAACAGATGCTAACAAAGAGGCGTATCAGACAGCAGTCCGAGCGGAACAATTAACGGTTTTATCGCAAACTATTAGTACATTTACAGAGACCATTACGGCTATTTCAGATCAAACCAATTTATTAGCACTGAATGCTTCAATTGAAGCGGCACGTGCAGGCGATGCAGGGAAGGGGTTTGCTGTGGTAGCTGAAGAGGTACGTCAATTAGCCGATGCTTCTAAACAAGCATCCGACCAAATTGCAGCCATTGTAGGTAACGTGCATCTTGAGACACAAGCCATCGTTACGGCAGTCAATCAGACAGCACAAGTACTGACAACAGGTCAAGAAGTAGCTGGGCGTGCTCAACAAGCATTCACAGAGATTGTTCAACATATTGATGAGGTGTCTATTGAAGTGAATAGCATTTCAAGTGCGGCAGAAGAAGTGGCGGCGAGCACAGAGGAGATTGCCGCTACTTTTGAACATGTAGCGGATGGCTCACGACAAACAGCAAAAACCATTACGACAATGACCACACAAACAAAAGAGCAACAACAACAAATGCATGATTTAAATGAGACGATTATACAATTAGAAGCCATTGCAACATCTTTGCAACACGCAACAGCTCAATTTAAAGCCTAATAAAAAGCACTGTGCCTTTTCACAGTGCTTTTTATTTTTGTTCCATAACATTTTTTTCGTTATACTGAGCTTAAGAAGGAGATGAGAAAGATTCGTTTTTTACAAGCTTTACAACAAGCAAAAGTCACCTTAAATGAGCAACAATTAACGGCTTGTTTACATGTAGACCAACCATTATTATTACTTGCGGCGCCAGGCACAGGTAAAACAACGACAACGATTGCTAAAATCGGTTATTTATTACATGACTGCGCATACCAACCACATGAAATTTTAGCAGTTACCTTTAGCCGAGCAGCAGCCCAAGATATGCGTCAGCGCTTTATGCATTTTTTCCCGCAATTGCCTCCTGTCACATTTTTGACGATTCATGCGCTAGCTTTGCAAATTATTCGGGCTACACAGATGCCATTTCAATTAATTGATGGCGAGTTTAGTGAAAAGCGTCGTATTTTCCGTCAGTTATATCGCGCAAAATATCAAGAATACCCTTCTGAAGAGGTAGTAGAATCCATTGAGAGTTATTGTGGGCTTATTAAAAATTTACATGTCACACCAACACAATTTACAACTATCGCAAAAGAACGAGGGTTTGACATTGTCAAAGGGGCAGAAGAAGTATACGAGGCTTACGAAACATATAAACAAAACCACCAACCTCAATTAATTGATTACGATGATATGTTGACAGAGGCACTCCGTATTTTAGAGACGGATGCACACGTACGTCAAGATTTTACAACGCGTTTCCGTTTCATTTTAGTTGACGAGGCGCAAGATACTTCTGTCGTTCAACATGCCATTATTGAGTGGTTAGCTGAGCCGCATCAAAAAATATATATGGTGGCAGACGATGACCAAAGTATTTATCAGTTTAGAGGCAGTGATGTGACACAGCTTTTCGATTTCACAAAACGTTATCCTACAGGTAAAACCCTTACATTAACACAAAATTATCGCTCTACACAGCAAATTGTCAAAACAGCAAATCAGTTTATTCCACATGTATCAAAGCGTTTTGCCAAAAAGATGACAACGATGAATGAAGAAGGTGTGCCACCACGTATTGTATTATGTCAGTCTCACCATGAGCAGATGACATTTATTTTACACTTGATAAAAGCACAACCATACGCTAATACGGCAGTGTTATATCGGAATAATGCGTCAAGTATTGCAGTCGCACATATGTTAATGGAGGAGAATATTCCATTTTATGTGAAAGATGTGTATGGGCGTTTTTTTACCCATTTTATTATGCAAGATTTACGCAACTATTTGCGTTTAGCTTATGGAAGTCAGGTCAAGCATTATAGGATTATTGACGCGATACGCCCGCGCTTTAAAGGTTATGTAAAGAAGGAGCACATTGCACAGCTCGCAGAGAAAGACCCACAAGCTAACTTATGGGAGACATTACGCACATTGCCACAAATGCAACCGTATCAAATTCGCTTTTTTGAAAAATGTGAGAAAATATTCCCCACATTACAAGACAAAACACCAAGTGATGCCATTCAAGCTGTGCTGTATGAATTAGATTATTATAAACAACTCGAAAAATATATAAACTTTATGAAGATGAATGAAGAAGCTTGTTTACGTATTTTATCTACTATTCAACTCATTGCCCAATCAGCTAAGACATTAGTGGCGTTCTTTACGCGTTTAGATGAATTAGAGCAGCAAATTCGTCAATCTAAACAACAGTACGGACAAGAGGCGGTAACATTATCCACCTTTCACTCTTCTAAAGGGTTGGAGTTTGACCAAGTATTATTAATTGATGTGCAAGAAGGGCAAGTGCCTACTTTTCACGAGGTGAAGGCGTTTGAAGACAATAAGGCGGCACTAGATGAGCCATTACGTCTTTTTTATGTCGCCATGACGCGAGCGAAAACACAGCTTCACATTTTTGCAACGAAACGTCAACCCTCCTCTTTTTTAGCGTATGTAAAATAAGTTTACTTTACATTCTTTTTTTAGTGAAAATAAGGATAAGGATGTGATTTTGATATGAAAAAAAGTATGATTTTTGTCAGCTTACTTATGGTAGTCGCTGTGTGGTTAATCTATGAAAAAAATACACCAAAAGTGAGTTTACAACAAGAAATCGCACAAGGAAAGAATGATAAGGCGCCATTTTCGGCACAAGCGATTAAACAAATGCCCTTAATAGAGTCCATGGCTTCTGTTGTGAGTTATCCGTTAGAAGAAATGCCAGAGACAGCAGATTTAGTTGTCACTGCTGAAGCTGTTCAGCCCTTTGAAGAGCGAGAGCATATTGCCAACTATAATGAAACGCCTGAAGATCACTTACAGCCAAAAACGTTTACAGGTGGTTTTACAAGAACAAAAGTAGTGATTAAAGCATTATTAAGCCTAATGAACGAGACGCATTAACGATAGGTGATGAGCTTACTATTTATGAGCCAACGACAATTTTTGAAGAAGCAGACGGTCATTATGTAAAATATGCGGCTGAAAATTATGTAGCCTTACGTCAAGATACTACATATTTATTATTTTTAGTCAAACCAGACCCTACATCGCCAGATTATGGTTTGCAAAATTTTAACTAATTTAGGCAGAAGTCGCCCATCCTCTATAGGTGGGTGATGAATGCCGTTCGGTATGAGGGGTACCTTTGGTAACTCGAAAACCGACAATTAATGCAA
>NZ_BMJT01000012.1 GCF_014643595.1 Lysinibacillus alkalisoli
GGAGAACGCTATTGCTTCTGGTATAAGGGCTAAGGCAACTACAATACCTGATAGCACATCACCACGTACATTCCCAAACCATTGTTGTTGTAAAGTTTGCATACTAATCTCCTTATCTTAAATAAAATTTCTCGTTCATCATAACATAACTTTCCCAAAAAGGAACCATTATAGGAATAATAGGAGTGAATAAAAATGTTATACGGCTATCAAAGGCCTTTATATGATGACCCAGATATGTTAGTACAATCAGATGTATTACAAAAGAGTGATAGGATTTTTAAAGAGATGCATGGTCAAGCAAAAAAGCGTCATGCGTTAGAAGAGTTATTGTTGGAAATGAAAGCAGGCGATATTCTTCAAGTGTCTCGCTTTTTTGCATTAGCTGATACAACGAGACACCTTGAAGAATTACTGAAAATCTGCGCTTATGATGGTGTCACAATTCATTTTATAGAAGACGATATGACATCAGTAGAGTTACTAGAAAAGCCTTTGTTAGATGTGCTAAATCGCTTTTTAGAATTTCAAAGTGATATTATCAAACAATCCACCATGTTAGGTATGATGCAAGCAAAAGAGAAAGGTAAAGTACTAGGGAGACCAAGAAAAGCAGATGAAAATGTGAAACGAGCGATTGCGATGTATCAAACGGGCCAACATACGTTGTTTGATATTAAGAATGAAACAGGGATTAGTAAGTCCACGCTTTATCGTTATTTAGAATTGTTAGATGACTAATTTACTTGAAGGAGGGAATTAGTGATGAAAGAACCAATGTTTTATAAAACTGGTGATATAGCTAAGTTTAACAATGTGAGCTCAGATACTGTTCGTTATTATGATAAGCATAATCTAGTAAGACCTTCTTTTTCGGACACCAATGGTTATCGTTATTATACGTTATATGAAGCATTAAAGTTTAATCTTGTGACAGCATTAAGAGAAACAAATATAAGTGTTGAAAATATTCAACAGTTTTTAAATGCATTAACAATAGAAAATTTAATTCAAACTATGGATACTCAAGAGGAATACTTAAAAATACAACAACAAGAAATTCAAAGAAAGTTAACATATCTTTCTATTATTAAAGATACACTAAGTAATCAAAAATCAGATGAAAAAATAATTCACTTTACAAATTTTTCTTTTTATATGTATGAAATGAAAGTAAAAGAAGAATATGGATCATTACCAAACATGAAAGAAGCTTGTTTAGATGATGAATTCTGGACGAGAACATCGATTTTAGGAACAGTGTATAAGAAGCAAGAGGAGTTAGGGAGTATAGTCGAGTGTCCCATTTGTTTTAATTATATAGGTAGTGATAATAAAATGATTCAATCTTATAATTTTAAAAATGCGATACGTTATCGTACTTTTGATATAGGTATGAGTATAAAAAATATTTGGAAAGAGGCTCAAGAGTTTGCAGAGAAAAAAGGATTAGTTATAGATACACAATGTGTAAAAATTTTTAATATATTAACAAAAGAAGATAAGCCAACCACTTATCAAGATATTTATTTCAATTGTGAGCTTGACTCTTGAGTAACTCCATACTTTACTATGATTTTTAGAGTAAGGAAGGAGAATTAAAATATGGAGTCATTTGATATTATTATTATAGGAGCAGGTGCTGCAGGATTGAATGCGGCTTTTTCTGCTGTAGAAAATGGAAAGAAGACAGTTTTAATTGATAAGTATAGACCTGGAGGAGAGTGTACGTGGTCAGGCTGTATTCCTAGTAAGGCATTTCTTCAAATTGCAAAAGAATACCAACAAGTGAAGAAGCATACGCCAGCTGTAGAAATTAATACAGCTCTTATTATGGATACTGTAAGAGAACGTGTTCAAGTAGCACATGTTAATGAATCTGTAGAAAAGATACAAGAAAATGGCATATATTATATTTGTGGTCATGCAGAAATTCAAACAAACAACAGCGTAAAAGTTAATGATGAAATAGTATATGGCGACTCTATTATTATTGCTACTGGTTCACACGCTCGCATACCTACGATTTCGGGTTTACAAGACATAGAGTATTTAACTAATGAAAATTTCTTTCAACAAAAGGAGTTACCAACCTCATTATTAGTTATTGGTGGCGGGCCTATAGGTATTGAATTGGCTCAAGCAAGTAGCCGTTTAGGTGTAGAGGTTATTGTTGTCGAACGTAATCCTAGAATTCTCATGCAAGAGGAAGAAGTTACATCGGAATTAATACAGCACACAGTAGAATATGAAGGGGTGGAAGTACATACAAGTGCAAGAGTAGAAACAATAGAAACACAATCATCAGGTATCGTATGTACAATTATAAATTCTTCTGGTGATAAAATAATACGACAAGTGCATAAAGTATTGCTGGCAACAGGTAGGGAGCCGAACAGCTTTAATATTGGCTTAAAGAATGTAGGAATAGAAAAAGTTGATGAATATATAAAAGTTGATGAATGTTTTCAAACATCTATTCCAAACATTTACGCAGTAGGTGATGTGATAGGAACCTATTTATTTTCACATGCTGCAGGTTATCAAGCTAGAGAATTAATAAAATATATTTGTAGTGCTGGTAATCATAAAATTAAGCATTTGGATCATACAAATATAACATGGTCAACATTTACAGAACCAGAAGTTGCTAGATTGGGTTTGACAGAGGTCAAAGCAAGTGAAATATATTCAAACATACAAGTGTTATACTTGTCTTACAAAGAACTAGATCGCGCGATTGTAGATGACAAAACTACTGGATTTGCAAAAGTGATTTGTGACTCAAAAGGTTATATAGTGGGAGCGACTATTGTTGGAGAAAGAGCTAGCGAGTTATTAAGCGAATTGCAGTTAGCGCGAATGGAGGGTATTCCTATTCAAAATATAAAAAATACTATTCACTCTTATCCTAGTTATAGTGAACTAATTTATTTACTTAGTACAAATTATAGTCTTGTGTAGAGCTCACATTATTTTTTATAAATATTAATGATGATAAAATTGTCGTATGCTACACCTTTACCTTAATATCGATACTTTAATTTTTGTACATCTACTAACTTAAAATATAAAAAGCTGGTACTAAGTAACCTAGTACCAGCAAGAAAAGTCCTCAAGTCGCCAAGAAAAAAGTATGTTGCGAAAACACTCAACCCACGTTGAGTGCGTATCGTTGCTACAAAGAGAAACTATATAGAAATCCTTAGTTTTAAACACTTTCACAAGCATTTCGTGTTTGTCGATGAAGGTGAAAAAACGAGAAATAAAGTACTGAAAAACCACATTACCGTTTCAGTGGTAATTGATCTGGTATGTGGGAACACAAGGGAATATTAATAAAGTAATTTGTAAAGTATTAAATTCGGTAACTATGAGTAATTAAATCATGGTTACCTTTTTTACTTTGAACTATAAAATTATATTGGTATTTTTGTAGGTATTAAAGTTTGAAAAAGGATATGTTAAGTGATTGAAAGGGGATAATTGGTATAACTTTTATTGATATAAAAATTCCAATAGATTACGATAGCTATATAATAACTATCTGAGGTGGAGTTCATATGTCCGATTTTGAAAATGGTGGTGCATTTGCTATAAAAGGATTCAACTTTCAAAAAGCTGCCATTACTTTTATAGCAATTAAAAATTTCAATAAACCAGATTTTCATATTTTAGTTGAAGCAAGAGATGATTTTGAGGTTAAATTTAATGGTTATGATGCATACATTCAGGTAAAGAGTCAAAAATTAAGTTTAAATAAACTATTAAATAGTAAAGATGGAAAATCAATACTAGAGAAAAATTTAAGTAATGGAAACGAAAATTCCCATTATAAAATTTTTGTTAAATCATTTGCGGAGACTGATGTGAAAAAAATGCTTTTAAACTCTGAAGGTAATATTTGTGATCCACTTTACTCATACAGCGATGAACAAAAACAAACTATATTAAATAAGTTAAAAGGAAGTAGTGATATTGAAAGTTTTGAGAAGAAATTATTGTCAAGCTATATTTATATGCTTCCTTTTGAGGATAGATTAATAGATGCGATACCCGTATTGCTAGGTCAAATGGCGTTAAAAGAAATAGATGTTAGTCAGAAGAGAGGGCAAATTGCGATTAATGAACTTTTTACCCTTATTGATCAAAAGAGTGAATATGTCGTTCAGAGTGATGAAGATTACATCAAAAAGAAAATCTTAAAAGAAGATTTACAAGAAATTTTTAAATTAACTTCAACTCTAGACTTTTTTGATTCTATACTTTCATCAACCTCTTATTCTGTTTTTTGGAAAAAGAAGATTAAACAAGAGCAATTGAAAATAATCCATGCATATATCACCGAGAAAGAAATTGCAAAACGAGAATTAAGCAACATTGATGTTCTCAGTACGGCAGAAGAAGAATTAATTAATATAGCAATGGAAAAATGTAATTGTGATGTAACATTTAATACATTAGGTGAATTTACTAAAAAAGCGATTATCATTGAAGTATTAGCAGAAATGAGTGAGAAAGTATGATTATAGAAAGAATAATTATATTAGATTATGAAAATAAAGTAGCAAATGAATTTGAATTTTCAAAAGGGCCTAATATTATTACAAGTGATGGAACTACTGTAGGGAAATCAAGTTTAACGAAATCACTTTACTATGCATTAGGGTTTGAAATTAAACAGTTCCCGCATGGTTGGGATGTTAAGACAATGAGATTTCGGATAGATATATTAATTAATGGACTATCCTATTCTATTATTAGAAATAATTCCTTATTTTACGTTTCAGACAATGAGGGAGTTTTAAATCTTAAGGAATTTTCAGAATGGCTTCAAGAAAAATTATCCTTAAATATGAAATTGAAGTTACGAGGAGCAAGTACTAAAGAATTATCAAGTGTTTATTCTACAGAAATTTTAGCTCCATTTTATCTAGATCAGGATAAATCCTGGAATGGATATATATTTAAAAACTCCTCTGATTCATTAGGTAGATATTCGAACATTCCAAGTGATTTATTGGAGTATGTATTAGGAATATCTAATGAAAAAATATTAGAAAAAGAGAATGAAAAAAGTATAAAGCGAAAACTAATTAAAGATAATGAGTCGAAAATTGAGGTACTAAATACATTGCAAGAAGAGTATGCCGATAAAACGGAAATGTTAGATTCTTCACCATTTGATATAGAAGAATTAGAAGTAGCATTTAGAAGTAATCTTAATAGATTAAGTAATATTACTAATGAAATCTCTACAAGGAAGAGGAAACTATTTACTAATAAGTCAGAAAAGGATTTAATATATCAAGACAATATTGAGCTGAAGAAGGTAATGGCTATTAATAAAAAAGCCTATAAAGAAGTTGCGTTAGAATGTGTTCATTGCCACTCAAAGTTAACATTAGAGCAATCTTTAACTAGACTTAAATTAAATAATAATTTATTTGAAATACAACATTTATATGATCAAAATGAGAAAGAAATTGAAAAGTTACAAATGGATATAGAAAATCTACAAGACGAAATTGTCGAATTAAATCATAGTTATAATATTGCTATTAGACAAAAAAAGGAAATACAAAAAGTTATAAGTCTTCAAAAATATATTGATTTAGAATCAAAGAGATTGGCAAATGAGGAGTTTTTAAAAACAATATACGAGCTAAATATATATAAAAATGAATTGGAAAGTATAGTGAAAGAAATAAATAAAGAAATTAGATTATTAAAGAAAAAACAACAAGAGAGAAAATCCGATATTAGAAAAAGATACTTTGAAATTCTAAGTGATATTAATCTTCGGTTTGGAAGTGCAAAACTAAATGAAATAGAATTCTTCGATTTCAGAGAAGTCAAAGGTAGTGGAATGGATAATAATAAAACTTTATTAGCTTTATACTTAACCTATATGAAGTTAGTTTCCGAATATGGAGTATATACTATTCCTTTTGGTATTGATTCATTTGTTAAAAATGAAATTGACAAAGAAACTGTAAGAATTACCTTTAAAGAAGTAGAAAGATATTTCCTTTCGATTCCTACTCAAACATTTTTTGTTACTATATCTGAAAATCTGGAGTATCTAACTGACTTGGAAAATTACCATGTCATAAAGTTAACTAAACCAATCCTAAAAAAAGAGAATTACAAGAAACTATTTAGCTTAGTTGATAATGTATAATTCAACGTTATAATTTAATTCAAAGGTTAATTCCCATAAATCATCTATTAATCTTTATTATTTAAATTGTCAATCAGGTAGAAATCTTTAGGGGATTGTCATTGAAGTAATACAATTTTGTATTCTTATTTACTTATGTTATTGGTTTCCATTGCATCACTCCAATATTGTGTACAATTGTGGTTAATCAAGTTTATTTATAATATATTTAAAAATAGTAAGGCGTCATTTCATGAATTGCATGAATGGCGTTTTTTTTATGGAATCATTTAGAGGTGGTACTTATGCAGAATATAGGTTTCAAGAATAATTTAACTCTAGGAAGTTTATTTGATGGTATTGGTGTATTTCCATTAACTGCTTCTCGTTATGGAATTCAACCAATATGGGCAAGTGAAATTGAAAAAGCCCCCATATCTATTACGAAACGACATTTTCCTAACATGATTCATTTTGGAGATATTACTAAAGTAAATGGTGGAAAAATTCCACCTGTTCATATCATTACATTCGGTTCACCTTGTCAGAACTTATCTAATATCGGAAAACGAGAAGGTCTTACTGGAAGTCAATCCAGTTTATTTTATCATGCAATACGAATTATAGAAGAAATGAGGTGTGCAACGAATGGAACATATCCAGTTATCGCTGTTTGGGAAAACGTCATGGGAGCTTTTTCATCAAATAACAGGATGGATTTTCAGACCGTGCTTGAATCGTTCACAAATACCAAAATTCCAATGCCTAATTCTAAGGTCTGGGCAAACGCTGGAATGGTCCGAGGGAATGATGTTGATATCGTCTGGCGATTGTTGGATGCCCGATATTGGGGAGAGCCCACACTCGCTCAAAGAAGAAGACGTATCTTTCTCGTGGCAGATTTTGGAGAATCACGTGCCACAGAAATATTATTTAAAGCCCGCGATTTGCAGTCGGTTTTTACGTCTTGCGGGGAAGGCAGGACATCCTCCACCGCAGCCAGTCGAAGATCTTTTGAAAAAGCAAGGAGGAAAATACCCGTCGTCCGTCCCTTTCAAGAAAGACGTATGCGAAGTACAGCCAAAGAAAAAAATGAAAAAGGGTTTCATGGAAGTTTCGGAAGAACAGGAGATCCTTTCCCCACTTTACTCGCAGGATCCGTAAATTATTTTACATTTTGGTACGAAGGAGAAGAAGGAAAGGGATTTATTCATCAACTTACACCATTAGAATGTGAACGCTTGATGGGATTACTAGAGGGATGGACAGCTCTTGGAAATGAAAATGAATCGATAAGTGATCATACTAGATATAAAGCAATTGGAAATACGATTGCGGTACCATGCGCGGAATATATTATGGCTGGTATTGCAGAAGTTTTATAAGTAAGCGAATGAACGTGTGACAAATTTTATCTGTCATATTCTTTTGTCTAAAACAAGGGAGAGTGTGATTTCTTTGGAGGAAAATGAAGAACAATTGAGGGGTTATTTAACAATTTTTTGTTAATTTAGGGAGTTTTATTCAAAATCTAGAAACATATGATTAGCTATTATTAAACAAGTTGATAACATGAAAATTCTTTTATTAGCAATAAACCTGATTGTTTATGATAAAAGTTGTTGAAGATCCTTTATTGAGTGGGAATAAATCACTAGAAGTATTTGAAGTGAAAACGTTAATTTGACTGTATTTCAATGGTACGTAAAATGGATAAAATAATTAAAAATGAATAGGTTCTCCGTCAAGATTCCACCAGAGGAAATGGAGAAAAATGAGGGATACTGTGTAAAAACAGTATCTCTTTTTTATTCATTATTTTTTGTAGTCACTGTTTATGAGTTATTTTACCAAATGGATACTTTTTTTAGCTGTGACTAAGCGTAGGAATGGTAGAAAATTATAACATTATTTATGCTAATCTGCCATGGTGATATTGACAAATAAAGAATAAAAGATGGAGAGAAGTTTATGAATTACATAAAATAACTATTCGATTTTGTACAATTAATCTCATGCATGTGGAGTATGTATCGTGGTTGTGAAGGTAAGTAGGGATAATTAAAGGATTTATATAATAATGATTCATTGTTTTTTTACGAAACACTATTATGCTCCTATATATTATTAACTTACTACTATCTTTGGGTTGGATTCGGAGAGTTACTTTCATCAGGAATGTTAGTAAGATAGCTTAATTTAAGTTATATTTAAACTAATCAACATCGATAATTACGCCCAGGTTGATTATATATATCAGAGTGTATTATATCACTCTAAATGCAAAATTTAAGCAGTCTAGTTTGAAGAAATACTTAGTGGTAAATAGCATGAAAAACGAGTAAGTAAAAATCGAAGAAAATTTAGTGTAGAAAGATAATGATTTTAGAAAAACAAAAACATTTTTAGGAATATAGATGCTAAAGCATGGAGGGATATTATGTCTGATACTTTGATAGCGGCATTTTTGGGTGCTATAATTACTTTAATAGGTCAAATATCTACGGTATACATTTCTAACTTTAAAGAAAATTTAAAGTTTAAACAAAAAGAATTTCAATCAAAGCGGGATAACCTAAGCGAAGTGTATCAAGCTTTAATTTCCGCAATCAATTCTTATCCTAATGAATCACCAGCTGATGTTCTAGGCAATATTAAACATGGTCCTGGTTATTCATTTGAAAGGTTTGAAACTACATTAAAATCGTTAGATTTTCAAATTGAAGATTATAGAAGTCAGTTAAATAATCTCAAAAATAGCTATGAACAAAAAAATGATATTGAATTGAAAATATCAAATCGAGAATATGCCAAAAAGAGGATAATTGAAATTCAAGATGAATATTTCAAGGCACGGGATAATTACAAGTCCTTTTCTGAATCTGGTAAATCTATTTTTACTCTTTATGCGGGACAAGATGTTAGAAATGCTCTTGTTAGCTTCGAAGTGATTATACATAATGTATTCATCTCAGGCTATCCTGCTAGAGAAGGAAATGATCCTTTAGAAAATAACATCGACATAGCTCGTAACAACTTAATTGATAGTATTAGGAATGATTTGGGTAATAAATAGAAATTTATAAAAATGGTTAGTAATGGTAAAAATATTGGAGTTATACTCCATAAGGGGCAACATAACAATTGTTGAAAAGGTCGCAAAACAGTAATTCTATTCACTCAACTCACGTAGAAAATAGAGCGTAAAGTTGAGGCTGGGACATAAATAGTTTTCAGCCGAATAAAAGAGAAATGGAGTGCGCTCCACTTCTCTTTTTTCATGTTTTCAAAATAGTTTTAGTTAATTACTTAGTTCTTGAAGTTTTGATTGAATTTCTTTAAATAGGATAAAATCTTCTGCGGTTTCAAATTCGTTCACAGGTATCTTTTCAATCTCATTTAATAAGCCTTTAATACGAGCTTTTACTTTATTAATGCCTTGAACTGTTACAGTTGAATTATCTAGTTGGCTATTCGAACTGTGTAGAGTAGGAAGTAAGCGATACGTTTTATTTACTTTTTCTAAAACGGCATTATCATTCTCATGGGCTCTATGAATTAAACCACTACATTGATTTGCATTGATACCAGGAAAATTATTTTCTAACAAACCTTTTAAGTCTTTATATAATAATTCTTCACCCACAACTAATGTATGTAAGAAAAAAGTATTTGCCTCTGATTGAGATACTGAAATTGTGGCAGCCATAAATAACATCTCCTTTTGATGGATACCAATAGTATAACCTATAAACTTATTTATTTCTAATTCTAAAATTAATTTTAATTTTAGAATTAGAATGTTATTTTATGTTTCTTGTATATCTTATTAATCTAACTTAGCAAAAGATACTAAGGAACCCTTGTCACATGAAATAAATCCATTTTTTTCGTAAAAATGACGAACGTCTGGAGCTTCTTCTGTTAACAAAACTTTCTGTCGTACTTTTTTGTACTTATTAAGAACCTGTTGCATAAGTAATGTAGCAATCCCTTTATTTTGATGTGTAGACAAAACTAATATATCTTGAATATAAATGATCGTTAATCCATCACCAACAATGCGAACTAATCCAAGTAGTGTTTCATTTTGCCAAACTGAAAACACATCTAATGACTGCAGACAGGCCTGTTGTAATAAGTCTAAATCTTTTGTATAAGCGAACCATTCTACATCTTCATATAATGCCTGTAATTGGCTAGTCGAAATATTTTTATCCTCTTTTATTATAAAATCCATATTTGTCCTCCTTGAATGTTATTTATAGCAATTTTTTCATAACTTCATCATAAGAAAACCACCTTTTCTTAAGTCAAAGTCATTGTAATTGAAAATTTCAGAATTTACAATCGGTGATAAATGAATCTGATAATTCTATGCAAAAAAAGTTCTTAACAGTGTACCGTATACTTGAATAGGTTATACTGTAAATATCCTATTACTGTATTTTTATATTTAAAAAACCATAAATACATAATTATAGTTTATTGTATTACGTGTGTGAAAGTAATTTACGAATAGCAAGTGTAAAAAGGGGATGGTAAAGATGATTCGAGCAGAAGGTGTATCAGTTTTTATTGGTAAAAAAGAAGTGGTGAGTGATGTTACGCTAACTTGCAAAGCAGGTGAGATGACAGCTTTAATAGGGCCTAGCGGTTGTGGCAAGACAACATTATTACATGCTTTAGGGCTATTATTACCTGTGAATAAAGGAGCTATTTTTTATAAAGAGCATAATTATACGAAGGCAAGTACCTCTCAGATTAAACGTTTTTGGCAACAAGAAGTTGCTTTTATTCTTCAAGATTATGGAATAATGGATGAAGAATCGGTGGGATTTAATGTTACGATGCAAAAAGATTTGTTTGGGAAAAAGGTAAAGGGAGATCTGGCACGTTTACGAGATGTTCTTGAACAAACAGGATTGAGTAATAGGGAGCAAGAGTTGGCAAGTTATTTAAGTGGAGGGGAAAAACAGCGGTTAGCGCTGGCAAGGGCAATCTACAAAAATGCAAAAGTGCTTTATGCAGATGAGCCAACGGCATCTTTAGATGCTAAAAATAGAGAAAAAATTATTGCATTATTTCGTGATTTTGCGAATAAGGGCTATACGGTAATTATTTCTACGCATGATGCAGCGTTGATTGAGGCATGTGATGTTTGTTATGAAGTGCAAAGTAATCGTATCGCACGCAAATAAGGCTTTGATTCTGAAGTAAGGAGCATATCACGATGTATAAAAAAGTTATAGTTATAACAGCTAGTGTTTTATTTTCTTTATTAACATTGTTAGCCATTATCATTATGGACTTACATGATCGTGACTTCCCTCAAGACCTCGATGTTGAAAGTAAAGTTACCTTAGACTTTACTAATTCACCACTCACAATAGATGAGTCGTTTGAGCTGTTAGAAAAAGAAAATAAAAGGTTGGCACTAGGTTTACTAAAAATTGTACCAAACTTAGAAGATAAAACCCAAGGTAAGTTGTTTGTGGATTTATCAGAGGACATTAAAGAACAAGAGTTTACCTGGTTTAATCATGAACGTGGCGTAATCGTAGGAAAAGAACGGCTAGCACATTCTTATCCAGACGGAGAGTATTACATTAGACATGCTAATAAAAATGAGCAGTTTAAAGAAACGTTACATAAAAACGGGGTAGAAGTTGTTTTAAGAGAGCCATCAATATTTTACACATTATTATTTGTACTGTTTGAAAGTGGATTCACAATAGCAATTATAGCTTCTATTATTTTAATGACAACATTATCACTGTTATGGCTAGCGATAAAGGCAAAGGGACGGGCATTGAGAGTGCTAAATGGCGTGCCTACAAGTCGTATTCAAATACAAGACTTATCAGGCTTCATTGCGCTATTACTGTTAGCTTCAAGTATCATTTTAATAGGGTCTATTCTCTATATTGGTATTTTTCATCAGTGGATGTATTTAGGTATTTTTCTTGTAATATCATTAGCCTTACAACTGATTGTACTAGTGACCACGGTTTTATTCACAATCATTATGTCACTATTAACATGGCCTAAAGCTTGGATGCTAGCTACGAGACAACCTGCAATTAAAAATTTGCGTTTAGTGACCACCGCTTTACAATTGCTTACCTTTATTTTAGTGGTAATACTAGCGAATGCAGCATGGCATGCCTATCAAAATTCAAAACAAGTTGCGTTAGAGATGCAGCAATGGAATCAATTATCCGATCAAGTGGCTTTAGAGTTTGCCACGGATTTAGATGGCATGCGTTTAGTAGAGTCTCATATTGAAAATGTAATCCGAGAGATGGAAGAAGATTATCATGTACTGCTTTCTTATACGTTATCAAAGGACATGGGTTTTGCAGAAGACTTTGGTGAATATGAGTATGTTTCGTTCGTTAATCAAGGTTGGTTAGACACACTTGGCGTCGAGGAAAATCAGTTAACAGAGATAAATAAAGAGGCTTTATCACATACTATAGTGAAAAGTATAGATGAGAATTTGGAAATATGGTTTAAAGAAGGCAATCAAGCTAATATGTCACAAGAGATTACATTTATGACACCTAGCAATGAGCAGGCAATAGCTGTGTCTGTAGGTGGGGGTGGTGAGCAATTAGTTTTCACGGATAATGTACTATTGGTGATATTGCCGTCCATCTCTACGTTATATAGTGAATCTTCTTTGACATCAATGGTTTCGGGTAAGAATATTACCTTCACGGGTGCTATCGCTACACAAAGAGAATTGCAAAATCAAAATCTTGATGCTAAAGGGCTTCGTCAAGCAGGAGTTACAGGCGAAATTAATGTCGTTTATATTGCGGAAAATGGTATGTTACAAGCACAATATGCCGCTTATATGGCGTGGTTACGAAATTTATCACTCATATCCATCTTACTTTCATTTACTATTGTTACAGCAATGAATGCTTTCATTACAGCGCTGATTCATGCAAAGAAAAACTTTATTTTAAGATTGTCAGGTGAGCGTTGGCTTTATATTTGTAAAGATAAGCTAATGCGAGAATTTTTGGTAGGTGCTATCATCATAGTTATTACTCTTGCCGTTTATCCAAATAGGAGTGTGCCTGTCGTTTTGCTAATAGCGTTCTATGGCATTGTTGTTACGCTACTCAGTCATTTCGTTAGTATCAAATGGTGTTTTAATCAAGTGAAAGAACGAAAATTATAAATAATAATGTATATGAAAAGAGGTTACTTATGTCAAAGAGAAATAAAATAATAGTAGGTGTAGTGGCGCTTGTAGGTCTTTTTTTAGTGTTTAGCGTAGTAAATGGTTTGTTCTTTTCAACAACAAAGGATGCGCATCCGCCATGTGATCAATTACCAACACTTGATGAGGTGAAAACATCACTTGACAATAACGAAGCGTTCATTCAAGAGATTGAGAGTCAAGGTACGGATATTGTAGTGGAAGCAGCAAATATTTGTGAAAAAGAATCTAATAAAGGGCTAGTAGTAGTAAGATATCATACGAAAGAAGATCATGACAACATCAGTAAGTTGCTGACAAAAAGAGAAGGGTTTGGTGTGCCGATTTATCTGGAGAAAAAATAAGTGCTTGTTAGTACGAAAAGTGTGTTAGATGGCATTAACTTTTTTGAAGTGTTAGACCGAGATAGGCGGTCTAACCTTTTTTTATTGCCCTACTACACGTTTGCAAGTTTATAGATTATTGTATGTAAAAATAACATCATAAATTAGATTGACTAAGGCAAAAGTAATATGCTAATCTTTTATAGACAGACAGTCGGTCTAAATGGAGTGATAGAAATGAGAATAGTAAAAAAAGCTGAGGATCGTAAAAATGAAATATTAAATGCTGCTGATGAACTTTTTGGGCAAAAAGGGTTTGATGGCACAAGTACAAATGACATTTTAGAGAAGGTAGGGATTGCAAGAGGCACATTGTATCATCATTTCCCTTCAAAAGAAGATATTATGGATGGTTTAATTGCTCGTTATCAAATGCGTCTTATAGAGACAGCACAAGCGATTGCTTCTGAGAAAAGCGTGCCTGTTTTAGCACGTATTATACAGGTCGTAATGTCACTAAATTTGGAGGGCGAGAGTAGTGAAGAGGTAATGGAGCATATCCATCAGCCTCAAAATGCCTTAATGCATCAAAAAATACAGCAAGTAATAATCGCTCATTTGCCCCCTATTTTAACAACGCTAATTGAAGAGGGGATCGAACAACAATTATTCAATACGCCAGTACCTTATGAGTGTATGGAGATGGTCGTTATTTACGCAACAACGGTATTTGATGGCGATATGGTGTTATTAAATGAGCAAGAACGTTTATCAAGAATGATCGCTTTTATTGAAAATGTGGAGCGCATGTTAGGCGCTAAAAGTGGTAGTTTAATGGGCACCTTGCAAATGTTTGGTGTGGAGGCTGACTAATGATAACGTAGCGATTCAACATGTTTAATATATCTTTATCAAAAGATAACTAAAGTTTGGCGAGAATGTCATAACAACAAATAACAGAGGTGACGTATGTTTAGCAGGATTATTTTAAATGATATGTTGAAAAGCAAACTAACTACATTGATAACAACGATATTTATAGCGATTGCAGCGATGCTTGTGGCATTGTCAGCGATTTTGATGGTCAATCTTTCAGGCGCAATTGACACATTAATGCGAGAAGCGAAAACGCCACATTTTATGCAGATGCATGCAGGTGAGATTGACCAGACACGGCTTGAAGCATTTGCGTCAAGTCATGATTATGTGGAAGATTTCCAAATTAATGAATTTTTAAATATTGAAGGTGCTAAAATTACGATAAATGGTACATCATTAGCACATAGTGTACAAGACAATGGCGTGAGTAAACAAGGTCAAACCTTTGACTATTTATTAGATATTAATGGTAAGCGAATTGATGTTCATGATGGTGAAATTTATTTGCCAGTGAGTTATATGAAAGAAGAAGTAGCGATTGGCGACCAAGTTATTATTCAGAATAAAGCATTTACAGTTCAAGGCTTCTTAAGAGACTCTCAAATGAATTCACTTTTGGCATCTTCTAAACGATTTTTAGTAAGTGATCAGGATTACAATGCCTTGCAGTCGGTAGGTAATGTAGAGTATTTGATTGAATTTAGATTACAACAACTTGAACAACTGAGCACACTTGAGAATGATTATATTACTGCAGGGCTTGAGGCAAA
This sequence comes from Lysinibacillus alkalisoli, assembly GCF_014643595.1. GTDB lineage: Bacteria > Bacillota > Bacilli > Bacillales_A > Planococcaceae > Metalysinibacillus > Metalysinibacillus alkalisoli. The sequence goes on from NZ_BMJT01000012.1 coordinate 15,373, forward strand.
TGGTCCAACCATTACATATCCTCTTTTTAAAACATTAAATGCTATTTCAGATGGCTTAATGATTGCTCTTATCTTACTTGTCAGTGTACTCATAGTAGTGATTTCCTTATTATGTATTCGCTTTACATTGTTGGCCAAAATGGAAGAAGATTATCGTGAAATAGGTGTTTTAAAAGCGATAGGACTACGTGTGGCCGATATTAAGAAAATCTATATAGCAAAGTACAGTGTGATTACATTAGTAGGAGCTAGTATAGGTGTTGTATTAGCCTATATGTGCAAAGACTTGTTGCTTGAAAATATTAAATTATACATGGGAGAAAGTGAAAATACAGCACTAGCTATAGGATTAGGTATGGTAGGCGTTGGCGTCTTATGTATCATCATTATGGGGTATATTTACTTGGTATTGGGGCGCTTTAAAAAAATAGCGGTAACAGAAGCCATTCAATTTGGTACAGCTCAAGAGAAGTCTATCAGCACAAAGCATTTTACTTTAGCGGCGAATAAATGGTTGCCTACTAATGTGTTTTTAGGGCTTAAAGATGTGATGACACGTAAGCGACTCTACTTCACAATGCTTATTGTTTTAGTAATTACGACATTTATTATGATTGTGCCTCAAAATTTGTATCATACGATTTCGTCAAAAGATTTTACCACATATATGGGAATAGGCAATAGTGATATGCGTATTGATATTCAACAAACAGCAGAGATTAAAACTAAAGCAAATCAAATGGTCAAAGCGCTAGCAAATGATGATGATGTTCAAGCCTATAATGTATTGGCTACAAAAACATATTATGTACAACAAGATCAACAGAAAAAACGAATCAAGGTAGAATTAGGTGACCACACGTTATTCCCTGTAACCTATGCACAGGGTAATGCACCTAAGGAGACAAATGAGATTGCGCTCTCTGTAATGAATGCAGACGAATTAAACAAAAAAGTGGGCGATAAGATAACGCTTATCGTTGATGATGAGGCCAAGCCGTTTGTGGTGAGCGGCATTTATTCAGATATTACAAATGGAGGTAAGACAGCTAAGGCGACATTTACTACTTCGTCAGAAGATATGATGTGGTACGTCATTAATGTAACATTTAAGGCAAATCCGGCATTAAACGCCAAAGTTAAAGAATATGCTGACCAATTCAGCTATGCTAAAGTTTCTCATATTGATGAGTATATTCAACAATCGTATGGCCCAACAATTGCGTCAATTGAAAAGGCAGCGTTTATAGCTATTGTGGTAGCTTTGTTGATTGCTATGTTAATTGTATTTTTGTTTATTAAAATGTTAACAGCTAAAGATCGTTATACGATTGCAGTAATGAAGTCATTTGGATTTACGAACGCAGATATTACAAAACAATACATGTCACGCGCACTATTTGTAGCAATAATCAGTGTCATCATAGGTACAATCGCTGCAAATACATTAGGCGAAAGTATAGTAGGCGCAGTCATTGGTACATTTGGCGCAACTGCCTTTACTTTTACAATCCAGCCATTGTCAGCCTATGTGTTAAGCCCTCTTATGCTCATTTGTGCAGTGCTAGTAGCTACAATTATAGGGGCATCTTATGCAGGTCGAATCAAAATCTCTCAGTATATGAAGGAGTAAACTAATGAAAAATATAATTACTGCGCAAAACATCATAAAAAAATTTGGTGTAGGTGATGAGGAGCAAGTTGTACTACGTGATATATCACTTACTATACAAGCAGGGGAATTTGTTGCGATTATGGGGCCGTCTGGTTCTGGCAAATCTACATTAATGCATGCCTTGAGTGGGATGGATAAAGTAACGGAAGGACAAGTGACTTTTGACGGTAAAGTGTTAGCTCTTTTAAAAGAAAATGAGTTGGCTGATTTACGTAGAAATAAGATGGGCTTTATTTTTCAGCAACCGACATTATTAAAAAACATAAATGTGTTAGATAATATTATATTACCTGCTATGCGTGATAAACGAAAACATCGCTCAACTATTATCAAAAAGGCACAGGAATTAATGGAGCGCACAGGCATTTCAGGATTAGAGAAGCGTGATATTACACAAATGTCTGGCGGACAACTACAACGTGCTGGAATTTGTCGTGCATTATTAAGTAACCCTAAAGTGATTTTCGGAGATGAGCCAACAGGCGCGCTTAATTCAAAGTCGGCTAAAGAAATTATGAACATCATCACACAAATCAATCAAAATGGCACGACCGTCATGCTCGTAACCCATGACGCCCAAGTTGCAGCAAAGACAGAGCGCATATTATTTATGCGTGATGGTCAAATCGCAACAGAAATGACGTTGCCACGATACAATGGTCAAGATTTACATGAACGGATAGATAAAGTAACAGCCATTATGAAGGAACTGGGGATATAAATTACTAACACTATAAATTAGAAATCAACGTATAAAAGCAGTAAACGATATGTGAGAGTTACTGCTTTTATACAAGGTATAGGTATAAAAAATAGTTAAGTTTGTGAACGCTATCAAATTAAAGATGAGGGAATACCCTAATAGGCAGCAACCGATTAATCTCCTATGATAAATGTAGTTGGTACAACAACATTTTGAGGAGGCTTTTTTTTATGACAACGAAAAATACAACGATTGCAATTGTTGGGGCAGGCACAGCAGGTATTACGATGGCGGCTCAATTATTGCGTAAAGCACCTTATTTAAAAAATCAAATTCTGATTATAGATCCAGCCGATAAACATTATTATCAACCATTCTTCACATTAGTAGGTGGAGGCGATGCAAAACTAGAAGATAATGTGCGTCCACAGCAAGAGGTTGTGCCAGAGGGCGCGACGTTATTAGCGGAGGCTGTTGCCACTTTTCGTCCAGATGAAAATGAAGTAACAACGGTTGAAGGCACAGTTGTACACTATGACTATTTAATGGTAGCCGCTGGTATTCAATTAGATTGGGATAAGGTTAAAGGACTAAAAGAAACGTTAGGTAAAAATGGTGTGTGCAGTAATTACCATCAAGATTATGTAGAGAGTACTTGGGAGGCAATGCAAGCTGTAAATGGCGGACGAGCTATTTTTACACAGCCTTCTACGCCAGTGAAGTGTGCAGGTGCGCCGCAAAAAATTATGTACCTTGCTGATGAGCATTTTAGAAGAGCGGGTGTACGTGACAAGACGACGATTGAATTTATTTCAGGTATGGATGATTTATTCCCTGTGAAACGTTACTATCCTGTATTAAAAGAATTAGTGAAAGAGAAGCATATTGAAGAAACCTACTTCATGGATTTAGTGGAGATTGATGGCAAAGCACAAAAGGCGACGTTTAAACATATTGAAACAGGCGAAACGATTACAAGAGGCTTTGATATGATTCATGTTACGCCACCTATGTCAGCACCTAATTTTATTAAAGAAAGCCCTATTGCGAATGAGGCAGGCTGGGTAGACTTAGATATGTATACATTGCGTCATACGAAGTATGAGAATATTTTTGGAGCAGGCGATTGTACAAGTTTACCGACTTCTCGTACAGGTGCAGCTATTCGTAAGCAAGCACCAGTAGCTGTTGATAATTTACTTGCACATAAAAATAAGAAAGCCATGACAGCACGTTATGATGGTTACTCGTCTTGTCCTGTAGTGACAGGTTATAACACAGTGATGTTAGCTGAGTTTATTTATGGTTATGAAGCGCAAGAATCATTCCCTATTGACCAGCGTAAACAGCGTCATAGCATGCATATGTTAAAGAAAAATGTATTACCTATGATGTATTGGAATGGCATGCTAAAAGGCACAATGTAAAGGAGGAAATAAGGTGGCTGAACAAACTAAAGAACTTGCAGATGTAATGTTAAAGTTAGAAGATGAAGCGCAAATTGCTTCATTACAATATTTAGTCGAAAAATTACCAACTTTCGTTGAAACGTTAAAAGTAGCAGAAGATAAACTCGACTTTATCACCTCTTCCTTACAAGATGAACAATCCTTGAAGGTCATAGCTAATGATGTGGAAGAAAAAATAGAACGCTTGCACCTAACAGAGCAACACGTAAACGCTATGATGGATTTAATGCAGTTATTGCCACGCCTCACACCACTAGTGCAGCAACTTGATAACATCGCGGCTTTTGCTGAAAGTGTGTGGAGTGATAAGCGTACGGTAGACCAACTCCTAACAACAACAAAGGAAACTGTGAATTTATATTTGCCATTAGACCAAGGTCAGGAAATTTTAACAGCAACAAAAGAAGAGTTTGCACGTACTAAAAATAATGCACCTATTTCGGTATTTGGCTTAATGAAGATGATTAAAGACCCTGTCGTGCAAGATGGACTTAAAATGATGCAAGCATTTTTAACAACGATGAATAAATATCGTTAATAATGGAGTGGCGAAACGCGTTTTCGTCGCTCTTTTTTTGTACACTAGAAGAAGGGGGTGACAGTATGAACTATGCTGAACAGCTATTTCACCATCTGCAAGATGGCATTATTATTATGGATACGAAGCGTGAAATTAAAAAGATTAATCAAGCTGCCCAAAAACTTATGGGATGGCGGGTAGGTGATGTTGTGCCTTACTGTGCCTATTGTGAGTCTCGTCCGTTACAATTACACGAAGAACGTTGCTATCTCATTGCCAATCAAGGAAAAGTCCCTTATTTTGAATCTAAACTACCAAGAGTAGGCGAGTATTTAATTAATGTCGAAATGAGTAATGCTTTAATTTATGAGGCGGATGATACACAAGAGAAGCACTATTTACTAGTAATTCGAGACCGCACAATAAAAGAACAACAAGAGAAGGCAAGGTTATCTAAGAAGATGTTACAACATTTAACCGAAGCAAAAGAAGCTGAACATAAGCGATTAAGTCAAGAATTACATGATGGGGTAGGTCAGTCTTTGTACAGTGTAGCCATTGCAATGGATAATTTATCACTCGTCATAGAAGATGAAGCACTCCACGCGTATATAAAAGAGGTGAGAGATGAAGTAGGTAAGGCGATGGCAGATGTTAAATTTTACTCTCAATCCTTGCGACCTAAAAGTTTAGACCAACTTGGCTTAATACCAACTGTTGAAAACTTAATTGAATCATTGCGTAAAAAAAGAACAGATTTAACGATTACATTACACACAAATTGTTATGAGCGTTTAACTGCGGTAGCTGAAATTAATATTTACCGTGTTGTACAAGAAGCTCTTCATAATATTATGAAATATGCAGAGGCACAGCAAGTTACCATTACATTTGAAAAAGATCGTTTTGGCTTACGTATTTGTATAGAAGACGATGGCATTGGCTTTGATGTGGAGGCTAAACGAGAAGGATTAGGCTTATTGCATATGGGGGAGCGCATTTCACAATTGAAAGGTGAAACAATGATACAGTCCATTTTAGGTGAAGGCACAAAAATTAATGCTTACATTCCAAAGAATGAATGGCTACGAGAAGGTGAGTAAGTGAAACTATTAATTGTAGATGATCATTTATTAATTCGTAAAGGTGTAAGGTTATTGCTTGAAAAAATACCATCTGTTCATGAGATTATTGAAGCGGATAATGGTACAGCAGCCATTACATTAGCGCAACAACAGCAACCAGCCATTATTTTATTAGATTTATCGATGCCAGGAGGCTTAGATGGTTTTACTGTAGCTAAAAGTTTACAAGCTACAGTGCCACAAGCTAAAATTATTGTGCTCACAATGCATGATGAAGAAGCGTATATTAAACAAGCCTTACAACTCAATATTGCGGGTTATTTGTTGAAAAATAGTGAAGAGAATGAGCTAGAAGAAGCGATACAAACCGTGAGCAACGGTCAATCTTTTTACCGAACGAAAATGCCAACAGAAGTGTTGCTTAAATTAAAAAGAAACGCTGCAACATCTGTTTTAACACCACGTGAAACAGAAGTATTAAGCCTTGTAGGACAAGGCTATACGAATCGACAAGTGGGTGAGCAGCTCCATATTAGCACAAAGACTGTAGAACGCCATAAAGCTAATATGATGCATAAGTTACAATTAAAAGAGACGCATGAGTTAATTCAATATAGCATACGTAATCACTATGTTGACGTTAAAAAGTAACATGAGACAACCTGCTAAGCTATTGGTAGGTTGTTTTTATATTGTGGATTGGCAAGTAAAGTGCAGTGTGCTTAGTGAATATATGAGCTATATCAGCTATACTAATAAAATAAACAATGACAAGTTACGCAAGTCCTCAAAAAAGGGGGGAGTAAGATGGAAATTATTATTTCAAATAGTTCCAAAGAGCCAATTTACGAACAAATATACAAACAAATACAAGCTAAAATTTTAACGGGTGAGTTAACAGAGGGCACGCCTTTACCTTCAATTCGACAGTTAGCAAAAGATTTACATATTAGCGTAATTACAACAAAACGTGCATATGAAGAACTTGAAAAAGCGGGCTTTATTTATTTAATTGTTGGCAAAGGTTCCTTTGTGGCAGAGCAAAACATGAGTGTCATTCGAGAGAAAAAACTGCGTGTAATAGAGGAGCAGTTACAAGACGTCATTGCTAATAGTAAAGAGATTGGATTACCTTATGAGGAATTACAAGCATTATTAAAGTTGCTTTATGAGGAGTGAGTAAGATGGAAAATGTGATTGAGTTTCACAACGTTTCCAAGAAATTTGCCTCTTTTGAGATTGACCAACTCAACTTAAAAGTGAAAAAAGGCTACATAACAGGCTTTATTGGCACAAATGGTGCGGGCAAATCAACGATTATTAAAATGATAATGAACATACTACAACCTGATACAGGGGATGTGCATGTATTTGGCTTACAACAGCCACAAGCAGAAAAGGTTATTAAAAGTCGCCTTGGTTTTGTTTATGACCAAAATATCTTTTATCCATGGCTAAATTTGCAAGAGATACAGAAAATGATTGCGCCTACTTATCCCACATGGGACCAAGCTACGTTCTTACATTATGTGGAGCAGTTTGAGTTGCCGATGAAGAAGGCAATAAAACATTTTTCTAAAGGTATGCAGACAAAGGCATCACTTGCGATCGCGTTATCTCACCACGCAGAGCTATTAATTATGGATGAACCAACAGCCGGCTTGGACCCTGCTTTTCGTATGGAGTTAATGGCTATTTTTCAACAAGTTATGGTAGAGGAAGGGAGAAGTATCTTTTTCTCCACCCATACTACGAGTGATTTAGAGCGTTATGCCGATTATATTGTTGTATTAGACCAAGGCAAAATACTTTTACATGCACCAACAGATGAAATTTTACAAAATTACGTCGTGGTGAAAGGGAGTAATACATTATTAGATCGAGATACTAAAGCGCATTTTATTCATATTATTCAAGAGACACACACATTCAGAGCATTAGCTAGCTGTAAAAGAGAAATAGCCGATATATTTGGAGAGCATGTTGTGATGGAGAATATTTCATTAGATGAGCTTATCTTTTATTTAAAAGCAGCACAACGACAATAACAATAAATTTGAAGTAAACAAGTGGCAAAGAGAAAGGTCAGTTTTCTCTTTACCACTTGTTTTATTGATTATATGTATATTCGGCAAATGTAACAGACTAGCTATATTTTTTATTGCAGCTATTGTTAATATAGTATATAGTGTATATAAAGTATATATACTATTATTAGGAGGTAGTCATATGAAAAATATTGTAGCTTTTAAAAATGTGACAAAATCATTTAATGGCTTTGCTATAAAAAATATGAACTTAACAATTAAAAAAGGAGAGATCACAGGGTTTATAGGAGCAAACGGTGCAGGTAAGTCAACAACGATTAAATTGATCATGAATTTGTTGCAGCCAGATACAGGAGAGGTTACAGTGTTTGGTCAACAATATGCCCACCATGAGAAGGCGATAAAAGAACGTATTGGTTTCGTTTATGATAACAATATTTTTTATAAGGATTTACATATAAAAGATATAAGAAGGATTGTTGCACCTGCTTATCAAAGTTGGGATAATGAATTATTTAATCAGTATATTAAATTATTTGAGTTACCAACGAACAAGGCCGTTCAAACTTTTTCAAAAGGCATGCAAATGAAAGTATCATTAGCCATGGCATTATCCCACAAGGCAGAATTTATTTTAATGGACGAGCCAACAGCCGGTTTGGACCCTGTGTTTCGTAGAGAATTATTAGATATTTTACAGGAGATAGTGAGCGACGGTGAGAGGAGTATTTTCTTCTCCACCCATATTACAAGCGATTTGGAGCGTATTGCAGACCGTGTGGCATTTATACAAAAAGGCGAATTATTATTTACAGATACGAAGGCGAATATTATGCAAAATTATGCACTTGTTAAAGGCTCTACTTCTCTATTGAATGACGAAGTAAATACGTGCTTTATAAGCATTAGGCAACAAGGCAATCATTTTGAAGCGCTAACAGGTCATACAGAGAAGGTCGCACAGTTATTAGGGCACCAAGTCCAGCTTGAGAAAGTATCATTAGAAGATATTATTTTTTATGCTAAAGGAGGAAAAGCTCTCTATGTATAATTTGATGATAAAAGACTTAATTATTCAAAAGAAACAGCTGTATTTATTTATCCCTTTCATTGTATTTTATGCTTTCTTTGGTCAACATATGAGCCCGAGCTTTATTTTTTTAATGGCAAGTTTGTATATTCCGCTAAATAGTTATATTTATGAAGAGCAAGTCGATGCCAATGTATTATTAAATTCTTTACCTTATACACGTAAAGAAATTGTTGTGGCAAAGTATATGGGAGCTATTATTTATATGGTGATGGCAGTTGCGGTAACAAGTGTAATTTTATATGTGGCAAGATTCCCTTTTACCTGGCAAGATATTGCTCTTGCAGTAGGTATGTTCTTTATTTTTAGTGCCGTTGCCTTTCCCTTGTTTTATATCTTAAAACCAGGTTATATTGGTGCAGTTATGATTATTGGATTGATTGTGTTAGCGAGTATGGGGCCTATAGTTTTTCGTTTTTTATCGCAGTATTTGCCGGCAATTTCAAATTTCATTACCCAAACGCCACAACCTATACTATATGGACTTGGTGCTATTATTTCGATAATTTTATATGTCATTTCATGGTTAACAAGTCATACAGTATACCAACGCAAAGTATTTTAAACCCATTAAGTAACCCATAACTTAAACATAAAAAAGAGAAGCGATTTTTATCACTTCTCTTTTTATTATTTGTTATTCGTAGCGTAAAGCTTCGATTGGGCTAAGCTTAGACGCTTTATTTGCAGGTAAAATACCGAATACAATCCCAATGAATGACGAGAACAATACACCAATTAGTATAATAACGGGGTTAAGAATCGGTGTAAATGGCAAGAATGAACCAACAATCGTTGTAATTAATATAGCAATGCCTACACCAATTAAACCACCTAATGATGTTAATGTAATCGACTCAATTAAAAATTGTAATAAAATTTGACCACGTGTGGCACCAAGTGCTTTACGTAAACCAATTTCGCGTGTACGTTCTGTTACAGACACAAGCATAATATTCATAACGCCAATACCACCTACTAATAAAGAGATGCCAGCGATACTACTAATGAATAAAGTAATGGTAGTGAAGAATTTTTCACTCTCTTCTACATATTTAGCCATATCATCAGGTATGTACATACCATCTTCACTAGCTATAATTTCATTAAGTTTTTCAGCAGCAGCTTGCCCTGTCTCTGATACAGTCTCGGGGTTATCCGCAATGACATTAATCGTGTCTATTTCTTGACTACCAAACATCATAGCAATTAATGTGCGTGGCATTAGCGCTTCACCACTTGAGAATCCATCTATTTCTTGTAATTCTTTAGGTAACATGGATTCATAAACACCTACAACTTTGTAAGGGTTATCGTTAATGTCTACAATAGCTCCAACAGCTTCTTCATCTGCTTTAAACAATTTTTCACGCACTAAAGAGTCAATCATAACGACGCGTGAGTAACTATCGTTGTCACGTGTATTTAAACGTCGACCTTCTAATAATTTTAAATCTTTTGTAATGAAATATTGGTTATCAACACCTGTAATTTGCATTTCAGAAGATTTATCGTTGTTAACGAATGTTCCCCAACCATTGTTAGTCCCTAATACACTTTTGACACCAGGTACTTCACGTAATTGTGCTAAATCTTCTGAGGTAACCGTTGGAGGTTCCATCCACATCATACCGTCGTCCTCTTCAGACATCATAGGCTCAAACTGTAGCGTAATCGCATTTTCATCTGTATTAAACATATCATCAGACAATTGTTGTTTAGCACCGTCACCAATGGCTACAACAATAATTACAGCGCCCACCCCAATAATAATGCCAAGCATGGTTAGGATTGAGCGTACTTTATGGTTCCAGACAGATGATAACGCTAGTATAAAACTTTCCCATATATTCACGTTGTCACCTTCTTATCTTCAAGGATTAAACCATCTTTTAATACGATTGTTCGGTTAGTGTATGCTGCAATTTCTTCTTCGTGAGTAACAATAATAACTGTTTTACCTTCACGGTTTAACGCCGTTAATAACTCCATAATTTGAACGCCTGTTTTAGAGTCAAGAGCACCTGTAGGTTCGTCCGCTAAAATAATAGAAGGGTTGTTGACTAGTGCACGTGCGATTGCTACACGTTGTTTTTGCCCACCAGACAACTCACTAGGTAAGTGCCCCATGCGGTCCTTTAATCCCACTTTAGTCAGCAAGTCTTTTGCACGTTCAGCACGTTCAGCTTTACTAACACCAGCATAAATAAGAGGCGTCTCTACATTTTTTTGTGCATTTAACCGTGGTAGCAAAAAGAATTGTTGAAAGACAAACCCAATATGCTCATTGCGTAAGCGAGCTAAGTCCTTCTCTTTAGAATCTTTAATATCCTTACCATTTAAAGCATATGTGCCTTCTGTTTGCTTATCGAGGAAGCCGATAATGTTCATTAATGTCGATTTACCAGAACCAGAAGGCCCCATAATCGCAACAAATTCACCATCTTCGATTTGAAGGTCAATGCCATGTAAAACAGGTACTTTTAAATCACCACTGCCATAAACTTTTGTGATATTATTTAGCTTCATCATTTTGTGAACCCTCCGTTTCTGCTTCGGGCTCCATTTCTGCAGGTGGTTCTTCACCATCTACGGGTTCTTCCTCAATCATACCATCTTCAACCATGCCTCCATCTTCCATCATACCTTCGTTAGCATCCATGTAGTCTTTTACTTTTTTACCAACTTCTAATTTTTTAGCTTCAACAATATAACCATTGGTAATAATACGATCACCAAGTTCTAGCCCTTCAGCTACACCTGCAAACATATCATTCATATCACCTAACACAATGGTACGCTTTTCTAAAATATCTTCATCTGTTAATACATAAACAAATTCATTACCTTCTTCATCTAACACAAGGGCCATATGAGGAATCGCAAGTTGTTCACTTTGTTCTAAGTCAGAGACATTGATTTCTAACGATACGTGGAAGCCTTGACGTAAGTCAGCAGTATCACCAGCAATATTTACTTTGAAAGGATACATTGTAACATTGCCACCACTGCCGCCGCCAAAATCTTCGCCACCAGCAGTGTCACCACCTTCAGGGAAGTGTGATACAGATTCGATTGTGCCGTCCCAAGTACGGTCTTTAAACACTTTTGGTCGAATGACAACAGCTTGGTTTTGTTTGATTTTTACTGTGTCAAATTCACTCATAGAACCAATAACTTTAAATGGGCCACTTGAAATAATATGAACAATTGGTTCATTCGCACCGTTTTCACCAGGCTCTACATTTTTATTGACTTTCACAATGGTGCCATCAATTTTACTCTTAACAACAAGCTTTTCTTTTTGTGTTGTTAAAGTATTAATTTCATCCTGATAAGAAGAGACTTCACCTTTAGTAGCTTCAATTTCAATTTCCATTTGGTTAATTTCTTTAGCTGCAGCATTTAACTCTTCACGTGAAACTTCAGGGTTTTTCTTCATGTTTGTTAAATTTTTGCGTGCATTGGCTAATTCATTTAATGAAATAGATAGACGATTATTCGTTAAATCACGTGCGCGTATAGCTTTGGCATAATCACTATTTACTTTAGTATCATCGTATGTAAAGAGCGGGGTACCTGCTTTAATTTTTTGGTTTTCTTGCACTAAAAATTCTTTTATCTCACCGTTTTCCGCCTCTTGGAAAACCTTTTGTTCATCACTTGGAATAATTTTTCCTGTTACTAAAATACTTTCACCTAACTCTTGCATTTGAACAGTTTCCACCATAATTGGTTCGTCAAACTCGCCAAACTCATCCTCTGAGCTAAAGAGTTTATCTTTAAAAATGAAACCTGTAACGCCGAGAGCAATGACAATTAGGACAATCACTAATGTCCAAATTTTTGCTTTCTTGCTCATTTATTTCCCTCCAATATTTTATGATTAGGCTGCTTCCTTCTCTCTTTTTTACAAACTTGCCCACCTATTTAACGTATGAAGTGTGTAAAAAGTTTCAGTTTAATCATCATTTTGTAAGAAATCAACAAAATCATGTTTATCATTTAAAAAAGTGAGTATAATAAAGTAATGACAAAAGTTATGGCATAATGCGCCATTTTATAGCCTATATATCTAAAAGGAATACTAAAAAGTCACGACTATCGACTAAGGTGGGGATGAAGATGATCTTTAAAAAGAAAAAAATTGATTTATATCAATATTTTAATACCGAAAATCAATCCGATATCGGGGCAAACGAGCGGTTTCAAGAAAAGCTTGATTTTTTGGCGCTTTCACGCATTCGTAGGGAATCTGTCCTGTTTCTTAAGGACTTATATGAGGAGAATCGTGTCGCCATTTTAGATAACTTTTATGACCGCCTCTTGGCGATTCCTGACTTTGCCCATGTGATTGAGACGCATACAACGGTAGAACGCTTGAAAAAAACCTTTGATGCGCATTTTATTAGTCTCTTTCAAGACGAGTTAGATTTAAATTATGTGTTTAAACGCCGCAAGATTGCGTATACGCATGCGCGCTTAGGTGTGCTCCCAAACTGGATGATTTCGGCGTATACGTTAGTGAATCAATTAATTATTCCGCTCATTGTTGACCGCTTTGCTCATGAGCCTCAAAAGATGTTAGAAGTGTTACTCTCCTATGATAGCTTGGTGACGATTGACCAACAAATCATTGTCGAGACATATATTGAAATCCAAGCAGGGTCTGTGGTTAATGGCTTGGGGGATATTATTACGTACAATACACAACTTGACCAAATTAAAGCCCTGATGCAATTCCAAGAAGGGCAAGAACAAGATATTGTCCACGCCAACGACTCAATGCAAAACTTAGATACGAGTATTGCCGACGTGGCGACAACGGTCAGTGATATTTCGCAGACGACAAGCGCGACACTTCAAGCATTAAACCAGGATTTAACAGCGTTACAACATGTGTCGCAAATTTTGCAGACAACAGATGAGGGGCAACAGACGATGCAAGCGCATATTGCCCAACTTGTAGAGCGTGTGACAAGTGTGACATCGTTAATGGCACTCATCACAAGCATTGCCGACCAAACGAATTTATTAGCCTTGAATGCGTCGATTGAGGCGGCACGCGCAGGCGATGCGGGCAAAGGGTTTGCGGTAGTGGCCGAAGAAGTGCGGAAACTCGCCGATGATACGAAAACATCCATTCAATCCATTCAAGACGATATTGGCGCCTTACTCACCATTACACATGATATTGATGCCCTTACCCAACAGTTTGCGACGGATTTACATCAAGGGGTTACAGATACGCTGCGGATTTCAACGACACTCGCGGAGTTAAATACCCATCTGCAACATCAAGGGACACGTTTTGAGGAGATGGCACAACTGACAAGGGCGCAAAATGAGGCCGCATCGGATATTACGGCACGCAATCGTAATATTTTAACGAGTATGCAGCAAAGTAAAGATATTGTGTTCCATACGGGGGAAGCGATTTATCAACTGAGCCAAATGATTGATGCGTACCGTGCTACGACGATTTCCAAAAACTTTATCATTAGCCATGAAGACGTCATTTCACTGGCCATTACAGATCATTTATTATGGCGTTGGCGTATTTATAACCTGTTGCTTGGTTTTGACCATATGACGGTAGAAGAAATGGGCACTGCACGCGACTCACGTCTTGGTAGTTGGTATTACGGTAAGGGGCAAGAGACACTAGGAGATAAGGTCGTCTTTCAACAATTAGAAGCGCCTTATTTGCGCATGTATGAGTTAGCATGTAAGGCTGTAAAAACTCATAATGATGGTAAAACACAACAGGCGGAAGAAGTTTTGGTGGATTTAACAGCAGCCTCTCAAGAAGTCATTGCGATATTAGAGCAACTGCGAGAAATAGTTATTGAAGATAAAAAGAAATATCACTAATAAAATAATAAATGTTATTGTGAAGACGTTATATCCTCACCATGAGAGATTAGCCAACTGACATGAGTCAGTTGGTTTTTATTTATTTTTATGAGGTGCTTGCATAAAAGAAATACGGCATGTAAGGCTATCATATAAACACCATTCACGATAATCAATGACAGCGCCTATGTTAATATAGCAAGGTTCACTAGCTATGAAAGAATACGCTGTACCTACATCTATTCGTTTGTTGCCTTGGTAGATAGCTGAACGATGGCTGTGACCAAAAAATACAAGAGGTGTTGTAAAGGCAGGAAAAGTAGGCTCAAAATGTTCATTCCAGTCAAATTGATGCCCATGAATTAACGTAGCATTAGGAATACGAATAGTGTGTGGCAAATGTATAAATTGAGTTTGCCCTGTTGCTAAGTCAATTCGTTCTTCTTGGTTTCCAATAATTGTAGGAAAGGCTAATAATCTTTCAAAGCGTGCATCATATGTCATAGCTTTAGACAAAGGTACCTGTTTTTTGCCCGCTTTTCGCTTGCTAATATGGCACTCATATTGGTCGCCTAGACAAATGATAGTAGCTTTTGGCGCTACTTGATTAATATGTGTTAAAACAGCTAAAGTGTCTTCATAATTACTATGTAAATCACTAATTAGTGCATACATTCATAAACCTCCTTAAAGTGGTGTGAATTTGTTTCAGTGTAGCGTTCAATGAATGCTATAATGAATTATTATAACTGAAGGTGGGAGTAGACGATGTCTAGCATTGATTTACTAAATAAAGATTTACAACAAAAGTGGACGTTTGAGAGTCCAATGAAAGTACAAGAAGAAATGATTCCAGCCATGTTAGCAGGTAAAGACATTGTGGCAGAATCACCAACAGGTTCAGGTAAAACATTAGCTTACGTCTTGCCAATGCTACATAAATTAGACGGGACGCGTAAAGCTACACAAGGGTTAATTGTAGCACCATCACAAGAGTTAGCGATGCAAATTGTAGAAGTCATTCGCACATGGATTGTAGGTACAGATATTACAGTACAACAATTAATTGGTGGTGCTAATATGGCGCGACAAGTTGAAAAACTAAAAAAGAAGCCAACAATTGTAGTAGGTACGCCGGGGCGCTTAAATGAATTAGTACGTGCAGGTAAATTAAAGTTAAAAGATATTGAGACAGTGGTCTTAGATGAATGCGACCAATTATTAAGCCGAGAATATCGCGTGATGGTGAAATCCTTTATTGATGGCTCTAAATATGGTAGACAAGTCGTTGTAGTATCCGCAACGATAACGGATGAAATCGAATTGGTGGCAACACGTATGATGTTTGAGCCAATGCGCTTACGCATTCGACCAGAAGATATGGTTAAGGTAAGTAAAGTACAACATTTATATATGAAAATTGACGAACGTGATAAAACAGAATTTCTACGTAAATTGTCCCAAACAGAAGGTATGCGTGCCCTAGCATTTGTTAATAATATTGACCAAGTGCTAATGAAAGAAACAAAATTACAGTACCGTAATGCGCCTATTACAACCTTACATGCCGAGATGAAAAAGGAAGAGCGTAAAAAATCATTGGATAGCTTCCGTAAAGGCGATGCACGTATTTTACTATCAACAGATTTAGCAGCAAGAGGGCTTGATATTGATGGCTTAACACATGTTATCCACGTTGATGTACCACGCACTATCGAACAATATTTACACCGCTCAGGACGCACAGGGCGAGCAGGCAAAGATGGTACAGTATTAACATTATTATCTTACCGAGACGAGCGAGACTATAAACGCTTAATCCGTGAATTACCAAACAAAGCTGTTCAAGTAGTATATTATCAAGGCGAATTAGTAGAAGGCAATGCTAATACGCTTAAGAAAAAGGGGAAAAAATAATGACAATGACATTCCAAGACAAACTAGAAGCCTATGCAGCGTTAGCAGTAGAAGTTGGGGTCAATATTCAAAAGGGCCAATACTTGTTAGTGAATACAAATACAGAGGCACTGCCATTTGCACGTCTCGTTGTGAAAAAAGCATATGAGGCAGGCGCAGGCCGTGTGCATGTACAATTAACAGACGATGTGATGACACGTGCATTTTACGAGCATGCTAGTGATGCAGAGATTGAGCGTTATCCAGAATGGTCAGCAGCACAACGGAATGAGATTGTAGAGCGTGGTGGCGCATTATTATGGATTGATGCAGACAACCCAGACTTATTATCAGGGATTGATGTCAACCGCATTTCGGCGCAACAAAAAGTAGCAGGACAAGCGTTAACCAAGTATCGTGCAGCAGCAATGAAAGACGATATTGCTTGGTCAATAGTAGCCGTACCTTCAAAGGACTGGGCAGCAAAAATCTATCCTGATTTATCGGCTGAAGCAGGTGTAACAGCGCTATGGGAGGCTATTTTTAGTACGGTGCGTATTGGTGAAGGAGATGCCGTTCAAAAGTGGCGTGACCATTTACTAAATCTTGAACAACGCGCAAACATATTAAATGAAAAAAAATATCATAAATTACATTATAAAGCGCCAGGTACAGATTTAACGATTGAGTTACCACCATTACATCAATGGTTAGCAGCTAGCAGCACAACCCCACAACAAGTATCTTTTGTGGCAAATATGCCAACAGAAGAAGTATATACATTGCCATTAAAAACAGGGGTTAATGGTTATGTTAGCAATACAAAACCACTTGTTTATCAAGGTAATATTATTGATAAATTCACATTAACATTTGAAGATGGCAAAATTGTAAAAGCACAAGCAGGTGTTGGCCAAGACTTATTACAACAACTAATGCAAGTAGATGAGGGCTCTCGCTATTTGGGCGAGGTAGCGTTAGTTCCTCATGAATCGCCAATTTCTGCTTCTGAAATTTTGTTTTTTAACACATTATTTGACGAGAATGCGTCTAACCATTTAGCGATTGGTGAGGCATACCCTACTTGTTTAGAAGGTGGTCGTGACTTTACTGATGAAGAAATTGCAACTGCAGGAGCAAACATCTCTATCACGCATGAAGATTTTATGATTGGTAGCGCAGAAATGGATATTGATGGTATATTAAAAGATGGTACAGTTGAACCCATCTTCCGAAAAGGAAATTGGGCATTTTAAAAGTAGAGGGGAGATAGCATGAGAAAACTTATTGTAAGTTTAGCATTCTGTTTTTCTTTTATGACGATAACGGCTTCAGCACAAAATTATGTAGCAATTGGTGATTCTTTAGCTGCTGGGCAAACACCCTACCAAGAAATTGATATAGGTTATACGGGCATGATAGCATTAGCCATACAACCTGATACATTTAGTAAAAAATTAGCTTTTCCAGGGTATACAACTCGAGATGTACTAAAGCAACTAAACGAAAAAGAAGCAAAGAAAATACTACAAGATGCCACACTTGTTACTATTTCAGCAGGAGCAAATAATGTATTACCGCTTATTAAACGCGATGTAAGGTCGGGTATGGTAGCATTTGAGCAAACAGTGGCTAATTTTGCTTTAAATGGCGTGCGTAAAGATATGGAAAAGATTTTACAACGTGTACAACAATTAGCACCACAAGCCGACGTTTATGTAATGGGATATTATTTTGCTTATCCTTATGTGCATGAGCAACAAAAGCAGGGTGTTGTTAAACAAATTGCTACATTAAATCAACTATTACAACAAACTGCTCAAAAGCAAAAAGCTCATTTTGTTGCTGTAGACGAACAATTTGGGACAAATGCCCGCAGTTATTTACCTAACGTAGCAGATATTCATCCCAATTTAGAAGGATATCGTGTGATGGCAAATGCATTTTTACAACAATATACTAATCGTCAAATACAAATCCCTGTCGCGCCACCAGCAAACCCCATAAGCTTTGAAGAAATAATCGCACAAGAACAACATAACAAATAAATAATACGTGGAGAAATCTTTTGTAAAAGAGATTTCTCTACTTTTTGATAATTAGAGAACATACGTTTTATTTGGAGGGATTGGAATGAAAATTGTTCATACAGCAGATTGGCATTTAGGAAAATTAGTACAAGGTGTGTATATGACGGAAGACCAATCTTATATTTTGCACCAATTTATTACACAAATGAGAGTGATTCAACCCGATGTCATTATTATTGCAGGGGATGTGTATGACCGAGCATTACCACCCGTAGAAGCTGTAAATTTATTAAATGAAATTATTGCAGAGTTGACACTAGCACTAAAAATACCTGTATTAAGTATAGCAGGTAACCATGATGGCCCAACGCGTTTACAGTTTGGTAGTGAGTTAATGCAAGCTAGTGGTTACCATGTAGCAGGTGAATTAACAAGTGATATCAAATGTGTACAACTCGAGGACGAACATGGCATTGTCCATTTTCATTTAGTGCCCTATGCAGAGCCTTCACAAGTACGTTACGCATTTCAAGATGATACCATTCGTACACATCAACAGGCAATGCAAGCAATTGTTAATCAAATCGAGCAAACTATGCAAGAGGGTGAACGACATATTTTTGTAGGGCATGCGTTCGTTACACCAATGGGGCAACAAGAGGAAAATACAAGTGATTCAGAGCGCCCGCTTGCTATTGGTGGGGTAGAGTATGTGGACGCCCAACTGTTTGGAAATTTTAATTATGTAGCATTAGGACATTTACATAAAGCACATAAAGTAGGTAGTGAGCATGTCCGATATGCAGGTTCTCCACTAAAATACTCTGCCTCAGAACATCAACACGAGAAGGGCTATTATATCGTTACATTACAAGGTGATGGTAATTTAGAGATTGAAAAGCAACCGCTCATTCCACAGCGCGATTTGCGAAAAATCAAAATGACCTTAGCAGAGCTACTCCAACAGCCTCAAAGTGACGATTATGTTTTTGTACAATTATTAGACGAAAAACCTATTGCGATGCTGATGGAGAAGGTGCGCACAGTATTCCCTAATGCTATGCATGTCGAGCGCATAATCGCAACAAAACATTTAACATCCACAACTACTGTCCAAATAGAAGGTTTAACAGATGAACAATTATTCGAAGCCTTTTATAAAGAAGTAAGTGGGAAATACCCTGAAGAGGAAACAACAAAATTATTCCAAACAGCATTGCAAACGTTGACACATAGCATGCGTGAGGAGGCGAACTCATGAAACCGATAACACTTAAAATGACCGCATTTGGCCCTTATAAAACATGTGAAGAAATTCATTTCGACACACTTCATCAATACGGTTTATTTGCGATTACTGGTAAAACAGGAGCAGGTAAGACAACAATTTTTGATGCCATTTGCTTTGCTTTATATGGCAGCGCTAGTGGCGAGGATCGCAATGACCAAACCATGCTACGTAGTGACTTTGCGGATGATACAATACCAACTCGTGTAGAGTTAGTGTTTGAATTGCGTGGTAAACAATACCGCATTGTACGACAACCGGGTCATATTAAAGCAGGGCAAAAAACAGTGACAGGTAAAGAATTTTTGTTCGTAGAAATGACCGCAGATGGCGAAGTCCCATTAACTAAGCGTGCTATTGTCAGTGAGATTGACGCTAAAATCATAGAACTCATAGGTTTAAGCAAAGCTCAGTTTAGTCAAATTGTGATGTTACCACAGGGTGAATTTCGTAAATTATTAACCTCTGACTCTAAAAATAAAGAGGCTATTTTACAACAACTCTTTACTACTGAACGCTTTGACTTAGTCGCACAACACGTTAAAGAACGATGTCAACAATTGAATAAAGAGCGTGAAGGTTTTGAAGTACAACTACAACAACAAGTAAAAACATTGAAAAAAAACTTACCACATAGTGAAGCTATTCAACAACTTGAAGCTTTGAACATTTTCCGTATTGAACGTGCGCTACAACAGGAAGTGCAGTTTTTGCAAGCGTTGCAACAGCAAGCAGAACAGCAGTACGAAGACGCTGTTGCAGAGGAACAAAAAATAAATGAACAGTTACAGCAACAACGCCAACAAAATGCGGAATTACAAGCTCAGCAACAACGCAAGGAAAAGTATGAACAGTATGAGCAGCAACTCACCCAAATTGCCACACTTAAACAGCAATTAAAAATGGCGCAACAAGCCCAACAGATCAAGCCATTTGTCACGCACAAAACACGTGCAGAAGAGGCGCATAAAATGGCACAACAACACGTGCAGATGGCTATGCAAAAGCAAGCAGAACAGCAACAATATCAAAAAGAGTTACAAACACAAGAGCAAAAAATTAATACAAGAAAAGCGGCGTATGAGCAAATAGAAAAACGCCTTTTACAATATCAACAATGGTTGCCTATTATGGAGAAAATAACAGCGCAACAACAATTGTTACAAACGCAACAACAACAGTTGCAAGCTATGATTGTACAGCGTGATGAGGCAAAGAAACAATACGAGCATTATACAGAAGCCTTGCAACAAGCCCAACAACAACTCGCTCAATTAGAAGAGCAAGAAGATCATACCAATTATGAGTTATCATTACGTGATCTTGAGCAACAACAAAAATTGATAAATCAACAACAGCAATGTCGCCAACAACTGAAAGAAGTAACAGAGCAAATCGCGCAAGTAACAATAGTTAAACAACAGATGACAGCACATGTAGCACAAGTCAAGCAACGGTTTCTTCATTACGAAGCTGCCCAAATTGCCAATCATTTACATGATGGCGATGAGTGTCCAGTATGTGGCCATACTGTAAATATTGCTTTAATGCCATTAGCACAAGACGTCGTATCGATAACAGAATATGAAGAAGCACAAGCGCAATATGAGGCAATCCATCATAAGTTGACTACTTTACAAGTCAAGCAAGACCAGTTGAATGAGCAGCTAGCAGAATACCAACAATCGATAGAGGTAGCGGAAGATATTGAAAGTGATATCGCATATGTGACACAACAATTAGCACAACAAGAAACACATAAAGGATTAAAGAAACAGCAACAACAAAAAATTACGCAATGTCAAACCGCTTGGCAAGCGCAACAAGCGAATTATCAAAACCTTATGATAAAGGCACAACAACTTGAAGGCGAAAAACAAACTATAGAAGGCCAATTGACGGTATACCAGCAGCAAGTGCCATCACATGTGACATTAACCAGTATACAAACAGAACTGCAACAAGGTGAAGCACAGTTACAACAGTGGCATCAGGAAGTCAAGGCATTCAATGAACAAAAAGAACGAGTAGAACAAGCAAGCATTCGTGCTGAAGAAAATGTTAAGCACCAACAACAGGTACAAGATATGACAGCTACACAATATGACGTAGCCAAGCAAGAACTGCAACAAATGCTCCAAAAGCATAACTTATCAATAACAGCATATGAACAAGCCTTAACGAGTGAAGAAGACATTAAAGCATGGCAAACTACTATTACTACATTTGATGAGGCAAGAAGTTTCTTAGCTAAACAAATTGCAGAGGCAGACCAGCAATTACAAGGTGTGACTTATGCACCTATTGAACCAATAGAAATGGCTTTGCAAAATCAACAACAAGTAAAATCTTCTTGTTATGAACAATTGCATCACGTTAAACAAGCCGTTAACTTGTGTGAACAATCTTTGCTAGACTTACAAGCCGTACATAAGGAAATGGCTCATATTGAAACTAAGTACCAAGCGGCTAAGCATTTAGATGATATGTTACGTGGACAAGGTGATAATACGAAAAAATTGTCATTTGAACGTTATGTACAAATGTATTATTTTGACCAAATTATTGAAGCAGCTAATTTAAGACTGCAACATCTCGCCAATCAACAGTATCGTTTATTACGTTCAGATAAATTAGCGCGTCATAATGCACAAAGTGGCTTAACTATAGATGTTTATGATGTATATACTGATCAAATTAGGGATGTAAAAACCTTATCAGGAGGCGAGAAATTTAATGCTTCATTAAGTCTTGCTTTAGGTATGGCAGATGTCATTCAGCAATTTAAAGGGAATATTCAAATTGATATGATGTTTATTGATGAAGGGTTTGGCTCATTAGACGATGCCTCTCTCACTAAGGCGATTGATACTTTAATTGAACTGCAACAGAGCGGACGTACAATTGGTGTCATCTCACATGTGGAGGAATTAAAAAATGCAATGCCAGCCATTTTGCAAGTACAGAAAAATGCAGAAGGCTCTAGTACAACGCAAATTATTATTAAGTAAAAGAAGTATGGTAAGGGAGTCGGAATTCGGCTCTCTTATTTTCTTAGGCTATTCACACAGTGTTGACTGAGAGGTTGTGTCTTTATTTATGTTTTAGAATTATGATATAATCTCCTTTTTAGGAGGGGTAATATGCGCAAATGGCTACTGTTTTTAGTATTAATAGGTGGAATGTATGTTTATTTCTCGCGTGTTGAGGTTACACAAATTACGATAAAAGATGACGAGATTCCATCAGCTTTTGATGGTTTTAAAATTGTCCAACTAACCGATTTACATAATAAAGTTTATGGTAAAAATAACGAAATGCTATTACGTGAAATTACCAAACAATCTCCTGACATTGTAGTTATGACAGGTGATATGGTTAGTACTTTAGATAAAAGTACAGCACCATTTTTACATATTGCTGAGCAAATTGCCAAAACTTACGATACTTATTATATTGTTGGTAACCATGAGCAAGCGATGCCATTAGCTGCGCGTACACAATTAGTAACGGATTTAAAAAAATTAGGCATTACAGTACTGGATAATGAACACACGAAAATTAAGAGAAAACAACAAGAGATCACCCTGAGTGGAATGTGGTTTAATCTTCGTTATTATCGTGATATTAGTCAGGACAATGACACATTGCCGTATCATTTTTCGTTAGATACTATGCAAGAGGTAATGGGAGAGCCGATTCATGAAGAAGGTTATCATATTTTACTCACACATAATCCTGTGTATTTTGAGACATACGCATCATTCGGTTATGATTTAACACTGGCTGGTCATATGCACGGGGGTATGATACGTATTCCCTTTGTGGGCGGCGTAGTATCGCCAGAGAGAGACTGGTTCCCTCTTTATGATGCAGGATTATATCAACATCAAGATAAACAAATGTATGTGAGTAGAGGTTTAGGGAGTGGGACATTAAAACTGCGTTTATTTAACCGTCCAGAAATGACAACATTAATACTGCAAAAATAGCATCGCAGTCGATTATAGTCAAATAGAAAAGTGGTAAAGGGATTACAACATTTCCCTTTACCACTTATTTTATTAGGACCTTTTTGTTTGTTTACGCGCATCTAGCACTTTTTTTACAATCGGGATAATAATAGGGCTATAGGTAATGGCGAATCGAATCACATTGCCAATTGTTAAGCCACTTTCTTTTTTTGTGTTTTGTGCCATAATAACCACTCCTTTATTATGTGTAATAACCTAAAGTGTATATGTTAAAACCTTAACAAGCGTAAGCCTTGCACGATATTCCAAATCATTAAAACAATGGTGATAATAAGATAGAAGATAAACCCACCAACAGCTAAGACACCAAAAAGTGTATCTGCGTTAGAAGCATCTTGCTTAACAACAAATGTAGTCAAGAATAAAAATCCAAAAAACAACCCAAAGAGGAAAGGAATTAAATGTGATAGTAATGCACGTTTTGCATGGTAACGAACGTCAGTATCTTTCACTAAAATCCACACAATGACAGGAAATAAAAACGGTGCAAAAAATAAGCTAAAATAATTCAAAGCGCTTAAAACTCGATTATTTTCCATGTACAAACACCTCTATTCTTAATATAAAATAAGCATAACATAAATTGCCAAAGAATGACTAAAGCGAAACCGTTTATGAAATCAAAAACTATGATATTATTGACTTATCTTATAAAGATGAGAGGGAATTTTTTATGATTATTACTACTGATGAAGAATTACAGGCGTTTAAAAAAGCAGGCCGCATTATGGCAGAGATTCGAGAAGCTATGAAAGCAGCAACTAAACCAGGCGTAACAACAAAGCAATTAGATGATATTGCAGGCCGTATGTTTGAAGAAAAGGGCGCAGTGTCAGGGCCAAAAGGGGAGTACGACTTTCCAGGTTATACATGTATTAGTGTAAATGATGAAGTGGCTCATGGTATTCCTGGGAGCCGTATAATTAATGAAGGTGATATTGTTAACATTGATGTTTCTGGCTCTTATAAAGGCTACTTTGCAGATACAGGCATTTCCTTTGTCGTTGGAGAAGACGAGAAGTTACAAAAGTTATGTGATGTTGCAAAAAGTTCTTTTGACCGCGCTATGACAAAAGTAAAAGCAGGTTCTAAACTAAATCAAATTGGTAAGGCGGTTGAGCGTGAGGCAAATGCACATGGTTTAACAGTTATTATGAATTTAACAGGGCATGGTTTAGGGCGTTCATTGCATGAAGCACCAGACCATATTTTAAATTATTATGACGCTTGGGATACGACTATTATGAAAGAGGGGATGGTATTGGCTGTAGAACCATTTATCTCAGAGAAAGCAGAACATATCGTCGAATCTGGTGATGGCTGGACATTTATCACGCCTGATAAATCCCGTGTTGCACAAATTGAACATTCGATTGTAGTGACAAAAGGTGAGCCTATTTATTTAACAAAATTAGATGATGAATAAAAAAAATGCACCTCGTTTTGAGGTGCATTTTTTTATTCCTGTTGCTTTGGTTGAAAATACATCATGCCAACAAGCATACTACCTGTTAGAAATAGTGTAACAGCTGTAACTAACATTTCATCAAATTGTAGATGTATTGCTATACCGATATAATTTAAGGTAAAAGGAATAATAAACGCAATATCATCATAACGATAACGAATATAAAGTGCCATTATCGCACCTAATGTTAATAGTCCAATAGCCCAAAATGGTCGACTTAACCCAAAGCCATGAAAATTATGGTATACAAAGATAAATTCTAAAATAAATAAAAGTGATACAGAGGACCATCCAAAATATAAGGATAATGGTAAGCGACCTGTCCATTGATAATCTCTTTTCGGATATGTGCGGTATAAAAGATACGCGATAGCAATTAGTAATACTTGTAATAGCAACATATAAGTTAAATTCTCTTTATGCCAAGCAATATATAGTAAAGCTTGTATTACCATAGCTAGCGAAAAATATAAAGCACGTTTTTGGTATAAGGTATGTTGATGTTTATATTGTTGCCAAATCCAATATGCCATAAAAGCATAAAGTATAAATACAATCATATAAATCACATGTGTAGGTGAGAGTAATACAGGATAGCGTGTAATGGTACTGAGTGCATTTGTAGCAGTAATATGCCAATTGTAAAAAATAATACTACAAGCGACTGCTGACCCAAAAGACACAATCATTAACAGCAAATACAACAACAATAAGTCCCTCCTTAAAGTATTTCAATAAAATAAAGTATGTGAATCTAGTATCATTATTTTTCAATATTTAGTAAAATAGATATATTAATAATAGAGGAGTGGTAAAATGTCTGAACGACTAAAAAACTTAAATTTATCAAAAAAAATTGATAAAGAATCTTATTTTCAGAAGCTTGAAGTACTCCAATATGAAATGCTGAATGCTCAGCAATTTTTATTAAAAAATAAAATTGGTTTAATTCTTGTATTTGAAGGCATGGATGCAGCAGGTAAAGGTGGCGCAATTAAACGTATTACAGAGCGCATTGACCCTCGTGGTTATATTGTACATCCGATTTCTGCACCGCAACCCCATGAGTTACGCTATAATTATATGCATCGTTTCTGGCGCAAATTACCTCAACATGGCCAAATTGGTATTTTCGACCGCTCGTGGTATGGTCGTGTATTAGTTGAGCGTGTTGAAGGCTTCGCCACTAAAAAAGAGTGGTCTCGCGCCTACGAAGAAATTAATAACTTTGAAAAGATGCTAACAGATGGTAATTATATCATTGTCAAGTACTGGTTACATGTGTCAAAAGAAGAACAATTACAACGATTCCTTGACCGTGAAAATGATCCATATAAAGCGTGGAAGTTGACAGATGAAGATTGGCGTAATCGTGAAAAATGGGAACGTTATGAAGTAGCAGCTGAAGAAATGTTTGATAAAACAGATAAAGATAATGCAGCTTGGATTTTAGTGCCAGGTAACAACAAAAAATATGCACGTATACACGTATTAGAGGAGACATTGCGTCAAATCGAGTATCATTTAGAAGAACGTGGCTTGAAGTTGACGGATGCATTAGGTAATGAGCCCGATGGCGAAGTGATGATTGAGGAGAAAGAAAAACAAAAAAAGCGCAAAAAGAAAAAAAATAAAAAAACGAAATGAAGAGTTGGCTTCAACGAATAATAGGCAAACCTGTTTTACCTATTACAATACAAGGTGAGACTTGTACAATACGTATTCTTGTACCAACGGATGCTGAGCAATTAGCAGTGATGCTAAAACGTAATAAAGAAGCATGGTCTACTTATGAACCGATACACGAAGCTTATTATTATACGCCAGAGGCACAGCGTAAAAAATTAAAAGAAAGCCTACATATGTTAAGACGCCAAAGAGAATTTACATTTGGCGTTTTTTGTAAACAACAATTAGTAGGGCATCTTTCTTTATATGCTGTGAAGAAGATGCCATATTCTAGTGGCTTCATAGGTTATGGTATGGACGTAGATTTTATGCAAAAAGGTATTATGACAGAGGCTGTACACCTTTTAGAACGCTTTGCATTTGAACAATTAAGATTACATCGTTTAGAGGCCTACGTTTCGCCTCAAAATATATCGTCTATTCGTGTGTTAGAAAAAGCAAATTTTTCACAGGAAGGCTTACTGCGAAAATTGCTCTATATTAATGGATTATGGGAAGACCATTATTTATATGCGCTACTTAGAGAAGATTACTTACTTCAAAAATAATACAAATAAAAACACATTTTTCACAAGCGTGAAAAATGTGTTTTTTTATAAATAATAGATTTATTTAGCGCGAATCACAGTGCCATCTTCAATTACATCTAAGCGGCCTGTGTTTGGGTCAATTACTAAGCCATGAACAGGAATGTCTTTTGCCATTAATGGGTGATTACGAATGGTTTCAACACTTTTTACAACACTCGTTGCAACATCGCCAAAGCCGCGTAAAAATTCTTTTAAATCAATACCAGAGAACTCTACAACATCAATGATTTCTTGCGACACCCCTCGGTCAACCATCTTACGAATCATACTCTCAGGATCTACAGCACTCATACCGCAATCATAATGCCCAATTACGTAAACTTCATCTGCTTGTAGTTCATAGACAGCAACAAGTAAACTACGCATAATTGCACCAAAAGGATGGCTAACAAGTGCACCCGCACTTTTAACGATTTTAACATCACCATTACGCATATTCATTGCTTTAGGTAATAACTCTACTAATCGTGTATCCATACACGATAATACTACAATACGTTTATTAGGGTATTTCGTCGTAATATACGGCTCATACTCTTTATTTTCAACAAATGATGCATTATACGTTAAAATATCTTGCAAAATCGACATATTCTTTCCCCTCCCAATAGTGTTATTTTAAATCAACTTATGCTAATTGAACATGCTAACAGTGAAATTTGTACAAAATGTGAAAAAATATAGCGAATTTTGGATTTGTTAAAGTATTCATAATTATTTCGCAATATAATGCATGGTATTTTTTACAAAAATAGCGAAATGAGTAATAGGTCAAATGGGTCACCTATTAGTACATAAGATTTATATTGATTTAAATATATAGGAATATAGGTAAGAATCCTATACAATGAAGAAGTAATTAGAAAAATAAAAAACCCTAAGCATAAAAGCTCAGGGCTGTTTGTGAGACTAGTCTTAGTC
The DNA here is from genome assembly GCF_014643595.1 of Lysinibacillus alkalisoli. Classification (GTDB taxonomy): domain Bacteria; phylum Bacillota; class Bacilli; order Bacillales_A; family Planococcaceae; genus Metalysinibacillus; species Metalysinibacillus alkalisoli. The sequence goes on from NZ_BMJT01000012.1 coordinate 43,735, forward strand.
AATCTGGTTTTCTGGCATTGGATCCACTTTAATAGAAGATGAAGAGTCTAGACCTACCATTAAGTAGAATACGAAGAACACAATGCAAAGAATAAGAACTAGTGAGAAACCTAATACAGTTGCAGCAAACATAATTACATACTCCTCTCTTTCAAATAATCAATATCTATTATACAACAAGTATACAATAGTCGATTATTAAAAGTAAGGACAATTTATGAAATGCATTTCACAAGGACTTTAAGAAGCAAGCGTGAGCAAGCTACTAAAGTATAAATACGAATTAATTTTAACAATTTTATGTACATGCAGCGTAAATCTTTTAAAACATTTGTCTTTAAAAAGCCGTTTTGCTTGTGAAAATTGTTAAAATAAAGGAGTAGAAGATTACACAGTACATAAAGTATACATGGAGGTAGAAGAATGGATTTATCATCAGTAGTAGGTATAGTAGTTGCCTTTGTGGCACTACTTACAGGTATGATGTTAAAAGGTGTAGGCATTGACGCGTTAGCGAACCCTGCCGCAATTTTAATCATTATCTTTGGTACCATCGCAGCCGTTACCATTGCATTCCCAATGAAAGAGTTAAAACGTGTACCAAAGCTTTTTAAGATTTTGTTTACGGAAACAAAATTGGCAAGTGACATTGAAATTATTAAGATGTTTTCTGAATGGGCAGACTTAGCTCGTCGTGAAGGGCTATTAGCATTAGAAGGAAAAGCATCAGAAGTAGAAGACCCATTTTTAAAAAATGGTTTAACACTAGCCATTGATGGTCAAAATGCAGATTACATAAGAGATGTTTTAACAGAAGAGGTAGAGGCGATGGAAGATCGTCATGCTTCAGGCGCAGCGATATTTACGCAAGCTGGTACATATGCACCTACGCTAGGGGTTTTGGGAGCGGTAATTGGGTTAATCGCCGCCTTAAAAGATATGAATGATATCGATAAATTAGGTGTTGCCATCTCAGCAGCATTCGTTGCTACATTACTTGGTATTTTTACAGGTTATGTTTTATGGCACCCATTTGCGAATAAACTTAAGCGAAAATCATCAATTGAAGTACGTCAAAAAAATATGATGATTGAGGGGATTTTATCTGTTTTAGAAGGTGAAGCACCGCGTGTCATTGAACAAAAATTAGCATCCTACTTAACGATGGACGAACGTAAACAAATCATGGGAGAAGGTGGAGGCGGTGGCAAGGAAGCCTAAGCGTAAAAAACCAGAGGAACATGTAGATGAGTCATGGCTCGTTCCTTATGCAGATATTTTAACATTATTACTTGCGCTCTTTATTGTACTGTTTGCCTCAAGTACTGTTGACGAAAAGAAATTAGAACGAATGTCAGCTGTATTTAATCAAGTGTTTGATGGTGGTTCTAGTTTTATGGAACATCCTGCACCAGTAGATTCACAAAATCCTAGTGATGCTGCTGAGATGCCAAAGAGCTCAGCCTATGTAGAAGATCAAGAAGCATTAGGGGAGATCCAAGACAATGTTGAACAATTTATTGCAAATAATGAATTAGAAGAAATGTTTAATACAACGTTGACGGATGAAGGCTTACTCGTTACAATTCGTGACTCCGTATTATTTAATATGGGGCAAGCGGAGATTAAGGATGAATATAAGCCAGTAGCAGCGGAGTTATCACAATTACTTGTCTTTGACCCAGCACGTAATGTTGTTGTTACAGGCCATACAGACAATATTCCAATCCGTACAGCAGAGTTTTCATCTAACTGGTCATTATCTGTTAAACGTTCTGTCAACTTTTTAGAGCTACTGATTGAAAGTAACCCTAATCTTGATCCTCAGTATTTTAGTGCGAAAGGTTACGGGGAGAATAAACCAGTAGCAGATAACAATACAGAAGCAGGACGTAATAAAAACCGTCGAGTAGAAGTATTGATACAACCGCGTGTGCTAGAGGATGGCACATTCACGATGGAAGACAACATCAAAGAGCAACAAGAAACAACATCAGCAGAAGAACCAGACAACAAATAAAAAGAAGTCGCAGTAGTTTGCGACTTCTTTTTTTATGCACGTAAAGAGCCTAATTCAGCTACAATAGCTTGCATTTCATTGGGGCTAAAATTAGTGCGTTTCATAACCATCGTGTACAGGTCATATAAATCTTCATAATTGTTTTCAGTAAAACTATCTGCATTCATAGCGTCAACATTAACCATGCGCAGTTTTTCTTTTAATTGCTCAATCATATACGCTACATTTTCTTTAGAAGGTGTAGATAAATCCATTTTGACATACCGCCTTTCTCAATAAATTTATCATTCCATTAAGTGTATCAAAAGTCAATAATGAATCCCTCGTTTTTATGGTTGGACTAGTGATACTTAGCTAGAATTATCATATTAAAACAAGCGTGATAAGCTGTTTTTTGGTAAGATATAAAATAGAGTAGCGTTTTATGCTAAACGCGAAGGGGAATAGAGTAAAACATATTTTAGGAGGACATAACAATGGCGAAAAGCAAATTAGTATCTTCAATGATTTTAGGAGCATTAGCAGGAGCAGCAGTTAGCATGTTAGATCGTGCTACTCGCGAGCACACAGTAGCAACTACTAAAAAAGTGGCTTCGACAGTATCCTATTACGCATCAAACCGTGATGAATTACAAGAAAAGATTGCTGAAAAAATTGAACAAGCACAAGGCTTTTATGGTGGGGCATCTGATACGGTACAATCACTATTAGGCCAAGTTGATGGCTTGAAAGGCATGCCTGAAACATTACAATCGATGATTAGTGATACAAAATCAGCATTTGAAAAGCAAAATGAAGAGCAGCGTTAAGTCATAAGGAGGGGTGGCATGCAGGGCGAACAAATGAAGCGCAGTAAAGAAGCTGTATCATTGGTAAAGTCATATGTATCACCAGACTTAGAAGAAATTGATATGACGACATGGAAAGGATTTTTACAAGATTTAATCTTGCGTACACAGCGTGTGGATATTTCAGCACAAGGTGCGCAATTAGCGTATTTCTTTTTGTTATCTTTTTTTCCATTAATTATATTTTTAGTGACTTTACTACCCTTTTTAAATTTACAAGTGAGTCAAATTTTTGATTTCTTGCAAAATTTAATGCCTAAAGAGATTTATCGCATGTTGGAAAAGCCATTAAACGATATATTGACGAATCGTAATGGTGGGTTATTATCTATTGGTATTTTAGCAACGATTTGGTCAGCCTCAAAAGGGATTAATGCGTTAATGAATGGATTGAATAAGGCATATGATACAACGAATGTACAAGGTTTTAAAACACGTGTATTATCACTAGTATTTACTTTTGCATTGGCGATTGTCATTTTACTCACCTTATTATTACCTGTCTTTGGTCAGCAAATCGTAAATTTCATTACACATTATATGCATATTGATTTAGGCTTCTTAAAAATCATTAATATTTTAAGTTGGGCAACACCACCATTATTAATCTTTGTTGTGTTGATTGGCATGTATTGGTTTGTACCCAATTTGTCACCACGATTAAAATTTAAAAGTGTGTGGTTAGGTGCTGTATTTGCTACAGCAGCTTGGATGTTACTCACGTATGGTTTTTCTTTTTATATTTCGCATTTTGGTAATTATTCTGCTACCTATGGCAGTATTGGTGGGGTCATTATGTTGATGTTATGGCTGTACTTCACAGGTATTATTTTAATTTTTGGTGGCATTCTCAATGCTTCTATGAATAAAAGAGCTGTTACTTTTCAACAACTTAAGGAACAACAGCAACAACTCAAAGCATAATAGTAACGAGTGGGATATAAAATAAGTGGTAAAGGGAAGACGATCTTTCCTCTTACCGCTTTTTTCTTTTTTAGTCGTTAGCATACATAGTAAATCTAAGAGTCATTCATCTCTTCTCTAGTAAACGTATGACTTGCATAAAGTGCACGCATTCCACTACTCTTATACTATGGTTCACACAGGAGGGAATTTATATGTTAAAGCAAACAACAATTGATAATGTGATTACAGCAGCGCTTTCAACAGGTGGCGATTTTGCTGAGATTTTTGTAGAAGATAAAATTTCAAGCCGTTTAGAGATGCAAACATCACAAATAGAGCGCGCTATTACTGGCCGTGATTATGGTGTAGGTATACGTATTTTCTCAGGATTACGCAATGTGTATACTTATACAACTGATGCAGAGGAAGGCAATCTGATCGAGGTGGCTAAACGTGCAGCAGCAGCCTTAAAAGGAGATGATACTCATGTGCAACCATTAACGCGTGAAGAAGCACAAATCGTAAATGAAATTACACGTATGCCAAGTGATGTAGCATACGACGAGAAAGTGCGTATACTGAAAGAAGCAGACCATATTGCCCGTGCTTATAGTGATAAGATTACACAAGTGCGTGTTAATTATATAGAAGATGAGCAACGTGTTATGATTGCGAACTCAGAAGGAAAGTTTGTGGAAGATTTACGTGTACATACACGATTTAGTATTATGCCTACAGCTAAAGAGGGCAATCAGATACAAACCGGTCATTATGGACCAGGTGCCTCAGCAGGTTTTGAGTTTCTTGAAAATTTAAATATTAAGCATTATGCCACAGAGGCTTCTCGCATTGCAGTGACGATGTTAAAGGCAGAAGAATGCCCAAGTGGTAAGTTTCCTGTCATTATTGATAATGAATTTGGTGGTGTAATATTCCATGAGGCTTGTGGGCACGGTTTGGAAGCAACGGCTGTAGCTAAAGGAAACTCGGTATTTGCAAATCGTATTGGTGAAAAGGTGGCATCGGATTTAGTTACTTATATTGATGATGGTACATTAGCGAATGAGTGGGGCTCCTTAAATATGGATGATGAAGGAGAAGCGACGCGTCGCAACGTATTAATTGAAAACGGTATTTTAAAGGGATATCTTGTAGATAAATTTAATGCAAGACGTATGAACACAGCACTAACAGGCTCTTCTCGTCGACAATCTTACCGCTACAATCCTACATCTCGCATGACGAATACATTTATTGCAAATGGCACATCAACACCAGCATCCATTATTCAAGATACAGAATACGGGATTTATGCAAAGTATATGGGCGGGGGTTCAGTAAATCCAGCTACAGGTGATTATAACTTTGCTGTTATGGAAGGGTATATTGTTGAAAATGGCGAGATTAAACAACCGATTAAAGGGGCTACATTGATAGGAAATGGTGCAGAGACTCTTTATAAAGTAGATCGTGTAGGTAATAATTTAGCACACGGTGCAGGCATGTGTGGTTCTGTCAGTGGGAGCATACCTGTAAATGTCGGGCAGCCGATGATTCGCGTGAGTGAAATGACGGTTGGTGGCACAAAGGAGGAAGTATAATGAAGCTACAACAATTTGAAGCACTACTATTACAAGCGTCTAAAGAAGCTAACTTACAACAAGCAGAAATGTATGCCGAACGCAGTACATCTCTACTAATCAAAGTGTATAACCAAGATGTGGACGCTTATGAAACATCGCAACAAGGTGGTGTTAGTTTTCGTGCAGTACATCAAGGCAAAATGGGTTACGCGTATACAGAAAAGATCACAGAGGATAGTATTCCATTTTTAATTGAAGCAGTGAAGGAAAATGCTGAGGTATTAGAAGTAGAAGATGAAACGACTATTTTTACAGGGAGTACAGATTATGCACAAGGTGATTTTTACAAACCCAAAGCAGCAGCAGCAACGCCTGAACAAATGATTACATTATTAAGAAATATCGAAAAAGAAATTAAGGCATATGATGAAAGAATTATCAGCGTGAATTATTGTCAGTTACAACAATATGAAGGCGAACGCCAACTGGCTAACAGTTTAGGTTTGCACTTGTATGAGAAAGGCAATGGCCTTATTGTGTTAGCGAATGCTGTCGCCAAAAGTAATCAAGAAACAAAGACAGGAGCTCATAGTGCGCAAATTCACGATATTACTACTTTTGACTGGCAGACATTTGCTCAACAAGTAGCAAAAAATGCAATTGCTTTACTAGGAGGCCAATCCTTACCGTCAGCTTCATATCCTGTGATTTTAGAAAATAAGGCTGCGGTTTCTTTACTAAGTGTATATACGAATGCCTTTTCAGCAGAGCAAGTGCAAAAAGGCATGTCACGTCTAGACAAGCAGGTGGGCAAGCAAATTGCATCTTCTGTATTGACCATCATAGATGAGCCTCGTTATAAAGAAGCATTAACACAAACAACATTTGATGCAGAAGGTGTAGCAACAATACCAACAACCATTATAAAGCAAGGCTATTTACAAACGTTTTTGCACAATCGACAAACAGCAAAAAAAGCAGGAGAGACAACAACAGGGCATGCAGCAAAGGCATCTTATAAAGATACCTTAAGTGTAGCGCCACATCATTTTGTAGTACAACAAGGTACAGAGTCATTCCAAAAGATGATGAGCACTATTACGAATGGTATTTTAATTCATAGTTTAACAGGATTGCATGCAGGTGCTAATAGTGTGTCAGGTGATTTTTCTTTGGCCGCAACAGGTTTCCATATTAAAGATGGAAATATTGCAAGTGCTTTGAAGCAGATGACGATCGCAGGTAATTTCTTTACATTATTACAAGATGTACAACAAGTGAGTAATGATGTGTATGTGGGCTTTGGAAGTGTAAGTAGTCCTTCTTGGTATTTACCGTCGCTAGCTGTAACAATTGAATAATAATCAGTTAACACTACAGAGCAATCATAACGTTCTGTAGTGTTTTATTATGGATTTAAAGAAGTGATATATTATAAGGTTTTTCCATGTTGATTTGCGATTTTTTTCTGAATGGTATATAATGAATGACAATCAGTCATTATAGGAGGAGGTAAGAGTATTGAGTAAAAAAGAAATGATTGTAGCTGCAGCAATAGAAGTTTTTAAGGAAAAAGGTGTGCATAAAGTTACAATTTCAGATATTGTTAAGCGCGCAGGTATTGCACAAGGTACATTTTATTTATATTTCTCGTCTAAATGGACGTTAATGCCAGCTATTGCAGAAGAAATGGTAGAGAAAACATTAGCAATGGTAAATGAGGAAGTAGAACAACAAGCAGATTATGAGCAACAGCTTCAACAAATCATTCATGCGATTTTTGATGTATCAAGAAAATACCATGACATCCAAGCATTGATGTATGCAGGACTCGCGTCAACAGAACATCTTAAGGAATGGGAAACCGTATACGCTCCCTTATATGATTGGTTAAGTGAATGGATTACTGCTGTGCAAACAAAAGGCAGTATACGCGAGGATATTAAACCGGAAGCTATATCTAAGTTAATCATTGGTTTAATTGAGTCTGCAGCAGAACAAATTTATTTGTATGACACAGATAAAGAGGCTCAAGCGATTACTCAACAAGAGCAAGTATATGAGTTTATTATGCATGCCCTCAAAAAATAAAGGAAGGTTTTATCATGAAAACAGGTAAAGAACGCGCATGGTTATATGTTGCGTTAACGAGCTTTTTTGAATTAGTTTGGATTTTTGGCTTTAATATTGCTAGTGCATGGTGGCACTGGATTCCCATTATTATTTTTATTTTTGTAGATTTCTACTTCTTAACAAAAGCATGCGAGCATTTACCAACTGGTACAGTATATGCGATATTCGCAGGTGTTGGTACAGTAGGTGTAGCTATTATGGATGTTTTATTCTTTGATCAGTCTCTAAGCTTAGCTAAAGTGATCTTTATGTTTATTGTCGTTGTAGGTGTGATGGGATTAAACATTGCTGATAGTATAGATGAGAAGAAAGCAAAGGAAGGTTTAGAATAATATGGGCACATATGAAACAGCAGCAACATTGGATTTCGTCGTAGATGCTGTACCAGGGCTATCAAGTACAACATTAGGTTGGATTTTAGTCATTTTAGCCGCTGCATTTGAATTTTTGGGCGTTATTGGTTTGAAAAAATACAGTGAGCATAAAACGTTGTTTAATGGTTTTATTTACTTATTAGGTTTTGGTGGCGCATTTGCTTGGTTATACTTTTCTTTTGAATATTTACAAGTGAGTGTGGCATATGCTGTATGGATTGGGATTGGTACAGCAGGGGCAGTCATTATTAATATGCTGTTCTTTGGGGAATCTAAGAGTGTTGGACGAATTGCGAGTGTACTACTTATTGTCATAGGTGTAGTAGGTTTGAAATTTGTTTCGTAACTGAACAAAATCATCTCATAAAATAGGCACAGACGAAATGAAAACCGTCTGTGCTTATTGTAATTATGCTATTTTTAATCTTGTTTTCGCAACATGCGTAAACCATTTAAAATAACTAAAATTGTACTGCCTTCATGACCAATAACACCTAAAGGTAAATCTACTACTTGTAAAAAATTCGAAATAATAAGCAAAGCAATAACAGAAATAGAGAAGATGATATTTTGTTTTACAATGCGCTGCATTTTGCGTGATAGTTTAATCGCATAAGCAATTTTAGATAAGTCATTTTTCATTAACACCATGTCTGCTGTTTCTAAGGCAACATCAGTCCCTTCGCCCATAGCAATACCCGTGGTAGCAGTAGCTAGAGCAGGTGCATCATTAATCCCATCACCAACCATACCAACAAATTTATCGGACGCTAAATATTGTTTAATGTACGTAACTTTTGTCTCAGGTAAACATTCTGCAACATATTCGTCCACACCTGCCTCCTGTGCAATAACATGAGCGGTTTTTTCATTGTCACCTGTTAACATAACAACTTTAACACCAAGTTGTTTTAAGGCTGCAACCGCATCTTTAGCTTCCTGACGAACAGTATCCTTTAATGCCACAAGTGCTGCAATACCTTGCTCATCTTTCATAAAGATTACGGTTTTTCCTTCTTGTGCTAATCGATCTGCTGCATGATTAGCAAATTGTGCAGCCTCATCTTTACCAACAAATTCAGGCTTACCAACTGTGTAGTGATGTTGCTGAATGGTTGCTTTAATCCCCCAACCAGGGACATCTTCAATTGCGGGTTGAGTAAATTCGCCAACTTGTTGTTCTCTAGCATAGCGTGTAATAGCTTGTGCTAATGGGTGGTTAGATTGTGCTTCAATACTAGCAAGTGCATGCAAAGTCGTTTTCTCATCCAAATCAGGACGCACAATCATATCAGTCACAACCGGTTTGCCCTGTGTTAATGTACCTGTTTTGTCTACAGCTAAGACATTTAAGACGCTTAAATGCTCTAAATGTAAGCCACCTTTAAATAAAATCCCTTGTTTCGCACCATTTGAGATCGCCGCTAAAGTGGCAGGCATAATCGACGCTACAAGTGCACACGGAGACGCTACTACAAGTAATACCATCGCGCGATAAAATGTTGTCGTCCAGTCCCAACCTAATGCAAAGTGAGGAAGAAACATCATCACTGCTACAGTGATAAGAACGACATTGACATAAGTACCTTCAAATTTTTCGATAAATTGTTGAGATGGCGATTTTTCGCTTTGTGCAGATTGTACAAGAGCAATAATTTTTTGAAAGAGTGTTTCATTATTAGGCTTTGTCATTTCCATTGTAATGAGTCCATTTAGATTAACGGTACCTGCAAATACTTCGTCTCCTATATTTTTAGATACAGGTATAGGTTCACCACTGATTGCAGCCTCATCAATAGAAGATGTTCCTTTAACAATGACACCATCTGCAGGTACACGTTCACCAGGTTTAATTAATAAATAATCCCCAAGCTCAAGTGTATCAATAGATACCTTAACGGGCTCAAGATGATCACGTACTAACCAAGCCTCTTCAGGTTGCATAGCCATTAACGCCGAAATTTCTCTATGGCTTTTATTCATAGCATACGTTTCTAATGCGCCACTAACAGCAAAGATAAAGATTAAAATAGCACCCTCAGCCCAGTATCCAATAATAGCCGAACCAACAGCAGCCAATATCATGAGCAATTCTACATTCAAACGTTTATCTGCAATAGTATCTTCAATACCTTCTTTAGCTTTGGCAAATCCTCCTATAACAAATGCTGTTAAATAAGCAATGACTGACGCGGTTTCTAAACCAGCGACATTCAAGCGCCAAGCAATCAAAATAATGATACCAGAGGCCAATGCGGCAATAAGTTCACCATGTTCTTTTATTTTCTCATTTAATGATAATTTTTCTCGATTAGATGTATTCATAATAACCCTCCTGATAATGAAATTCAATTTCAAAATATTGATATTATAGCTTGTAATGAATTTAATACTATTTTTAAGCTGATGTGTATCTAATTCTTAATTTAAAATAATTATAACAAAGGATAAATTATAATCAACCATTTTATACCGATAACAATTATCATTGCGTAATAAAAAACCGCTACCCCTTACGTATGAAGGGATAGCGGTTTTGCTATAAATTTAAATTAATTTTTCAAGAAAAATCTAATTGAGAATACATGTTGATTAGAATACACGTTCGGCATGTTTTGCCAATTTCTCTAAAGAGGATTTATCCACATCAGCATGTAATGAATTACCATGAGAATCCATTGTAACAACTGCTGTAAAGTCTTCAACACCTAAATGCCACATAGCTTCTGGAATACCAAATTCCATTAAGTCCACACCATCAACAGATTTAATACAATCTGCATAGTATTGAGCAGCGCCGCCAATAGCATTTAAATATACACCACCGTGTTCTTCAAGTGCTTTAAGTGTTTTAGGCCCCATACCACCTTTACCAATAACAGCGCGGATGCCATAACGCTTCATAATGTCACCTTGATATGGCTCTTCGCGGATTGAAGTTGTAGGCCCAGCTGCTTTAACAACCCAATTGTCGTTTTCGTCTTTCGCCATAACAGGACCACAATGGTAAATAATTTGTCCGTTTAAGTCAACAGGTGCTTCCACACCTTCACCCATTAAGTGGTGGTGAATAGCGTCACGGCCTGTATACATGCGACCTGTAATAGACACAACATCACCAACATTAAGCGCACGAATTTGCTCTTCTGTAATAGGGGCTGTTAATTTTACTACTTCTTTTTTTGGTGTATCTTCTTGTGCGTCATCTTTAAATGTGATTTTTTCGCCATCTTGATAATGCCAATTTATAATCTCACCTGTTTCAGGGTTAAGATCAATAGCCATACGGCGATAAGCCCAACAGTTATATGCTACTGATACGTAAAATGAAGCGGGAATGCGGTGCATCACACCAATTTTACAGCCTAATAATGTTGCCTCACCACCAAAGCCCATGGTGCCAATGCCAAATGTATTAGATGTTTTAACGATATAGTCTTCTAATTTTGCTAGGTCAATATTAGGGTTTACATCATCAACACTGCGGAATAATTGTTCTTTTGCAAGATCGTAACCTGAAGAACGGTCGCCACCAATGCCGACACCGATGAAGCCAGCAGAACAACCTTGTCCTTGTGCTTGATAAACAGAATGTAAAATACATTTACGAATGCCATCTAAGTCACGGCCAGCACGGCCAAGACCTTCTAGTTCACAAGGTAAGCTGTATTGAATATTTTTATTTTCACAGCCGCCGCCTTTTAAAATAAGTTTCATTTCAATATAATCTTTTTCCCACTGTTCAAACTTTACAACAGGTACACCTTCACCTAAGTTATCTCCGCTGTTTTCACCTGTTAATGAGTCCACAGAGTTAGGGCGTAATTTTGCATCTTTTGTCGCTTGAGTAATGGCTTTTTTAATAATGTCTTTAATTTCAAGTTGATTTACGCCAATAGGAGTTTTGATTTTAAAAGTAGGAAGACCTGTGTCTTGACAAATCGGAGAAACGTTATCTTCTGCCATAACGATATTATTAGTAATCGTGTCTAAACTCATAGCTGCACGCGTACCAGCATTTTCCGCTTCTTTTGCGGCTTTAATCGCGCGTCGTACGTCTTTTGGCAAGTTAGTTGACGTTTCTGTAATTAAATCATAAATACTTTTCTCCAATGTTGCTAAATTCATGGTTATTTTTCCCCCTAAAATTAATTGTTACAACCACACTCATTATACTCTTTTCCCTACATTAAAAAAAGAGCGCTTACTTTTACGTTTGGTAAAAGTGAAACACTCTAAAAAATAGCTACTCTACTTATATTTCTTTCATTTTTTCTTCTAAATCATCAACCATCGAAATTAAACGGTCAATATCTGCTAATTCTGTCGTTTCAGGGTCTATTTCCTCTAATGCGTGTAAGAAATTCTCTAAGCGTTCTTTTAAGTAATCGACTTTATTTAACTCTGACATAAAATATCGCACCTCTTTCATAATCATCTTAATAGTAAAGCATTTTATTTTATTGCAAAATAAGCCTAAAGTATCAGATTTAAATTGGCAAGTAAAAGGCGCTGACAAACTATAGGTTTTTATTACTTGAAAAGAATATTTATTCAAATATATGATTAGCTTGAAACAGTGAATTTGGGTTAATTCGCTTAATAAGGGGTTCACAGTGTAGAAAATAATGTGGTACTATGAGGTGTGTTTTGCATAAAACAGCATAGGATTGGAGGCATCTTATGAAATTCTGGACGAATGAGGAGTCGCGACGCTTTTGGATTATTGTTGCCATTGTATCCATATCAGGCTTCTCCCAAGGTATGCTGCTACCTTTAATTTCTGTAATATTTGAACAAAACGGTGTATCATCAACCATCAATGGTTTACATGCAACAGGGTTATATATTGGCGTATTGTTAATATCCCCGTTTTTAGAGCAACCGTTACGTAAGTTTGGTTACAAGCCAATTATTTTAATTGGTGGGGCTACTGTATTTATCTCGTTGATGTTATTTCCGTTATGGCAGAGTATTTGGTTTTGGTTTGCCTTACGCTTAATTATTGGAGTAGGTGACCAAGCACTACATATTGCAACACAAACTTGGGTGACAAGTTCATCTGAACGTTCAAGTTTAGGTAAAAGCATGGCAATCTATGGTTTATCTTTTAGTATGGGGTTTGCTGTAGGACCTTTAATGGTTAGTTTATTAACTATTTCACAGGCATTGCCATTTATTTTATCATCAGTGCTATGTTTACTAGCATGGTCATTCGTCTTTTTTGTGAAGAATGAAAGACCAGAACGTTTGAAAGGTAATCCTAGTGAAGAAGGATGGAAACGCTATAAAACGACTATTATTGTGGCATGGGTGGCTTTTCTAGGCCCGTTCGTTTATGGTTTTTTAGAGTCGTCATTAAATGCATTATTCCCAGTGTATGCGCTACGCAATAATTTTAATGGCAATTTAGTACCTATTATGTTGTCTTTATTCACATTAGGCGGCATTTTAACACAAATACCTTTAGGAATGTTAGGCGATAAAATTGGAAGACGAAAGATTTTATTAGTAGGGTTTTTAGGCAGTAGTGTTATTTTCTTTATTGCCAGTTTAGTAGAGCATAGTGAATGGTCTGTGTTAGTTTGTTTCTTTTTAGCAGGCACTATGGTAAGTTCAGTATTTTCGCAAGGGATTTCCTATATGGCGGATTTAACGCCAAAACGACTATTACCAACAGGCAATTTATTATGTGGGATTGCCTTTAGTATCGGCAGCTTGATTGGACCAGTAGTTGGCGGCGTATTTATTGAGCATATACCACAAGTTAGTTTTCTCGTTTTTGTGGCAGTAGTGTTATTACTAGTAGGCTGTGTTTTATTATTTTTTGGAAAGCCAGCTAAACAGCATATCGGATAAAGGGGAAGGGATTTCATTATGAAATCCTTTTTTTGCATAAAAAAAGAGCGGGCTCATCTCCGCTCATTAAGCTAAGGCTGTCTAGCGATCCGCGCATAACGACAACCTTAGTTTGTGAAAATCAAAATGATAATCACATAGGTTTGGCACCTAGTTTGCAATTATACAGGTATTGATACAAGTTTGCAATATGTTTTATGACAAACTTTCATTAAGTGAATAGGATTGATGTAAAGTCTCAAGTAATCAAAAAACACCGCAAAGTTATGCTACATTTGCGGCGTCCTGTTATTATCTTTGTTTCAAAAGCAATTGCACAACACATTCCACCTGTGCTGAGTGTCGTACGTTGAAAAATACCGAGAAGTAGATTTGTTATCCCAAAATTTTAAAATAATTATGGAATCTTTTTGATCTTGCCAACAAGCTCGATATTGATGTAGAAGAGGCGTTTAGAAAGAAGAGTGAGATAAATATAGGAATTAAGATTAATACCCTTAAAATTTTAATGGTACTGCTAAAAAAGACTCTAAAAATAAAAAGAGAAGTTAATATCTTGGTAATTATTATAAAGTTTAAGTAGAATCCGGTTTTCGTTTAGAAGGCCGGATAATTTACGAACATTTTCTTACCGTTGTAAATCCGCATTTTCCTGACGCTACCCCTACTTGTTCTGAATGGCTAGAACATATAAATAGAATCTCAATGAAAGGTGGTTACCAAAGGACGCTTTGGATGCTTTTTTTTAATAATGATATAATATAGTTCAGCTTATAATTCATATTGCTATTTTAAGGAGGGGAACATGGAAAAAGAATTAAGTAAGGTTACATGCTTTATTACTAGAAAAAATGGTGACAAACTAGAACTTCTTTTAATTCATCATCCTAGTGCGGGTATTCAAATACCAGCAGGTACAGTCGAAATTAATGAGGACTTTTATGAAGCAGCTTATAGAGAAGCAACTGAAGAAACCGGTCTTAAAGATTTTATTTCATGCAAAATGATTGGAAGTAATGAACAAAACTTAGAAGGAAAATATATCATTTTTAATAAAGCAAAAATATATTCGAAACCTGATACTTCTAGTTTTCAGTGGGCAGAAATCCGAAGAGGTATTACTGTATTTCATGAACGAAAACATGGGGAATTCATACAAATATCATATAAAGAAGGAGATAAATATCCAGAACCAAATTATATATCCTATCAGATAACTGGATGGGTAGAGGAAAAAAATTTATCTTCAAAAATAATAAGACAATTTTATCATCTTCAATCAAACAGCGAGCTTGATGAATGGGAAATTGAAACTGATAATCATATATTTAAATTATTTTGGTCTCCATTAGACAACTTACCACCGATTATTTCTCCTCAAAATGAGTGGCTTACATACTTTTTAAAAGAAATGAATTTAGTTTAATTAAAAAACGAATTAATTATCCAAAAATTTATAAAGTATACAAAATAAAATAACGTTCCCAAATGATACTTTGGGGACTTTATAGGAAAAAATTCCAAACGGTGCTTTAAGAATATTTATTATATAGTCTGTTTAATTTAGAGAATACTTGATTGGAGTTGGTTGTCAAAGTGAAACTATTAGTACCAATGAATGAAGATGAATATAACACATACATAAAAGATAAAACGCAGAGGTATGCTCTCACACTTGAAGAAAACACTTTTGAGGTAATAAACGAATCTGCTTTTCTAAGGGCAGAAAAGGCAATTAGCGGGTATTTGTCCAATGGATTTAACACAAAAAATCATGAATTCTATAATGTTATAGAAAATAGAAAAATCGTAGGATATGTATGGTTAAAAGTAGTTGAAGAAAACAAAAGTGCTTTTTTGTATGAAATATATCTTAAAGAAGATTTTCGTTCAAAAGGAATTGGAAAAAAGGTTATGAACGAACTTGAATCCCTTTTATCAAATCGAGAAATTGCCTTCTTTAAATTACATGTTTTCGGAAGCAATGAACATGCAATCAATTTATATAATAATTTAGGATTTCATGTTGCAGGTATCAACATGTATAAAGAATTAGTTAAATAATATTTTGTATATAATATGAATTTCAATTTCAAAAAACGTTCCCAAATAAAAGTTTGGACATACACCAAAAAACCATGAATGTTGTGATATTAACGTTTCGTGGCTTTTCCTATGAATATTATTTATACAGTTTTTTATACAGGACGGTCAAACCATTGATGAAGCAGTGTTTTTACTTGTTCAGCGTGTGCTGTACCTTGAATAAAATAGTGTATATCCCTAACTATTATAAAAGCGTATCTGTTCGTGAGTCAGCTAAAAGTGAATTTGCACCAATATGGGTCACGGAGCAATCGTGCAGGTGAAACAGTAGACATGTACTTACAAGGCTTTCAACCTGATTTTATTTTATTCCTTGAGGATAGCAATTTTTATTTCCAAATATTCATTGTACCAAAAGGAATGAGCGGTGACAGGTTTGATATATTGGGGAATTTGTTTGATAAAAATAAATTTATGCAACTAATTTACGAGGATAATTTCGATGCGGCCAATGAATTAAAAAATACAGCCTAATATTAATAAAAGTCAAAAATTAATCAATTCTTCAAAAAAAGAATTGGAACCGAACGAGTTGAAAAAGAAAAGAATGTTAAATCTTTTATCTGATGGGAAAATCACTTCAGACGTCTATAATGATTACTCTGTAGAATACAGTTCAGAAAAAAATAGAATTATAGAAAAAATAAGTAAATATGAACTAAATAATAATGAAAAACTAATCAATATAAAATTAGAACATGTACAAACAGCTATAAGCCAGTTATTAAGCAGCAAAAAAATTGATTCAGAAATAATTAATCGTTTTATTGTTAAAATCGAAATTGATGCAGAAGGAAAACCGCAAATCCAATATAGATTTGCGGAATAGCTCTGCATCTTATTATTTTAAAGTTAACAACGTAACACATTCCACCTGAGAAGTTTGTGGGAACATGTCTACTGGTTGAATGTAAGTAACCTCATATAACGTGCTCAAGTCTTGCAAATCTTTAGCTAACGTTGATGGATTACAAGATGTGTAAATTAAACGACTTGGTCGCAATTTTTTCACTGTTGTAATAAAGGATTGTGTTAACCCTGTGCGTGGTGGGTCTACTGTAATAACATCAGGTGTGAAATCTTGTTTTTGCCAACGTGCCAGCACATCTTCTGCTTTACCTGTAACGTACTTAGCATGTGTGAAGCCATGTTTTTTTGCATTTTCACGTGCATTTTGAACACTCTCAGGTACAATATCCATACCGCGTACTTCTTGTGCCTCGTTAGCTAGCCATAAACCAATTGTGCCAACACCACAGTATGCATCTACAACGCTTTCTTTGCCAGTTAATGCAGCTGCCTTTTTAATTTCATTATATAAAATAACAGTTTGCGTAGGGTTCAATTGGAAGAATGCACGTGAAGCTAAGTCAAAGCCAAACTCGCCTAACGTTTCATGAATGGTTTCTTTTCCGTGAAGGAGATGAGTCTCTTCACCAAAAATGATTCCTGTTTTCTCCCGGTTAATATTTTGTGTGATAGAGACAATACTTGGGTCAATACGTAACATACGTGTCATTAATTCCTCTAGATGAGGGATGTCTTTACGTGTTGTTACAAGTACGACTTGTGTTTCACCCGTTTTTACCCCTGTGCGCACTACAATTGTACGAATGATGCCATCTAATGTTTTGCCATCATAAATCGGAATATTTAATTTCTGTAAAATTTTACGTGTAGCTACTGTAATTTTAGATGTTACAGGGTGTTGTACAAGACAATCATTAATATTTAATAATTGATTAGTGCCTGCTGCAAATAAACCCGCATATACACGCTTTCCTTCTTTACGTACTTGGAACTGACTCTTATTGCGATAATGCCAAGGCTCATCCATACCTAAGGTAGCATGTATTTCCGTTTGTTCTAATAGTTGTGGTGCATAACGCTCTAGCGCCTGTATGACGATATCGCGTTTTTCAACAAGTTGGTGTTCATAACGGATATGTTGCAATTGGCAACCGCCACATTCTTCATATACAGGACAAGGTGCTTGTTGACGATGTGGTGATTTTTCACGTATTTTCACGATTTTTGCCTCAGCAAAGCTACGAGATAATTTTGTTACTTGTGCTGTTACAACCTCTCCAGGGATTGCACCTTTCACAAATACAACATTGCGTTTAAAAAAACCAACACCTTCACCATTAATGCCTAAACGTTTAATCGTTAAGGGGAATTGTTGTCCTACCTTCATAATTGTTTCTGTCAAAACAGTCACGTCCTTTTTTCGTCATTCCATCATTATAACGAACAAAACACTATGCGTAAATGTTTTCTAAAGCCTGTTGTGCAGTAGGGTATTTAAACTCAAATCCATGTTTTTCAAGTTGTTGAGGCACTACGTGTTGTCCTTCTAAGACAAGTTTACTTTGCTCACCTAATGCGATTTGTAAAACAAAAGAAGGTACTGCGAGCCAATTAGGCTTATGCAATACATCGCTTAACACTTGAACAAAATCAGCCATGCGTAGTGGATGAGGGGCAGTGACATTAAACGGGCCTATGAGTTCAGGCGTTGTCATAGCGAAGTATAAAGCACGCGCTACATCATCAACATGTACCCATGACAACCACTGTTTACCACTACCAACAGGCCCACCGACATAATAGCGATAAGGGAGCGCCATAAGCGGTAGAGCACCGCCATCTTTTCCTAAAATGACACCAAAGCGCCCTGTCGCTACACGCACGTTTAACGCTTGTGCACGATTTGCCATACGCTCCCAATCACGCACGGTTGAACCTAAAAAATCTTGTGAAAAAATTTTATCTTCTTCTGTATAAATCATATGTTGTGAAGCAGGATAAATTCCTACAGCACTCGCATTAACGAGCACTTTTGGCGGCTGTGATAATTGCGTCATCATATCAATTAATGTAGATGTAGCTTGCATGCGACTTGCATAAATCTCATGCTTCTTTTTTTCTGTCCAACGTCCACTATTTAAAGAAACACCTGCTAAATTAACAAAGGCGTCCGCATAGCGTATTTCTGCAACGGGATCAGCTTCTTTTGAAAGCCATTGTACAAACTGCATGCCTTTTTCCATTCGAGATTTACCGCGTGTTAAAATCACAACTTCATGTCCGTCATTGTGCAATAAAGTGGTAAGCTTTTTACCAACAAAGCCTGAACCACCAGCTACTACAATTTTCATAATAGTGCCTCCTTTAGTATGATATTAGTATTACTATACCCCATGCATAAACCTTTAAAAAGCGTTATAATGAGGGGCAATAAAGGAGGGTGAGGTATGCAGGTCATCACAAAAATCACACAGCAAAAAAACAATGTTGAACGTTATAATATTTATTTAAATGACAAATATGCCTTTCCAGTGGACGAAGCAATCTTAGTGAAATATGCCTTAACAAAAGGAAGTGCTTTGACTCCAGACGAAATTGCTGAAATAAATTATGAAGACGAAATTCGAAAAGCGTATAACAAAGCACTCCATTATCTGTCTTTTCAAATGCGCAGTGAGCATGAGATTCAAGAAAAGTTACGCACATTATCATTTGGCGACGCTGTAATTTTAGAAGCTATTCAAAAGCTAAAAGCATATGGTTTTATTAACGATGAAACCTTTGCTACAGCTTTATTAAACACCAAAAAACAAACCATGAAAAAAGGCCCTAAAGCGATTGCTCAAGATATGCACAAAAAGGGAATCACCAAACAAACCCAAGAAGAAGTATTACAACAATATACAACAGATGAGCAACTAGAACTTGCAGAACAACTCGCTGAAAAAGTAGCGCGGAGTGAACAGCAGAAAACGCCTGCACAAATTAAACAAAAGATACAAGCTACATTATCACGTAAAGGGTATACATTTGATGTAATTAATGAGGTATTGCAACGGATTACACTAGAGCGAGACGATCAAGACTGGCGAGAGATGATACAGTTACAAGGTGAGAAGATTTGGCATAAACAAAGTAAGAAGTATGAAGGTTACGCATTAAATATGCGTGTTAAGCAGGCTTTATACCAAAAGGGATTTCCCAGTGATATAATTGAAACATTTATAAGCGAGAAGGAGAATGACAATGAGTGAATTATATGGTCAAATGGATGAACATGAATTGCGTCAAGAAATTGCTAATTTAAGAGAAAAGGCAAGAAAGGCTGAACAATTAGGCATCTTAAATGAGTTTGCAGTCTATGAACGGAAAGCGTTGATGGTCGCCTCTTATTTAATCGACCCTGCTACTATTACACCAGGTGAGATGTATCGTATTGATGGCACAACAGATGAATACTTTAAAGTAGACCGCTTAAAAGGTCGCTTTGCTTGGGGATATCGCTTAGGTAGTACTCAGTACGAAGAAGCCTTGCCAATATCATTATTAGCACCCATTAAGGTAGGGAAATAATATGGAGCGATATATAAACACATTGACAAAACAATTGATGGCAATGAATCCAACGATGACACAACATAAAGCACAAACATGGATTGAATTACTGTGGAGTGATTACGAAGCAACGTCTGCCAAAGCGGGCTATGATTATAAAGGGGCTGAACAAACAGCACAACTTGTGCAACAATTGATTACGAGTTATGGCGACAAGCTTCATTTATTTGCAAGTAAAAACCCAAAATTTATAGAGCTGTTAGAACAATAACATAAAGCACGACTGGAGTTTTCAGTCGTGCTTTATGATTTTTAGCGATATAACACAAAGGCATCAATAGCTAATGTTTTGAAATAAGGGACGGTTTGGGAAAAGCCGGCTTGAATAATCATGTCTTGTAAAGTGGTAACTGTAATAGGATGTGTACTTACACCAAAAGCAGCAGCAAATTGCGGGAAATGTGTAGGTGGCATACCTACACGTTGCATACTATGTTGCCAATAGGATAATTGTTCTTGTAAAACAGCACTATCATTAATTAAGGATAAATATAAACGACCTCCTTTTTTTAATTGTTTATGTAAACGAGATAACAGTTGTTGTTTATCTTTTTCAGTAGGTAGAAAGTGCATGAGTAAGTGACAAGTAATAACATCAAATTTTTGATCAGTGTTAAACGTTAAACAGTCTTGTTCATACCAAGTGATGTGTAATGCATGTAAATCAAATGTCGATTTAGCGATCTGAATCATAGTAGGTGACGCATCCACTGCTACAAAAGAGGCGTTAGGGTAATGTGCACCTAAGCATTGCAGTTCTTGCCCACCCCCAGCCCCAACGATTAAAATATCTTGGACTTGTTGCTGTGTGCGTATACTATCGAGCATTAAATCATAAATTAAATCATAACCTATAATTTTCTTTCGAATCGTATGTTGATACGATTCATCTGTATTTTTCCAATTAGATAATTGTGATGACATATGACAGTGCTCCTTTATATTCATAATAAATTTTTTACACGTTTAGCGTCATGTGAGGATAGTTTGTTATTAGTAATCATAAAATCTCCTACAATCGTTAAGGGTGCACCTTGTACAATAAGTAGGCGGTGACCAATGGCTAGGCCCTCATCTAAATATAGACGTTTCTTCAAAAAGAATCCTCCTCTGTTATAATGTAATTGATAACTATTCTTAATTGTAGACGATAGTAACGAGTGCTACTATCCCATAAATAGGGGGAATGTAAGATGACAAGTATCTCATTATGGAAGCGCCAATTGACCTATTGGAAAGAAAACTATGATAGTTTCCAATATCGGAAGCATATTATTACGCATTTACAAAAAGATATGCGTATTGATAGCTATTGTTTTTCAATAGTCGACCCACAAACTTTATGTTCGTTAGGTGCTGTGACGGATGAGGTAATTAACCAATTACATGGTAAGATAATTGCGCTAGAGCAACATCCAAATACAATAGATGCTTATCATGATTTATGGCAACATAACAACTATTTTCAAAGGTTAAGTGACACGAAAATAGAGGATAATTATCGTTATCAAAGGTTACTACGGTTGTCTGGCTACACAGATGAAATTAGGATGTGTTTGCCATGTGGGGCAGAGAATTATGGCTATTTGACATTGTTTCGCACGGAAGGTTATTTTACAAATTATGAAGCACAATACTTAGTAGCGTTGCAAAAAGATATCGCACAGCATTTGAAAGATTATTATTATGTCGTACCAACGACTCAATCAGGCGTATATGGCAATGGCTGTTTAATAATGAACCAAGTTCTTAAAGTGACTAGTGGCAATGAAGAAGGGCTATCTTTTATGTATTATTTACAACAACAAGAAGGCACTTTACACCTCCCAAAATTATTACAAACGCTTTATATGAAATGTCATAAAGAACAAGCGACGATTTCACTTTTGACGCCTATTAAAGATTTAGGTTATTTCAAAGTTACAGCGACAGTCGTTGCTACAAAAAATACAGAAATTATTATTCTTATCCAAGCAGCTACCAATGAAATGATTACTGCACATTTGATGCAAGCCTATCAATTAACAGAGAGAGAATCTGATATTGCAGTATTATTGATTCAAGGCAAAGCAACAAAAGACATTGCCAGCCAATTATCTTTATCACCACATACTGTGCAAGATTATTTAAAACAAGTATTCAAAAAGGCACAAGTGCACAGCCGTACAGAACTAAGTTGGAAGTTGTGTGGAGGGATCCCATAAAAAAGGAATCGCGCTTATAAGCAACGATTCCTTTTTTTATATAGTGGCAAATAAACTAATTAAATTACCATCGACGTCTTGCACAATGGCATAGTATTGTTGCCATGGTGCTAACCAAGGTGCTTTGACAATTTTATGTCCTGCTTCATGCAAAATATTGCAATAATGGTCAACTTGTTGAGCAGTATCGCAAAGGAAAGCTAATTCAATGCGTTCACCTTTAAGTTGTGGTGCAAAGCCATATACTTGTGTAATCATATGCTGAGTATTCAATGAGAGGCGAACACCATCATTGTGTAATTCTACATACTCACCGTAATGCTCACGGACAGTAAAATCAAGTAATGTGTAAAAAGCAATTGCTTTAGTCATATCTTTTACAATAATGCCGACCATATCAAGTTTCATATTGCACCTCTAACTTGCCCCGATTTGTAATTTTTTTTGTAACTTATCCTCGCTAAAAATCCAACCTGTATACGAAGTAACAACATGATTATCATCATCTACATGTGCAACTGCTACAAACGGATAGCGATTATTACTGCGGTAACGTAAATCAATGAGTCGTAATTCTGTTAGTCCGTTATTTAATTCACTAATTTCCCAACGATAGAGTGGTGAAAAAGAAGTGAAGGACTGTAAATTAGTATCTTGTAAAGCAGCCTCTGTTAATGGTGTTTTTGGGATGGAGTGGATTTTAAATTTGTCATATATCGTAATAGAACGCCCATAAGCACGACCTACATAATAATGCGTGTCAGAAGCTGCTGCCACACGCCACTCGAAAAATCGCATAGTAGGTGCTACAATAACATAATTCTCATCTTGAATGGTAGCATGCACAGCGTGTTTAACAGCACTTTGCACAGCAAAACGTAGCACATAATAGCCAATAATCACGAGATACATTAGGCTAAAGGTAAGGACAGGATTTGCGCCAAATGCCCATAGGAGAAGCCCTATACAATGCAAGCCAAAAATGATAGGGTCAAAGGTATTAATGACGCCGAGTGCTACCCATTTTTTAGAGAAGGGGCGTAAAGCCTGCGTGCCATACGCATTAAAAATATCAACAAAGACATGTAAAAATACAGCTAAAAATGTCCAAAGCCATAAATGCCATATGTTAGCATCTGATATGATTAATGACAGAACAATTGTAATGAGTATTGGCCAAAGCATCACAGCAGGTATAGAATGTGTAATACCACGGTGGTGGCGAATATAGACGGCATTATTGCGTAATTTTAAAACGGTGTCGATATCAGGTGCTTGAGAGCCTATAATCATACCAGCCATCACAGCTGTAAAAGTAGCTGGCTCACTTGCCACAACGGGATCGACCAATGCTAAACCTCCTAGGGCTATGCCCATAACGAGGTGTGTTCCTGAATCCATAAAAACAACTCCTTACGTATTTAAGAGCCAGTCTAACCTTATTGTATACCCTTTTATAGGAATTTTAAATTAAATTGCAATGGAGGAAATTATGAATTATCCATATCGTGACCAATTTGCGTCAGCACTTGTCACATGGTTTGAACGTGAACAACGTGATTTACCTTGGCGCAAAACAAAAGACCCTTATAAAATATGGGTATCTGAAGTAATGTTACAACAAACAAGAGTAGATACAGTTATCCCATACTACGAACGTTTTATGAAAAGTTTCCCTACTGTGCAAGCTCTTGCAGATGCTGATGAAGAAGTTGTCCTCAAGCACTGGGAAGGGCTAGGTTATTATTCACGCGCACGCAATTTACAATCTGCTGTACGTGAAGTCCACGAGACGTACGGTGGCATTGTGCCTAATACACGAGAAGAGATGAGCACGTTAAAAGGGGTAGGCCCTTATACAGCAGGAGCTGTATTAAGTATTGCTTATGGTGTACCAGAGCATGCTGTTGATGGGAATGTAATGCGTGTTTTAAGTAGAGTACTAAATTGTGAGGAGGATATTGCTAAACCAAAGATAAAACCTATTTTTGAAAAAGCTGTGATGTTTTTAATTGATCATAATAACCCATCTTATTTTAATCAAGGCTTAATGGAATTAGGGGCTTTAGTATGTACAAAAGGAAAGCCACATTGTTTGTTGTGCCCTGTACAGGCATACTGTTTAGCTTATCAAGAGGGCAAGCCAGAAGACTTACCTGTTAAAACGAAGAAAGTAAAAAATAAACCATTACATTATGCAGTAGTTGTGCATAGAGATGGTGATAAGGTTTATGTAGAGCAACGGCCATCGACAGGGCTGCTTTCTAATATGTGGCAGTTTCCGATGTATGATAACTTTATTGGGGAGCCTATTATGCAGTTTAAGCATGTATTCTCACATTTAACCTGGCATATTAAAGCCTATTACGTAACAACACCACCACAATCAGAGGGCGGTTCATTTAAAACATTACAAGAAATTGAGCAATTACCTATGCCTGTTCCAATGTTGAAAATTTTAGATTTTATTAAAATAGAAATGGAGAATTTGTAAGAAATCAAACTTCTCCCTACACCTTTTTACAGATGGTTGTTATAATTAACTGTGAAGTATATAAAAAGTTTGGCAACTGAAAAGGTGGGCGTTTTATGGCAATGCCAATAGAAGGAGAAATCGTTCAGATTCATAGCTATAAACATAACGGTCATATCCATCGTGTCTGGCAAGAAACAATGGTGCTAAAAGGGACGAAAAACATTGTAATTGGCGCGAATGAACGCACAATAGTAACAGAATCGGACGGTAGAACATGGCTGACAAGAGAACCTTCTATTTGCTATTTCCATGCTGAACATTGGTTTAATGTCATTTGTATGTTACGAGAGGATGGCGTGTATTATTATTGTAATTTAAGCTCGCCCTTCGTCTTTGATAATGACACCATAAAGTATATCGATTATGATTTGGATATTAAAGTATTCCCTGATATGACATACACATTGCTCGATGAAGATGAGTATGAGCAACATAAAAGAGAAATGGCATATCCAGAAGTGATCGATCAAATTTTAAAACGCAATGTTGAAAAGCTGATTAGTTGGATTCAGCAAAGAAGAGGGCCTTTTGCGTCAGACTTTATTGACGTTTGGACGAGCCGCTATCGTCTACAACGTGAAATTAAAGATAATAATGCATCGCAGTAACATGAAAGAGCCACGCTTGATCAAGCGTGGCTCTTTTTCGTGCTAATCATTAATAAACTTCTTCCTCAAATTCAATATTCAACTCTTCGCTATGATAGTTCAAATAGGACACAATCAAAGTATCCAGATGCTCTAAATTTTCTTCATAATCTAAAATACGCGATAAAATATAGAGCAAATGATAGCTTGAAAACTCTGTATCCTCTTCTTCTTCGTAAGCGAGAGAAATTTGTTTGATAAAAATATCCATCAGCTCAGTACGCTGGATATAATCTACTTTGTCATCCCACTCTGTGTGATCGACTTTTAGCTTCCCTGTGTATTTTAATAGTAGTTGTTCATGGTACGTTAATAAGAAGTCAAGCCGTTCTTGAATCATTAAGTGAAATTGGTCAGGCAGTTGAGCAATTTCATTTTCGTGTTTGTGTAGCCGTTGAAGTAGTTCTAGACTCTTTTTAGACGTTGTAATCATTTGACGATAGACAACTAGTTTACGCGCTTTGACAAATTTTTTATGCCCAAAATAACTACGTTCCTCTTTATAGAAGCCATATAAAATTTCAACTCTACTCATGCGTGTATTAAATTTACTGAGAGCCGCCTTTGCTGAAGCGTGTTCAGATGCTTGACGAATAGCTAACCTAGTCCAACGGATAATATCGTCTTGTAAAAAATATATTTTTTTAAACAGTTTTGTTTCGTAACGAGGGGGCAAAAATACGAGGTTAACAATGAATGCCGCAAGTACACCGACTAAAATGGTGGCAAAACGAATCAATGCAAATGTTAAAAAATCCTCATGCTGTACTTCCATAATAGCCACTACAGTGACAAGTGCTAAAGATAGCGATTTTTCAAGTCCCAGTTTTAACATAATACTAATTGTAATAATAACGGCAATGCCAATGGCTACAATTTGATGCCCAAAGACTAGTCCAAATATGACAGCAACTGAGGCACCAATTAAATTCGCTTGAAATTGCTCAATAATCGTTAAATATGAGCGGTAAATGGAAGGTTGAATCGCAAAGATAGCAGCAATTCCTGCAAAAATAGGTGCAGGCAAATGAAAGAGTTCTGCTAAAAATAGGGCAAACACAATAGCAACGCCCGTTTTAAGTACACGAGCCCCTAATTTCATATAATGTTAATCCTTTCTGTAAATCCTTTTAGTGTAAATGTACATGAAAAGAAAAACGTTAGCAACTATTGCGACATAAGCTGGAGTAGTTCGTGATTTGAGTATAAAAATAGATGAGAATAGAATGGAGAAATATACAGAGGAATGGAAAATATAGACAGTTTAATAGCTAACTTATAACAAAGCGAGTAATAAAAGAAAAAATGATAGATGGCAAACATATACTGAAATACTACGTTAGCAAAATTTCACATGTCATAAAACAAGAAAAGTGGTAAAGGGAGAACAAGCCCTTACCACTTATCGTATTATAGCTGAGCAAACGCAAAATCAACAGCTTGTAATGTAGTATTAATATCTTCTTCTGTGTGTGCAATGGTTAAAAACCAAGCTTCATAACGTGAAGGTGCTAAATTAACACCTTGTGACAGCATAAGTTTAAAGAAACGACCGAAGATTTCACCATCAGAATTTTCAGCTTGCTCATAGTTTTCAACTTTTTCGTTTGTAAAGTATACAGCTAATGCACCTTTTACGCGGTTAGTGCTAATGGTTACGTTATGTTTTTGAGCTAATGTATTGATACCATCTTCTAATAATTGACCAAGACGGTCCATTTCTTCATAGATACCAGGTGTTTGCAATACTTCTAAACAAGCGATGCCTGCTTGCATAGAAGCAGGGTTACCAGCCATAGTGCCTGCTTGATAAGCCGGGCCTAGTGGTGCTACAGTTTCCATGATGTCTTTACGACCACCATAAGCCCCGATTGGTAAGCCACCACCAATTACTTTACCTAATGCAGTTAGATCAGGTGTTAAGCCTAATAATGTATGTGCTGCACCGTAATGGAAACGGAATGCAGTGATTACTTCATCATGGATTGTCAAAGCGCCATACTCTTTCGCCAGTTTGTGAACATATTCTAAGAAACCTTGATTAGGTTCAACAATACCGAAGTTACCTACGATTGGCTCAATTAAAATCGCCGCAACTTCATGTCCCCATTTTTCCATTGCCTTTTTAAACGCATCAGGATTGTTAAATGGTATAGTGATGACTTCTTCAGCAGTTTCTTTTGTGACACCAGCTGAATCAGGTGTACCAAGAGTCGCTGGGCCAGAGCCAGCTGCGACAAGGACTAAATCAAAGTGTCCGTGATAACAACCAGCAAATTTCATTACTTTAGTGCGACCAGTATAAGCACGTGCTACACGAATGGTTGTCATAACAGCCTCGGTACCAGAGTTATTAAAACGTACTTTATCCATAGAGGGGATGGCTTCTTTTAACATTTTAGCAAATGTAACCTCATGAGTTGTTGCCGTACCGAATAAAGTGCCTGTCACGGCGGCATTAGTAATAGCTTTAGCGATATGTGGGTGCGCATGACCTGTCACGATAGGCCCGTACGCAGCTAAATAGTCAATATAACGATTGCCATCTATATCATAAAAGTAAGCACCTTCACCACGTTCCATAGCTACAGGTGCGCCACCACCAACAGCTCGGTATGAGCGCGACGGACTATTCACCCCTCCAACAATATGTTGTTGAGCTTCTTCGTATAATGCTTCAGAATTTGTATATTTCACAGTAAGTGCCTCCTATTATCTTTTTATACATACCTATTGTAGACTTAATAAAATGAATACGCCAATTGTTTTACAAGACAAAGGTGTATAAAAGTGCCCTAGGAGGTAATAAGGAATGATTAAAGAAAACCAAGTAGCCCCTAATTTTACGCTATGTGACCAAGAAGGTAATAAGGTTAGATTAAGTGATTTTAAAGGACAAAATGTTGTATTGTACTTTTATCCAAAAGATATGACGCCAGGTTGCACAACGCAAGCTTGTAACTTCCGTGATGATTTTAGTGAATATGAGCAATTGGATGCTGTTATTTTAGGTGTTAGTGCTGATGACGAAGAGAGGCATCAGAAATTTATCGCTAAACATGATTTGCCATTCTCATTATTAGTTGATGATGAGCATACGGTCTCTGAACTTTATGGTGTATGGGTTTTAAAGAAAATGTTTGGTAAAGAATTTTATGGAATCCAACGTGCTACTTTTCTAATTGATAAAGAAGGCAATGTTGCTAAGGTGTGGTCAAAAGTAAAGGTAAAGGAACATAGTGCAGAAGTAAAAGAGGCTTTAGGCGCTTTAAAAGCATAATAATGCATGTTTGTTGCGCTTTTTGTAGCAAAAAGTTGACAGTAGTTGAAGCTGTCGGCTAAACTATATTATAACAATTATAAAGTAGTAATTGCTATGAAAAGAGAGGTGTTTGGCGATGTCAGAATTACACTTAAGTGAAGCTTTAGAAACATTGAAAGAAGCAGGTATTCGTATCACGCCACAGCGCCATGCAATTTTAGAATATATGATAGCTTATATGTCACACCCAACGGCAGATGAGATTTACAAAGCCTTAGAAGATAAATTCCCTAATATGAGTGTGGCAACAGTATATAATAATTTGCGTGTATTTAAAGATGCTGGGTTAGTAAAAGAATTAAACTATGGTGATGCATCAAGCCGCTTTGACTTTGTTACCCATGAGCACTACCATATTATTTGTGAAGATTGTGGAAAGATTGTTGATTTCCAATATCCAGGGCTTGACGAAATTGAACATTGTGCATCTCAAGTGACGGGCTTTCAAGTGAGTTCACACCGTTTAGAATTATACGGGGTATGCCCGGAATGTGTAGCTAAAGCACAAAAAATTTCAAGTTAATAAAAAATAAGCGTAGCGAAATCATAAATTTCACTACGCTTATTTTATTTATCTTCAGCTTTGCGTTTATTGTTATACGATTGGTCAAACTCTTTACCTTCTAAAGTAGGGTCTAATGTTAATGGCTCATTACAATACATACACATATCGACACGACCTAACACTTTGGTATATTTTCCACAGTTAGGACAGACAACTTGTACAGCTTTAGTGGATAGTAAACCGATCCATAAGTAGGTAGCTGTACTAGCAACGATACATAATAAACCTAATGTCATAAAAATTGCAACTAACCAAATATTTTCTCTGAAGAAAATCGCACCGTACATAACAACAAAACCAATAAAGATTAACGATAACGCAAAACTTCGTATTTTATTTATTTTACTTTTGTATTTTTTCAAACGAATAGACCTCCAATCCACCCCCTACTATACCACAATCAATCCAAACTTTTCATGATAATACGCGTAAAAAAGGAGGGCTTTTTTGACAAATGTCGAAGTATGTACATACTACTTTACTTTGAGGGGCGGATAGTATGGAGCAATTATTAAGACCAATTTATCAAGAGAGAGCAAGTAAACAAAAGACACTAGGTATTATTCAATTTGAACAACGCGAAAATGAGAGTAGCATCACAGACACGTTTGATTGGGTGTTATTGATTATTGTAAAACAATCTAAAACACCTGTTTTTACAAAACATTATATTTTAGGCGAACAGAAAGTAGCCATGCACATTGTTACAGAGAAGATGTTACATAAATGGTTGCAAACAGGTTCTAATCGTAAAGTCATTCATTGGGTGTTGTTTGGTAAAATTATGTTTGAAAGAGATGATTATTTACAGAAGCTACGTTTAGATATGCAAACCTTCCCTTATGATGGTCGAAAAATGAAAACAGGTATTCAGTTTGCCAAACTCATACGACGTTATAAAGAAGGCAAGGAGCAATACGCCAAAGATAATTATCTTGATGCCTATATTCATGTATTATCAGCGATCCATCATTTAGGGCGATTATCGGTAATTGATAGCGGTTTATATCCAGAAGTATCGCTCTGGTCTCAAGTGCGAGAAATAGAGCCCGCTATTTATAAATTGTATGAAGAACTCGTATTTAGTGAAGAAACCTTGGAAAAGCGATTAGAATTACTATTTTTAGCAAGTGAATTTTTCATTCACTCTCGCACTGAGGATGGTGCACAACATATATTATCCATACTTACTGAGCAAGAATACTGGAAAATACAAGATTTACATGATCATCATGAACTAAGTTATTACTCTAAGGACTTAGAAGTTTTCGTTGAGTATTTAGTTGAACATCAATATGTTTTAATTGAACCTTTCATTTCTAAAAATGGAGACGTTATGCATCGTTACTATAAAATAAACCCAGAAAAGAAGGTAAAGTAACAACTAAGAGCATTTGCTCTTAGTTTTATTTATTTGATATATAAATAGGAAGTGATATAGGTGTTTTATATATTCGTTAAAAAATATATGAAAAATATATAAATAGTGTTGACCAATATAAAAAAGTGCGATATTATATTACTTGTCCTTAACAAGACAGCAACACACAAAACAAAACATAAAAACCTGTTGACAATAACTCAGCAAGTTGTTATGATATAAAAGTCGCTGAAACAAACAGCACAATGACCTTTGAAAACTGAACAAGCAAAACGTTAATCAATAAAACGTTTCATGAAAATGAAACAA
>NZ_BMJT01000013.1 GCF_014643595.1 Lysinibacillus alkalisoli
GGTAGTTGGACGTAGGTCCTGCGAGAGTAGAACGTTGCTAGGCACTTGTTAAAACCCCTGTTACGATTTTCGTAACAGGGGTTTTTGATTTGAAGAGATGATTATGACGTCACTTTAGTTTTATTTTTTACAATTGTAGCTACAAGAGCACCTATAATAATAGGTAAGAAAGTGATCTCTGTAAAAAAGTTACCTGCAGAGTCAAAGTTTAAATGAAATCTAAAAAATTTTGAATCTACAAGAGTGCCAAATACGTATAACGTTATAGTAGTCAGAAAAAAAGCAATGGTAGGTTTCAAGATTTTAACCACCTTTCTATAATATAATAAGTATAAGAGATCCGATAAAGAGAAGACAATATAATAAAATTAAGAAGAGGTGTACGATGAACTGGTATGAAGTAAATGAAGGTGAAACAATAGAGGAATGTTTAGTAAGAATGGAGAAAGAAGGTTATGAACCAGTAGCAAGAAAGGAAGAGCCTGTCTTTCACTTAGTAGACGGTCAACCAAAGGTCTTGAAGCAAAAAATCAAATTTAAAGTACGTAAAATCGAAAAATAAAACTATTTTGTTACAAAGACGAACGTTTTATAAAGCTGTAAATAAAATGTTCGTTTAATTCATTGACGATGACACATTCACTTGATAAAATATGAGAAGTAATAGTTAACCCCATATAATCTAAAGAATTGGCTTTGGAGTCTCTACCTAGCACCTTAATGCTAGACTATGCGGGAAATCTTTTGAGTGTTTTATTGATTGTATGAGCCCTCAAGTAATGATTTCCAGTATATGGACTTCATTATTTGAGGGTTTTTAAATTGTATCGTTAATTGTTCAAAGGAGCGAATTATTCATGAAACCGAAGATTGGCGTCATTATGGGCAGTACTAGTGATTGGGAAACAATGAAACATGCTTGTGACGTATTGGATGAGTTGCAAGTACCTTATGAAAAACAAGTTGTTTCAGCTCATCGTACACCAGATTTAATGTTTGAATATGCAGAGAAAGCTAGAGAACGAGGAATTCAAGTAATTATTGCTGGAGCAGGAGGGGCTGCTCATTTACCAGGAATGGTTGCTGCTAAAACGACTTTACCTGTCATTGGCGTTCCTGTGCAATCACGTGCTCTGAATGGTTTAGATTCTTTACTGTCTATTGTACAAATGCCAGGAGGTGTGCCAGTGGCTACGGTTGCTATTGGTAAAGCAGGGGCAACAAACGCTGGATTGCTTGCAGCACAAATTTTAAGTACAACAGATCAAGATATCACAGAGCGCTTAGAACAACGCCGAGAAAAAACAAAGAACCAAGTATTAGAAAGCTCAGGTGACTTATTGTGACGAAAATGATTTATCCAGGGCAAACGATTGGCATTATTGGTGGGGGACAACTAGGTCGAATGATGGCCTTAGCAGCTAAAGAGAGTGGTTTTAAAATCGCTGTATTAGAACCTACTATGGATTCGCCATGTGGTCAAGTTGCAGATATTCGTATTGTTGCGAATTATGATGATGAGACAGCCCTAGAAGAGTTAGCAGAAGTTAGCGATGTTATTACATTTGAATTTGAAAATATTGATTATGAAGGTCTTAAACGATTAACACAAGTGGCATATGTGCCTCAAGGGCCAGAACTTGTGCGCATCACACAAGACCGTATTATAGAAAAAAGAACATTGGTAGATGCAGGTGTTAAAGTAGCGCCTTATATTGAGGCAATGACGTATAACGAGCTAGTAGCAAATATTCATGATGTGGGCTTTCCTTGCGTTGTAAAGACGGCTAGAGGTGGCTATGATGGCAAGGGTCAACAAATTGTAAAAACAGCCTCAGACATGGCTAAAGCAGAAAGCTTATTTGCCCACTCTACTTGTGTCGCTGAAGCGTTTATCCCTTTTGTGAAAGAGATTTCTGTAATCGTACAACGTAACAGTGTAGGAGAGAGTTACTGTTTACCCGTTGGCGAGAATATTCATGTGAATCATATTTTACATGAAACTATCGTACCTGCTCGTGTGACAGAAGGTACGTTAGCGAAAGCAGAACAAGCTGCTATGCAGATTGCTAATGCTATTGACTTAGTAGGTACATTAGCGGTTGAAATGTTTGTATTAGAAGACGGGGATATTTTAATTAATGAGTTAGCACCACGTCCTCATAATTCAGGCCACTATTCTATCGAAGCTTGTAATATATCGCAATTTCATCAACATATTAGAGCGATTTGTGGATGGCCATTAAGAAAACCACAGTTATGGCAATCATCTGTTATGGTAAATGTTTTGGGCCAACATGTAATGCCTTTAAGCAATGAATTGGCGAAATATCCTGAATGGTCTGTGCATTTTTATGGCAAAGCAGAGGCTAAAGAAAATCGTAAAATGGGCCATGTCACAATCATGACAACAAATATCGAAAAAACCTTGCAAGAAGTAGAAGCATCAACAATTTGGACAAAGTAACACCTGCCTAGCGCAGTTAATATAATTCATATCCAATTTCTTAGGAGGAAATTAAAATGACGAAAGTAAATGTATATGTAACACTTCGTGAAAGTGTTGTTGACCCACAAGGAATCGCAGCAAAAGAGGCACTTCACTCAATGGGCCATGACGCAGTGAAAAATGTTCGTATTGGTAAACTAATCGAACTAGAAGTAGAAAGCAATACAGTTGAAGCAGACGTTACAAAAATGTGTGACGAACTATTAATCAACAAAGTTATTGAAGACTACCGCTTTGAAATCGAGGGGGAGTAATACAATGAAATTCGCAATTTTAACATTTCCAGGGACAAGTTGTGAAGTAGATATGCATCATGCATTATCAACAGTAGTTGGTGGTGAATCTGAAATCGTTTGGCATAAAGATGCAGATATTAGCAACTATGATGGGATTATTATTCCTACAGGCGCAACATTTGGTGATTATTTACGTCCAGGTGCATTGGCCAAAAGTACAACGTTAGCTAACCAAGTCGTGGCATTTGCAAAAACAGGTAAACCAGTAATAGGTGTCGGCAGTGGGTTTCATGTGTTAGTAGAGTTAGGTTTGTTACCAGGCGCATTTTTAATGAACCCGTCATTAAAGTTTGAAACGGGTAAAGTGAATGTCAAAGTAAATACAAATACAAAGTTTACATCGCATTATGACGAAAATGTGGTGATTGCTTTACCTTATGCACATCAATTTGGTTCTTATTATATTGATGAAAAAACAGCCCAACAATTACAAGACAATAATCAAGTTGTCTTCACATATACAGATGAGTCATTTAATAGCATAGCTAACATTGCTGGTGTGGTTAACGAGGCAGGAAATGTGTTAGGTGTAATGCCATTACCTGAGCGTGCAGTGGAAGAAATTATCGGTGGTATTGATGGTCTACCATTCTTTGAATCTACTTTGAAAAATTGGAGTGAACAATAATGCTTGAACCAACAGCGCAACAAGTAAAAGACGAAAAATTATATCTACAGTTAGGTATGACAGAAGAGGAATACGACTTAGCAGTGCAAATGCATGGTCGCCTTCCCAACTATACAGAAATCGGCTTATTCTCTGCCATGTGGTCTGAGCATTGTTCATATAAAAGTTCTACACCAGTTTTACGTCGCTTCCCTACAAAGGGTGAACGTGTTTTACAAGGCCCGGGTGAAGGTGCAGGTATTGTAGATATTGGTGATAATCAAGCAGCAGTATTTAAAATGGAGTCACATAACTCACCTTCTGCAATTGAGCCATTTATTGGTGCAGCAACAGGTGCAGGTGGAGTATTGCGTGATGTGTTTTCGATGGGAGCTCGTCCTGTTGCATTAGTTAACTCCTTACGTCTTGGTGATTTAACAGAGCCACGTGACCGCTTCTTATTAAAAGAAGCTGTAGCAGGTATGGCAAGCTACGGTAACATCATTGGTGTACCAACGATTGCAGGTGAGGTACAGTTTGACCAATGCTACTCAAAGCGTCCATTAGTTAATGCAATGGCAGTAGGGTTACTTAACCATGAAGACATGCAAAAAGGATTAGCTTCAGGTGTAGGTAATACTGTATTATATGCAGGTGCTAAAACAGGTCGTGATGGTATTAATGGTGCTACGATGTCTTCAGCAGAAGTAGCAGTAGAAGAAAACAATGAATTACCAGTTATGCAAGCAGGTGACCCTTATTTAGAGAAACTCCTAATGGAAGCTTGTCTAGAATTAGTGCATCACGATGCATTAATCGGTATTCAAGATATGGGCGCAGCAGGTTTAACTTCATCATCAGCAGAGATGGCTGCAAAAGCAGGCTTCGGTGTTGAAATGAACTTAGACTTAATCCCACAACGTGAGGAAGGTATGACACCTTACGAAATGATGTTATCTGAATCACAAGAGCGTATGTTAATCGTTGTGCAAAAAGGCAGTGAAGACGAAATCATCGCAATTTTTGATAAATATGGCATTGAAGCTTGTGCGGTAGGGCATGTAACAGACGATAAATTATTACGCTTACTACACAAAGGTGAAGTAGTAGCAGAGGTATCGGTAGATGCGTTAGCAGAAGATAACCCTGTGTACAACAAGCCTTCACAAGAGCCAGCCTACTTTGCTGAGTTCCAAGCGATGGAAAATAAAGCACCACAAGTAACAGATTATAAAGAAACATTAGTTGCGTTACTTAAACGCCCTACGATTGCTTCTAAGGAATGGATTTATAATCAATTTGATACGCAGGCGCGTGCTAATACAGTAGTCGCACCAGGTTCATCAGCAGGTGTCATTCGTGTAGCAGGTACAAACAAAGGCTTAGCAATGACATCAGATTGTAACTCGCGTTATGTATACCTTGACCCAGAAACAGGCGGTAAAATTGCAGTAGCAGAAGCAGCTCGTAATTTAATTTGTTCCGGCGCAGAGCCAATTGCTGTTACAGACTGCTTAAACTTTGGTAGCCCTGACAAACCTGAAGTGTTTTGGCAACTAGAAAAATCAGCAGACGGTATCTCAGAAGCATGTGTAGCACTGAATGCACCAATTATTAGTGGTAACGTATCGCTATCCAATGAAGTGAATGGTAAACCTATTTACCCAACACCAACATTAGGTATGGTTGGTTTAATCCAAGACTTAAATCATGTTGTAACATCGGATGCAAAACAAGCAGGTGATGTAGTGTATGTAGTAGGTGAAGCACAAACAGAATTTGGCGGTAGTGAGCTTCAACAAATGTTAGAAGGTAAAATTGCAGGTAAAGCGCCAGCATTAGATTTAGCTGTAGAGGCTAAACGTCAACAAGATGTATTGGCTGCAATTCGTAAAGGCTTAGTACAATCAGCTTCTGACGTATCAGAAGGTGGCTTAGCTGTAGCACTTTGTGAAGCTGTATTTGGTAATGAACTTGGTTTAGATGTAACGCTTACAGGTGAAGCAGTAACGGCTTTATTTAGTGAAACACAATCTCGATTTGTACTAACTGTGGCTGAGGAAAATGTACAAGCATTTGAAGCAATCGTAACAGATGCTAAAAAAGTTGGTGTCGTAACAAAGAGTACGATTACAATTAACGGAGAAAATGGTGTACTTATTCAAGGTACTACATCTGAGTTCCGTGATGCTTGGAAAGGGGCTATTGCATGCTTGCTGAAATAAGAGGCCTAAATGAAGAGTGTGGAGTGTTTGGTATTTGGGGAAACCCAAATGCCGCTCACTTAAGCTATTATGGCTTACATGCCCTTCAACATCGTGGTCAAGAAGGTGCAGGTATTGTTGTTTCAGACGGTAAGCATCTTCGCGCTGTAAAGGGCGAGGGGCTTGTTAATGATGTCTTTAATGAAGAGAAGTTACGTTCAATCGTTGGTGACCGAGCAATTGCACATGCACGTTATTCAACAGATGGCGGTGTATCTGGTATTGAAGGGGTACAACCTTTATTATTTCATTCGTCCACAGGTAGCCTATCAATTGCCCAAAATGGTAATATCGTAAATGCGAGCCATTTAAAACAATATTTAGAACGACAAGGTAGTATTTTTCATACAAGCTCTGATGCAGAGGTATTGGCGCACTTAATTAAAAAAAGCACACATTCGCCATTTCGTGCAAAAGTAAAAAATGCTTTAACCTTATTAAAAGGTGCCTACTCACTACTCATTTTAACTAAAGATGAGATGTTAGTGGCACGTGACCCACATGGTTTACGCCCCTTATCATTAGGTCGTTTAGGTGATAGTTACGTTGTGGCATCAGAAACTTGCGCATTTGACCTTATTGGTGCGGAATATATAAGAGAAGTCGAGCCAGGAGAGCTAGTAGTTATTGATAACAATGGTATGACTTCTGAAAAATTTGCAGACGTGACAAAACGTGCAATGTGTACGATGGAGTACGTCTATTTAGCACGTCCAGACTCTAATATTGATGGCATTAATGTGCATATGGCACGCAAACGTATGGGTAAAAGACTAGCTAGAGAATGTGCTCATATTGAAGCAGATGTTGTAACTGGTGTGCCAGATTCTAGTATTTCAGCTGCCATTGGTTTTGCAGAAGAAAGTGGCATCCCCTATGAGTTAGGTTTAATTAAAAACCGATATGTAGGGCGTACATTTATTCAACCTACACAAGAATTAAGAGAACGTGGCGTAAAAATGAAGTTATCGCCTGTAGTGCAAGTAGTAAAAGGAAAGCGTGTGGTTATGGTTGATGATTCAATTGTACGTGGTACTACATCTCGTAGAATTGTAACGATGTTAAAAGAAGCAGGAGCAGCAGAGGTGCATGTTGTGATTAGTTCGCCACCAATGACTGACCCTTGCTATTATGGCATTGATACTTCTACACATGAAGAGCTTATTGCATCAAGTAATACAGTGGAAGAAATTCGTGAAAAAATTGGGGCAGACTCCTTAACTTTTTTATCAGTAGAAGGTACGGTAGACTCTATTGGTCGTGAGTATGAGGATGATAATGGTGGTTTATGTATGGCATGCTTTACAAAAGACTATCCGACAGAGATTTTCCCAGATACGATTTTACCACATGAAAAAGAATTGTTACGTTAAGGAGGCAGTTTTACGTGTCAAAGGCATATGAACAAGCAGGCGTAAATATAGAAGCAGGTTATGAGGCAGTAAAGCGTATGAAATCACATGTAGAACGTACAGCACGTAAAGGAATTATGGGTACGTTTGGTGGATTTGGTGGTATGTTTGACTTATCTCAATTGCATTTAAAAGAACCTGTATTAATTTCAGGCACAGATGGTGTAGGAACAAAATTAAAATTAGCTTTCATGGTTGATAAACACGATACCATTGGCATTGACTGTGTAGCGATGTGTGTCAATGATATCGTAGCCCAAGGTGCAGAGCCTTTATACTTTTTAGACTATGTTGCTTTAGGTAAAGCAGAACCTGCTAAAATTGAGCAAATTGTTAAAGGTGTAGCAGATGGTTGTGTGCAATCAGGTGCTGCGTTAATTGGTGGAGAAACTGCCGAAATGCCAGGGCTATATGAAGAAGATGAATATGATCTAGCTGGTTTTGCTGTTGGTGCTACAGAAAAAGAAAATATTGTAACAGGTGAAAAGATTCAAACAGGAGATGTTTTAATCGGTCTTGCTTCAAGTGGCGTACACTCTAATGGTTATTCACTAGTACGAAAAATTATCTTTGATAATAACGGCTATAAAGTCGACCAAGTTATAGAAGGTTATGAAACATTAGGCCCTATTGGTGAGGCTTTACTAGAGCCAACTAAATTATATGCTAAACCTGTATTAGCTATTTTACGTGAAGTAGATGTACATGGTATGGCTCATATTACAGGTGGCGGTTTTTATGAGAATTTGCCAAGAATGATGCCTGAAGGGTTAACAGTAGAGGTTAATTTAGGTGCATGGCCAGTATTACCGATCTTTGAATTGTTAAAAGATAAAGGCGCGCTTCAAGATAAAGACTTATATAATGTCTTTAATATGGGCATTGGTTTTGTTATTGCGGTGCCAGCAAAAGATGCTGACCAAGTGTTAGCCATTGCGGAACAACATGGTGAAAAAGCATATACCATTGGCCGTGTTGTTGATGGTGAGACAATTGCTTTTATTGGCGAACATGATGGGAGTTTGCAATAATGACAGCCCAAATCGCAATATTTGCTTCAGGTAGTGGAAGCAACTTTCAAGCGTTACATGAAGCAATAAAAGAGGGTCGGTTAGATGCTACTATCGCTGTGGTGATAACAGACCAGCCTAACGCATACGTTGTACAACGCGCTGAAAAAGCTAATATTAAAGTAGTGGCATTATCACCAAAAACGTTTGATACAAAGGAAGCTTATGAAGAGAAAATCGCAGAGGTATTAAAAGCTTTAGGTGTGGAATGGTTGATTTTAGCGGGATATATGCGTTTGATTGGCCCAACATTATTACAGGCTTATCCTAAGCGAATCATTAATATTCATCCGTCCTTACTGCCATCCTTCCCAGGTAAAGATGCTATTGGTCAAGCTTTTCAACATGGTGTAAAAGTAACGGGCGTAACAGTTCATTATGTAGATGAAGGTATGGACACAGGCCCTATTATTGCACAGCAAGCGGTCAACATTATTGAAGGCGATAAAGAAGCAACCGAACTTGCGATTCATCGTGTGGAGCACGAATTATATACAGCAGCATTAAATCGTATTTTTAACATGTAAAACCGGACAATGTGCCGGTTTTTTATTCAAATCACAGAAATGTATTTATAAGGAGGAATAACGACGTGGCGAAACGTGCGTTAATCAGTGTATCAAATAAAGAGGGCGTAGTGGAATTTGCAAGAGAGCTTGTTGCACTAGGTTATGAAGTATTATCAACAGGTGGTACAAATCAATTATTACAAGATAGTGGTGTAGCCGTTACACCAGTAGACCAAGTAACGAATTTCCCAGAAATTTTAGGTGGACGTGTCAAAACATTAAATCCTATGATTCATGGTGGATTATTAGCAAAACATGATGATGCAGATCATGTGGCACAAATGAATGAGCACGGTATTGAGCCTATTCAAGTAGTATGTGTTAATTTATATCCCTTTGTTGAGACAATATCAAAGCCAGAAGTCACAATGGAAGATGCGATTGAGAATATTGACATCGGTGGTCCAGCTATGCTGCGTGCATCAGCTAAAAATCATCAATATGTCACTGTAGTAGTGGATCATAATGACTATGCAACTGTCCTAAGTGAATTACAGGCTGAGGGTACGACAACTTTAGCAACACGTCGCAAATTAGCGGCTAAAGTTTTCCGCCATACAGCAGCGTATGACTCTTATATCTCAAATTATTTAACAGAAGCAACAGGTGATATGTATCCAGAGAATTTAACGGTCACTTATGAATTAAAACAGCACTTACGCTACGGAGAAAATCCTCACCAAAAAGCGGCATTTTATCAAAAGCGTTTAGGTTCTGATTTTTCTTTAGCTGCTGCTCATCAAATCCATGGTAAAGAATTGTCTTATAATAATATTCAAGATGGCAATGCAGCTCTACAAATTGTCAAAGAGTTTGAAATGCCAGCAGCCGTTGCTGTTAAACATATGAACCCTTGTGGTGTAGGGACGGGCATGACAATTGAGGAAGCATTTGATAAAGCTTATGAGGCGGATCCAACTTCTATTTTTGGGGGTATTATAGCCCTTAATCAAGAGGTGGATGTAGCAACTGCACAAAAATTAAGCGAGATCTTTTTAGAGATTATTATTGCGCCTTCCTTCACTGAAGAGGCATTAGCTATTTTAACGAAGAAAAAAAATATTCGTTTATTAACGATTTCATTTGCTCAAGAAAAACAAGATGCATTTAATGTTGTCTCAGTTGAAGGTGGATTATTAGTACAAGAGCCAGATCGTTATGGTTTTGCTGAGGCTGATATTAAAGTAGCTACAGACCGTGAGCCTACAGAAGCAGAATGGGAAGCATTAAAGTTAGGTTGGGCCGTTGTAAAACACGTGAAATCTAATGCAATTGTTGTCTCTGATGCACGTATGACATTAGGCGTTGGTGCTGGTCAAATGAACCGAGTTGGCGCTGCAAAAATTGCTTTTGAACAAGCGGGTGAAAAAGCGCAGGGTGCAACGTTAGCTTCAGATGCCTTCTTCCCAATGAGTGATACCGTAGAGGCAGCTGCAAAAGCAGGGATTACGGCAATCATTCAACCTGGTGGTTCAATTAAAGATCAAGAGTCCATTGACATGGCAAATCAGTATAATATTGCGATGGTATTCACAGGTGTACGTCACTTCAAACATTAATAAGAGATAATTAAGGGGAACGTTCAAACCATTACTATAAAGAATTTGTGGGAGGTTTAATCATGAAAGTACTTGTTATTGGTGGTGGAGGTCGTGAGCATGCAATTGCAAAGCAATTTGCTCAAGCACCTTCAGTGAACCAAGTTTTTGTGGCACCAGGCAATGATGGTATGGCACAAGATGCTACTCTTGTAAATATTGCCGCATCCGATTTTATAACATTAATTCAATTTGCAAAAGAGCATGCAATTGATTTAACTTTTGTGGGTCCTGAACAACCTTTGACAGAAGGTATTGTAGATGCTTTTGAAGAAGCAGGATTACGTATTTTTGGACCAAATAAAAAAGCGGCACAATTAGAAGGCAGTAAATCTTTTGCAAAAGATATTATGAAGAAATATCATATTCCAACAGCAGCCTATGAAACTTTTACAGAGGTAGCTCAGGCTGTTGCGTATATTAAACAGCAAGGTGCACCTATTGTAATTAAAGCAGATGGTTTAGCCGCTGGTAAAGGTGTTATTGTAGCCATGACAGAAGAGGAAGCAATAGCAGCTGTAGAAGACATGATTGGCAACCAACGTTTTGGTGACTCCTCATCACGTGTTGTCATTGAAGAATTTTTAGACGGAGAAGAATTTTCATTTATGTCATTTGTACATAAAGGACAAATTTATCCTATGGTAATTGCTCAAGATCACAAGCGTGCTTATGATGGTGATACTGGTCCTAACACAGGAGGTATGGGAGCTTATTCCCCAGTGCCACAAATTTCACAAGCTGTAATAGACGAAGCCTATCGCACAGTTGTAGAACCAACTGTACAAGCAATGGAAGACGAAAATACTTCATTTACAGGTATTTTATATGCAGGGCTTATTTTAACAAAGCAGGGGCCTAAAGTGATTGAGTTCAATGCACGATTTGGCGACCCTGAAACACAAGTGGTACTGCCACGAATGACTTCCGATTTTGGGGCCTTTATGATGGCTTTAATGAATGAGGAGCCATTTGATCTGACTTGGTCAGAGGAGGCGATGTTAGGTGTTGTAATTGCCTCAGAAGGCTATCCTAACACTGTAGAGAACGGTAAAGTTTTACCAGACTTAACATCCCTATCTCAAGAGTATGCAGTTTACCATGCAGGCACGAAACAAGTTAACGGACAATTTGTTGGGAATGGTGGACGTGTGTTACTAGTGGCCGCTAAAGCAAAAGACTTAAAAACGGCTCAAGAAAAAGTTTATCAAGGTATTGCACAACATACATGGGACAACTTCTTCTATCGCAAAGATATTGGTTGGCGAACATTCCAATAAGAGATAAAAAAGTAAAGACAAGGTCGTTTTGACTTTGATCTTTACTTTTTTCTTATTATTTTATGAAAAAAATATGACAATTGTTTATATCGTGACACAACATGTAAGTTTATAACGTATAG
Organism: Lysinibacillus alkalisoli; assembly: GCF_014643595.1. Classification (GTDB taxonomy): domain Bacteria; phylum Bacillota; class Bacilli; order Bacillales_A; family Planococcaceae; genus Metalysinibacillus; species Metalysinibacillus alkalisoli. The sequence goes on from NZ_BMJT01000013.1 coordinate 11,728, forward strand.
TTTATTGAACATAAAGCAATCAGGGTATAGAATGACATACCATGAAATATAATCATCAATGAGAAAATAAAAAATTGTTTAATAGTACAATATTTGCTCGATAATGTATAGAATATAGTTATAAGAGCTTGAAGTAATTTAACACTTTAATACTTTGTATTGTGAAAGCGTTGTGCTACGATAGAGGTGAGCTATTTCATTCATCGTAGTAAGAGCGAATCGCTACAAAGTTAGTGAGGAGGAATAGGCATGGTAGCACCTGCTTGGAAAATTGAACAAATACGTAAACAAGTTGGTGTAGTGGATGGCAAGATAGCACCTACACTTGTGTTGAAAAATGCACGCTATTTACATAGTGTCTTAAAAACATGGTTAGAGGGTAACATATGGGTGCATGAAGACCGTATTGTCTATATTGGTGATAAAATGCCTACAGATCTACAAGCGGTTGAAATTGTAGATTGTGCGGGTAAAACAATTGTACCAGGTTATATCGAACCGCATGTACACCCATTTCAGGTTTATGGTCCAGCTAATTTTGCAATGTTTGCAGCACAAACGGGTACAACAACATTTTTATCCGATAATTTACCCTTTTTCTTAGGGTTGAAAAATGAAGAATCATTTGCCATTTTAGATCGTTTAAAAGCACTGCCATTTTCATTTTATTGGTGGACTAGATTTGATTCACAAACAGAGCTAATCAATGAAGAAGAAGTTTTTTCGAGTACACGTCTTATTGATTGGTTATCTCGAGATGATGTGTTACTTGGCGGTGAATTAACAGGCTGGACACGTCTCGTACGTGGTGATGATAATATGTTGGCACGCATTCAAATGGCTAAACGCATGCATAAAAAAATTGAAGCGCATTTACCAGGCAGTTCGTCACGGACATTAGCACGGATGAAACTATTTGGTGCAGATGGTGATCATGAGTCAATGACAGCAGATGAAGTGGAAGCGCGTTTATTACAAGGTTATGGTGTGACATTGCGTTACTCTTCGATCCGACCTGATTTACCTGTTTTATTGCGTGGCATAATAGAAAAAAACTTACCTGTTTTTGACCATTTAATGATGACAACAGACGGTTCAACTCCTGCTTTTTATGAAGAAGGAATTATGGATGCGTGTATTAAAATTGCCTTAGATGAAGGTGTCACACCAATTGATGCTTATGCAATGGCCTCCTATAATATTGCTCGTTACTATGATATGACAAATTTACATGGCCTTATTGCTATTGGACGTTATGCAACGTTAAATATTTTAACAGATGAGTTTTCGCCAACTCCTGAAAGCGTTTTATCTAAAGGTGTTTGGTTAAAACGAGACAACGAGCAAACATACGATTGTAACTTTGCTTATCAAGAATTTGGTGAAATGAATTTGTCTTTTAATTTAACAACGGATGACTTTCAATTTTCTACACCAGTAGGTATTGATATGGTGAATGATGTAATTACCAAGCCGTATCGTGTACAAATTGCGACAGACCAAGACTTATCCTTAACACATGATGAGAGTTATTTGATTTTACTGAGCAGAGATGGTAAATGGCGTGTAAATACAGTGTTAAAAGGCTTTGCCAATAAAGTTAAAGGCTTTGCATCTTCCTATTCCAATACAGGTGATATTATTATCATTGGTAAAACAATAAAGGACATGATGCATGCATTTAATGAACTCAAACGTATTAAAGGTGGCTATGTACTCGTTGAAAACAATAAAGTGATTGCATCATTAGCATTAGATGTAGATGGCTCGTTTTCAACAGTATCCGTTACAGAAATTATTGCATCAGAAAAAATATTAAAAGAAGCGTTGGCAGCACGTGGTTATAATAAAGGAGATGCTATCTATTCCTTATTGTTCCTTATGTCCATACATTTACCTTATGTGCGTGTAACACAGAAGGGGATTTATGATGTGATGAAGGATAAAGTTTTATTACCAGCTGTCATGAGATGAGGAGCGTTTCGCGTTGACTAAGAGAAAAATAGTAGCAACGCTCGCATTAGGAGCAGCTTTGCTAGTCACAGGTTGTGCCAATAATGATACAGAGCAACAACCAACAAAAAAGGTAACACAGAAAGTACAGCAAAAAGAAGCGCAAACACCTTTCACAGGGGAGATGAAACAAATCTCGTCAATGCGCCCAATACTTGCTACGATTAATAATCAAGTTGAGGCAAGGCCACAAACTGGTCTGGCTTCAGCAGATATGATTTATGAAATGTTAGCAGAGGGCAATACGACTAGGCTACTTGCTTTGTTTCAAAGTGAAATGCCAACAGAAGTAGGGCCAATACGTAGCGCAAGAAAGTATTTTATTGACATTGCCAAAGGTTACGACGCTTTTTATATCGCTCATGGCTATAGTCCTGAGGCTAAACAATTGTTAGGGGCAAATGTGGTAGATAATATTAATGGTATGGACCATGATGGCACATTATTTAGACGCTCTAGTGAAAGAGTAGCACCACATAATTCTTATATTAGTGAAGCATCTATTACGGAAGCTGCAGATTTAACAAACACCAGTCTAGAAATGTCTACAACGAGCCCTTATCGTTTTTATAAAAAAGATGAAGCAATAAAAGAAGGCATCTCTGTTGAAAACTTTGCGCTAAATTTTAATGGCGGTGTGCCATTTAATAGCAGCTTTACCTATAATCATGAGGATTCGAATTATATTCGTTCTTCTAATGGATATGACACGACAGATTTATTAACAAATAAACCTGTAGAAATTCATAATATTATTATTATCGAAGCACCACATCAATCGATAGATGAAAAAGATCGCCAAGCGATTGATTTATTAATCGGTGGTAATGCACGCATTTATCAAAATGGTGAGATGAGAGAGGTAAAGTGGCAGTCTAAAGGTGGATTGCCAATCCCTGTTGAAGAAAATGGGGACGTTGTGAAATTAGTGCCAGGTAAGACGTGGATTGACATTATTCCAACAGTACCTGGCATGACAAATACAGTAACGAATTATTAAAGCTTAATGGAGGAATAAAGCATGCAAATCGAAAAAATTAGAGGGCATCAAACAGACCAATTATTTAAGGCGGTACTTGAATTAAAGGACTTGGAAGAATGCTATGAATTTTTTGATGATTTATGTACAATTAGCGAGATTCAATCATTAGCACAGCGATTTGAAGTGGCACATTTATTGCGATTAAAGAAAACATACGAGACAATAAAAAAAGAGACAGGTGCTTCTACCGCAACAATCTCTCGCGTGCGTCGCTGCTTTGACTACGGTAATGACACATATGATAAAATGCTTGGTCGTCTCTATCCAGACGAAAAACCATTTCAAGCGAAATAACAAATAGTAATATATGGTTGGAAAGAGTGAAAACAATAATTTAGCGAAAGATGTATAGCTACGATTTCTGTAGTGACGAAAGAACATCTGAAACTAGGTTTTGTCCTTCACTCTTTTTTATGTTTAACTTGAAATATGCATGTTTATTATATAAAAGAAGGGTGACAATAATGGAGTTTGATTATAAAAAATGGCGTCATGTATTTAAATTAGATCCTGCAAAAGAAATTACGGAGGAGGCACTGGAGAAAATTTGTGAATCAGGTACAGATGCTATTCTAGTTGGAGGCTCTGACAATATTACACTTGATAACGTATTAGAGCTTTTAGTTCGTATACGTCGCTATGCCGTACCTACTACACTGGAGATCTCCACATTGGAATCGATCACACCAGGGTTTGATTCTTACGGAATTCCTACCATTTTGAATAGCGATAATCCGATGTGGTTTAAAAATTTACATCATGCAGCGATTAAAGAACATGGTGATATTATGATATGGGATGAATTAATAGCAGAAGGTTATTGCGTTTTAAATCCTAATTGTAAAGTAGCTCAATTAACAGAGGCTAATACAGATTTAGATATTGAAGATGTGAGAGCTTATGCCCGTATGGCAGAACATTTTTTAACGTTGCCTATTTTTTATTTAGAGTATAGTGGCATGTATGGTGATGTGGATATCGTGCGTGCTGCCAAAGAAGTATTAAACCATACACAGCTATTTTACGGTGGTGGCATTACTACTGCAGAACAAGCTGAAGAGATGGCACAAGTAGCAGATACTATAGTTGTAGGAAATGTCATTTACGATAACATAGAAAAGGCGCTTGCAACCGTACAAGCTGTAAAAAATACGATATAATGAGAACAAACGTTTGAAGAAAGAGGTGTTGCCCAATATGGAACGTATTGTAGAAAATTTATTAAAAGGAATGAATAAGGAGCAACGAGAGGCAGTTGTCACGACAGAAGGACCTTTACTTATTATGGCAGGTGCAGGTTCTGGCAAGACGAGAGTATTAACCCATCGAATTGCGTATTTAATGGTTGAAAAACAAGTATATCCTTCAAAAATACTGGCGATTACCTTTACTAATAAAGCGGCACGCGAGATGCGTGAACGTATTGATAATATATTAGGTGAAGGTACTACAGCTAGTATGTGGGTTTCGACCTTCCACTCCATGTGTGTGAGAATTTTGCGTCGTCATATTGATCAATTAGGGTTATCAAAAAGTTTTACAATTTTAGATGCTGCGGATCAATTGACAGCTGTAAAAAACGTTTTAAAACAGCAAAATATTGATACAAAGCGTTATGAGCCACGCAGTTTATTACATGCCATTAGTGCCGCTAAAAATGAATGTATAACAGTAGATACATTTCGACAAAACAGTAATCCAAACAATCCTTATGAAAAGGTAGTAGCCGATGTGTATGAAGGTTATACAAAGTTGTTACGTCAAAACGAATCACTCGACTTTGATGACTTAATTATGCTTACTATTGAATTATTTGAAAAAAATGAAGATATTTTATCAGAATATCATAATCGTTTCCATTACATCCATGTGGATGAGTATCAAGATACGAACCATTCACAATATCGACTTGTGCAATTATTGGCACAACGCTTTAAAAATATATGTGTAGTAGGGGATTCGGATCAATCTATTTATCGTTGGCGTGGTGCTGATATTACAAATATTTTATCTTTCGAGAAAGATTATCCTAATGCGAAAGTTATTTTACTAGAGCAAAACTATCGTTCTACGCAAAACATTTTACAAGCAGCGAATGATGTAATTCAAAACAATGCGTCCCGCTATCCGAAAGCGTTACGGACAGATAACCATAAAGGTGAAGCTATTACGTATTATGAAGCAAATAATGAACAAGAAGAATCCAGATTCATTATAGAAACGATACAAAACCTTATTCAAAACGAAGGTTATGCCTACCGTGATTTTGCTGTTTTGTATCGCACAAATGCGCAATCTCGTGTAGTTGAGGAGATGCTTGTGAAGTCAAATATGAGTTATCAAATCGTAGGTGGCACTAAGTTCTATGACCGTAAAGAAATTAAAGATTTACTCGCTTACTTGCGTTTAATTGCTAACCCTGCGGACGATTTATCGTTAGCACGTATTATCAATGAGCCTAAACGTAGCATTGGCGCCACAACTTTTGAAAAACTAGCTCAATATGCATTTTCACAAGGACGACCAATCTTTGATGCGATGAATGAGACATTATTTATGGGCTTAACACCAAGAGCGGCTAATGCTATTGACCAATTCCACGTAATGATGACTACATTAATGCAAAAGCAAGAAACATTATCTTTAACTGCACTAGTAGAAGAAATAGTAAAAGTGACAGGTTATAAGGAAATGTTAGAAAATGAAAAAACGATTGAAGCTGAAAGTCGTTTAGAAAATATTAATGAGTTCTTAACAGTAACACAAGCCTTTGAAAAGCGTAGTGACGATCAATCATTAATCGCCTTTTTAACTGACTTAGCTTTAGTTTCTGATATTGATAATGTCGAAGATGAGGAACGTGGGAACATTATTTTGATGACAATGCATGCGGCTAAAGGGTTAGAGTTCCCTGTAGTCTTTATTGTTGGCATGGAGGAGAAAATATTCCCGCATTCACGTGCCTACGGTGATGATGATGAGTTAGAGGAAGAACGTCGTTTAGCTTATGTTGGCATCACAAGAGCAGAGCAGCGACTATATTTAACGAGTGCAAAATCCCGTACCATTTTTGGGCGTAGTAATTATAATCCACCATCACGCTTTATTGCGGAAATCTCAGAGGACTTAATTGAACATCATGCTAAACCAGCCTTACGTAGCACTTACCAAAAACCACAGAACAACAAGCCTTACCAACAACAGCATACAGCAACGATTAGAAAGAGTGCTCGCTACGTAGCAAGTGGTGGTGAGCAACACGAGTGGCGTATTGGCGATAAAGCTAGTCATAAAAAATGGGGTGTTGGTACAATTGTGAGTGTCAAAGGTAGCGGTGATGAGATGGAGTTAGACATTGCTTTTCCTAATGAAGGCATTAAGCGCTTAATTGCTAAATTTGCACCAATCGAAAAGGCATAGGAGGAACATAAGATGAATGAAATAGAGGCGCGTATTAAAAAACTCAATCAATTATTACATGAATATGGTCATGCTTATTATGTATTAGACCAACCAGTCGTGGCAGATGGTGTGTATGATCAGCTCATGCAAGAGCTTATAGCGTTAGAACAAGCTAATCCATCCCTCATTTATCCAGACTCACCTACTCAACGTGTAGGTGGTCAAGTATTGGAACGCTTTATTAAAGTAACCCATGACACACCTATGTTAAGTTTATCGAATGCCTTTAATGAAATAGATTTACAAGAGTTTGATCGTAAAATCCGAGAGCAAATTGGTGATAAATTTTCTTATGTATGTGAACTTAAAATTGATGGATTAGCCATCTCATTAAAATATGAGAATGGATTATTTGTAAGAGGGGCAACACGTGGCGATGGCACAGTAGGTGAGGAAATCACAGAAAACTTACGCACGATTCATAGTATCCCTTTACGTTTAAAAGATGCTATTTCTATTGAAGTACGTGGCGAAGCTTATATGCCTAAAAAATCTTTTGAAGCATTGAATGAGATGCGTCGTAAAAATGAAGAAGATGTATTTGCCAATCCTCGTAATGCAGCAGCAGGCTCATTGCGTCAACTAGACCCTAAAATTGCAGCAAAGCGCCATTTAGCTACTTTTATTTATGCGATTGGTGGCGATGGTGAGAGTTATGGCATTGATTCACATAGTGAGATGCTTGCCTATTTAACAAAGCAAGGGTTTGCAATCAACCCAACCTACAAAAAATGCGCAACAATAGAAGAGGTTTGGAGCTTTGTCGAAGAGTGGACAGCAAAGCGTAATGACTTAGCTTATGAAATTGATGGTATTGTAATAAAGGTAGACCGTTATGCACAACAAGAAGAACTTGGTTACACAGCTAAAAGTCCACGATGGGCGATTGCTTATAAGTTTCCAGCGGAAGAAGTGTCAACGACATTACTTGATATTGATTTAACGGTGGGAAGAACCGGAGTTGTGACACCAACAGCTATTTTAGAACCTGTACAAGTGGCAGGCACTACTGTACAGCGTGCTTCTTTGCACAATGAAGATTTAATTAAAGAGAAGGACATACGTATCGGTGACCGTGTTATTATTCGTAAAGCAGGCGATATTATACCACAAGTAGTGGATGTGATTTTAGCAGAGCGTAAAGAGGACAGTATCCCTTATGAAATGCCAGAAAATTGCCCCGTATGTGATACTCAACTTGTGCGTATTGAAGGCGAAGTAGCTTTACGTTGTGTGAACCCTAGTTGTTTTGCGCAAGTGGCAGAGAGTATTAAACACTTTGTATCACGCAATGCGATGAACATTGACGGTTTAGGTGAAAAGGTAGTTGAACAACTTTTAAAAGCCTCCCTCATTACCAATGTAAGTGATTTATACGAATTAAAACGAGAGCAGTTACTTGAGTTAGAACGTTTTGGTGAGCGCTCTGCTGAAAAATTAGTGACAGCTATTGAAGCTTCAAAAGATAATTCTTTGGAAAAACTATTAGTTGGTCTTGGTATTCGTCATATTGGGGAGAAGGCAGCACAAATTATTGCAGCTGAGTTTGGTAGTATGGCACGTGTTATGGAGGCGACGGAAGAAGAATTAACAGCGATTTTTGAAATTGGCGATAAAATGGCTACTTCTCTTGTGCAATATTTTACTAATGAAGGTGCACAGAAAGTTATCGAACATTTACAGACAGTTGGCGTCAATATGACATATAAAGGTCGCCCAACAACACAAATTATTGAATCAGATAGTTTGTTCGCTGGTAAAACGATTGTATTAACAGGAAAATTAACGCAATTGACACGCAGTGAAGCAAAGGCGAAAATAGAAGCATTAGGAGGCACTGTTACTGGCAGTGTGAGTAAGAAAACAGATTTAGTAATTGTAGGAGAAGATGCGGGGTCTAAATTAACAAAAGCTGAGCAACTTGGCATTGCTGTTTGGACAGAGCAACAATTTCTTGAGCAATTATAGTAAAGGAGTAATTCATAAATGAAATGGACACGTTTCATACCTGTTTTAGCTACAGCAGTAGTATTATCAGCATGTACACCAGCAGCGAAGCCAGAAACAGACGTTGTACAAGAAGATGAAAAGAAAGTAGAAAAAACAACCGTTCCTGTAATGCAAGTGAGCGATGAGTATTACAAAGCATTACTGCCCGTTAAAGAGAGCGCTAGTCGGGGTTTAATTGTCTCTAATGTGTTTACAAAGTATGACATTAAAGAAGCAGAAAGCGGTTTAATGCGTGTGTCACAAAATGAGTTTTCGACTAAAGATTTCTTCATTCAAGAAGGGCAATTTTTAGATAAAGAAACCGTAGGCAATTGGTTAGCGAGAAGTAACCAAGCAGAAGGCGGATTAAATCCATCAGATGAAGGGCTATCACCAGAACAACGAGCAACAGAGGCACCTATTTATTTAGCGCATATTATTGAACAAAACTATTTAAAGCGTACAGACGATGATAAAGTGACACTTGGTGGAGTCACGATTGGTTTAGCTTTAAATTCTATCTACTATTACCAGAAAGAACAATATGGTGAATATTACGAAGAAGCGATCCCAATGGGTGTGTTAGAACAAGAAGGTAAGAAAATTGCTGATGAAGTGTATAAAAGACTACGTGAGCGTGAAGAATTAAAAAATGTGCCAATCGTAGTAGGTTTGTATAAACAGAAAGCACGTAATGATGTTGTACCAGGTACGTACTTTGCTTACAGTGTAGGTAAAAGTGGTGCTGACCAATTAGGTGAGTGGTCTAGTATTGATGAAGAATACGTACTTTTCCCGACAAGTGACGTTACGGATAAATATCGTGCCATCAATACAAGTTTTCAAAACTTTAAACAAAACATTGATAAGTTCTTCTCAAATACAACAAATGTAATTGGGCGTGGCTTTTATCAAGGCGATACCTTAAAGAAACTAAGTATCGAGTTGCCTATTCAGTTTTATGGTGAAACAGAAACAATCGGTTTTACACAATACATTGCAGGTGAGATTTTTAAAAACTTCCCAGCAGATGTGTTGATTGAGGTTAATATTAATTCGATTGATGGAATTGAAGCAATTATTGTACGAGAGCCTAATGAAAAAGAACCGACTGTCCATATGTTAAATTAAGAGCGAAGTAACTTGTTAAGCTAAGACTTAACAAGTTACTTTTTTGTTTACAAATAATTTGTTACACTAGTTGAGGAAAGTTTCGGTGTTTTTTCAGTAGTAGTATGATTTTTATAAGGAAAAATGGTATTATAATAGGCATGGTTACTCGAATTCGGAGGTGTGAAAATTGACAAAATTAACAATGGAAGAAGTAAAACACGTTGCTACTTTAGCACGTTTAGCAATCACAGATGAAGAGGCTGAAAAATTCACAGCGCAACTTGGGCGTATTACAGAATATGTGGAGCAGTTAAATGAACTTGATACAACAGGTGTAGAACCAACGACACATGTATTACCATTAGTGAATGTAATGCGTAAAGATGAGGCAGCCCAAGGTTTACCACGTGAAAAGATGATGTTAAACGTAAAAGAACAAGAAAATGGACAAGTTAAAGTTCCAGCAATTATGGACTAATCTAAAGGAGGCAACAAGCTCATGACGTTATTTGAACGTTCAGCACAAGAACTGCAAGCGGCTATACATAGTGGCGAGCTAACAATTGTAGAATTAACTAAAGAAGCTTTTGCACGCATTGAAAAAGTGGATGCAGATGTTAAAGCTTTCTTAACGCTAAATAAAGAAGCAGCATTAAAACAAGCTGAAGAAATGGATCAAGTACCAATGAACGAACGCGGGCCGCTATTTGGTCTGCCGATCGGTATTAAAGATAACATTGTAACAGAAGGCTTGGAAACAACTTGTGCTTCTAAAATGTTAGAAGGTTTCCTACCAATCTATGATGCGACGGTTATGGATAAGTTAAAAGAAGCAGGTATGATTACCATTGGTAAAATCAATATGGATGAGTTTGCGATGGGTTCTTCTAATGAAAACTCGGCATTCAAAACAGTAACTAACCCTTGGCATGCAGCGCACGTACCAGGTGGTTCTTCAGGTGGCTCTGCAGCAGCAGTAGCAGCGGGTGAAGTACCATTCACACTAGGTTCAGATACAGGTGGTTCGATTCGTCAACCAGCGGCTTATTGTGGTGTAGTAGGTATGAAACCAACATATGGTCGCGTGTCACGCTCAGGTTTAGTTGCATTTGCATCGTCTTTAGACCAAATCGGTACGATTACAAATAATGTGGCAGATAACGCAGCATTATTACAAGCGATTGCAGGTCTAGATGCAAAAGACTCTACTTCAGCAGACGTAGCCGTACCTGATTATACAAAAGCATTAACAGGTGATGTTAAAGGATTACGAGTGGCAGTGCCTAAAGAATTTTTAGGTGAAGGCGTTGGCTCTGCAGCTCGCAAATCTGTGGAAGAAGCTATTGAAGTGTTAAAATCATTAGGTGCAACAGTCGAAGAAGTATCATTACCACATTCTAAATATGCACTAGCTGCCTACTATATTTTATCTTCATCAGAAGCTTCATCAAACCTTTCACGTTTCGATGGGATTCGTTATGGTTACCGCACAGAAAATGCGAAAAATTTACTTGAGCTTTATACAAAATCACGTGCAGAAGGATTTGGAGATGAAGTGAAATTACGTATTATGTTAGGTACGTATTCCCTATCAGCAGGTTCATATGATGCGTATTATAAAAAAGCACAACAAGTGCGTACATTAATTAAACAAGACTACGACAAAGTATTTGAAAACTTTGATGTGATTGTAGGGCCAACAACACCAACACCAGCATTTAAAATTGGTGAAAATGTAGATGACCCATTAACGATGTATGCGAATGATATTTTAACAATTCCGATTAACTTAGCGGGTGTACCTGCTATTTCAATTCCATGTGGATTTGAAAATGGACTGCCTTTAGGATTACAAATTATTGCTAAGCACTTTGATGAAGAAACGATTTATCGTACAGCGTATGCATTTGAACAAGCTACAGCATTCCATAAACAAAAGCCACAAATGTGGGAGGGCAATTAACATGAACTTTGAAACAGTCATTGGTTTAGAAGTACACGTTGAGCTAAAAACAAACTCAAAAATCTTCTCTCCAGCACCTGCCCATTTCGGTGCGGAGCCAAATACTAATACAACCGTTATTGATTTAGGTTACCCAGGTGTTTTACCTGTGTTAAATGAAGAGGTTGTTAACTATGCTATGCGTGCAGCATTAGCGTTAAACATGGAAATCGAGCAAGAGACAAAATTTGACCGTAAGAACTACTTCTATCCAGATAATCCAAAAGCATATCAAATCTCGCAATTTGATAAACCAATTGGTAAAAATGGATGGATTGATATTGAGGTAAACGGTGAAACAAAACGCATCGGTATTACTCGTCTTCATATGGAAGAAGATGCGGGTAAATTAACTCATGCGGATGGTTACTCATTAGTGGACTTTAACCGTCAAGGTACACCGCTTGTAGAGATTGTATCAGAGCCAGATATTCGTACAGCAGATGAAGCATATGCTTACTTGGAAAAATTAAAGTCTATCATTCAATACACAGGTGTGTCTGACGTGCGTATGGAAGAAGGCTCACTACGCTGTGATGCTAACATCTCCATTCGTCCTTATGGCCAAGATGAGTTTGGTACAAAGACGGAATTAAAAAACTTAAACTCTTTCAACTTTGTTCGTAAAGGGATTGAGTTTGAAGAGAAACGTCAAGCGGAAGTATTAACAAGCGGTGGTGAGATTGAGCAAGAGACACGCCGTTATGATGAAAAAACAGGCAAAACATTATTAATGCGTATTAAAGAAGGTGCGGATGATTACCGTTACTTCCCAGAGCCAGACTTGGTACATTTATCTATTAGTGATGAATGGTTAGAAGAAGTGCGCGCTTCTATACCTGAATTACCAGATGCACGTAAATCGCGTTATGTGAGTGAACTTGGCTTAACAGAATATGACGCAGGTGTGCTTGTAATCTCTAAAGATATGGCTGACTTCTTTGAAGCGATGATTGCAGAAAAAGCAGATGCAAAACTAGCGGCTAACTGGTTGATGGGTGAAGTATCAGCCTACTTAAATGCTGAGCAAAAAGAATTAAAAGATACAGCATTAACACCTCAAAACCTTGCAGGTATGGTGAAATTAATTGCAGATGGTACGATTTCATCTAAAATTGGTAAAAAAGTATTTGCAGAATTAGTGAAAAATGGTGGCAATCCTGAAGAAATCGTTAAAGCAAAAGGTTTAGTACAAATTTCTGACCCAGCTGCTTTATTAAAAGTAGTCACAGAGGTGCTAGATCATAACCCACAATCTATTGAAGACTTTAAAAATGGACGTGATCGTGCTATTGGCTTCTTAGTAGGGCAAATTATGAAAGCAACAAAAGGGCAAGCAAACCCACCAATGGTTAACAAATTATTGCAAGAAGAAATAGCGAAACGCTAATTATAACTCAGAAAGATGGCTTACTAGCTTCATGTAGTAGCCATCTTTTTTATGGTGAAATTTACTTTACATTGTCAAAGTAATATAATGTGAAAATAACCGCATCGTATAAATGACAAAGGCTTACAGTTGTATTAAATACGCATTCATAGCAAAATATAAATAACAATAAGGAGGAATGAACGATGAAAACTGAACAACAATATTATGATGAAGCCATTACAATTGCTGATTACATGGAGCACATGACAGAATTAAAAGAAGAGAGTCAAACCATTTATCATAAATTTGAATTACCAACTGAGGATAACTTCTTAACAACATTGAGCAACCAAAATTGGCATATTCTCGTTATTACTGAAGACTGGTGTGGAGATGCGATGTTAAATAATGCAATTATCCGTAAAGTGGCAGAGGCAACAAATACGCCAATGCGTGCTGTTATGCGAGATGCCGATACCGATTTAATTGACCGTTATTTAACAAATGGTGGTCGTGCCATTCCAATATATTTACTACTCAATGCCTCAGGTGAAGTTGTGACAACGTGGGGGCCACGTGCACCAGAATTACAGCAAGAGGTGGTAGCTAAACGTGCACAACTACCAGCACAAGACGCACCCAACTTTAAAGAAGCACAAATGGCATTATATACAGCAATTCGTGATGAGAACGTAGTCTCGCCACAAAAATGGCAGTATGTATATGATGACTTTAAACATGTAGTAGAAAAAGCATTTACAAAGTGAGTAAATGTTAGGGAGAGACTAGGATGAAACGAGCAAGAATTATTTATAACCCCACTTCAGGTCGTGAAGCCTTTAAAAAACACTTACCTGAAGTTTTAGCACGTTTAGAGCAAGCAGGATATGAAACATCATGTCATGCTACAACGTGTGCAGGTGATGCTACAGAAGCAGCAAAAGCAGCTGTAAAGCGTGACTTTGATATGATCGTAGCAGTAGGTGGCGATGGTACACTCAATGAAGTGGTTTCGGGTGTTAGTATTTTTGAGAAGCGTCCAAAAGTAGGCTTGATTCCTATGGGTACAACAAATGATTTTGCGCGCGCTGTACATATTCCGCGTACAATTGATGAAGCACTAGATATTATTATTAAAGGTGACACCATGCCTGTAGATGTGGGTGTTATGAACGATGACCGTTACTTTATTAATATTGCAGCTGGTGGACGAATTACAGAATTAACGTATGAAGTACCAAGTAAAATGAAAACGGTATTGGGGCCTTTAGCTTATTATATTAAAGGTATTGAAATGATGCCAACAGCTATTAAAGCTACACCAATGCGCATTGAATACGATGAAAACGTATTTGAAGGCGAGGTTATGATGTTTTTATGTGGCTTAACAAATTCAGTAGGTGGTTTTGAAAAATTAGCACCTGATGCGATTTTAAATGATGGTAAATTTACTTTAATCATTTTGAAAAAATGCGGCATTACAGACTTTGTTAAGTTAGCTTCCATGGCGTTACGAGGTGTGCATTTAAATGATGATCGTGTCATTTATGAAAAAGCGAGCCGTGTATCCATTACTACAACAGGCGAAGTCCATTTAAATCTGGACGGAGAGTATGGTGGCGATGCACCTGCAACATTGCAAAATTTAAAACAACATATTGAAATGTTTGTACCCATTGATAAGATGTTAGAAGTTGAAATTGAAAACATGACAACTAGCGAGGAAGCATAAGCGAGTAGTGAAGATAACATGGTCAAAAGAGACCTCTAAGAGATAACAGGTTGTGCTTGAAAAACATCATACAACAGATGCAAAGCAAAAAGGTGATAAAGGGAATGTAATATTCCTTTTATCACCTTTTTATACGTTAGAGTCTAGTTAGTGATTAGACGCCTTTGAATGTACTAATCGCTTTTTCTAATGAGATAACAAGTTCTTCTAATTGATGTGTATAATTTGCAATTTCAGTTGCAGCTGCGGTTTGTTCTTCCATTGAAGAAGAAATCTCCTCAGCTGTGGCAGTAGTCTCTTGTGAGATGGCAGAAACATCTTCAATCATACTTACTACGTGGTCTTTACGTTGCTCGATTTCGCGAATAATGGCTGTTTCTTTCTCTACACGCTCTAAAATGGCATGTAAAGAAGTAGACATTTGTGTAATCGATTCACTTACAGAAAGTACAGCTTCTTTTTGTTGAATGCTCGTTTGATTAGTTTCAACCATAACATCTACTAGTTGAGTAGTATCAGCAATTACACTTGCAATAATATCCTGAATTTGATTAGAAGATGCTTTAGATTCCTCAGCTAAACTACGAACCTCGTTAGCGACGACAGCAAAACCTTTACCATGCTCGCCTGCACGAGCCGCTTCAATGGAAGCATTTAAGGATAGTAAATTAGTTTGTTCAGAAATTTGTGAGATTGTGTTTGTTACACTAGAGATGGATTGTGATTTTTCATCAAGATGCTGAATCATAGATGTGACACGACTAAAGGCTTCTTCTAAATTTGTATAGGAATTTTCTAAATGTTGGACTTGTGATGTGCCTTTTTGGACATTAGCCATCACATTTTCAATATCCGTTTCAATGAATGTTGCATGTTCGCCTAAAACACCAACTTCATTACTTAAATCTTGCATGCTCATAACGCCGCGATCAATCTCCGTTGATTGATGTTGTGCACCGTGAGCAATTGTCTCAGTCGCCTTTGTGACATCTGTGATGGCAGCTCTGTTGTCAGCAGCAATAGTAGTTAACCCTTTTGTTGCTTGCTCAACCGTATACACATTACCTTTTACCTCCGTAACTAATGTACCTACACTTTCCACCATATGATTAAAGTCTTTAGCTAAGTCGCCAATTTCGTCGTTTGTTGCAATTGTAATACGTTGCGATAAGTCGCCCTCTGCAGTGCGGTGTAAAGCCTTGCGGAAATGACGGACAATTTTTGTTAAACGACGAGCTAATAAACTAGCACATAATAAACCAATAAATAAGCCCATCACCATTGCAATGGCAGATGTAATACGTAATTCATTCATCTTATCGAGTAATATTTGCTTAGGATGATAAGAAAGGACTTGCCAATCTAATTTAGGGATTTCAGTAACGGAAACATCATAATCCTTACCATTCCACGTTACATCTTGTGTTTTCTTACCCTCATAAACCGCATCTACCCATGCAAAATCTTTAATATTCGGGATGTCCTCAACAGCTGTTAATTTACCACTCATCGAAGTACGCATATTTGTACCGTCTGTATCAGGTATAAACGAAGAAACAACAGTACCTTTATCGTCTAAAATAATTAACTTATTATGGGCACCTTCCTCAAACTGCTGACGCGTTGTAGAAATGGTAGATAAGTCAATATCATACCCCACTACACCAACGACTCTATTATTTTTCGTTAATGGTGCAGCAATAGATGCCATAATAGCACCTGTTACTTTATCTTGGTTAACCCCAAGCCAAGTGACGTCGTCTGCCTTTTTCATTAATTCATATGTTAATGTGTCACGCACATCAATATCTGTAGCTTTGCCATCAGATAACATGACAAGATTTTGTTTAAAATCCATAAAAAAAGTATCCGCAATTTGCTCATTCTTCTCAGCAGTTGCCGCTAATGCTTTTCGGATTTGTGGCAAATGATCTTCTTCCGCCATATACGTGTTGGCAATACTTGCAAATGACTCTAGCGAACTCTCATATTTACGCAAAGCTAAATCCATTTGACTAGATACGCTTTTGGCATAATCTTTATTCGCTTGGATAGCATCATCTTTTAAGATTTTGCCTGTAGTAAACTGCGTCATTATCGTTGTGACTAATAACGTGGCTAAAATAGCGATGCTAATAAATAAGCTCCATTTCATTTGAATCGAGAGCCTTTTTTTTAGTAGTTTAGACATGGTGTTATCTCTCCTTTTCAATAGTAAAAAAATCACAAAAATAGACTCTGTTATTAATAGTAGCCTAATTGATAATAAAGGACAACCAAACAATAGATTAGTCTAAAAAGACTAATAAAAAAAGAGCATTTACCTGTATAAAGTTGTGTTTTTTAAGAGAATATCTGTAATAAAAAAAACGTAATTGAGAATGTTCGCAATGATAAGAAAGGCAGCTAAAATAATGATATTGTATGATACAATAAATACGCTGAAATGGGGGGCAAGTATGATACAACTTAAAAAAAATGACCAACTTACAGTTGAAATAGAAGATTTAACACATGATGGGAATGGCGTAGCTAAAGTAGAGGGATATCCGCTATTTATTAAAGGCGCATTACCTGAGGAAACGGTACGTATCCATGTGGTAAAAACATTAAAAAAATATGGATTTGCCAAGCTAATCGAGGTCATCACACCTTCACCGCATCGCGTAGAAGCACCTTGTGTTTATTTCTCACAATGTGGTGGCTGCCAAATTCAACATTTGTCATATGAAGGACAACTTGTATATAAACAAAAAATGGTCGAGAATATTATGCGTCGCATTGGTAAAATTAATGCGCCTGTACATGCAACAAAGGGCATGAAAGAGCCTTGGCATTATCGCAATAAGTCACAAATTCCCTTTGCGACAAAAAATGGAGAACTTGTCGCTGGGTTTTACCGCCCGCAGTCACACGACATTGTAGATATGTCCCATTGCTTAATTCAAACCGAAGAGGCAGACCAAGTGATGTACGCACTAAAAAAAGAATTACAAAATCTCGGTGTGACAGCATACGATGAGAAAAGTCATAAAGGCCTACTACGCCATGTCATTGTACGTAAAGCACGTACAACGGGTGAAGTGATGGTCGTATTAGTGACAACGAAACGCGCGTTGCCAAATGAAGCAGCGATTGTCACAGCGATTCAACAACAAATAGCACATGTGACATCGATAGTGCAAAATATTAATGCTAAAAAAACCAATGTGATTTTTGGCAATGAGACGATTACCTTATGGGGCAAAGATACGATTGAGGATACGATTGGTGATGTGCGATTTAACATTTCTGCACGTTCTTTCTATCAGGTGAACCCTGTACAAACAGAAGTATTGTACCAACAAGCATTAGACTATGCCCAATTAACAGGAGAGGAATATGTGATAGATGCCTATTGTGGCATAGGCTCTATCTCCTTATTTTTAGCCCAGCAAGCTAAAATGGTATTAGGTGTTGAGATTGTGGAACAAGCCATTGCAGATGCGAAAGCAAATGCAAAACTTAACGACTTACACAATACCCATTTTGAAGCGGGCCCTGCAGAAGTTGTCATCCCGCGCTGGTATAAAGAAGGCAAAACGGCAGATGTCCTAGTCGTTGACCCACCACGCAAAGGCTGTGATGACGCATTGCTCCAAACGATTATCGAACAACAGCCACAGCGTGTCGTGTATGTCTCGTGCAATCCTGCCACATTAGCCCGCGACCTACGCATACTCGAAGATGGTGGCTACACCACCATCGAAGTCCAACCCGTTGATATGTTCCCACATACGACGCATGTTGAAGTTGTTTGCGCCATAGAATTAAAATGCGATTAAAACGCCCATTCTATGGTAATATTATCATTAGAAACGATGATTTTATTGATTAGTTTGGCGACTATCAACCGTTTCTTGTCGGTCTCCTCGTTGTCCCAATTAAAAGTGGCCAACTGGGAGACTGTTTTTTTTATTTCATCAAGATTTTTTGTATTAAGTTTACTTTCACTTTTTATTTCTGCTAAATGCCTTTTTAATTTGTCTCGATCCACTTTTAACTTTTTCATCTTCTTGCTCATAATATCTAAAGGGATATTGTCCAAGCTGTATAAGTCTACTAATTTAGAAATTTGCTTGTCTATATCTTGGATTTCCTTTTCGATAATATTTGTTCTGTCCGAAATAGTATTACTTTCAGTGCGGAATTCCTCTACAAACTGCATGTTTAATTTCTTAATTTCGTCAATGGTGTGCTGTTCAATTTTCTCTTTTCTTTCAGCCACTTTTATACAATCATGGTTCTGCGTAGTGTTCCTACTTTTTCCTGTACGGGAATTGCAAACGTAGTAGCGCATAGGTGAACCATTTTTCAGCTTGCCTCCAGATTTCCCTGTCATTCGAGCACCACAATGCCCACAGTATATCAATCCACTAGCTAAGTAAGACCTTCTGAAGGGTAAAGAAGAACTTGTGCGTTTTTGTAAAAACTCTTGCGTCTGGTCGAATTGTGCTTGTGTGATAATCGGTTCGTGTAAACCGTCATACACGTTTCCTTTGTATCTTATCTTCCCTGTATAAAGAGGGTTAGATAGAATTTTTCTAACAGTGGTTTCAGTAGTGATGACGCCTGGGAATTTATTATCGACGAGGCGGAGAACTTTGTTTACACCTAAACCTTTATTGTACTCGTCAAAAATCATCTTTACACATTCGGCTTCGTATTCAATAATGTGAAGCTCACCCTCTACATAATCATAGCCTGTTGCATAATGTTTTTCACCGCCACCGCCGTGCCATCTTCCTTCCTTTGCACGAGCTTCTTTCCCCATGATAGTACGTTCTCTTATCTGCTCTCGTTCGAGTTGTGCAAATACTGAAAGTATCCCTATCATGGCTCGACCAAAAGGTGTTGAGGTATCAAATGATTCATTCATACTCACAAAATCAACTTGATGTTTTAAAAATACTTCTTCTATGAGAAAAAGTGTGTCTTTCTGAGACCTGCTTAATCGGTCAAGCTTATACACTAAAACCAAATCAGCAACACCAAGCTCAATTTGTTTAATCATTTCTTGAAGCGCTGGTCGATCTGTATTCGCCCCAGAATATCCAGGATCGGTGTAAACTTTCACGATTGTATAGCCTCTTGCTTTTGCATAAGCACGTAACCTTTCTTCTTGTGCACCTATAGAATATCCTTCTTTCACTTGCTCTTGTGTGGACACCCTAATATACAAAAACACGCGTAAGTCTTGATTACTTTCCACATCAAACCCTCACTTTCTAAATCATTCAGGTTAAAGCAAAGAGCAGGCTAGCTGCTCTTTGCCATTTTAATTTTTTGCGCAAAAAATTAAAGGTCTTGTACAAAACGTACTGCTTTTCCAATAATTCGTGCTGGATTATCCTCAGTAATGATGTAAGGCGTATGCGCTGGATTGTCAGGCATAAGCATAACCATATCACCTCACTTATTTCGTTTTAACTTGATTCTCTGTCGCGCTCGTCTAAAGCTAATAATGTTTTCCCTTTTTTCTCTGCCTTAATTTCTTGGCGGAAAGCTTCAACTTCAACCTCTGTAGGATCAACTTCAGTAGAAATAGCTGTTTCAGAATGTTTGTTGTAAATGGCACCTAACAATCCCATAAGATTGTTTCTTGTATCGGTAGGCAACTCCATATAGCCTCTCATAATATCAATTTCAAGCTCCGTCAAATTATGTTGCTTCGCTTTTTCGTCTAACGAAAATGTATTGGACTGTACAAACATCTCACCTTCACCAGTGCGTAGCCATTCTTCGTTAACATTAAACTCTCGACAAATATCAAAGACTATACGTTCTGTAATCTCCCGAACGCCATTTTCTAAAGAAGAGATATGCGATCGTGACAGTTTGAGTTTATCTGCAAACTCTCCTTGATTTAAATTAAGGTTTTTTCTTAATGCCTTGATTCGATTGTTCATATAGTTCACCTCCTCGCAGTAAGTATTACACAATGTAATGACTCTTTGCAACATTTTATTGATTATATGTGTTGACAAAAGACTCAATGAGTATTATATTTGTTTCAAAGAGTCAGTAAAGTATTTGGAAGGGGTGAGCTTAGTGAAAGAAGAAAATAAAAAAATGGCTTCACAACAGGTGCGAAGCCAACAAGAAATTACAAAGTATTCGATTAAATCAATTAAGAGCGGTGAAAAAATAACCTTACTATTAAATGTCCAGTTCGTAGAAGAACCTATTGTTCGAGTAAGTTATTAACGAAATCTTCAAGCGGCGGTAAAAATTTATTAAGAGTTTCTTGCACTTGATTAGCAATATTATCATTCGAGCTATCTTCTTCAACAGGAGTAATTTTTTCTTCAAATAAAAGAAGTGCTAGGTATAAAATACGCATTTCATCTGCTGAAAATCGTTGAGCTTTTACTTCAATTTTATTGATAACCGATTTAGCTACTCTTTTATTTAGAGCGCCTGCTGATGGGTCGTGAGTATATTGTTTAGCTGCTTTAGGAAATTCTTTAAGCGCTGTAATAAATACAGCTCTATCTTGAGTTGTGACGCTTTCAAATAAATTGATTGACTTGGACATATGTATTCCACCTCCCTTTATGTGGTGATTATACCAAATTAAAAATTTGTTGATAAGCATAAAGTGAAAATTAGTTTGGTAGCCAATAGTAGAAAGAAGCGGTGGCAACGCTAGGAATTTGAGAGGAGAGAGACAATGGAAAATAACTCCCCCTTTTAAATTAGTTAAGGAGGAGTCAATCAATTAAAAACTACTGCGTTTTAAAGGCGTATTAAAAGCAGCTTGAAGAAAAGTAGATGTTTTTTTGTAAGCAATGGTTTGTGTACTACCGCCATCTACAATGTGACCAGATGGTGTGTTGACTTTCCCAAAAATACGAAGGTCAGATCCTTTGTAACGTTTTAAAGAATTCATAAATGAAGTATCTTCAATTACTGTGTTTGCAAATTCATAAAATGTTGCCTTTAAAGGTGAAGTTTCTAAATTGCCATGTCTATTGCCAGAAAGCCATCTATAGAGTGAGAATGCGAAGAACGCGACTTTGTCATAATCTGATAAGTTATCAAACACGGTATTGTAAAGATACTTTTTGCCTGCGCAACCTGAAAAACTAATTTGTTTCATGTTAGCAAAGTCAACTAAATCAGGATTAGGTGCAGAGAAATCCTTATCTTCTACGAATCTAGTAATTAACACTGAAACATCAGACTTACTCGCCCAATCAGGGATAGGAATACCTAGCTTTGTAGCATAAGCTAATTGTCTATCTGTAGGCGTTTGAAAGTTAGTATCTTTAAAACTATAGTTATCAAAATCTATGAACTCTAGTCCTGAGAGTTTAGGTTGAATTTTTCCTGGTGTAGGTCGCAAAGTGCCTTCGTAATCTCTTTTGTGCTTAGTTGGGATGGATGTTGGTTTAGGTTCGCTTTTGCTCTTTTTCTTCCCAAATAGTTTTCGTAGTAGTTTTCGCATGTAATTCACCTCCTTTATAGGTGAATTATACCAGAATTAATCTTTAACAATATCAAAACTTATAGTTAAGTTAAATCACAAATGAAGTTTTTGGAGCGTTTGTATGATTAGAGAGTCAAGTGGAAGGGGTGAATGAAATGAATGTAACTTATGACATTCGAGAAGAAGCGGCTTTCGATAGCATGGTGGCGAAGCTAAAAGGGATGTCTGAACAAGAGAAGCAAGATTTTATGACATTACTTCGAGGTTATCAAGCAGGTATTAAAGTTGGAAAACGTCTTGCAGGGGAGCAACAAGATGCAACGGCTTAATCAAAATTATCGTTCTTTATAGCCTTGTAAGGGAAAGTGACGGTGGCAACGTCAGGATAAATTATTCGGACTTATAGCCAGGTAGAAAGAAGCGGTGGCGACGCTAATGGAATTATGGAAGGGGTGAAAGGGATGAACAAAAAAGAAGAAGTAATGTCGGCTTTGTCAGAGTGGATTATTCGAGTGACAGATAAAAAAGGAATAGCAACCCCAGAAGAGATTGCGGCTCTTCCAAAGGTTGCTGAGTTATTCCTTAAACATTATTCATTGTCTGTTTTCCCTTCAGTTAAGAAAGAATAGATGCGTTCTATAAAATATTCGACGTCTTCTGGATGAGTCCACTCTTCAGCAGATTCAAGATTAACTTTTGCTAATTCAAGAGCGATCTTTAAAGCGGATAGGTTATCGCATTTCATCATGGTAAACACCTCCCTTCTAGGAGGATTATAGAAGAAAGGAGAGAAGCTTTTGCCAAAAAGAGTAGTTATCAATAGGGATAAGAATGGCAAACTTATCCCTGACTTATCAAAAGTAGAAGTGCCAAAGGAATTAGTGGAAAGTATTTTTAAGGTTTTGAATCCTGAGCTGGAGGTGACAAGATGCGACGTAACCACAGACGTTGGGCAAAGCTCACGTTAAAAGAACGGTTAATTGTCATACAGTTTACTCAAATATAAGGAGGAGCAGGTTATGCAGATGAAAGCGATTATTGACCATTTAGAAGACATGGCAAACCAGGAACAAGAAGATTTACGTGATTTAGCACAGTTAGTAGCGGAAAGCGATGCATCAGATATTTGGGTTAAAAAGTTGAAGTACCATCTTTTATAACAACGTATTTCAGGTATTCAAGACACCATTGAGGAAGTGAAAGCATGCTATACAGGTTTATTCGTAGGAGGTGAAGATAATGAAAATCCAAGTGGAAGAATGGCTCGCCCTTACACGTCACGAACGAGTTAAACGTATTATGATTCACATACTGAAAGGAGGTGAATCTAATGAAACAAGGTAAGAAGTTGACGGTTGCAGAACGAAATCATGTGGCTACATTTCGTTTAGTACCAGCCAATTGGCTAATTAGCAAACGTATGGCAACTACATGGGTGATTATCAATCGTAATTCAGGTAAACCAAGAACCATACCAGCACCGCAAAAATAAATAAAGGAGAAGTACGTATGAAAAATACATTAGGCGATTTAAATAATCACTTATTTGCACAGTTAGAGCGTCTTTCCGATGAGGAACTGAAAGGTGATGCATTACAAGAAGAAATAGAGCGGGCAAAAAGTGTAACGCAAGTATCAAGTCAGATCATACAAAATGGCACTCTAGTATTGAATGCGAATAAGTACGCAAAAGAATGGGGTGTAAAAGAAGGTAAGCCAAGAATGTTGGAAGGGTGATGAAGTTGGTTAGGCATAATTGGTCTAAAGAACAATTGTCATATTTGCGCATGAATTATCCCAATATGACGCGAAAACAATTGTTAGCTGCTTTCAATACTACGTTTCTACTGACAATTACAGAAAAGCAGTTAGAAGGAACATTGAGAAATCATGGAATAAAAAGCGGTAGAACAGGGCGATTTGAAAAAGGACATGTTCCCTTTAATAAAGGCTTGAAAGGCATAACTACAGGTGGTGTGGCTACTCAATTTAAGAAGGGGCAAAAGCCAGTGAATTATAAACCTATTGGTAGTGAACGTGTGGATCAGGATGGCTATATTTTAATCAAAGTGGCTGACACAGGTACATGGAATGATCGTTGGAAAGTCAAACAACGTGTAGTTTGGGAAGAAGCATATGGCCCTATACCAAAAGGTCACGTTATCGTGTTTTTAGATGGTAATAAACAAAATGTAAGGCTTAGTAACCTTCAGATGATTACAAAATCAGCGTTAGCACGAATGAATCAAAATGGCTTATTTTCTCATCATCCAGAAGCCACTAAAGTCGGAATTAACATAGCAAAAGTACATGCAGCAATAGGAAAAGCAAAGGAGCGAACAAAATGAAATCTACAGGAATTGTACGAAAAGTGGACGAATTAGGACGAATTGTATTACCCGTTGAATTACGCAGAGCATTGGGCATTGACGTAAAAGACCCAGTGGAAGTATTTGTGGAAGGTGAACGTATCATCTTACAAAAGTATATGCCAAATGCAGAGAAACAAAGTGTGATAGAAGAGTTGCAAGCCATCGTATCTAAAGTGAATGAACCTGACCGAGACATCCTGCAACGTGCGATTAATTTAATCAAATAAAAAACCCACGCATTTGTTAGAGGCAAATGTGAGGGCAAATCAATAACATATGAGCCTTTGTGGAAACACAGAGGCTTTCATTTACGCCGATACGACCCGGCACCAAATTGACTCGTGTCAAAAGGTATACCCAGTATAGCAAATACCCTTTGTATCAGTCAATTACCGTCCTTGTAATGCATATTAGATTTACGACGATGTGGTGTATCAGGACAAACCGAGTAATGGATTCAAGGGGGAGCAACTATGAGAAAGAAGCGATTAAAACATGTGCTTGAGATATATGAAGAAGCGTATCAAGTAACAGAAGCACTCGAACAACATAAGGCAAAAGAGAACCTCTTGGATAAAGTCATTGCAGGGTATCGCGTAAAGAGTATTTGGAGTGGAAATATGTTGGAGATAGAAGCTTATCCCATTTGGCATATCCCTCAAAAGAAACGTGTGAAACAAAATAAGGATAGTAGTAAGGCACAAAAGAAGTTGAATGAGAAGAACAAACAAAAACATCTTTGGCGTTTACTTAATGTAAATTTCACAAGGAATCAAGATTTATATTTGACACTGACCTATCAGAATTGTCATTTGCCTGTAGATCATACCGCAGCTAAACGAGATATGCAGAATTATATTCGTCGTTTAAAGCATTGGTTAAAGAAACAAAAGAAATATGCCAAGTTTGATTTGAAATATATATATGTGACAGAACATACACGTGAGGATAAACAAATTCGTGTGCATCATCACATGGTGACTAACTTTCCAAACAAAGAGAAAGCAAAAACATTATGGAATAAAGGTCGAATGGAATCCCAATGGTTAGATGATAAAGGGGATGGATTCAAAGCATTAGCAAAATATTTACTTAAGGAACAGGGAGATAAAACAACCAAGAGCTATACACCTAGTCGCAATCTCAAGAAGCCTAAAATCACTGTGTCTGATACAAAGTTGTCTCGTAGACGTTCTGCTCAAATTGCACGAGAAGAAATAGCTGCACAAGAGATTTTTGAAAAGATGTACAAGCATTATCAATTCAAAGATATGCAGGTGTCATTTTCAGATTACGTGAGTGGCGCTTATATCCAAGTTGAAATGATGAAGATAGACACAGTTGAAACCTTAATTGAAATGAAAAGGAGATTGGATATATGAAAACAATAGCTGTCATTAATTTAAAGGGTGGCGTGGCAAAAACAATTAGCTCAATCAATATCGCCTATACGCTACTTAAAGAGCATGGTAAGCGAGTGCTGCTTATTGATAATGACAAACAGGGCAATACGTCAAAGTTTTTCGGTGTGCATAGTTATGATGTGCCAGGTGTAGCGGAATTGTTAACAGACCGTGATTTAAGCGTACATGACGTTATTCAAAATACCGCGTATGAGGGGCTAGACATTATCTCGGCAAATATGAACTTACTACGTGCAGATAAAGAGATTTTGTTAGACGTATCACGCCCACAACAAACACGACTTAACAAAGCCTTACAAGCGATACAAGATGATTACGATTACTGTGTGATTGATAATGCGCCAGACATTAACATGAGTGTAATTAATTCGCTTGTAGCTTCGGATGATGTATTAGTGCCAATCAAGGTAGATAAGTTTGCGTTTGATGGCTTGGAGCAATTAGTGGAGCAAATTGACGACGTACGAGAGTTTAACGATAATCTCGTATTTCGTGGGTGCTTCATCACCATGTATCAACGTACCGGAGTCAATGTGCAGGGCGTTGAATATTTAGCGCAAGCCACACCTTATCCCATGTTCGACACAAAAATACGCAAAACGGTGCGTGTAGATGAAACGACGTTTTCAGGCAAACCATTACTAGATTACCGTAAGTCTACAGCTGGTCAAGATTATGTGTACCTTGTCGCCGAGTATTTAAACATGTGCTAGTTTCGGACACAAAAAATAAGGTGGTGGACACAAATGGCGAGGTTTAATCTCAATGATTTGATGAATACTCAATCCAAAGAAGTGGGTAAGGAACGTGTCGTATTTAAAATTGAACTCCTACCCATCGAACAGTTACAACCAAGCATCATGAATCAATATAGTGTACAAGATGTTACCGAATTAAAGGCGAGTATCGAGCTAACAGGTTTGCAACAAAACCTGTTAGTGCGCCCTAATCGAAACGGCTATGAAGTGTTGAGCGGTCACAGACGTTTAAAAGCGATGCAAGCACTCTACGCAGAAGGTAATGAGCAGTTTGCGCAAGTGCCATGTAAAGTTGAGCGCACAATGGACGATGTGCAAGCGGAGTTACAACTCTTATTGGCGAACTCAACCACTCGCGAACTAACCGACTATGAAAAAACATATCAGGCACAACGTTTGCAGGAACTGTTACAAAATCTTAAAGATAGTGGCCACAAAATAACAGGACGTAAACGTGAGATTGTAGCGCAGTTGATGGGTGTGTCATCGTCGCAGGTAGCTCGCATGGAGAGTATTAATAAAAAGTTATCGCCAGAGCTTAAAGAAGAGTTTAGCGAGGGTAACCTTAATATCACAACCGCATACGAGCTATCACGATTACCCGAAGTGGCGCAACAGGAAGTAGTGGAAGAGAAAAAGGCAGGTAAAGAAATTACACCTGCTGTAGTAAAGGAAAAACGCAAAGAAATAGTACAACCGCTTCAAGCTCAAAAAGAAACAGATAAACCGATAGCGTCACAAGCACCACTTCAAGAAGCGGAAGTTACAGACGAACGCATACATGAACTAAACATACATCCTGAGCCTTTCAGTGCGGTAGTGAGTGGGGCTAAAACCTTTGAATACCGCTTCAACGATAGAGATTACCGAGTGGGAGATATTTTGAGATTGAATGAATATAACCCTATACAAGAAAGTTACACCAATCAAAAAGCAGATGTGATTGTGACCTTCATTTTAGAGGGTGGTCAATATGATATCCCTACAAGCTACGTCATTATGAGCATCAAATTAAAGGAGGGATTACATTGAGACAAACATATAATCGTAGCCACGCTAATCGTGGCGCAAAGTTAGAAATGTTAGTGGATATGACACACAATCAATTACGCAATGCAGGTATCGCCGATATACGTAAGATCCCAACACCTGTACAAATCACAAGTGCAAAAGGGAAATACGTTACAGGTCGTTTAGAAAAGGCGACATGGGTGGACTATAGCGGTGTTTATCAAGGGCGTGCCATTATTTTTGATGCTAAAGAAACCACCATTAAAAACCTACCTTTAGCGAACATCGCACAACATCAATATGAGCTCTTACACTCTTGGCACAAGCAAGGCGCACATGCCTTTTTATTAGTCGCATTTTGGCTAAAAGAGAAGAATGAACCTGAAGTGTACATGCTACCTTTTAGGTATTTGGAGCAAGCGTGGCAAACCAAAGCAGCAGGCGGACGCAAATCAATTCCGCTGGCGTTCTTCCAGGAACATTGTCAACGAGTCACGTCAGGTAGTGGGTTTGTCTTGAACTATCTCCCTGCATTGGGGGTGCAATGACAATGAGTGAAACTAAACATGCCTCTATAGGTGATGAAATTGCTTGGGAGTGCCCCAAGGATAAAGTGAAAAAAGTAGGTGTGGTACGTAAAGTACTTGAAAACTCTGTGATAGTCGATATGACAGTGTATGAAGCTACAGTCGTTTCGCATAAGCGCTATAACGTTACAAAACGAAGCGGGAACCAATCCGTAAAACCGCAACGTAAGCGCAAACCATTACAGGTGAAATTGTGAGGTGAAGACATGGGCCAGCAATTAACAATTTTCGATTGTAATTACCACATTCGCACACAAGATGAACTGTATCTTCAATTGTATCAATTAGCCATAGGACAAGAATACATTATATCCGACATTATCATACTACGAACAGAAAGATTTTACGTAGTCAGTAAGCCAGGTGCGTATGAAGAGGTGATTGCTGACATACAACGGTGTTATGCCTTTGTGAACACGCAACTATCAGAGGAAATATGGGAGGAGAGCAATAATGC
Organism: Lysinibacillus alkalisoli; assembly: GCF_014643595.1. Classification (GTDB taxonomy): domain Bacteria; phylum Bacillota; class Bacilli; order Bacillales_A; family Planococcaceae; genus Metalysinibacillus; species Metalysinibacillus alkalisoli. The sequence goes on from NZ_BMJT01000013.1 coordinate 40,533, forward strand.
TAGAGATAAGACATAAGCGTATCGTCAAAACACGAAAAGAACAAACCTGTTATGCATGCGAAGATAGCATTGAAAAGGGGAGCCATGTGATTTATGTGACAGCCAAACAAGATGATAAGCACCATAACGTCCACCTACACCTAGAGTGCAACAAAGAGATGTCGAAGCGGAAAATCGCTATGACAAAAGGGTGCTTACATAACGTAAAGCAAATGCCAACTGTAGCACCAATGCTAGACAGCGACTTACCATTTTGATTTGAAAGGAGAATGAAGCCATGATTGGAAAAGTAAAGCGCCTCAAATATGATGGCAAAGCTAAAGCATTGAAAAGCTTTGGGCGTACGATGTTAGTTACAAAAGGCGAGTTGCTGGACTACAAGCAAACGGCCAATGAAGTGACCTTATACCGTCAAGACATAGCCATCATGACGTTTTATAGCACATACGTGCGAAGTTACTTTGATATGTATCCGTACGATGAACCAGAAGCGGTAGAGGAAATCAAAGGACTCGATGAGTTTTTACAGGCATCGTTATTACAAAACAATATTAACTATGCCTTAGATCAAGGCGATCAAGCTTTATTCTTGGCCATCACAAATAAAAGGAGTAGAGCCGATGAAAGTTGAAGTCATCGCACAACCTAAAATGTTTTGGTTGGCTGGCGAACAAAATTGGATGCAAGCAGTTGGTCATGAGATAAGAGTGGGCCAATATAGATTTTGCGTTATAGGCATTGGTGAAGTATTTAATATTTCAGAAGTCACAACAGGTACAAAAGTCTTTGAAGTGCCAATGAACGGATTAACGTTGATGCTTACGTCAACTAAAGAAGATACATTAGCATTCTTTGAGGGTGTGATAGCACCTAAGCTAGTAAGGCTTGTAGAAAAACAAGGTGATAAATTGAAACCACAATTAAAAAAATACAAAAAAATCACTAAGGAAACGTTAGGCAAAATGCCACCTATCGAAGATTTTGATGACACGCTGATAACAGCGCCAATTAGTGATATTAAGCACTAGGAGTGTTCTTAAGAATTAATGCGTGTTAGATGAACAATGCATATAAAAAGCAGGAGCTGTTATTCACAACTCCTGCTGTATTGATGGTACTCCCAATCATCTAATTTGCTAGTATATCGCAACCCAGAAATCTCAGGTAAAAGGTCTCTATAGTTGCCCCAATTCAAGATATGGATATCTTGGAGTTCCTTATCAGGAAATGAAGATACACTTCGAGCGTTATAGGCTGGCTTATGTACGTAAATTAAAAAACGCTCAGCTAAGTCGATTTCTTTAGTCCATTGCACTTTTGATGGTATTTGTGCGCCATGTAAAGTGCCCACATATATTTTACTGTTGTTGGAATCATTAGTATCAAGCCAATTCTCTTGGGAGATTCGTTTGCCTAGTGTTTGATTACTCGTTTGCCCAATGTACAGTAATACATCTTTTCCGTAGACAGGGTGTTTGCCATAAATTTGATAGATGCCGAAATCATATGCTCTGTTGTTTAATTTTGAAAGATCGGCAAGGTGGTATGGACCTTCCCAATCAATTTGAATGATTTGAACTTGAGTAATATCCATTAAAACACTCCAAACAAAGTTTTCTAAATTATAGCTTATTTAACAGCCTTATTTTGTAGAGTAGCAAAAATCGAGACAAAAGTGGGATTTTATAGATAAAGAAAGGATGAATGCATAATGAAATCCATTGTATTAGATACATTTATTGAATCGAAAGAAGTCGCTAATTGTAGAATGCCTATGATTGTAATTTACGATAAACCACTAGATCATCCTCATTATTTTGTTGGCCGTTTGTTTGATCTAGATACACCTACTTGTTGGTTAGTAAAGGCATTAACGTTAACAGAGGTTATAGAGAAAGTGCCTAGTCATTTTACACGTATGAATCGTCATCCAGCTGATGATAAAAATATTGTATGTACGTATTTATGAGGTGATGTTACATGAAATCGAATCTATATGGAGTTATTGCAAGGATGGCATAAGGTAAGCAAAGCCGTAGTGACAGATGCAGCGGTTAGTAAGGATGATGTGTTGTACATTAATCGAAAAATGTATGAAGAGTGCCAATTACCATTAAGATTTGAGGTGTAGACATGGAAGCAAAAGAAATGTTGGCGCATTACAAACTACATGGTGAACGTATAGACGAGGTGCTTTATCAAACGGTGATGGAAAGATTTGAGGAATGGGAAGCTAATGCAGCATCTGAAAAATACGCTGAAGACGAAAAAAGAACATCAAAAGATGTTCATATTGATTAACTATTCTTCTGTTATGGTATTTCCCATTGCGATAGAAATTCTATTCCAGCTATTAATTTGGTTAATAATAAGAACAAGGTCAACATATTGTTTCTCGTCATAATATTTACGTACTTGCTGATAGAGGTCGTCTGAAACTCTCTTGGTAGGGATTAATGTAATGTGTTCGGCAAGTTGGAGAGCAACTTTCTCTTCAGCAGAATAAAAATCACATTCACTCCAAGTACTTAAACAATAAATACGCTTTTCAGTTTCTCCCATTTTACGAGCATCAGTTGTATGCAGATTTAAACAGTATGCACAGCCATTTATTTGAGAAACCCTTATTTTTATAAGTTCTCTTAGTTTTCTATTAATGGCAGATTGCTTGGTGTATTTCTCCATATTCATCATAATATCCATGCCTTCTGAGCCTATAGTGTAGTAGTCTAATCTTTTCAAAGTTTTTCACTCCTTTTCAGTTATAGATTAACTATAAGCCATTTCTAATGGTGGTGCTAATGATGAGGCTTAACATGAGTAGGTAGATGGTATGAAAGTTTAATGCCCCATTCTGATACAAATGGGATTGTAGTTTATAAAGTGGAGGAGTGAGATATGTGGTTCCTTACACTAAATAAAAAAAGAGTCAGCTAGATCAGCCAACCCTTCAGCAAAATTATACAACACTATTATAACATGCAGGAGGGCGAAAAATGAAACGTAAGCATAGGCGAGCTAAAGAAAGGCGATGGATGGCCAAAAGACAGAAGACATTCTACAAGCAACGGTTTGCAGAAGGTTTCCGCAATTGGTTTGTACAACGTGGCGTTATTAAATAAAAACAACAAGCGGGTATCATGCTCGCTTGTTTCTTCACTTTAGTGAGGAGGGGGACAATGGATAGGCTGTTAACAATAATTTTATTGGTAGTTTATAAAATTAAAGAAATAAATGTGAATGTTTTGCTACTTGCAGATAAAATAATTTATCTTACTGAAGGATATGACAAAGAAGGTGATGTTATGGATTTAAGAGGATTTTGCTATAAGAAAGGATATATATGGTCCCCAGAAGTAGAAAGGCAATATCAATTCTTGCTTAGATCGGCGCGAATCAAAAATATAGAATCGCAAGAAATAGATGAAATCATTTATAAGTTACTTAGAACAAATAAATATATTCTCACAAGACGTAAAAGCGAGAGGTTGTCTGCAACTATAAAAAGCGTCGAGATTGTAATGAAAACGCAAATACCACGCAGGAAAGGGTGAAAGATGTGCTAGACATGCTAAGTAGTTATCACGAAACTAAGAAACGTACGAAGGAGTTAAAACATCAATTAGAAGAAAAAAGAGAGACGATGAAAGATAACAGAAGTGAAACAGCTTCTTTGGATAATGAAATCAGCATCGTTAATAGCATGTTGTCAGACATAGAGTATACGATTGCGTGGTTAACATCTGGTAGACAACCAGGTGCAATGCGTGGGATCGAAAGGCAAGCAGCGTACAAACGAGAGGTGCCTTTTGACAGCAAATGGCTAGATGTAATGATAGAGCAAGGCACTATCATACATGAGTTGGAAAAGCCAGATGGTGAAGTCGAGGAAATGAAGGAGCAACTGGTAGCAGACTTAAAGAAATGCTTAACGTCAACACAACAAGATGTATTTATAATGGTGGCACAAGGATTAGAACGATCTAATATAGCTAAAGTGTTGGGCATTAGTAGACAAGCAGTGCACGAAACAATTGTAAGAGGTAAGCGCAACATTAAAGAAGCAGGATGGATGATGGTATGAGGGTAGAGCCGATAAGAGAAGATGAATGGGTAGTAGCGTTCGCTGAGTATCTCAAGAAGAAAAGTGAACGAAATTACATTATGTTTATGATAGGTGTATACACGGGATTGAGAATATCAGATATCCTTCCGTTAAGAGTAGCAGACGTAGTAGGTAGCCATATGGTACTCGTTGAAAAGAAAACGAAAAAACAAAAGAGAATCATATTACATCCCACACTAAAGAAAGCGTTGAATAAATATATTGCTGACAAAAAGAAAACAGAACTGCTTATCCCGTCACGAGAACGTACCAAGACAGGAAGAGAGAAACCTATTAGCAGGCATACTGCGTTATATATACTACAAGAGGCAGCAGCAGCTGTAGGGTATGACGAGAGAATTGGTACACACTCATTACGTAAAACGTTTGGCTTCAGGCATTACCAACAATATAAAGATGTTGCAGAGCTTCAGATCATATTTAATCATGATAGCCAATATGAAACGTTAAAGTATATAGGAGTGATGAGCGAGAAGATAGAGCAGGGTATTGTAAAGATGAAAGACCCTAAAGGATTATTAGTGTGAGGCAAATCCAAAAAGTTAAAAGCAAAAACGAAAAGTAGAAATGTAAAAAGTAAAAATGGGAAAACAGAATCAGCAAACCTAAAACACAAAACACAAAATACAAAATGAAAAAGGTGTATCCGAAATGGGGTATGCCTTTTTCATTTGATGAAAGTCCAGTGTGCGGTAGGTGAGTTATGTATAGTACATGGCCAAGTATGAGTAGCGCGAGAATGAGGGGGGAAGGTTTGCCTCAAAGCGACACAGGTATTGCATGTAAAGAGAATACGGTTGACATTACTGATTTAGTTTGCCGCTAGTACATGGTTATTTATAACAGTAAATGGATTGTTATACCTTGTGTTATACGGTGATGGTTGCTATTGATAAAGCAGTTGCACGTATTAGGACTAGATATACAACTCATTTTAAAAGAAATGCATAGACGTTGATATACCAACGCTCAGCAGTGATCTTACGAGTTGCACTCTTACTAGATTACGTATAACTCAAGCCATCAGCCTTGACGATTGCCGACTAAGGGTGAGAGAGCAAGGAGCAGTCGCCTTGTGGATAAGCGCTATGAAGCTATACAGCTCTAAGGCTCAATGATTTTTGTTTATTTTTGGTAAAAGAATTGGGTCCTTTGAGGTTTTTGATTTTGGTACGGGCGCTCACGAGCCCGCGGCGGCTCAAATTTTCAATTCAAAAAGCTCATTTCGTTTTCGGTGTGGGATGAGTGATTTTTAAAAATAAAGAGAGGGCGTGAGCACATGAGTGGCAAGGGATTGAAGGGAAATGACTATCTTGTATCAACCAACGAACTTTGCGAAATCATGGGTTTATCGTCGCGGAGAATACAGCAATTAGTAGACGAAAAAGCGGTAGTTAGAGCCTCGCATGGCAAGTATGATTTGCCTGCGACCTTTAAAGCTTACTTGGAATACGAAAAAGAAAAGGTTATTGCTGATGACCCTGATTTAGATAAATTAAGAGAAGAAACATTATGGACGAGGGCTAGACGTAAAAAAACAGAAGCAGAATTAGGTATCATTACCGGCAAGTTGCATCGAGCCGGAGACGTAGAAAGTATTATGAATGCGATGATGATGTCGTTTAGGTCGCAATTACTTTCGTTTGCTTCTCGGTTGGCGCCAAAAGTACAAGGAAAAAAAGACCTTGTAGAGATACAGGAGCTTGTCAAAGATGAAGTTGAGGATTTAATGAACGAATTAAAAGATTACGATCCCGATGTATTTTATGCGGAAAGTGATGATGTTATAACCTCCGATGAGCCTATGGACGGTGAAAGGGTTGAATGACGCAAGTTTAGACCGTACAAAGGAGTTATTCAGGAGGATAGCTCGCCAGGCATTAACGCCATCTCCTAAATTAACGGTCAGTGAATGGGCTGACGAACATAGACGCTTATCCAGTGAAGCTTCAGCTGAAGCGGGACGCTGGAGAACATCACGCGCTGAGTATCAACGTGAAATAATGGATGCTATTAACGATCCGTATGTTGAAGATATTGTAATAATGGCTTCAGCGCAGGTTGGGAAGTCTGAAATCGTGCTAAATGGTCTTGGTTACTACATTCATTATGACCCTTCACCGATTTTACTCATACAACCAACGGAAGCTAAGGCCAAGGATTTTTCGAAAGAGCGTGTCGCACCTATGATTCGGGATTCCCCTGCTTTGTCTGAACGCGTTGGAGGATTTAGAAGCAAGGATAGCTCTAACACGATATTATTCAAATCGTTTCCTGGCGGTTTTATAGCCCTAGGGGGAGCGAATGCACCTGCGGGGTTAGCGGCTAGACCGATTCGAGTTGTTCTAGCGGACGAAATTGATAGATTCCCTGTATCTGCAGGCGAAGAGGGGGACCCGTTAGACTTAGCGGAAAAACGTACAACAGCCTTTTACAACCGCAAAAAAATAAAAGTATCAACACCAACAGTAAAGGGTGCCTCAAGGATAGAAATGGAATTTAACCTTAGCACCAAAGAATATTACAACTTGCCATGTCCTCGATGTGGAGAATATCAGCCATTGAGATGGGAACAAATAGATTTTGAAAGTGAATGTCATCGTTGTGAACATTGTGGGTTTTTAAGTGATGAATTTGATTGGAAAAATCAACAAGGGAAATGGGTGGCTACAGCAGAATCTAAAATGCGTGGTTTTCACCTGAATGAATTATTAAGCCCATTTCGTCGCTGGGGAGAAATTATAGCTGATTTTAAAAAAGCGAAAAGAAAAGGTACGGAGGCATTAAAAGTATTTAAAAATACGTCTCTTGGCGAAACGTGGGAAGAAGAAGGAACAGCACTAGACGAAGAAACATTAGTTAGACGCCAAGAAGATTACGATGCGGAAGTGCCTGAGGGAGTAAAAATATTGACTGCTGCTGTTGACGTCCAAGACGACCGATTTGAAATTGAGGTTGTTGGATGGGGCGTTGACAAAGAAAGTTGGGGCATTCAATATCATGTCATTCACGGGGATTTAAATACGCCAGGACCGTGGGCGCAGTTAGATGAGTTTTTACTTAAACGCTTTGAAAAAGAAGACGGTCGAAAGTTTGGCATAGCTTGCACGTTAATGGATAGTGGTGGCCATTTTACACAAGAAGTTTATAAGTTTACAAAACCAAGGCTCAGCAGAGGTGTATATGCAATTAAAGGGGAATCGTCGCAAATGAGCGAATACACGCCGTTAATCGCTGGATATTCGAAGCCTAAACCGATAGAAGCGGTATTAGTTAAGTTAGGCGTAAATGAAGGTAAAGTATACGTTATGTCAGCACTACAAGTAGAAGATCCAGGACCAAACTATTGTCATTTTCCGCGTGGCAAAGGATACAGCGCTCAATATTTTAGAACCCTAACAGCGGAGCGGCTGGAAACCGTGTTTATCGGCGGCATACCTAAGCAAAGGTGGAAACAAATTAGAGCGCGAAATGAAGGTTTTGATTTAAGGGTATATAATGCGGCAGCATTAGAAATTTTGAATCCAGACCTAGAAAAAGAATATCAAGTAGATCATACAAGAGTGCGGAAACGACGCAGGAGAAGGAGGTAAAACATGAGTAAAAGTGTTATCACTATTGAGTATGCACGTGAGCAATTAATGGTATGGTATGCGGCAATGGAAGCGGTAGCTTCAGGGCAAGATTATAAAATCGGAACACGTATGCTATCGATGCCGAATTTAAAAGAAATACGGACCCAAATTAAATATTGGGAAGATAAAATCAGTGAATTACAGCGTGGTAAACGTAGTCGTAGAACTTTTAATATTGTGCCAGTGGATATGTAAGGGGGGGTTGTCATGGCTAAAAAGAAGAAAAATAAGAAGTCGCAAGCATCGAAACCTCAAATTAAAATCAAGAAAAAAGAAGCGAATTCAATAAATAAAAAGAAGATTTCCAATTTCACCACTCATGCAGCAAGTAAAAGCAAAAACGCTACGAAGGGTTGGAATGCGTTATCGGGATCCTTTAAAGAGGATATCGAAAACAATACTAAGACGCTACGGGAGCGATCGCGAGACATCTATTATGGTGGTGGAGTAGGTGCGGGCGCGATTAAAGGAGTCGTTACAAGTGTCATCGGGTCTGGTCTTAAGCCTAAATTTAATATTGATTCTGAATTTCTTAACATGTCACGCGAAGAAGCTAAAGCTTGGGAAGCCAAAACTAAGCGAGAATTTGCGCTTTGGGCAGAAAGTACAAATGCTGACGCCGAGAGAATAGACAATTTCTATGAGTTACAAGAACTGGCTTTTTTATCTCACTTGATGTCAGGTGATGCATTTGCCTTGTTGCCGCAAAAAAAGCGCGTGAATTGGCCATATCAAACTTGTGTAAAATTAATTGAAGCGGACAGGTGCGTAACACCATACGAAAAAAATATGCTAACAGAAGATAAAGTCATTAATGGAGTCGAGGTTGATTCAACAGGCGAAGTTGTGGCTTTTTATATTGCAAATAAATTCCCTACATCAGGATTTATTAGCGAAGAAGACTGTGTAAGAGTTGAAAAGTACGGCAAGAAAAGCGGTAGGAATAACGTTCTACACATCATGATAAGAGAAAGACCAGAACAGCGAAGAGGCGTGCCGTTCTTATCGCTGATATTGCCAGGGTTGAAGCAACTAGAAAGGTACATGGATGCGGAGTTGATGGCAGCCGTTATTAATGCTTTTTACACCGTTTTTATCACAAGTGGCCAAGAGGAAGTAAGTAAAAGTGATTTGTCACCGTTGCATTACGATGACGATGATAGCGACTACGATTATGATGATACACCAGACGTGAAATTGGGAAATGGCACAGTTAATTATTTACGAGAAGGCGAAAAGCCTATCGAAACAAATCCAGGGCGACCTAATACAGCATTCGAGGGGTTTATAACGGCGATATGCAGACAAATGGGAGCAACGTTGGAAGTGCCGTATGAAGTGCTGTTGAAACACTTTACAGCTTCCTATTCCGCATCGAGAGCCGCGCAATTAGAAGCTAACAAAATGTATCGTAAGAAAAGGGAACGTTTTGCGACCGATTTTTGCCAACCAATTTATGAAGAGTGGTTAGCTGAAGCGGTAGCGAACGGCAGAATTTACGCGCCAGGGTTCTTTGAGGATCCGTTGATTCGCAAAGCTTATTCTAAGGCTGAGTGGAATGGCCCTGCACAAGGGCAACTCGACCCGTTGAAAGAGACGAAGGCTAGTGTGCTGAAGATGGAAAATGGCCTTTCAACAGGCGAAAAGGAGGCTATGGAATTGACGGGTACAGAATTTGAAAGTAATCATAGAACACTAGTAGACGAACACAATATGCGCGTGCAGGACGGATTAACAAAAGAGTTAACGCAAGAGATTTTAGATGAGTCGGATGAGTCAGAAGAAGGAGGTGAAGAACAATGACAACAATCAAGATAAGAGGCCCAATTGTAGACGCTGATGAAGCGTGGATTTACGATTGGTTCGGCATGCAGCACACAACAGCAGAAAAAGTGGAAAAGGAACTCAACGAAGCAAGTGGCAAAGTGACGGTCATAATCAATAGCCCTGGTGGTTCTGTTTACGAAGCTAACGAAATCTACCACATGCTTAAAAAGTACAGTGAAACAAATGAATTATCTGTAGAAATTGCAGGAATTGCCGCATCTGCCGCATCGTATATCGCAACGGCCGCAAAAGATGTCGCCATTTCACCGTTGGCGCAAATTATGGTTCACAACGCATCTGCTGTTAGTCGCGGAGATTATAGGGATATGCAACATACTAGTGATGTGTTACAAAAAGTAAATAAATCAATCGTCAATGCGTATATGTTAAAAACAGGCCTAAAAGAAGAGGAATTGCTCCAAATGATGAACAACGAAACTTACATGGGAGCGCAAGAGGCTGTCGATAAAGGATTTGCTAACCGAGTTTTATTTGATGACGGAGCGGTGAAGTTCGCCGCATCTGCTTTAACAAGTGAATTTCTGCCGCGCGGCGTCATCGAGAAGATGCAAAAGGATGCAATTACGATAAAAGAGAGAAAAGGAAATGTTGCAAAAACAGGCGGAATTGACAAAAACACCAAAAACGTTACAGAAGATGACGGAAACATTGCAAAAAAGCATGAAAACAACTCGGACGACAGAAAGTCGCCAGTCGCCAGTGAAGGAGAAGGGGGAAAAGAAATGACATACGAAGAATTAAAAAATAATCATCCGGAACTTTTCAATCAAATCAAAAACGAAGGGTTTAAAGCGGGTGTACAAGAAGAAAATGCGCGCATTAAAAGTATTGACTCCTTGTCTAGTACTGGAATGGAAGAATTGTTGAACAAAGCGAAGTATGAGGAATCAATGGATGCGGGTCAATTAGCAATTGAAATCTTAAATAAACAAGCTGAAATTGGGAAGAATCATACAAAAAATGTAGAAGAAGATGCAATGGCATTAGAAAATGTAAAAAATAAGGCTACTGACGACGAGGAAAACAAGAAGGCGCAAGAAGCGATTAAAAACGTGGCGGGCTTAGAAAACATCTTTAAAAGTGGAGGTGTATTGTAATGCGAGAATTAAACGAAACTGTCGGCGTTTTTCAGCCAGATAAATTAATTTTAGATCCAACATATCCGCAACAGGTCGGGTCTGGTGTTTTTGCTGACCAGGCGACTCCGACTTTAATTTTGCGAGGTCAGTTATTAGCTAAAAACGCAGAAGGGAAATTAGTTTTAGCCGGAGCGGATAATAAAGATCATTTATCTATTTGTTTAACGGATACGATGGTCGAAAAAGAAACTGTCGGAGAAGTATTATTAGCTGGAGCGGTTAACGCAAACGGTATTATTGTACCTGAAGGCGAAGATGTGTACAGCTACAAAGAAGATTTACGCGCAAACAATATTTATATCAAAAATACAATTGGAGGTATGTGAGTATGCCAGTGCAATATTTTACAACACGTTCACTTTTGGAAGTGATTACAAAGGTTAAACCACCAACAACGTTTTTAACAGATCTCTTTTTTGGTGTTGAAAAATACTTTGATACAGAAGAAGTGTTAATTGATTATAAAAAAGACGGCGAAACAGTAGCGCCATTTGTTGCACCAATGACAAAAGGCATCACGGTAGAGCGAGAAGGTTATAAAACAAAGAAAATTGTAGCGCCTCGCTTAGCTCCGCAGCGTAATATGCAAATCGAAGACCTTAACCATCGCTTTGCGGGTGAAGATTTTTCGAGCCAAAAAACACCACAAGAGCGACAAAACGAACTAACAATGCAAGATTATGCGGATTTGGAAAAAATGAATATCCGAGCAAAAGAATTAATGTCTAGTCAAGTATTACTTGGTGGCGAAGTGATTGTACGAGGATTCACAAGCGACGAACGAAATAATTTTGTTGAACAAGTGATTCGATATGAACACGATTTGCAAATTATGCTCACCGGCGATGACAAATGGGGTGGCGTAAAACCAAATGTAATGAAAGACATTACCAATGCTGAGCAACAAGTGGCAACAAAGTCAGGTAAAGTACCAGACGTTATTATCATGGGTGCAGACGCTTATGAAACAGCACTTGAAGATGAAAAATTCTTAAAAAAATTGGATAATCGTCGCGTGAATTTAGGGACAATCGAACCTAAATTTATAGACCCATCGGTTAAATTAGTTGGCGAGATTGGTCAAATGCAGGTATATGTATATTATGGACAATATCAAGAAACGCATGATCTAGACGGCAAGCTGTTGGCAAAGCCGATTATGAAGCCTTTTGTGCCAGGCAACAAAGTGATTGTAGCTGTTAGTAATGTACATGGCTATGGCTATGGCGTAGTCACTCAAATGGAGAGCGACGGAAACTTTAAGTCGTATAAAGCAAAGTCTGTACCGAAAATCATCACTGATATTGCCAACGATAATAAATTATTGCGTTTGACATCGCGACCTGTGCCGATGGTAAGTGATGCTGATACGTGGGCTGTTATTACTGTTATGGATGAGGTGTAAAAATGTATAAATGCTTGCAATATCTAAAGGTAAATGGTGTTTATGTAAACAAAGGTGATAAAGTAGACCTTTCTTCATTGACTGCGCAAGAAATTGCACAGTTAGAAAAGAAAGGGATTGTAGTAAAGGTATCAAATGCAACAGTGAAAGAGGTTCAACAACCAGCAATCGGAGTAAAGAGCGATAGCGGAGACATGACTGAAGAAGAAGCGCGCGCGGAGTTATTAGAAAAAATTACTCATTCCGTAGCTGTCAAAGAACTCGAATTACTAGGTGCGGATTTTAAGAAAAATGCATCTTTAGAAACATTGGTAGAAATCATTCTAGCGAATGAAGAATACGAGAATCATTTCTTTGATTACATCGATGCCAATGGACTTTAAAAAAAGAATTGCTGCAGATATAACTAAAGTATTTCTTGACAATAAATTTTTTGGTGAAGAAGTCACGATAAATGGTATGCAGACAACTGTGGTTATAGATGAGGATGCGTTGCATGAGCGTAATTTAGCCATTATTAAAAGTGGCAAAATACACACAGACGACATCCTTTTTTATTGTGAAAAAAAATTCTTTAAGAATGGCATCCCGAGACCAGAAAAGCGAATGAATTTTAACGAAAAGGAGTACACAATTACTAGCGTTAAAGATGATATGTGGATGCTAACCATAACGTTACAGCGATACGGAGGCAGATAAATGGTTGTAAGTGTACACGTTGACAAACAAAGAATTAAAGAAATAAAAAGTCAGTTGGACGCGTTGCAGAATGAAGCGCCATCTGTTATATCAAGGTCGATGAATAGAGCTATTACGGCTATAGCGACATCCGTTAATAAAGGTATACGGAAAGAGTATAGAGTTGAAGCAGCATCTGTTAAAAAAGCTATGAAAAAAAAGAATGCATCTGCTGCTAATCTATCAGCTAGCGTACAAGTTAGCGGAAGTCCGATAGGGTTAAACAGGTTTAAGGTATCTCCTAAAACAGTTAATCCTAAAAGACGTTCGCAGCTAAAGATATCTGTAAAGAAAACAGGTGGTGGTACTATACCAGGGGCTTTCAATGCTGATGTAAATGGCATCAAAGTAATGAAAAGAACTGGTGTTGTGCATACTGCAACAAAAGGTAACTATGCAGGTAAACGACGGGAAAAGATTGAAAGAAAGTTTGGACCATCTGTCCCTCAAATGGCAAAGAACGAAGAAATAGCAAGTGCAGCTAGAAGGCGTGGCGGAGAGGTATTTGAGGACCGGTTGAAGCACGAGATACAAAGGTTGTTAGGGAGTGGTAGTTAATGTCGCCATCAGATTTACAAAATGAAATTATGAAAAGGCTAAGGGTTTTGTTGGAAAATTTCCCTTTAGACACAAAAGGCGCCGTCCCGTTATCTGATAACGATATCACGCCATTTAAAGTTTTTAGACAGTCGTTACCAGAAACGCTTCACGACATGGATGATTATCGTGAAGAAGATGAAAAAGACAAGGATGTTTACCCATTTGCTATAGTCAACTTGCCTGGCGGACAGCAAGAAAGCTATGGCGCATCACAAATAGAACCAATTGCTATTTTAATAGGCATAAAAAATAAAGATAGAGACAACAGGGGATTTTCTGATGTTGTCGAGGTGGTACAGGTCATCATGGACAATTTTAATGCCAATCCAATCGTTAATGATTTATACGTTATGCAATACCCGATAAAATGGCTACCTTATGAGGAAGAAAACACGTTTCCGTATTTCTTCGCGCAAATCGAGATGCGCTTTGAGATTGAAACAACAACATATAGAGGAGGTTTAGACGATGACGAAAGAAAATGGTGAGGTAGAAGTACGCACAGCAAGAAAAGTGCCTGCTGTAAAAAAAAGTGAGTCAACAGAAAAGGTAGAAGTGTTGAGCGAAAAAAAGATATATGTCGGGCCAGGTAAACCTGGGCTTGTGACTAATACCGTTTATGACGGTGGGTATCCCATATTTATTAAAGAAATGATTGAAGAGTGTCCAGAAATTGAAAAACTGATGGTAGCAATTAAAGACTACTCAACAGCACAACAAAAAATAAGAGAAAAAGGCACATTAGAACACGCTCACGCTGAAAAGATAATGGCTTATTTTAAAAAGGAGGGTAATCAATAATGGCTTTTAGACACGGAGTTTACACCAACGAAAAACCAACGAGTATGATTGCGCCAGTTACAGCAGATGCATCATTGCCGATTGTCGTAGGGACAGCACCAATAAATTTAACGGATAAATACTTGGTCAACGAACCTGTCCTAAGTTTTAATTACGCCGAAGCTACACAAAAGTTGGGGTTTAGCAACGACTTTAAAAACTACACATTATGTGAGTCTATGTATTCACAATTTGCGTTGTTTGGTGTCGGGCCTGTTGTGTTTATCAACGTACTAGATCCAAGCAAACACAAAAAAGAAGGTCAACAAGAATTAATTTTTGTTGATGGGAAAGCTACTATTAATAAAGAGGGTGTACTTAAAGATACATTGGTGTTAAGCGGATTTAAAAACAAGGATGGTCAAGAAGTTGATGGTATCGAAACAGAGTTAGCGTACAGTGATGAAGGTCATCTGAATATTTTTGCTCCTGATACAATCGCTGAAGCATCAGCCCAATTTGATGAATTAGATCCGACTATGGTTACAGCAGATGATATTGTAGGCGGGGTAGATGTTGACGGTAATTATAAAGGTTTAGAGTTAGTAGCTCACGTATTCCCGTTATTCCGGCTTGTTCCTGGTACTATTATTTGCCCCAAGTACAGCACAAATCCTTTAGTAGCGGCAGTTATGGAAGCGAAATCTCAATACATCAATGGTGTATTCCAAGCGATCTCGATCCCGGACATATCAACTGAAGAGGTGACCGACTATACAAAAGTAGCGAAGGCTAAAAATGACAATAACATTGCGTCGACTTATCAATTTGCAACGTGGCCAATGGCATCGTTAGGTGGTAAAGTTATGCATCTAAGCACTCAATTAGCTAGTTTAATGGGGATTGTTGATGCGGATAATGAGGGAGTACCTTACGTATCACCATCTAATAAAAACTTAAAGATGGACAGTGCTGTTTTAGCAGATGGTACGCCAGTTGTATTAGGGGTAGACCAGGCCAACTATTTAAACGGTCAAGGCATTGTTACAACCGTTAACTTTATTGGTGGCCATAAACTTTGGGGTAACCGTACAGCTGCATATCCAGCTAACTCAGATGCCAAAGACGCTTTTATCCCTTTACGTCGCATGTTTAACTATGTAACAAACACGCTCGTACTGACTTACTGGAATAAAGTTGACGAGCCTGGTAATCCTAAATTAATCGAGTCGGTAGTACGTAGTGTTAACACATGGCTTGATGGATTAACTGCAGAAGGTAAGTTACTTGGGGGGCGAGTAGAGTTTAGGCGAGAGTTAAATCCTACTACAGCGTTACTTGATGGTAAATATAAGTTTTCAGTATTTTTAACGCCACCAACGCCTGCAGAGGAGATTTCGTTTGAATTAGAGTTGGATATTAACTACTTTGACGCCTTATTTACGGCATAAGGGAGGGATAAAACATGTTAGAAACACTGAATGATTACAGAACGTATTATGACAATAAATTTGTAGGGACAGCAGAAGTAGAGTTACCTGAACTTGTGTGGAAGTCAGATACCACGACAGGAGCGGGTTATCTGGGTGATGTGGACACTATTGCTGTAGGACACTTGGAAGCTATGGAAATGACGCTCAGTTTCCACACAGCTAATGAAATTATGCATAAATTAGCTGCACCTAAAACGCACGAACTTGTGTTTAGAGCAAGTTTGCAAGGGAGAGAAACTGCACGTAGTAAAATCACACAACTTGGTTATCGAGTAACGGTATTGTGTGAACCTAAATCTAATAGTTTAGGTAAAATGGTTGCTGCTGCAAAGATGGAGAGTGGCATTACAATGGCTGTTAACTATATCGAAATTGCGATTAATGGTAAAGTCATTACAAAAATCGATAAACTAAACTACATTTGTGTAATTGACGGCGTGGATTACGCGGAAGAAATCCGAAAAAATATTGGAATGTAATATAAAAAATTAGTATAAAAGGAGTTTTTTGAAATGAAAGAAAATAAACAATATCAAACTGAAACGGTTGCTCCAGCGCAGCCGTTTTTAAATGCAGAAAAAGAACAAATGGAGCAATTACAGCGAAAATCACGTGAATTGGGGGAAGCTACACAAATGAGCGCTATAGAGGGAGTGTCTGTATTAACTGGGATGTCGCCAGGAGTACAAGCGCAACTAAATGAACTTGCTGCTATTAAAGCAGCTCAAAAAGCGGAACAAGAACCTAAAAAAGAAATTGAAGAAGTGAAACCGCAAGTAAGTGACATCTCGTCAGAAGTACAAGCGCAATTGGATGAGTTGGCGGCACTTAAAGAGGCAGAGAAAAACAAGCAAGAGGAGCAAGAGAAAGATCCTGAATATGTAAAATTCGCTAAGCCTTATAAATTTGAAGGTAAAGAATATAAAGGTATTAAATTAGAATTTGATGAAATGACAGGCGCAGATATCTTAGAAGCTGAGGAGGAATTTATTCAAACAAAAACCCAAACTGCAGCACAAACCCCATTAAAAGAACTATCAAAAGGGTACCTTGCCTTCTTTGCTGCGAGAGCTTGTGCTCAACCAGTAGATTTTATTTTAGGATTAGATGGCAAATCTTTTGCAAAGATTACGCGTAAAGCACAAAGTTTTTTGCTAGCAGAGGACTAAAAAAAGAACCTGGAAAAACAATAAGAAAGTTAACATTATATTGCAGTGAAGCGACCAAGAGTGAGGTCGCTTTTTTCTTGTCTTTGAGTTTATTTAGCCTTAATAACTGGCTGTTAGAAATAAACGAAAGAGTGAAGGAAAAAAATACAGCAATGGAAAACACTAAAAAGAGAAGAGGTGGTTAGTTGGCCACTACTTACAATATAGCGTTTGAATTAGGGGCACAACTAACATCTTCATTCCGTTCAGCTTTTTCGCAAGCTAACCAAGAGATGTCTAATTTACTTAATGCAAGTAAAAAAATGACGTCTATGGGTGGGAACTTGACGATGGGAGTTACTGCACCTATAGCAGGCATGGGTGCTATGGCTGTAAAAACATTTGCAAGTTTTGATGACTCAATGCGTAATGTCCAAGCAGTGAGTGGTGCTACAGGAGCAGAGTTCCAACAATTAACACAGTTAGCCAAAGATTTAGGTGCATCTACAGCTTGGTCAGCATCTCAAAGTGCTGACGCGATGGGGTACTTAGCGCTCGCGGGTTGGGATACCAATCAGATTATGGCTGCCACACCAGGTTTATTAGATTTAGCGAGTGCAGCCAGTATGGATTTAGCAGGCGCTGCCGATATTGTGTCTGACGTTATGTCTGCTTTTGGGATGTCAGCAGAAGAAGCTGGAAAAGCAGCCGATATGTTCGCGGCAACATCGAGTAAAGCTAACACGGATGTGCCGCAATTAGGCGAAGCGCTTAAATATGTAGGTTCTGCAGCTAATGCTGCTGGTATGGATTTAGCGCAGACTAATGCCGTGCTTGGTGTTTTAGCGGATTCCGGTATTAAAGGATCCATGGCTGGTACCACGATGGTATCTATGCTTAATGACTTAAAAAACAAGTCTAAAGATGGTGCCGTTGCTATAGGGACAACTAGCGTAGCGCTATATGACCAAGCGGGGAATATGCGTGATTTAGGTACGATCATGGGAGATGTAGAAAAAGCCACAGCAGGGATGACTACTAAACAACGAGACGCTGCTCTCGGCGCTATCTTTGGGACAGAAGCCATGAAGGGCGCCAATATCATGCTGTCCACCGGATCTAAGCGGTATAAGGAATTAGAAGAAGCGATACGGAATAGTGACGGCACAGCTAAACATATGGCCGAAACTATGGAAGGGGGAATAGGAGGCTCTATACGCTCGTTGATGAGTGCGATAGAATCGCTAGCTATTTCATTTGGAGAAACACTAGCACCTTATGTCAAAGCGGCGGCAGACGTAATTGCTAATTTCGCTAGAGGGATATCTTCATTACCTAATCATGTGCGGCTTGTTATTGTTACATTCGCGCTATTATTAGCGGCGATTGGTCCAACACTAATCGTGATGGGATTGTTAATCAGCAATACGATAACCGTTATTGCTGCTTTTAAGGCGGCGAGGGCAGCTGTTATATCACTTAATATTGCTACAAGGATATTCAATGCTACTCAGGTTATAGCAACCACACTCATGAATATCCAAAGAGCAGCCATGTATGGTTATATATTTGCAGGTGGTGGAGTTAAAGGTGTAATTATGGGGATATCTGCAGCGCTAAGAGCAATGAATTTAGCGTTTTTAGCTAATCCCTACATGATTGTAGCAGCTGGGTTGGCATTGGTTGCTTTTGCTTTTTACAAAGCATGGACCAGCTCAGAAACATTCAGAAATATCGTTACTAATAGCTTTGAGGGTGCTAAGAGTGCTGTTATGGTGTTTGTTCAGTATCTGCAAAACTTAGGATCTGACATGTGGGCTGGATTCGTAAATAGCGTAAGTGGCATAGGAGATTTGTTGGGAGCGGCGTTGGAAAGTGAATTTGCTAAAGGAGCACTAAAAGCGGTAGACGGTTTTGTTAAATCTATTGAGGTTGGTCTATCATCATTGCCAGGTATTATATCAATGTTGGCGCCGTCCATAGCAACTATAGGTTTATCATTTTTAGGTGTAAGTGGTCCGATAGGCATTGTTATAGGGGCGGTGCTAAGCCTAATAGGATTTATCTATCGTTTATCACAAACGAATGAAGGTGTGGCTAACGCGATATCATCAGCATGGTCTACAGTATCGGATGCATTTGCGCCGGTGATGGCCATCTTTGCGGAAGCGGCTGAACAAATAGCTACTGAAGTGGGTCCAGAGATGGAAAAAACAATGCAAGTGATTGCAGAAAGTGTACAGGCTTTAGGTCCGCCATTTATGGAGTTGGCTAAAACGTTTGTTGAACTAGGCTCTGTCCTGGCAGGAGTATTCCTTCAAAACATGACAGAAATGATTACGATGTGGACAGGATTGGCCACTACAGTAATTCCAATGGTTATCCAAGTATTACCTTTGTTAGCGCAAGTATTTGCAACAGTGATAATGGCAATTATGCAAATCGTCATGATGGTACTACCAATAATCATTGAATTAATAATAAGTATAGTGCCTGTAATATTACAAATCGTGCAGATGGTATTACCTCTATTGCTGGAAATATTTATGATGGTCTTCCCGTTAATTTTAGAGATCATACAAATGGTATTACCAGTATTCATTGCTCTATTAACAGCAATCATTGAAATCGTTATGACATTAGTAACGGCGGCCTTGCCGATGATACTTTCTATAGTACAGATGGTCTTCCCTGTGGTACTGGGCATTATACAAGCTATAATTCCTATTATATTGATGGTACTTCAAACATTGGTAACCATTATAACAGGCGTTGTAATACCGGCGATAAATGCCATATTACAAGTAGTACAGGCAGTCTTTCCGTTTATCGAAATGATCATATCTACTGCGCTAGCGGTGATAACAGGTATACTTCAAGCGGCTATGGCTCTCATTCAAGGTGACTGGGATGGGGCATGGACTGCTGTCAAGGGGACAGCGGAAACAATAATGAATAATATCGTTTCATTTTTTAGTGGAATCGATTTATTTAGTGTAGGTAAAGCGATTATTGACGGTCTGATCAATGGTATTAAATCGATGGCATCAGCAGTAGGGAGTGCTATTGCTAGTATCATTCCTGCGCCATTACGTAGTGCTGTAAGTTCAGTCGTCGGCGCCATCCCAGGTTTTGCGACAGGTGGCGTCGTAAGTGACCCAACACTTGCATGGGTAGGGGAAGGTGGAGACACCGAATCTATCATTCCGTGGAATAATAGTCAACGATCTAAAGATTTATGGATACAAACAGGTCGCGCTATAGGTATGTTAGGCGAAGGCGGTATGGGTGAATCGGCTAATGATGTATGGAAAGCCGAAAATACGCCATCATCAATGGATTTAATGAACAATGCCCCTACAACTAACAACTATGACAATGGCGGGACTGTAATCTATTTGGAGCATAAAGGCAACACGATATATCTGCAGGGCAATGAAAATGCCGAAGAAGTAGCTAGAAAAGTAGAAGAATCTGATGCCCAGTTAGCAGAACGTATCAAACGAATTGTTGAAAATGAACGGAGAAAGGATTTATAACGAATGAGAATATACAACACTATACAAGGCGATACGTGGGATATCATATCTCAAAAAGTTTATGGCCATTCTCTGGGCATGCAGCATCTCATTCACGCCAACCTCAAATATATTGAGGTTGGTGTTTTTTCTGCAGGCATAAAGATAAATGTGCCTGAAGACGAGACAGCGAGAATAACCATAAATAAACCGCCGTGGTTTGAGTAGGTGAAAATAAGTGGAAGCAAGGCGAACGAAAGTTAACATAATATATCAAGGTAAGGATATAACAACAGAACTAGAAGAATACCTTACAAACTTTAGTTTTGAAGATGCAGAAGGTACAGCAGATACCATTCAAATCGATTTACAGGACAGACATGGGAAATGGCATGGCCCTTGGTTGCCACGCAAAAATGACAAGATAAAAGCGATGGTAGAAATCTTAAACAATACAGATGCGAACTCTAAAGAAAAGTTAGATTGTGGCATATTTTATGTTGATGATTCAAGCTACAGTGGGCCACCAGATAAAGTGTCGATCAAAGCGATAGCCATCCCACTGCCAGAGGGAGGGAAAGACGAGAAAAATTCTAGAGTATGGGAAAACGTCATGTTATCACAAGTGGCTGGGGATATTGCCAAAAGTGCAGGTTTAAAATTAATATTTGACGCCACAGACCATTTGTATGACAGAGTAGTACAGGATCAAGAAACAGATCTCAGTTTTATTAAAAAAAGAGCACTAAAAGAAGGTGTTGCTATTAAAGTAACCGGTGAATATCTAGTGCTCTACGAACAAAAGAAATACGAGAATAAAAGTCCGATTTTAACAATTACAAAAGGTGCGGACGAAATTAAAGACTATTCTTTTAAGGAAGATAGCAACGAAAAAGGCTATAAAAAAATAGAGATAACTTATTTTGATAGTAACAAAAAGAAAAATTTAAAATATACGTATGATGTGCCTGGTGTTGCAGAAGGCCCAACATTTAAAAGTAATGAGCGTGCCAAAAACTTAGCAGAAGCGAAAAGGTTTGCTACTAATATTGCACGCGAGAAGAACAAAAGAGAGAAAACAGGCAGCATAACACTGAAAGGTAACCCTAAAATGTTGACAGGTTATACTGTTCAAATAAAAGGTTTTGCTAAATTTGATGGAAAGTATTTCATTGAAAAAACAAATCATGATATTACGGGTGGCTATACAACTAAAATATCGTTAAGGGAGGTGTTGAAATATTGATATTTGGCAATAAAGAAACCTTAGACAGTAAAACAACACCATTATTAAGGACAGGAACTGTGTCATCGGTAGACAAAGAAAAAGCTACGGTCAAAGTTTTTTTTGAGGACCGCGACGAAAGCACAAGTGGTGATTTGCGTGTTGTCACAAAAAACACCATGCATAAAAAAATGTACTGGATGCCTGAAGTAGATGAGCAAGTACTCTGCTTGTTTGATCCAAGGGGCGAAGAGGACGGTTATGTTATTGGATCAATTTACTCGGACGTAGATAAAAGCCCAGCAGACATCGATAAAAGTAAAGTAGATACCTGGGGCATATGGTTTGATGACAAAAATTATATTTATTTTGATGACAAAGAAAAGCAATTTGTTGTAGGTCATCAAAATCCGGTAAAGTGGGTGGACACATGATAGGGGCTTTTGGCGATATTGTATTTAGTGTATCGCGTGAGACTGCGAGGACATTAAAGGATTTAACGCGAACTGAAAGTGGCAGGTACGCCACTCATGATATACATCTAAAAAAACCAAAATTAGAATTTTTGGGACCAGGGCTTAGTACATTAAGTTTTAAAATGGAGTTTGATGCAAATTTAGGTGTTAATCCACGTAAAGAGACTGACAGCCTCATACGCATGCAGCGTGAGGGGCGGTACGGTCTTTTTATTTTGGGTGGGCGCCGAATAGGTATGGGTTACTTTGTGTTGAAGTCAGTAAATGTTGATTATAAAAGAATTGATAATAAAGGAAATATGTTGGCTGCTTCGGCAGATGTAACATTGGAGGAATACGTATGAATGGACAAGAATTTATCGTTACGTTAAATCCGAAAGAAATTAACTTTATGCCAGATAATGAAATAGTGGAAGTCTTACAAAACGTCTATACCATCCTTTCTACAGCGCAGTATTCAGCGCCATTGTTTAGGGAGTTTGGTACAAGTGCTACGTACTTAGATGAGCCTCATGCTGTGGCGCGCATGAAACATACAAAGGAAGTAATAGAAATCGTAGAAAGGTATGAGCCTAGGGTTTTTGTTGTAGAGGTGATTTACTACAGTGACGAGAAAGATGGAAAAATTTATCCTGCAGTAAAAGTTAGATTAAGGGGGTGAGAATATGTACGAGTTGCCAGAAGTGAACTTTTTAGAAACAGACCCTCAATTTTATATTGACGAACAAGTAAAAGAGTATGAAGTCATCACAAATCGTAAATTAGCAATAGCTGATCCAGTTTATTTACTCTTTAAAGCTGTTGCCTATAGTCGTACTAAACATGCTATCCGCACGAATGATGCATTAAGACAGCAATTATTATTTTATTCGCGCGATGGCGTATTGGACCATAAGGGTAGTCAATGGGATACACCACGTATAGGTGGTGATAAAGCGAAAGTAACAATGCGATTTTTTTTAGAAGAGGGACGCATAGGAATTGCCTTTATAAAAAAAGGCTCGATTGTAACGCCTAATGGTGATTTGTTATTTAAAACAACCTATGATGCTGTAGCTAGTGACGACCAAACATCTATAGATGTTGTCGCAGAGTGCGAAAAGATAGGTGTAATCGGCAATGATTTTGAGCCAGGCAAGATAAATGAGTTATTAAACCCCATCCAATATGTAAGAAGTTGCACAAATGTAACCACATCAGCAGGTGGCACAGAAATAGAGTTGGATGAAGCGTACCGACAAAGAATACAAGCGGCACCTGAAAAGATGAGTACAGCAGGCTCTGAAGAAGGCTATAAGTTTTATACTTATGCAGCATCGCCACTTATCACAGATGTAGACCCATATATGCCAGAGCCTGGTTATGTAAATGTGCGATTTTTATTAGCAGGCGGCGAAATACCAGGCGAAGAAATGCTCGAGAAAGTACGAGAAGCATTAAGTGATAAAAAAGTTAGGCCATTAACAGACAACCTAAGTGTATCAGCCCCCGAAATCGTAGAGTACAACATTAATGGCAAATACTATATCTCAAAAAATACGCCTGATGTTGATGCCGTGAAAAATAAAATAGAAAAAGCTAAGTCGGATTTTATTTATTGGCAAAGTGAGAAGATGGGAAGGGATATCAATCCCTCAAAACTTATTGAAATGTGTGTAAAAGCAGGAGCAAAACGTTTAGATTTAACATCGCCTGTATTTACAATCATTGAACGCGGGCAAGTTGCGAAAGTTAGTCTAAATGAATTGGAGTTTGGAGGTATAGAAGATGATTGAATCTAAAGACCAACATCTCTTACAAGTCATATCTCCAAACCTTATACAAGGTGATGACTCTTATCGCGCTATAAAAGCGATAGGGGACCAAGAAGCTAAATTATTTTTAAAAATAGATAGCGCCATTTTAGATAAAGATTTAGAGCGTCAATCAGATGATGTAATTTGGCATCTGCTATGGGAAAATCACCTGCTGAAACACAGTGAAGGATTAGCGTTAGCAAAAGACAAAAAAGAACGAATTGATTTGATTTTGTCATCTGTAGAATTACATCGCTACAAAGGCACACCATATGCAGTAGAAAGAGCGTTAGAGGTCGTAGGTTTGGAAGGCAAAAAAGAAGAATGGTTTGAATATGACGGAGAACCTTATCATTTTTGGGTAGAGCTAAAACTTAACCAAAAGTTAAATGACCTCGACCTTATCTATGACATGATAATGGCGTATAAAAATGTGCGTTCGTGGTTTGATGGTTTCGTCATCCTAGCTTTGGAGCAAGGGTTTTGGTATTGGGATGACAGTTACAGCTACCCCGTGTATTACAAAACATGCGGCGATTTTTGGGGTCACGCAGAAACGATTAACCAAAACCTAGGTGGCACACTTTATCAAGACGACAGCTATAGTTATCCCGTGTATTTTGACGACGTCAATCCAACGTATGTCCAACACATGGATACAGGAGTGGGGTTTGCGCTTGTAAGTGATGATTACAGCTACCCTGTATATTACAAAACATGCGGAAATTTTGAAACGCCCTATGCTAAAAGCGCCCAATTCAATGGGGCAACAGATATGCTGTTCGAGGCATATTCTTATCCTACGCACTATGCAGTGTGTGGAGAATTTGAAGCAGGAGAGTGAGGCAAATGGAAGGCATTAAAGACAGTGAAGAAATCAAAAATTGGGAATGGGCCATCATGCCATTTTATACAAACGTTATGCGCAATATGGCGTCTAGCATAGCTAAAGATGCTGCCGTAACGATTGACAGCCAAATCTATATTTATCCCATTACAAAAACTGTAATAGAGGACAACTTTTTTAAACATTACATCGAAATACAAGACGAGCCTATCGGTAATATCGAGCGTATTGTGTTACGCAACGAAAATGAAATCCCACTTGCTGAAGGCTATGGCTTAATCGAAAAAGATGACGAAGGTTGGCACATGGCATTCAAGTTATATTTCGAGGAGAAGGTGATGGACAATGGTTGATGAAAGAAAACGAGAATATGTTGATATCAAAGAGCTGCAAGAAGCCGCGTTTGATTACCAACCCGAAGATTGGAAAGATAAAGTCGTTGATCCTGAAGGGCATAATAGTCAGAGGGGCACGAAGTTTACAGCTCGTCGGGCCAATAACATTGAACAAGGTGTAGACAAGGCGCACGAACGCCTTAACTTACATGTCAATTTTTTAGAAGGTACGGAATTAACGAACAAACAAATGCGCTTTCGTTTGCTGTTGTTAGAGGCTGCTGTTGCTCAGGGCACAGCTAAAAATATGATGGTCGATAATTTTGAGGATG
>NZ_BMJT01000014.1 GCF_014643595.1 Lysinibacillus alkalisoli
CGTTTTATTGATTAACGTTTTGCTTGTTCAGTTTTCAAAGGTCATGGTGTTGCTTGCGACAACTTTTATATAATAACATGTTACCATTATTGTTGTCAACATTTTTTAAAATTCTTTTTTATTAAGTAACTACTCAATAATACTCTATTTAACTTTGTTAGTCAAATCTTTTTTATTGGTTAGTTGTTTTAAAGACAATTAATAATTTACCATGTTATTAAACATAATGCAATACTTTTTTAATGAATAAAATGAAAAAAAGCAAATACCTTAGAAAAGGTATTTGCTTATATATAAGAAGTTACTTTGTTGTATGACGCATTGTTGGGAATAATAATACATCACGAATGGATTGCGAATTTGTTAATAACATAATTAAACGGTCAATACCAATACCTAAACCACCTGTTGGCGGCATACCATACTCTAATGCTTCAATAAAATCATTATCCATTTCATGAGCTTCATCGTTGCCTGCTTCTTTTTCTTGCATCTGTGCTTCAAAACGCTCTCTTTGGTCAATTGGATCATTAAGCTCTGTAAATGCATTGGCATGTTCACGACGCACAATAAATAACTCAAAACGATCTGTGAAACGCTCGTCTTCTGGATTTTTCTTAGCTAACGGTGAAATTTCAACTGGGTGACCAAAGATAAACGTTGGTTGTAGTAATGTTTCTTCAACAATTTGCTCAAAGAATTCATTAATGACATGACCAACACCCGTATGAGATGGTGCTAACTCGACATTATGTTCTTTAGCTAAAGCTTTGGCTTCTTCGATTGTCATCGGTGTAAAGAAATCTACTCCAGTAGCTTCTTTAACTGCATCCACCATATGTTGACGTTTCCAGCCTGGTGCTAAATGAATAGTATCCTCACCATAAATCACATCTGTTGTACCTAAAACCTCTTGTGCAACATGAGCAATTAAATTTTCTGTTAAGTTCATAATATCATTGTAATCAGCGTAAGCTTCATATAACTCAATCATTGTAAATTCAGGATTATGACGCGTGGATACTCCCTCATTACGGAAGACGCGTCCAATCTCGTAAACTTTCTCTAATCCACCGACAATTAAACGTTTTAAATGCAACTCAATTGCTATACGCATATATAGTTCCATATCTAAAGCGTTATGATGTGTAATAAATGGGCGCGCTGCTGCACCACCTGCAATTGTATGTAGCATAGGTGTTTCAACCTCTAAGAATCCTTGACCATCTAAATAACGACGAATGGCACGTATAATTTGTGAGCGTTGGATAAATGTTGTTTTACTATCTTCATTTGTCATTAAATCTAAATAACGCTGACGGTAACGTTGTTCAATATCTTGTAGGCCATGGAATTTCTCTGGCATTGGTCGCAAAGCTTTTGTTAGAAATGTAAATTGTGTTGCCTTAACAGATAATTCACCAACATTTGTACGGAATACGTTACCTGTCACACCTACAATATCACCAAGGTCTGCTTGTTTGAATAGTTCGTAAGCTTCTTCACCTATAGCATCTTTACGCACATAAATTTGAATTTGCCCTTTTAAGTCTTGAATATGAGCAAAACCAGCTTTACCTTTACCACGTTTTGTCATAATACGTCCTGCAATTGTCACTTCTTGTGGCGTTTCTTCTAGTTGTTCCTTTGTTAACTCTGCGAATTGTTCGCGAATGTCTTGTGATGAATGTGTACGCTCAAATTTTGCGCCAAACGGATCCAAACCATTTTCACGAATCGTTGTCATCTTCTGACGTCTCACCAATAGTTGGTCGTTTAATTCTTCATTGTTTGACACGTTTCTTCACTCCTTATATTTTTACCGCTCTTGCAGTCCATAATGTACTCATTGTACACAATTTCTTGTGGACGTTCACGTTTTTTATAATTTTCCACATCTTATATGAAAAATGCCATCATTTTTAAAATGATAGCATCTCTTTTAGATAATTAATTGCGAAGGCCCTTCGCTTTGATGTTGCTCATAATCATAAACAAGTTGGTGTAACAAATTTGTTAGTTCTCGTGCGGACTCGGTTTGATTAATCGCATTACGCGCTTTACCATTACCACGTACACCTTTTAAATACCAAGAAGCATGTTTACGCATTTCACGTACAGCAACGACTTCACCTTTTAGTGCCATTAAACGTTCAAAATGGAGTAAACAAACATCAATCTTCTCACGCACAGAAGGCTCTGCAATCAGCTCACCTGTTTCTAAATATTTCACGGTACGATACATCATCCATGGATTACCTAATGCTGCGCGACCAATCATCACAGCGTCTACTCCTGTCTCATCTAACATGCGTTTAGCATCCTGCGGCGTTTCGACATCACCATTTCCGATAAATGGAATTTTTAATTCTTGCTTCACTTGACGTAAAATATCCCAGTTCGCTTTACCTTCATACATTTGTACACGTGTACGACCATGCATAGCAATCGCTGATACACCTGCTCTTTCAGCCGCTAATGCGTTTTCTACAGCAAATACATGCTCATCATCCCAGCCAATACGCATTTTTACACTGACAGGTTTATTTACCGCATCTACAACCGCTGCTACCATCTCATAAATTTTGTTAGGGTCAAGTAATAAACGAGCCCCCGCTTCACATTTAATAATTTTATTTACAGGACACCCCATATTAATATCAATGATATCGGCTGTTGTATTTTGGTCTACATATTTAGCTGCCTCTACTAAGGTTTCCTTATCGCCACCAAAAATCTGTAAGGATAAAGGATTTTCGCGTTCATCAATATAAAGCATATTTAGTGTTTTTTCGTTTTTATAGACGATACCTTTATCGCTAATCATCTCTGCATAAACTAAACCTGCACCGAATTCTTTCACGGTTAAACGGAAAGCCGAATTACAAATACCTGCCATCGGTGCTAATACAACACGATTATCCATAACGATATCGCCAATTTGAAACGGTTTTTGTTCCATTGTTATTGCCTCCTTTTCTTTTATGTTAGCCATGATGCCACACTTTGCTGTTGCTTAACGTGGCGCACGCCTTCTTCTTGTATGTGTAGCCCGTCAAATTGTTGACGAGCTTTATCAATTTGAGGTGATTGTGTCATAATGACATCCATTAATGGTACTAATACAAAGGCACGCTCGTACATACGTGGATGTGGCACAATCAATGTCTCTGTTTCAATATTTTCGTGATTATACAGTAAAATGTCAAGGTCGATTACTCGAGGACCCCACCGAATGTTACGCACACGCCCTAACTCCTGTTCAATATTTTGACATACTTCGAGTAAAGTTTGCGGACGTAAAGTAGTTTGTAAATGTACAGCAATATTAAGAAAATCGGCTTGGTTTGTATAACCCACTGCTGTAGTTTCATATACAGCTGATACTGTACAAAGTGAAATCGCATCATGCCATGCTAACATCTCAAGTGCAGCACGCAAATTTTGTTCACGCTCTCCCATATTCGTGCCTATCGATAAATATACGTCATTCATCCAAATTCACCTCTCGTTATCGATACAGCTACCTCTTTATAATGCCCAGCGATTGGAGGGTCTGGTTTGATGACTTCGACTTGTACACCTTTAACGAGTGAGAAGCGTGTTAAAATTGTCGTCGCAATAGTATGGGCTAACGCCTCAATTAATTTATAAGGTTGTCCTTCTACAATGGCTTGGCATGCTTCATATACTTCAGCATAGTTAACGGTATGATGCAATGCATCACTCTCTCCTGCTACCTGTAAATCGACTGCCATTGCCACAGTGACTCTAAACCGTTGCCCTATCATGTTTTCTGCTGCTAGTACACCATGATAACCATAAAATTGCATATCTCTTACATGAATATAATCCACTGTTAATCCTCCTCGTACACTTGCTTTCCTGTTAATACGTCTGTCATATGAATAGCTCTTTGCATGGGCGCAATATCATGTAACCGCATCATGTGGCAACCTTGTTGTATGCCATACACTACAGTTGCCATCGTTCCTTCTAAACGTTCTTCAGTTGGTAATGCAAGTACATTGCCAATCATTGATTTACGTGATGTCGCTAATAAGACAGGATACCCCATCTCTACCAAGGAAGATAAACATTGCATCATTTGAATATTTTGGGTTGTTGTCTTTCCAAAGCCAATGCCTGGGTCTACTAAAATATGGTGATGAGGTACACCTGCATTCACTGCAATATCAATACTTTGCATAAGATCAGCTTTTACATCATGCCAAAAATCTTCATAATGTGTGTGATTGCGATTATGCATTAAAATAATTGGCACCTGATATTTTGCAGCAATATGCGCCATATTCTCGTCTGCCTTAGTCCCCCAAATATCATTAATCATGTGAGCACCTGCTTGAATTGCTGCCTCTGCCACATTAGCCTTGTACGTATCGATAGATAGAATAACGGGTAAGGTACACAGTGCCTTAATAACAGGGACAACACGTGCAATTTCTTCCTCTTCCGAAATTTGTGCATGACCTGGTCTTGTAGACTCACCACCAATATCAATAATCTTTGCGCCTTCAGCCATCATTTTTTTTGCTTGTTTGACAGCTTGGTCAATGGTCGTAAACTGACCACCATCTGAAAAGGAATCAGGTGTAACATTTAAAATCCCCATAATAAAAGTTTCTTTTGTGTAATCTAATGTCACCCCATTAATAGTTAAAGGTGTAGGATAATGCTCTAACATTGCTGTCGCTCCTTCTTTACTTGTTCAAAAGCATTAAATAATTGTTGATAAACTTTGCCCTCTCGACCAACATAATTGTTATTCTCTAGTTGTTTAATAGGCACAAGTCCTTGTATAGCTGTTGTTATAAAAATTTCATCTGCCTCTAAAAGAGCTGTAGGCTTAAATTCGCCTTCTATTACCGTTGTCATTTGCAGAATCAATTGGCGCATAATGCCACCTAAAGCTCCTGTCGCAAGAGACGGTGTATAAACTTGACCATCTTTCACCCAAAAAATATTGGATGTGACGCCTTCTACTACATCGCCATTATGATTTACAAACACACCTTCATCTTGTTGTAATGATGGCAACTCAAAGCGAGCTAGAACATTATTACCATAGTGATGTGACTTAAAGCGCTGTTGTTGTTCAGGTTGATTACGTACAGTTTGTAAAAATGTCAGTGTTTTTTCGCTATGAGCTGGCGCTAACATTAAAGGTTTACGAAATAAAATAACATTTGGTTCGTCATACCGTTGGGGCTTTAAACCAATATCATGCTCTCCAGCTGAAACATTTAAACGAAAATAGCCATCCCCCTCTTCTCGCTGATTCAGCTCTTTAACAATGTCTTTAAGTTGCTCCATGGTGTAGGGCATTGCAATGCGATATGTGGCCAATGCCTGTTGTAGACGAGCATAATGTTCTTGTAAAAATAAAGGTTGCCCTTGATATGTTCGGAATGTCTCAAAAAAACCTAAGCCATATAAAAAACCATGGTCAAAGGGCGAAATACGTAAATCGGAGGCTAGTTGATAATCACCATTGATAAAGCACCACATTACTATTACTCCTTCACATATGTTGTAATAAAATTTTGTAACAATTGTTTACCATGCGTTGTCATAATGGATTCAGGGTGATATTGTACACCTTCAATCGCATATTCTTTATGGCGAATACTCATAATCTCACCTGAAGCTGTTTGTGCCGTCACTTCTAAACATGCTGGTAGTGTAGTCGGCTCGACAATTAAAGAATGGTAACGCGTTACGTTAAAAGGGGAAGGTACTGCTTGATATAATGTATCACCTGTATGAGTAATGGCAGAAACTTTACCATGCATTAACTGTGTGGCTTGTACTACATCACCACCAAAAGCTTGTGCAATAGTTTGATGCCCTAAGCACACACCTAAAATGGGGATTTTCCCTTTAAAATGCGTCACCACTTCTAAGCTAATACCAGCCTCATTAGGTGTACATGGCCCTGGTGAAATGACTAACATATGTGGCTTGATTTCTTCAATTTCTTCAATAGTAATCTCGTCATTCCGCTTCACTTGGATTTCTTGCCCTAACTCACCAAAATACTGTACTAAATTAAAGGTAAATGAATCATAATTATCGATTAGTAAAATCATTGTTGTCCCTCCGCTAATGCCTTTGCTTGCCACATCGCACGCGCTTTATTTAATGATTCCTCATATTCACTAATCGGGTCTGAGTCAATAACAATACCAGCGCCTGCTTGAATATGTGCGATTTTATTTTTAATATACGCTGTACGAATGACAATATTAAATACCATATCACCAGTAAAACCTAACCATCCTATAGAGCCTGTATATAAACCACGTTGATATGTCTCTAACTCTTCAATAATTTCCATTGTACGAATTTTAGGAGTCCCTGTAATCGTCCCCCCTGGGAACATGGCACGTAATATTGCTGTATTACTTACTTGATCTTCTACTGTCCCACGCACATTAGATACTAAATGCATCACATGTGAATAACGTTCAATCACCATAAGCTCATCCACTTCAACAGAGCCATATTGAGCTACCTTACCTAAATCATTACGTTCTAAATCAACGAGCATAATATGTTCTGCACACTCTTTTTCATTCGTTAATAGCTCTTGTTCTAATGCTTGATCTTCGGTAACAGTCGCTCCTCTTAAACGTGTACCACCAATTGGTCTTGTAGCGATTTTATTATTTTGTCGCTCAATCAATAATTCTGGTGAACCTGATACAACAGCAAAGTCTTCGTGTTGAATATAGGCCATATAAGGTGACGGATTTAATGCACGTAAAGCCTCATACAATACAATGGGCTCAACAGCTAAAGGACGAGACTGACGCACAGATAAATTTACTTGAAACACATCACCTGCCTGAATATAAGCTTGTACTTGCTTCACAGCACTTGCAAACTCTTCACGTGTACATGATACTGTAGGCGGGACATCATCAATAACAGCATAAGAGGCCTGTGCCGTTATAAACTTTCGCTGTGCCAAGCCTGTAGTAGCCGCCTGTTGCCATTGCTCTTTTGTTGATTGTAATGGCTGTAATCCCATAAGATAAACGCGTTGTTGTGCTTTATCATAAATAGCCCACTCATCAAATAAATAGAAAAAAATGCGTGGCGTCTGTAAATCATTGGTTGTTAATGAGGG
Source organism: Lysinibacillus alkalisoli (assembly GCF_014643595.1). GTDB lineage: Bacteria > Bacillota > Bacilli > Bacillales_A > Planococcaceae > Metalysinibacillus > Metalysinibacillus alkalisoli. Next base: position 7,154 of record NZ_BMJT01000014.1, read on the forward strand.
TAACTTTTCTATCTCGCGTGCATAATCATATGAGATAAAGCCAATAGCGCCTCCTTGAAATAATGGGAGATCAGGCAGTGCCTCGAAACGATATCTCGCGACTATTTCTTCTGCTAAAGCTAGGGCGTCACCTATTACATGTTCTACCTGACCACTACGCCATGTGATGAGTAAACCCTCATCAGTGGCTTGCATTACAGCTAATGGATTTCTTGCTGCAATATGCATATCGCCCGCTCTGCCACTCTCTAAAAAAATATGTTGTGTATCCTTTTTAGTTTGTTCTTTATAGCTATAAAAAAAGGCGTCTTCCGCCATCTGAAATGATGTCGTAAATAATTGTGTCAAGATACTTCCTCCTAAAATCAAATCTCTTTCATCTTAACTTGAAGTACCCTTCACTGTCACGATTCTTATATTAATTTTCACTAACCTTTATTCTATGAGTAAAAAAATGCCCCAGCTCTTAATTAAGAGTGGGACATCTGTAAAATTAATGATTAATCGAATTGGTAAAGAGGTGTGGATAGGTAACGTTCACCGTTTGATGGCACAACTGCTAAAACATTAGTCCCCTTACCTAAGCGTTTAGCTGTTTCAATCGCTGCATAAATGGCTGCTCCCGACGAAATACCACATAAAATACCTTCTTCACGTGCTGTTTTACGCGCTAACTCAAAAGCCGTTTCGTTTTCTACAGGGAATATAGATGTATAAATATCCGTATCTAATACTTTCGGCACAAAACCTGCGCCAATGCCTTGAATTTTATGCGGGCCTGGTTCTCCACCTGATAACACAGCTGAATCTTTTGGCTCTACAGCAATAATCTCAATATTGGGATAGTGTTGTTTAAGCACTTCACCTGCACCTGTAATTGTACCACCTGTACCAATACCTGCTACAAATGCATCTAATTGTACACCCTCAAAAGCTTCTACAATTTCAGGGCCTGTTGTTAAACGATGCACCTCAGCATTTGCAGGGTTATTAAATTGTTGAGGTAAGAAATAGCCTTTCTCTTGTGCCAATTCTTCAGCCTTAGCAATTGCACCTTTCATTCCTGCTGGGCCTGGTGTTAAGACTAAATCAGCGCCATAAGCACGCAATAAATTACGGCGCTCTAAGCTCATCGTCTCTGGCATAACTAAAATGGCTTTATAGCCCTTTGCTGCAGCAATCATCGCTAAACCAATTCCTGTATTACCACTTGTTGGTTCAATAATTGTTCCACCTGCTTGTAATGTACCATCCTTTTCAGCCGCTTCAATCATTGCTAAAGCTAAACGGTCTTTAACTGAGCTACCTGGGTTAAAATACTCTAATTTCACATAAACATTTCCTTCTTTTTCTGTTGTAGCATGTTGTAATTTAACAATGGGTGTATGGCCTACTAACTGTGCAACTGAATCATATAATTTACTCATTTTGCATTGGCTCCTTTTAATTCATACTATTTTAATAGGTTTAAATATTTTAATTTTATCAATGTCATACCGTACTGTCAACTAGCAGCCTTATAAAATAAGAGTTGTAGCGAACTACAACTCTTATCCTTTGCCCTATTTATTCTCGCCATAAAACCATTCTACTTTAAATTCTTTCCAAAATGATTCTGGTGCTACAGTTTGTGTCAACTGTTCCATGCCTAATTCTACTTTGATATGGTCTTTAACTTCTTCAAATGTAAATGATTGACCTGGAATAACTTCTAACACTTGTAAAATACCATAATTGCCATTATCCATTTGAATGGGTTCACTTAAAGATTTTGTTTTAATACTATCCAAAGCATTTAGTAAGTTTTTATCCATGCCTGGTTGGTCTACAGAGACAAAACCAATATCGCCACCTAAACTAGCTGACGCTACGTCAATCGACATCTCACGCGCTAAAACAGAAAAATCAGCACCACCTTTTAATTCTTTAATGGCATTCTCTGCTTTAGCTTTACTATCTACGACAATTAAGTTTGTGCGATAGCTTGTTGGGACTTCAAATAAAGAAGTATTATCTTTATAGTACTTTTCCACTTCTTTATCTTTAATAATAATATCTTTCGTTAGTACTTTGCTGAGCAATAAGTTGGTATACACTTTGTTGCGCAATTGTTCCACAGATGAAGTTTTCATTAAATTGCTAAATTCTTCTGGTGTAGAACGCATAAGTGCCAATTCTAAGTCTATTTCTTCCTTTGAAACTTCGATCTTGTACTTTTTAGCAGCTTTTTTCATAACCGTATCATTCACTAAATCACGTAATGTTTCTTTGCCATAGTTTTCTTCCATTGCAGCCATCCATTGTTGTCTCGATATTTCTGTTTTGTCTATAGTTGCTACAATTTCTTTCTCAGCTGAAGGAGCTGAGCTATTAGGTAGGAGCCAAGCGATAAACCAGAGAATATTACCTAGCAAAAGAACACCAGCTATAATGAGCGCTGGCTTAGCTTTTACTCTTAAATCCGAGAGCGACTTTTTTGGCTTGTTAGTCATGCAATAAAGCCTCTAACTCTTCTTTTGAGAAGTCATACGTTTGCAAACAGAAATGACATTGTGCCTCAGCACCACCATCTTCTGTTATCATCGCTTGAATTTCATCATTACCTAGACCTGCGATGGCATCGCTAAAACGTTCTTTTGAACACTGACATGTAAATGCTACAGGCATACGATCCAAGATTGTGACATTATCCTCGTCTACTACCGCTTGTACAATCTCCTCTGGTGTTAAACCTTTTTCAATCATTTTCGAAACAGGCTCTATTTGATTTAGTCGTTGCTCAATAAATGCAATTACTTCTTCCTCGCACCCTGGCATCAATTGCAAGATGAAACCACCTGCTGCTAAAACCGTATTATCCGGATTGACAAGCACACCTAATCCAACAGATGAAGGCACTTGCTCAGATGTTGCAAAATAATACGTAAAGTCCTCAGCAATTTCACCTGAAACAATCTCGGTTTGACCACTAAACATCTCACGCAATCCTAAATCTTTTACAATCGTTAATGTACCTGTTGAACCAACACCTGCACGTACATCTAATTTGCCTTGTGTATTCAAGTCAAAATGTACATGTGGGTTTGTTACGAATCCACGTACCTCACCTTTAGCATTACTATCAATAATCATCGGGCCAATAGGGCCATCACCTTCAATTTTTATCGTGATTTTTTCTTCGCCCTTTAACATAGCGCCCATCATTACACCTGCAGTCATAGAACGACCGAGTGCCGCTGAGACAACTGGCCATGTGTTATGGCGTCTTTGTGCTTCTGCCACAGTGTCTGTTGAGCGCACCGCCATAATGCGCACCATTCCATCAAAGGCTACGCCTCTTACTAAATAATCATTCGACATTTTTATTCCTCATTTCTGATTTCGTTCATAAATTATATTAAGCCCTTTTAACGTTAATGTCTCGTCTACGACATCAATCGTTGTTGTATCATGGGCAATTAAACTTGCAAGACCACCCGTTGCAATCACAAGTGCTGGCTTAACATAATCTTTTGCTAGTTGTTTTACTATGCCCTCTACTTGCGCAAGTAAACCATAATACACACCCGACTGCATGGCATCCACAGTTGTTTGTCCGATAGGCTGGCGAGGTTTGACAAACTCAATACGTGGTAACCGCGCTGCATGTTCATATAATGCTTGCATGGCAATTGTCACACCTGAGGTAATAATACCACCTAAATAATGGCCATGTTCATTGATATAACAATAAGTTGTTGCTGTTCCAAAATCAATAATAATACACGGTGTTTTTTGATATATGTGTAAAGCAGCTACGGCATTCACAATACGATCTGCGCCTACTTCTCTTGGATTCTCATATTTAATATTTAATCCTGTTTTAACACCTGGCCCTACAATTAAAGGTGTAATATGAAATAATCGCTTACATACCATTGTCATAGTATGCATAATCGGTGGTACCACTGAGCTAATAATCGCTCCCGTTACTTGTTGTATATCAAATTGTGCTGTCATAAAAAAAGTTTGAATCCCTGCTGCATACTCATCTGTTGTTTTATTCACATCTGTTTGCATACGCCAATAATGCACTATATGTTGCCCGTCATAAAGACCAATTTTAATATTTGTATTTCCAATATCCATAACAAGTCGCATACTATCACCTCACATGAGAAAAGCATACCATAAAAGGCAATTATTTTTGCACAAAAAAACTACTGATAAGGTTTAGTCTTATCAGTAGTTTGAGAAATTATTTTCGTTCTTCTTGAAAACCTGTACGTTCATCTGAGCCAACAACATCTTCCTTTTGTAAGTCTTCCGTTGTGGGATCTGCTTTCGTATTTGTTACATGAGCTTCAACAGAAGGCGTGCCTTCTTTTTCAACACGTACTTGTGATGATTCTACACTTGTTGTTTCTTCTTCTGGCTTTACAGAAGGCTCTGCGATACGTACTGGTAATTTTCCAGTATCACGCAGACTTTCAATTTGCTCAGCATCAAGTGTCTCAACTTCAAGTAAAGTAGTCGCAATTAAGTCAAGTAACTCACGATTTTCTGTAAGGATTTGACGAGTACGCTCATATTGCTCAACAATGATGCTTTGCATTTCTTTATCAATTTCAAATGCAATAGACTCTGAGTATGATTGTTCTGAACGCCCGCCACCTAAGAAGTTACCTTGACTCGATTTAAATTGTAGTGGCCCAATCGCATCACTCATACCATATTCCGTTACCATTGAGCGAGCAATAGCCGTTGCACGTTCAAAGTCATTATGCGCACCTGTTGATACTTCACCAAAAACAATATCCTCAGAAACTCGTCCACCTAATAAACCGGCGATTTTATCAAGTAATTCTGGTTTCGTCATAAAGTAACGATCTTCTTTAGGTAACATTACTGCATAACCACCCGCTTGCCCACGAGGCACAATCGTTACCTTATGCACTTTTTCAGCCTGATCTAGCATTAAGCCCACAACTACGTGACCTGCTTCATGGAAAGCAACGATATTACGTTCTTTTTCAGAAATCACACGACTTGTTTTTGCTGGACCAGCAATTACGCGGTCAGTTGCTTCATCTAGGTCAAACATATCGATTTTCTTTTTATTACGACGAGTTGCAACTAATGCTGCTTCGTTTAATAAGTTTTCTAAATCCGCTCCAGAGAAGCCTGGTGTACGCTGTGCCACTGATTTTAAATCAACAGAATCAGCTAATGGCTTATTACGAGCATGTACTTTAAGTACTTCTTCACGCCCTTTAACATCTGGACGGCCAATTGTAATTTGACGGTCAAAACGGCCTGGACGTAATAATGCTGGGTCTAACATATCTGGTCGGTTTGTTGCTGCAATAATAATAATACCTTCATTATCGCCAAAACCATCCATCTCAACTAGTAGTTGGTTTAACGTATTTTCACGTTCTTCACCACCACCACCGATAGAAACACCACGGCGACCACCCACTGCATCAATCTCATCAATGAAAATGATACATGGCGAATTCTTTTTAGCAGTTTCAAATAAGTCACGTACACGAGAGGCACCAACACCTACTAACATTTCAATAAAGTCTGAACCTGAAATTGAGAAGAAAGGTACATTAGCTTCACCAGCTACTGCACGTGCAAATAATGTTTTACCTGTACCAGGAGGCCCTACTAAAAGTAAACCTTTTGGTACGCGTGCACCCATCTCTGTGAATTTACGATGATCTTTTAAGAAATCAACCACTTCGACAAGTTCTTGTTTCTCTTCTTCCGCACCTGCTACATCATTAAAGCGCACTTTTTTCTTGTCGCTCTCGTATAACTTAGCTTTACTCTTACCAAATGATGACATACGATTGCCGCCACCTTGAGATTGACTAAGTAAGAAGAAGAATAAGAAGATAATTACGATAAATGGAATAATGCCCATTAAAAATTGTAACCATCCACCTGTTTCTGGTGCAGGTAAATAGGCAATCTTTGTATTATCTTCAACTGCTTTATCTAAACGATTCATTAACTCTTGGTTATTAGTTGGTAAATTAACGACAAATTTCTCTTGGTCGTCATACCCTTTCATCTTACCTGTTACAACAAATACTGCCTTATCTGGTTGTATCGTTGCCTCAGTAACATTGCCACTATCTAACTCTGTAATAAATTCTTTATAATCGATCTCATTTGTTGCTAATTTATTACCATTAAATGTACCAATGGCACCGATACCTACTAATATAATTAATACAAATATAATAGTATATCGAAGTGTTCGATTCATTCCTAGCCTCCTCAATAACATACAGAAAAATTATAAGTAAAATCTTAACATATCATCATTCTAGCATTCAATGAAAAGCCCTCTATTTAAACTGTTTCATGCTGAAACTATGACAAGTTTGCCAATGCTTATTAGAAAGAATATACTTCACGTTTTAAAATGCCAATGTACGGTAAGTTACGATACTTTTCTGCGTAATCTAATCCATAGCCTACTACAAAACCATCTGGTACTTCAAAGCCAACAACATCTGCTTTCAAATTAACTTTGCGGCCAGAAGGCTTGTCTAATAAAGTAACAATCTTAATTGATTTTGCCTTACGATACTTAAATAAATCAACTAAATAGCTTAATGTTAAACCACTATCAATAATATCTTCAATAATTAAGATATCGCGACCTTCTACACTTGTATTTAAATCTTTTACAATTTTAACTTCACCAGATGAAACGGTGGCATTGCCATAACTTGTTACATCCATAAAATCAAGTTCTACATATGTGTCGAAACGCTTCATTAAATCAGTCATGAATGGCATAGCGCCTTTTAAAACGCCGATTGCTAATGGATATTGACCGCGGTATTCTTCTGTTAATTCTGCACCTAAGTCACGTATACGTTCTTGAAGTTGCTCCTCTGTAATAATGATTTTTTCAATGTCGTTCTGAATCATCAATGATTCCTCCTCAGATTTATCGACTCACAGCTTTTACGAGTAAAACCATATCATCTTCTGCACGTGGTACAGTAGAAAAATACCCCCCCATACGCACACCACAAACCGCCACTACTTCACCGTTAGCAATAATTAGCGGTATAGAGTCACGGTCATAAATAGGTATTTTCTCATCAATGAAAAGACGGGATAAACGCTTAGGCGATGCCATGCCTTTTAATTGAATACGGTCTCCATCTTGTCTTGCACGCACTGTAAAAGGTAGCTGGAGTTGTTTAGAATTAAAATAATACCTTGCTACAGTGTCATTTGGTATACTTTGTTTGTCTGTTACATACAAAGCGATACCATGTTGGCAATCTAACCATTCATTTACTTGCAATATTTGAGTTTTTTGCTGTTGTACTTTAATCCCACGCATAATATGTACAGCATGATAGCTCCGTTTTGCTTGCCAACCACTAGGTAAGTGCAAAACTTCGCTACCTTCTTCATGTTGGCACAGTGTGAGTAATGCTTGTAATGAAGTTTGACGATACGCTACATTTTGTGGGGAATAAATATAAGTTAATAGTATTAAAACAATCCTTCTTTGTAAAGCAAGGGGCTCGTTTTTAAATGCTACTATGTCAATCTTGTAACACTCGTCCTCTAATTGAGTAATAATAGCGGGAAATAATTCACTTGCCTGTTGGTCTAAATACTGTTGGTCTTCTCGCAATAACGTTGTCCAATATAAAATATTTTCAGCTATAGCAGGGTTCTCTTGTTGCATAAAAGGTATCAGTTGATGTCTAACACGGTTGCGTAAATAATAATTAGCCTCATTACTTTTATCTTCTCGATATACTATATGATGTTGCAACATATAATGATAAATCTCTTGTTTTGTTAGGGCTAAAAGCGGCCTAATTACTGACATATTATCTAAAGTTCTTATCGGTTGAATACCTTGCATTGATGTTGGAGTGGCATCGTGTATCAAAGCCATCATAATAGATTCTAACTGATCATCTGCATGATGTGCAGTCGCTAATTTGGTTGCCCCTATTTGTCCATAAACTTCTTTTAAAAAAGCATATCGTTCTCTACGACAAATAGCTTGTACATTGCCCTGTTCTTGTTCCACAATTTGTTGTATTGGTATCTTCTTACTATAAAAAGGAATCTGGTGTTCACTACAATAGTTAGCGACTAATTCTTCATCAGCATCTGATGCACTACCTCTTAACATATGATTGACGTGGGCTACTGTAATCGGATAAGGCGACAACATATGTAGTAATGCCATGGAATCTGCACCACCAGACACCGCAATTAAAATATGGTCATCACTATTAATCAGCTCAAATTTTTCAATATATTGTAAGATTTTTTCAATCATAAAATACCTCCGCTTCTACATAGTTTATCGTACTTTTATAATAATTGCTAAAAGTATATTGACTTATTGTTTAAAAGCGGATATGATTTATTTTGTCGTTAATTGGCGGTGTAGCTCAGCTGGCTAGAGCGTACGGTTCATACCCGTAAGGTCGGGGGTTCGATCCCCTCCGCCGCCACCAATTACGGCCCCTTGGTCAAGCGGTTAAGACACCGCCCTTTCACGGCGGTAACACGGGTTCGAATCCCGTAGGGGTCATTTTATTGTAGCGCTAAAATTTAGTGCTACTTTTTTTATGCCTTTTTATAAACAAACACCTTGCACCATCATATTTCCTTAAAAGTGGTATGATATTGATTGTAATTCACTTTCAACATTACATTGGTATAACAATAATGATTACTTATTTAATAGAATAACGATTGGAGGCTGTAAATGAATCCCTTAACACGTTTATTTTTACTTACTGCTCTTGGTTGGATTTTGATTATTCTAGCATTAAATTTACCTGTGCCACCTGTTTTCCAACTAGTTATTTTATTCATTGGCTTAGGTGTTAGCATTTATGCACTCTTACTTATCATTAAACAATTAAGAACGAAATAAAAGGCGAGGTTTGCCTAGGCAAACCTCGCCTTTTATTTCAATTTTATACTACGTTATAGCCAGCAAACTTAACCTCGTCTTGCTCCACGACCACCACGTTTTGATTCTGTTGCACGCTTTAGTGTCGCTAAACGTTCATCACTATCTTTTAAGAAACGTGCCATTTTTGATTCGAAATCTTCTTTTGGACGATGATTATTATTTCTATCATTTGAGCGATTATTATTACGAGGACGCTGTGGACGTTCTGGGCGTTCTGCTTGAGGCTTCGCTTTACGAATAGATAAGCCGATTTTACCATCTGCTTCAACATTCATCACTTTTACTTCTACTTCGTCACCAACTTTTAAATGTTCGTTGATGTCCTTAACATAATTATCAGCGACTTCACTAATGTGTACAAGACCTGTTGAACCTCCTGGCAACTCAACGAATGCGCCAAAATTTGTGATGCCTGTTACTTTACCTTGTACTTTGCTGCCTACTTCGATTGACATAAAAAAAATGCTCCTCCTTAAATTTTAAAAGACTCACATCTGAGTCAAATATTCAAATTATTTCTATAGTACTTCTCTCATTATAGCCGACAAAAGGGGTGTGTCAACAATGCAAAAATCACGAAACAACGAATTATTTGCTATTTTCTTCCTCTTCTTTTGGCATTATAAAAATAATTTCACCATCTTCTGAGAGTAAATATTCTTTGCGTAATAATTTTGCAATATAATCATCATCTTGCAATTGCTGAATTTGAACTTTTAATTCTTTTTGTTTTTCCTTATGTGTATCAAGCTCTTTCCCAACTTCTGCTTGTAAAGCTTGTTTATTATCTAACATTTCTTGTTGTTTAATTAATGTAATTACAATAACAACTAGTAAAATAATTGGTACGATACTGTAAATACCTATACGGCGCCAGACACGTACACGATGTTTTTTTTTCAACTCAGATTGTCTATCTTTATGTCGAACATATTCATTATTTATTTTACGTACATCTTCCTTGGTCATGTCGTCCCTCCGTTTACATAGATATTGATAATCTATACCCTATTTTTAAAGTTATAAACACTGTTTACTTTATATCGGTTAAAACAACATTTTCTTCAGTCCTCATCATCAATAAATGCAGGATCAATTTGCGCTAATCGTTCTTCTTTAATGATAGTAAACATTGTTGCGGCATCTTCTTTTTTAGCACTTTCTTGAATGCGGTCTACACTCGCTGTAACGATTTTTTGTCCAAAGCGGATGGCTAATTCATCGCCTTCTTTAACTACCGTTCCTGGTTTTGCCACTTTACCATTGATGGTAATACGACCTTGTGCAGCTACTTCTTTAGCTAATGTACGTCGCTTAATTAAACGTGATACTTTTAAAAATTTATCTAAACGCATTATGCTTTCTCCTCCTGTTTTGCTTCTTGCCAATATTGTTCTAATTCTTCTGCTGTACTTGTAGCAATCGTTTTGTTAGCATTTGCTACACACGCTTCGACATGGCGAAAACGTCTTGCAAACTTTGCATTCGCATATTGCATTGCTTCTTCTGGCGATACTTTATAAAAACGCGCAATATTAACAAGGGTAAATAATACATCGCCTAATTCGTCTGTTTGTGTTTGACTCGTTCCATCTTTAGCTTCTGCCTTAAATTCTGCGAGTTCTTCATTAAATTTAGACCATGCACCTGACACGTCATCCCATGTAAAACCTTGTTTAGCAACAGCCTTTTGGTAATTATACGACGTTTCTAACGATGAGGTTGCACGATATTGATTATCTAATATACTTTCTTGCGTTGTTGATTTTTCTTGCTCTTTAATGGATTGCCAATGCTCCATTACTTCCTCAACAGAATGCAATTCGACATCACTAAAAACATGAGGGTGTCTGCGCAACATCTTATGTGTAACACTCTCTAATACTTCTTCCAACGTAAAGTACCCCATATCTTCACCAATTTGAGCATTTAAAAAGACTTGTAATAATACATCACCTAGTTCTTCAACCATAGCAAAATCATCTTGCTCATCTACTGCTTGTAAATATTCATGCACTTCTTCTAAGAGATATTTTTTTAAACTTTCATGCGTTTGTTCTTGATCCCAAGGACAACCATTAGGCCCTCTCAACACACTAATAATCTCCCTAAATGTACGCCAATCCTTTGCGCGCTCCGCATACCTTGTAACAGGTGGCACATATAAGGTTGTCAGGTTATTAATTGTTGTCACTTGGTCAATTTCATGTAAGGGGACTATTTGTAATTGCTCTTGTTCAGAACCTGCTGCTGTTACAATCGTTACAAGATGGTCAGCATCATACTTCTCTAATAAGTGCAATTTAACATCTGATGCACTAAACGCATCATACACTTGTGCAATTAAAATATGTTGTGTCATATTCACATCATGTACAGATAAGGCGGTACCATCTAATAATTGAAAGCCTTCAATTGGGTCAATTTTAAGTGCTGTGAAAATAGGGTCTAAAAAACTTTGTCCCCCTTCAATTTGTAAACATACTTTTCCCTCTGCTTGTGCTTTGATTAAAAGCTGTACTGTCATTTCAGCGACGAGTGGGTGCCCTGGAACAACGTAAACAATGGAATCTTTCTGCACTTCTTGCAAAAGTGTGGCTACAATTTCTTCATACACAGGTTCAAATTGTTCATGTTTTTCATAAATAGCATCAAAACTTTGAAACGTCATGCCCTCTTTTATTAACTGTGCAATCACAGGGTGGTCTACTGTTCTAGCATAACTTATCTTTGTTTGTTGTAATTTGCGATACACGCCTAAAGGGAGTTGGGCTAAATCTCCTGCGCCTAACCCTAATATTGTAATTGTATTCAAAACTCGACACCTACTTCTTTTGATTTAACCATAATTGATAACGAGCCATCCTTCTACCAAAAGGCAATAAGAACCACTCTTTCTCTGATAATAACTTTAACTTTGCAATGCTTGTAATAAAGGTAAAAGCGCCTAAGCCAATAGCTAACAACCCTACTAGCGCTGCGTTTTTACGTGTCTCCTGTGCTTGAATTCCACCTTGAACTAAACAAACAACTAGCGCCATCATAACTAAAGATAAAAGAAGTTGGCGATAAAAATACAAAGGAATATGCATGTTTATAAAACGACGGCTATAAAGCATTAGCCAAATAGCTGTAATAAATAAGCCTACATTACTCGCTATCGCAGCCCCCATAATAGAAAAGATAGGCACTAACATCACATTTAATACCGCTTTTATAAGAAAGCCCACACTTAAAATAATAGCTGGCATTTTTAACTTATGCATCCCTTGTAAAATACCTGTAAATGTTAATACTAAAGATAATGGGATGATTTGAAGCATATAAAAAGCTAAAACATCGCTTGCCACATCTGTTTTAAATAACATCATATTTAAATTAGGCATGACCAAAAATAAACCTAATGCAGCAGCAGAGCCAAATACTAACGCCGTACGATACGTTAATTCAATAAAAGGCTGAGCCGAACGTCCACCCTCACTTTGGCTTTTCATTTGATGAGCAATTAAAGGCACGATAGCTAATGTTAATGAGGAAGCAACAACAATACCTAGTTGAACGAGAGGCTGACCTCTATCAAATACACCTTTAAGTTCCTTAGCTAGTTGCATATCCATACCTGCATGCAAAAGACTAGTAAAAATAGTGAATGAATCTACAAATTGATAGCTCAATAACAATAAACTGCTCATACTCACACTTAAACTGAGTAATGTCACTTGTTTAATCACTGGCATAATTGGCATGCGATAAAATAAATGTTGGTAGCCAAATTGACGCCAATACCAAAGCAATAATAATACTAAACCTACTGCTTCACCAATCACTGTACCTAAAACCGCTATGTGTCCAGCGGCATAAAGAGATGTTGTATAACGCATCACTATAACAGTGCCTAGTAAGATAATACCTACACGCACCACTTGCTCGACAACTTGCGCATAAGCAATTGGTGCCATCATTCCCCTGGATTGGAATGCGCCTTTAAGTGTTGCGAAAAGCGGCATAATAAATACGATAAATGAACCTGTTTTGAGAAGCGGAGCTAGCTCAATATCTCCCATAATTAAAGCAATAGGGACTGCGCCAAAATATAAAATTATAAAAAATAAGCACGCTATAATCAATAAATAACCTGTAACAATTACCATAATGGTGTTGCGTTTTTGTGCTCGTATATAAGCAGAAGCCTCTGCATCATTGTCAGCTAATAATTTTGAAATGGCCACAGCTACACCGCCTGTAGTCCATACTACAAAAATAGCAATGAAAGGATAGACTTGTTGGTAAATATAAAACCCTTCATCACCAACAATATTTTGGAAAGGTATACGATAGACTGCACTTAAAATCTTTACAATCAAGGCCGAAATGGTTAATAAAGCAGCGCCTTTCATATACGTTTTCATCCCAAATGGTTGTGACATACATTTACTCCTTACTGCTAAAAGTTATGCCAATAGTATAGCATAGAACACTTTTAACGCTTTACTACAGCCTCCACTACAATTAAAACTTAAATCATTAGTAAAGAACCACTAAATATAATACATTTGATTCATTTATTATAAAATAGGTTTATATTCTCTATTTATGAGCAAAAATTATTATAATAGGGAGGCGATCTTATGTATATTACTCATGTACAACCTTTAGCTAAGTCCTTTCCAGACCATCAGCGTCACTTTGCCACACACTTAGCTTTATATCCGACATACCGTAATAAAACAGCTACACCTACAACGACGTTTACACCGTTTAACATAGCACCACATCTAACTAACGAACAAACCTCATCACGCGTAGTTACAGAATCGTTACGTCAACAACTCAATTATAAAGATGGTCTTCATTACCTAGTAGAGCGTCCATATCAATAAACCTTACGGGTGTACGAAAAAAATGTGGCATGATTTTTAGCAATCATGCCACATTTTTTATATTTCAGCATAGTCGATTTAGCGCCTCTATACTGTTTTTAAAGATTGTGAGGCTTGCTTCGTTATGCCTTCCATAATAGTGAGAGGGGTTTGTTTAGTACAACGCTTCTTTTGAATGCTAAAAATTAATTTTTGTCCATCCATACCAAAACCAACAGCATTACCATAGGTTAATGAGTGTTCTACTAATTTACCACCATCTACAAGGTTAGTTCCTTGTTCACTGAAAAGAATACGGATAACTTGGTCGCGCTCTTTAATCGACTCAATCCCTGCAGTTACACACCATGCTTTAATACGTGCAATGCGTAACAGTGTCTCTGTTTCTTTTGGTAAATCACCAAATCGGTCTAATAACTCATCTGTAATTTCCATATAATCTTCTGCTGTCTCCATCGCTTTAATACGTTTATACATCTGAATTTTTTGATAACCGTCTGCAATATAAGTATCTGGAATATAAGCATCCATATGCACAATAATCTCCACTTCTGGTTTCGCTGTTTTCTTTTCGCCTGTTTGTTTTTCTTCAATAGCTGCTTGCAGCATTTGTGAATACAAATCGAAACCTACTGAATCAATGAAACCATGTTGTTGTGCACCTAGTAAATTACCTGCACCTCGAATAGATAAATCACGCATAGCAATTTTAAAACCTGAACCTAAATCTGTAAATTCTTTAATCGCTTGTAAACGACTCTCTGCTACTTCCGTCAACACTTTATCTTGTTGATACATAAAATAAGCATATGCGACTCGACTCGAACGACCCACACGTCCACGCAATTGATACAATTGCGATAAGCCCATCTTATCTGCATCATGCACAATTAACGTATTTACATTCGGCATATCCACACCTGTTTCAATAATCGTAGTTGTCACAAGTACATCAAACTCGCGATCTAAAAAACCAAGCATAACTGACTCTAATTCATTTTCACTCATTTGACCATGTGCATAGGCAATACGTGCATCTGGTACCATTTGCTGAATAAAATCGACTCGGCGTTCCATATCTTCTACGCGATTGTACAAATAAAATACTTGTCCACCACGAGCCATCTCACGCTCAACAGCTTCTCGAATTAAACCACCGCTAAACTCCATAACATAGGTTTGTACAGGGAAACGGTTAACAGGTGGTGTTTCAATGACAGATAAATCCCTAACACCTACCATAGACATATGCAATGTTCTTGGGATAGGTGTTGCGGTTAGTGTTAAAACATCTACATTGGTCTTTAATTGCTTAATACGCTCCTTATGCGTAACACCAAATCGCTGTTCTTCATCAATGATAAGTAAACCTAAGTCACGATACATCACATCTTTTGATAGAACACGGTGTGTACCTACCACAATATCAACTGTTCCGTTCTTTAAACCATCAATTGTTAACTTTTGTTGTGCTTTTGTACGGAAGCGTGATAATAAGCCAACTTTCACAGGAAAATCTTGAAAACGCGCTAACATTGTTTCAAAATGTTGTTGTGCTAAAATCGTAGTTGGGACTAAAAAGGCAACTTGCTTACCATCCAATACTGCTTTAAAAGCCGCTCGAATGGCAACTTCTGTTTTACCATAACCTACATCACCACAAACAAGTCGATCCATAGGGCGTTCACGCTCCATATCTCGCTTCACTTCAATAATAGTACGCAATTGATCCTCTGTTTCATTATAAGGAAAGGCTGTTTCAAACATACGCATTTCGTCACTGTCTGGTGTAAAAGCAAAGCCCTTTTCTGCTTCACGTTGTGCATATAATTTAATTAAATCCTCAGCAATATCTTGTACAGCATGCGATACTTTTGCTTTTGTTTTCTTCCACTCTACGCCACCGAGTTTATGTAACTTAGGCTCACGCTCCTCAGATGGCACGTATTTTTGAATCAAATCAATTTGATCTACAGGTACAAATAACTTGTCATCTGCACGATAACGGACATGCAAATAATCTTTATGTTGCCCGTTCACTTCTAGCGTCTCAATCCCAATGTAACGGCCAATTCCGTGATGCTCATGCACTACATAATCGCCAGGTTTCATCTCGGTATAACTTTTAATGCGCTCCGCATTAGTCATTTTTTGCTTACGCACTTTTTTACGCGCTTGTTGTTTAAATAATTCATCATCCGTTACGACAGCGATGCGTTGTAACGGCAATTCAAAACCAATAGATAATGTACCATTGACTAAATAAATGCCTGCTGTTGTAGGCATACCTAAGTTGGCATGAATATGATAATCTTCTAATAATGCCTGCATTTGCGCTAATCGCTCGGCACCTTGTGCCACAAATAACACTGTAAACTTGCCTTGTTGCCAACGACTAATCTCGGCTTGAAGCATAGCCATTTGCCCTTGGAATTGTTGCATTGGCTTACATGAAAAGTTTGTCGAACGTTTAATAGAAATACCACTAAATGATCGTGTAAATAATGATAAGTAAAGTTTTTGCTGCGTAATATGTTGTGACATTTCACGCAATGTACGTGACATTTTAACAGCATGTACCATTTTGCCTTCTTCAATTAATTCTAAGTACCATGTTTCTTCTTCTGACTGCCATGTATCGACTACTTCTTGAATACGAGCTAGTTCATCAAAGATCACAATACCTTTTTCATCAAAGTAATCATCAATATAATGCTCTGTCTCATAAAGTAATGAACCATATTTCATCACATATGATGGCAGGTCACCTTGTTGTAATAAAGCAATATCATGTTGAATATTTTCTGTTAAACGAATTTTCGTTTCATCTTGTGCTACTTTTTGTAGGCTGTCTGCCAATGCTTGTTCCAGACGATGAGCTAATGCGATACGTTGTGTCTTATCCAATACAACTTCTGTTGCAGGTAAAATACGTATCTCTTCCATACGTTCAATAGAACGTTGGTCATCAGCTGAAAATGTGCGAATTGAATCGATAGTTGTATCAAAAAATTCGATTCGAATAGGGTCTGCTGCATAAGGTGGATAAATATCTAAAATACCGCCCCTCATAGCAAACTCGCCAGGCGTTGTTACCATCTCGGCTCTTTTATAACCAAATGTAACAAGTTGGTGTAAACATTGTTCCACGTCATCTACTTCGGCATCAATAATAAAATTCATCATCGCAGACTGCCATATTTCTTTCGGTGCAATTACTCTACGCAGTGCTGCAATAGGAATAACGTAAATACCCGCTACATTACGACTTAATCTATCGAGTGTGACAATACGTTCAGCTCGTAACTCTGGTGAGGCTGTTGTAATATCTGCTGCAATAAAATCGTCTGCTGGATAATAATTAACATCATCTTCACCTATAATTTGTGAAAGCTCCTCTACTAACTTTTGAGCATGTAGTAAATTTGGTGAAATCATATACACAGGACGCTTTGTATAATCATACATCACATCAAGCAGTACGGTTTTAGCGCTACCTGTTAAACCGGTAATCATTTCATCTTGTGCGTTATAGTTTTTGACATCTTCTAAAAAACGTTTAATCCCTTTATCTTGTAAAAATAATTCACGTAATTGTTGCATCTTTTCCCTCCTTAACAAGCGGAAAAAGCCTTGAGCGCATTTAAGCCCCAAAGCTCCCACTATCTTTTTTCATTCCTAACCGTTATAGCGATTCATTACATCTAAAAATGGTCTAGATAAAGACGCTTCTAATGCTTGCACAGTTTTATCTACGGCTGATTTCATTACTACTTGTTCTTCGTTAGAAAATCGTGATAACACATAATCGGCTACTTTCATACCTGCTGGCGGGCGGTCTACACCTATACGTATGCGGTCAAATGTTTGTGTACCTAAGTGTTGAATTAAAGATTTAATTCCATTATGCCCACCAGCACTCCCTTTTTGACGTAGACGTAACTTTCCTGTTTCTAAATCTAAATCATCATAAATCACAATCAAATCTTCTTCTGCAATCGAAAAATAATCCATAAATGGTCGTACACATTCACCAGATAAATTCATATATGTTAAAGGTTTAAGCAAAAAAACTTTACCCTCAGGACGATGTACAGTTGCAAATTGTCCTTTAAATTTGCTTTGATCTAGTTTAACTCCCCATTGGTTCGCTAATTCATCTATTACTTGAAACCCAATATTATGTTTTGTGTTCTCATAGGGTTTACCAGGATTGCCTAATCCTACGATTAATTTCATCGCACAACATCCTTCCTGCGCAAAACTTCATTTAAATTCTACCATACCTTGTAGCGAACAAGAACAAAAAAGGAGTTAAAGTGGTTATTCCCACTTTAACTCCTTATACAAAATGAATACCTTACAAGTTATTCTTCAGTCTTTTGTTCTTCTGTACCTGTTTCTTCATCATCAGAAGCTGCTTCTACTGTTGGAGCTGTCACTGTTGCCAATGTTAACTCATCTTCACTAATAATTTCGAAATCGAATTTATCACGAACGGCAGCAATATCCAATGTGTCGCCTATTTCTAGTGCAGATACATCTACTTCAATCACTTCAGGAATATCTGAAGGTTTTACTTTAATTGTGATTTCACGTGTTGGCTGCATCACAATACCGCCTTCACGCTCACCTGCTGCTGTGCCAATTAATGTTACTGGCACTTCTGTCTCTAGCTCTTCTTTCATATTAACTGCTAAGAAGTCTAAATGTACGATTTGACCTTTTAACGCATCTCGCTGTAATTCTTGAATCATAGCATTAACTTTGCTACCTTCAAACTCAACTTCGATTACGCCATTTTGTCCATTTTTTTGCACATAGCGTTGAAAATCGCTTGCGCTTAATTGGATCGGTGTAGTTGCTTTACGATTATAACCATACAACACACCTGGCACTAAGCCGCCCTTTCTAAGTTGGGTTAGTGTTGAACGATGCCCAGCTTCACGTTTTTCAACTTTTAATACTGTATTCATATTCATAGTCCCCTTCCAAGAAATTAAAATTTAACAATTCGACTTTAATGTTATACCCTTTCTCTCTGTCTGAAAACATCGCAGTAAAAGCCACACATCAGTCTCTTATAGTATATAGAACTTTTCACAATAAATACAATAATCGCTCTACACCTTCATTTTTCAATAAAAAAAGAGTTAGGGAATCACTTCCCTAGCTCTCTCATTAATCAAATAATGTACTTACAGATTTATTTTCATATACACGTACAATTGCATCTGCCATTAATTTGGCTACAGATAATTCTTTAATTTTTGGCGACTGCTTGTCTTCTGATAACTGGATTGTATTTGTAATAACTAACTCTTTAATTGCTGAGTTATTAATACGTTCAATTGCAGGTCCTGATAATACAGGATGTGAACAACAAGCATATACTTCCTTGGCTCCTGCTGCACGCAATGCATCAGCACCAATCGTAATTGTACCAGCAGTGTCGATAATATCATCAATTAAAATGGCTACTTTACCATCAACATTACCTACAATGTTCATAACCTCTGCTACATTTGGTTTTGGACGGCGTTTATCAATAATGGCAATCGGTGCTTTTAGACGCTCTGCCATCTTACGTGCTCTTGTTACCCCACCATGGTCTGGTGAAACAATGACAATTTCGTCCTCTGGAATATTTTTAGTTTTAAAGTAGTCTGACAATAAAGGCACTGCCATCAAGTGGTCAATTAAAATATCAAAGAAACCTTGAATTTGTGGTGCATGTAAATCTAATACGATAACGCGTGTCGCTCCTGCTGTTTCTAACAAGTTAGCCACTAATTTAGCTGTGATTGGCTCACGAGCTTTTGCTTTACGGTCTTGACGTGCATAACCATAATATGGCATTACAACATTCACTGTACGAGCAGAAGCACGTTTACATGCGTCTACCATAATTAAAAGCTCCATTAAATGTTCATTTACGGGTGCACTCGTTGACTGAACGATAAATACGTCACAACCACGAATACTTTCTTCGATACTAATTTGAATTTCTCCATCGCTAAAGTGTTTCACAGAAGATTTTCCTAATTCAACACCCATTTCTTGTGCAATCTCTTGTGCAAGAGGGTTATTTGAGTTTAGTGAAAATAATTTTAATTGTGAGTTAGCATATTGATATGGCATGATGGCCTCCTATAGGGTTTTGTTTATTTTAAATTTAACTTGCTTACATAATTTAATTTATTTTCCTGACGTGCACGTGCAATAGCTAATGCATCGTCTGGTACTTCTTGGGTAATTGTTGAACCTGCTGCAATAAATGCACCATCTCCTACTGTTACTGGCGCTACAAGATTTGTATTACAACCAATAAACGAATCTTTACCTACAACGGTTTTATGCTTATTTTTACCGTCATAGTTCACTGTAATTGTACCACAACCAACATTAGCATTCTCACCAATTTTAGCATCACCAATATAACTTAAATGAGATACTTTTGCGCCATCAGCCAAAGCGGATTTTTTCACTTCTACGAAATTACCTACTTTGACATGGCTGCCAATTGTAGAATCTGGTCGAATATGTGCAAACGGCCCAACTGCTGTAGATTCAGCTATAACACTATTTAATACAACAGATGAATGTACTTTAGTTCCATTGCCTACTTTACTATCGACAATTTGTGTATTAGGGCCAATAATGCAATCTTCACCAATCTCTACGGTGCCTTCAAGCATGGTACCTGGTTGTAAAACCGTGTCGCTACCAATGACTGTATCCGCACTAATATAAGTAGACATCGGATCAATAATCGTTACACCACTACGCATATGTTGTTCATTAATACGTGCACGCATCAATGTTTCTGCTTGCGACAATGCAAAACGGTCATTTACCCCTAATGTTTCATTAAAGTCCGAAGTAACATATGCTGAAACAATTTCACCTTCATTCTTTAAAATCTCAATCACATCTGGCAAATAATATTCACCTTGTGCGTTGTCATTATTTACTTTTGTTAAAGCATCGAATAAAGATTTATTATCAAAACAGTAGGTACCTGTATTGATTTCTGTTACTTTTTGCTGTTCTATTGTGGCATCTTTTTGTTCAACAATTTGATTCACTTGCCCATCTTCGCCACGTAGAACACGCCCATAACCAGTGGGGTCTTCTGCAATTGCTGTTAAAATTGTTGCTTTAGCTTGGTTAGTATTATGGTGCTCCAATAAAGCTTGCATTGTTTCAGGACGGATTAAAGGCGTATCGCCACAAATCACTAAAGTTGTACCTTCTAAATCCTCTAAAATAGATTTAGCTTGTTCAACTGCATGTGCCGTTCCTAATTGTTCTGCTTGTAATGCGTATTCACTTTGTTCACCTAATTGTTCACGTACTTTTTCAGCACCATGACCAACAATGGTAACAATGCGATTCACACCAACAGATTGGACATGATTGACAACGTGCTCTACCATAGGCTTTCCACATACGGGGTGCAGTACTTTATAAAGTTTAGATTTCATTCGAGTACCTTGCCCTGCTGCTAGAATAACCGCGTAAATATTGCTCATGAGTGAGCCCCCCATTAACCTCAATTTCTCTTATGACTATATAGCAATTAGTAAGCATTTTCAAGGTTTGGAAGCTTGACAAATCATTGACAAGATGATTGTTGCTTTTTTGCCATATAAATGCGAGATATTTTGTATTTTAATCTTTATTTATAGATTTTACGCACAAAAAAAGTTGTGCTTTTATAATTTTAGCACAACTCATAACAATCCTATAAAAAATTACACATTTACTTCTTCTAATGCTGTTTCTGATTCATCAGTCTCATAAGCTTGTAAAATACTTTCTTGCACTTTATTACGCATTTCTGAATTAATTGGATGCGCAATATCTCTAAATTCACCATCTGGTGTACGTTTGCTTGGCATTGCTACAAATAATCCTGTATTCCCCTCGATTACACGAATATCATGAATAACAAACGCATCGTCCAATGTAATAGAAGCAATCGCACGCATTCTGCCATCTGTTTGCACTTTTCGAAGTCTTACATCAGTTACTTCCATTTCATTCACCACCTCTCCCCACGTTGTCTATTCAACTATTATATTCGATATAGCAAAATATTTCCTCATTTATTTTTAAAATTTTCAAATTATTTATAAAAAGTTATAAATATGCCTAATTTTCGTCATATTTATGAATAAAAGCTGTACATATTTGTATATATGTACAGCTCCTATGGAAACGCTTTCTTTTCATTATTATTTTACTAGTGCAATTACTTCAATTTCTACTTGCACATCTTTTGGTAACCTGGCAACTTCCACAGCAGAGCGCGCTGGCTTATGGTCATCAAAATAAGAAGCATACACTTCATTCATTGCTACAAAATCATTCATATCTTTCATAAATACAGTTGTTTTGACTACTTGATCTAATGATGTACCAGCCTCTGCTAAAACTGCCTTAATATTAGCGAAAACTTGGTGGGTTTGGTCAACAATATCGCCTTCGATTAGTTCGCCTTGAGGTGTTAATGGGATTTGACCTGAACTATAAAACATATTATTAACAATGATTCCTTGAGCGTATGGCCCAATCGCTGCTGGTGCTTGATTTGTCATGACGGTTTTCATTTTTATAACTCTCCCTTAGCAAAATAGTTACCTTCACTTAAAGCAATTGTACGATCACGTTCATTAACAGCTTGCAACTTAATGAGTGAATAATAATCATCCACTAATGTTTCATCTGCATGTTCTGCCTCTACTAATACGGCAATCCCTGCCAATTCACAATCAAATTCCTCAAGTAAATTCTTCATACCATTCATTGTGCCACCGACTTTCATAAAGTCGTCTGTAATTAAAATACGTTGGCCAC
Organism: Lysinibacillus alkalisoli; assembly: GCF_014643595.1. Classification (GTDB taxonomy): domain Bacteria; phylum Bacillota; class Bacilli; order Bacillales_A; family Planococcaceae; genus Metalysinibacillus; species Metalysinibacillus alkalisoli. Next base: position 29,867 of record NZ_BMJT01000014.1, read on the forward strand.
TTTGCATACTGCGTTTTGATAATACCATCGTTTGGATACGACGAGACGAACCAGATACATAATTAATACTAACTGTAGAACCTTCTGTTACTTTACTATCTCGGCGCACTACTACTACAGGAACATTCAAATGTTTTGCAATAGCATGTGCAATAGAAATACCTTTTGTAGCTACTGTCATAATGGCATCTATTTGTTGATCTGCAAAAGCGGATGCAAAAACTTTACCAACTTGATTAATTAGCGTCGGGTTACCTAATAAATCTGTCATAAATAAATACCCGCCAGGCAATAAGCGGTCTGAATGACCCAACTCATCCATTAAATTTTTTATTACTTCACGTACTCTTTCTTCAGACATTTTTGGTATATACTTCACCCCACCTGCAGCGCCTGGTACTGTTACTAAAAGTCCGATTCCTTTTTCCTCAAAGGTTTCTTTCACAATCGTTAAATCTTCACTAATGGAAGATTTAGCAGATTGATAGAGCTCTGAAAAATAAGTTAACGGGATTAATCGGTGGGGATGTTCTAATAAGTAGTGTGTCATATCTACCAAACGTTCACTACGCTTCCACTTCATACAACCCTCTCCTAAAAAACGAATATTTATCTGTAAATTAACACAATTGTACGGTTCTAATCAAGTAAGTTACGTTCACCTACTAGTCGTACAGCATATACTTCATCACAAAAACCACGCAAGCCGTTTACAATACGACTCACTCTAAGTTCTGTATCCACTAGACCATATACTGTTGGCCCGCTTCCACTCATCAACACAGCATCTGCACCAAAGCGTTTAATTTGCTCCTTTAATGAAACGACTTCGGGGTATAAATGAAATGTTACTTGTTCCAATGCGTTGCCTAAGTTTTGGCACATTCCTTCATAATCATCGTTGTCTATAGCTTCTAACATCGCTTGTGTATTAGGGTGTTTAACTTGATCTATTTGTAAGCCACCATAAATCTCTGCCGTAGAGACACCAATTTTAGGCTTAGCTAACACTACCCAACAACTAGGTGGGGCAGCAATCTCTTGAATCTTTTCGCCACGACCTGTTGCTAATGCTGTACCGCCATAAACACAAAATGAAACATCTGAGCCAATCTGAGCACCTAGTTCAGCCAATCTATCTAGTGATAAATTCAGTTTCCAAAGTGTATTTAACCCTCTTAACGTAGCAGCAGCATCACTTGAGCCACCTGCTAACCCAGCAGCAATAGGAATTTCTTTTTCAATTGTAATGGTCACACCTTGTTTGACGCCATATTTAGTTTGAAGTAATTGAGCAGCTTGATAGGCAAAATTACGTTGGTCATTAGGGACAAATTGATCTGTTGTAGCAATCAGGATTTCTCCATCTTCACGATTCTCCAATTTTATACGATCTGCTAAATCTACAGTAGTCATTATCATTTCTACTTCATGAAAACCATCATTTCTCTTATGAAGTACATCTAGTGTTAAATTAATTTTAGCGGGTGCTTTTACATAAAGCATCTCGTAGCCTCCTTGCTCATCAACCTATGCAATTGATAGTCAATCATTTTCAATAATATCTTACCTATTTTACCATAGGTGAGGCGAGACATTTATGTGAAATTATCACGAAAGAAAAAGAAGGCTGCACATTCATCAAAGAATGGCACCTTCTAAAATAAAATATAAAAAACAAGTACTATGTTTATTTCGCACCTATTACTTGTGCTTCATCTAAAAAAGTTACTTCAACAGATTCTGTTAAAATATCTGTGTAGCTGTATGAAACACGCTTCAATTCATCTTCTTTGCGCTCTAACTCTACAACGAAGATCGCATTGTATGTTTCACGTAAAACCCCTGCGAACTCAACCGTTTTTTTACGACCACCATTCGCTCTTACTCGTAAACGTTTACCTAAATGTGCATCTAACGATTGTTTAATGTCTGCTAATGATTTTGGCATGTTCTTTTACACCTCACTATTTCATAGTTTAACACACCAAAGCAAAACAGTCAATAAAATATAATATTTTAACAGCGTTTAACTCACATTGCAACTTTTTTTTCTCGTTTTTTTACTTTTTTTAAAACTTCTTGACAATGCAATGAATCTTTATTCATTATTTTTTAAATTCCACATATAGCGCATTAGATAATGCTCCAAATTCTTCAATACTTAATGTTTCACCACGTCTTTTAGGATCAATATTCGCATTGTCTAAAGCATTTAAAATACAATCCTTTTTCGACTTTCCATTAGGTAAACCATTTTGTAAATTATTTAATATTGTTTTGCGGCGCTGTGCAAAACACATACGCGCAACCTCAAACAGAAAATCTTCATCTCGCACATTAACAGGTGGGGTATCTCGTTTAATTAAACGAATTACAGCAGAATCTACATTAGGTTGAGGCATAAATACCGTTTTAGGTACAATCATAGCTACTTCTGCTTCAACATAATATTGAATAGCAATAGATAGCGAACCGTATGCTTTTGTTCCAGGCTTCGCTGTAATACGATCCGCTACTTCTTTTTGCATCATCACAACAAAACCACGTATTGGCAAGCGATCATGTAATAATTTCATTAAAATTGGCGTTGTAACATAGTAAGGAAGATTAGCCACTACCATGATGTCTTCAACATCTGCTAAATGTGCAGCAATAACTTTTTCAACGTCTGCTTCTAAAATATCCCCATGGATAATCTCCACATTAGGATAAGGACTTAATGTATCTTCTAATACAGGCAACAAGCGCTGGTCAATTTCAAATGAAACTACCTTTTTTGCAGAGCGTGCTAAATGCTCCGTTAATGCACCAATACCAGGACCAACTTCAATGGCTCCACTTGTTTCTGTTAAATTTGCATGGCTCACAATATTGCGTAAAATATTAGGGTCTATTAAAAAGTTTTGACCCAAACTTTTTTTAAAGGAAAAGCCATATTTTTTTAAGATCTCTTGTGTTCGAATAGGTGTTGCAATATCTTTATTCATGTTGTTCCTCCAAATTTAATTGTGTTACGGCTTCTCCAAACTCTTCTGCACTAATTTGAAACATTTGGAGCCTCTTATGCAACTGCTTAGCATTTGTTTCTCCAATCATTAATATTTCACCTAAGCGTGTTCTACGTGCCTTAGCTTGAGGGTTACCTAATAAATTAGCCATTATTAAATCTTCTCGTGTAATAATCTCTTCTATGTCATATGCATGGGGGGTGTATACTTCTCTCAATGCTTTTTGAATGGCTTCATTACTTGCATGTTCTACACCAAGCCCATTGCCATTTTTCGCAATTGCCTTTTCTTTCGATAAAAAAGCGTGCTTTACATTCGGGACATGCTGCTCAATAATTGCCCGTATACGACGACCTGGATAGTCAGGGTCTGTAAAAACAATGACACCTCTTTTTTGTTGAGCATGTTTAATACGTTGAAGCGTCTTTTGATTAATAGCTGAACCATTTGTTTCAATCGTATCTGCATCTACAGCTCGTTTAATTGCTACTGTGTCATCTTTACCTTCTACAACAATGAATTCTTGAATTTTCAAAATCACTTGCCCCTTTCTCCTTCTATTTTACAACGAGAAATCATGATGCGTCATTACATTCTCATAAAACAACAAGACTGTTGAGAAAACACCCTCAACAGTCTTATTAGATTTCCTATCATTTACGTGATAGATTATTTAGTTTAATACTTTAATACGAACTTGGCGTCGACCCCAACTGTAAGCTTCTTCTTTTGTTTGAACAAGCAAGTCGATAATATTACCTTTAATAGCACCGCCAGTATCTCCAGCAATCGCATAGCCGTAACCTTCAACCCAAACTTTAGAACCTAAAGGAATCACGTTTGGATCTACAGCAATTAATTTCAATCCAGGGTTTGAACGTAAATCTATCCCTGCTGCTGAAATTCCTGAACATCCATCACAGTACGGTGTATAAGCTGTCGCTTCTACATAAAACTCTTGTCCACCAGCTGGTGCTCCCGAACCTGAATTATCTGTTGATGCTGCTGTTGCTTGTGCGGTACCACGTGAAACTTGAGCACCTGGCTCTTTTGTGCCTAAAGCTACCACTTTTTTAACAGGATCTTTTAAAACATCCTCTTTTTGTAGGTTACGCGCTACTACTTTACCATTTTCTACAACAACTTCATATGTGCGTTCTACTTTACCATTTTCACCTTCAGTAATAACTTTCTGCTCTCCTTGAGCAAGATCACCATCATTACGATTTTCAGTTGAAAATTCAATCTCTTCTTCGACAGTATCTACTTTTTTCTCTACACGAACAATTGTCAACTGTTGACCAGATTTAACGATGTCTGACTCTTTAACATTCAAACGGTCAAATTTATTTAACTTAACTCCTTGTTCTTCTAAGAAATTAGCAACTGTAGTGCGTGTAGACCACACTTTCTCTGCTTTTTTAGTACCATCTGTCAATGTCAGTTGGAATGCTTTTTGTACATCAACTGTTTCACCTGGCTTTAACTTCTCATCTAAAGCAAGTGATACTTTATCATTGGCTGTAACATTAACTCCTGCTTCTTGTAAAACATCTTCAACACGCTTTTCTGTAGTAATAACTTGTTGTTCTTTGCCATCAACTACAACAGCATATTCTTTAGCCTGTTCCCATTTAATTGTCATATCATTAACAATCTTTGTGTCCAGTGAGGGTGATACTTTATCTTTATCCGCAATTACAATGTTTTCATCTTCCAAAACATCGGCTACTGTTTTCGCATGCGTTGAAATTTCTAACTGCTTTCCGTCAGCATCTAATGCGACAGATTTCTTTGTTCCTTCGTAAAGAACGAAAGAAATAACCGAAACAAATACTACAAGTGATAAAATTCTTATAAACATTTGTTTCTTCCTCATTGACCCTAAGAACAAGTTTTTCATGGGTTTATTTGACATGAAAAAAACGCCTCCTCAATACTCGCTGAATTATACGGACAAGTTTTTTGGCTGTCAACTCTAAAGTTTTCCTTTTTATTTTTATTGCCAATCAAATGATTCCGAAAAGCTAGTATTGACGGCGTTTAATGACGCGTCAATTTATTTTAAAAATATTTTTCGCATTCATTGTTGTTTGATGTGCTACCTCGTCTACAGAAATACCTTTTAAACGCGCTATTTCCTGTGCAACAAGGGGGACTAAGGAAGGTTCATTACGCTTCCCTCGATAAGGATGCGGCGCTAAATAAGGCGCATCCGTTTCAATCAATAAATGTTCAAGACTAATATCAGCCGCTACTTCTTTTGGTGTCCGAGCATTTTTAAATGTGACGGGACCGCCTAAACTAATCATAAAATTCATCGCGATACATTCACGAGCCGTTTCTACACTACCACCGAAGCAATGCATAATACCACCCACTTCTGCAGCATTCTCTTCTTTCAAAATACGCACAACATCTCCTGTGGCATCACGATTATGAATGATAATAGGCAAATGTAATTTTTTAGCTAACTGAATTTGCTTTCGAAACCATTTTTGTTGTACTTCTTTTGGTGACTTATCCCAGTAATAATCTAACCCTGTCTCACCAATACCCACCACTTTTGGGTGCTGAGTCAAGTTTTCAATCCACTGCAAATCTTCCTCTGTGCAATCAATGGCATCAACAGGATGCCAACCAATCACAGCATAAATAAAATCATATTGCTCAACTAAAGCCATCGCACGTTCAATTGTTTTTTTATCGAAACCCACAACAACCATTGTTGACACTTTATTTTCCAAAGCTCTATCGATCACTTCTTGTAAATCTTCTTCATACTGATCTGCATTCAAATGAACATGAGTATCTATAAACACATTATCCACTCCTTTAAAGATTTTAGTCTCTTTTTTCATTTCATTCATTACAATAATATTACAGAAATATTTCAACAATGATTTTACCATTTTCTAATACTTCATTCGCTCACTACGGAGTAGTCTTTTATACCTAATAATCACTACTATTAACTATATTGAAATAATGAATGTATAAATATTAAAGACCTGTAATGGATTTTTCTATCATTACAGGTCTCATTGTATGCCTTATTTCACTTTCGCACCATTTTCAAGCTTCTCATCTACTGTAGCTAACTTAAGTACACCATTTTCCTCTCCAGCTAAAACCATACCTTGTGATAACTCCCCACGCAGTTTAACTGGTTTCAAGTTGGCTACCACTATTACTTTTGTTCCCACCAATTGTTCTGGCTGATAGAATTTCGCAATGCCTGATACAACTTGTCGTTGCTCATAACCTAAATCTAACTGCAGTTTTAATAATTTATCTGCTTTAGGAACAACTTCACATGCTGTAACTGTTGCAACACGCAAATCCACCCTCATAAAATCATCAATTGTGATTTCTTCTATATTTTCTTTTATAGTACTTTTTTCTACAATTTCTGTTTCTTGATTTGTTTTTATCGAACGTTGCATTTGTTCACGAATATAAGTAACTTCTTCTTCCGTTTCCAAACGTGGGAAAATAGGTGTTCCTTTTTCTACCACTTTGTTACCTTTTACAATAACATTATTAAATGTCTCAATTGTCTCCCACTGCAATGCGCTTTCTGGTAATCCTAATTGATTTATCATTTGTTTTGGAATAGTTGTCATAATAGGCTGTAACATAACTGCAATATGTCGTAAGCTTTCTGCCAAATGTACCATGACAGATGCTAGTTTTTCTCTATTTTCTTCCTCTTTTGCCAAAACCCATGGTTGTGTTTCATCGATATATTTATTTGTACGTGAAACCAATTTCCATAATTCCGCCAAAACAATGCTAAATTGCATGTTTTCCATGCCATCGATATATTTTTCTTTTGTATCTTCTGCAAACTCTCGCAATTTACTATCAAATTCTGTTTCAACTAGTTTACCTTCTGGAATCACACCATCAAAATATTTATTCATCATAGATACAGTACGGTTTAACAAGTTACCTAGGTCATTAGCTAAATCGTAATTTGTACGTTCAACAAAAGCTTCTGGTGAAAAGACACCATCAGAGCCAAATGGCAATTCACGTAATAAGAAGTAACGTGTAGCATCTAGTCCATAACGTTCTGATAACATTTCAGGATAAATCACATTTCCTTTAGATTTTGACATTTTACCGTCTTTCATCATAATAAAGCCATGTGCAAATACTTTTTTAGGTAATGGTAAATCTAGAGCCATTAAAAAGATCGGCCAATAAATCGTGTGGAAACGAACAATATCTTTACCTACAACATGAACATCTGCAGGCCAATATTTTTTGAATTTAGCATCTTCATCTGTTGTATAACCTAACGATGTAATATAGTTTGTTAACGCGTCTACCCAAACATAAATAACGTGTTTAGGATCCTCTGGCACTTTTATTCCCCAATCAAAGGACATACGTGATACAGATAAATCCTCCAAACCTGGTTTAATAAAATTATTAATCATTTCATTTTTTCTCGATACAGGTTCAATAAATGTTGGATTCTCTTCATAATATTGTAATAAACGATCCGCGTACTTTTTCATATTGAAGAAATAGGATTCTTCTTTCACTTTTCGTACATCGCGTCCACAATCTGGGCATTTACCATCAACTAATTGGCTTTCTGTAAAATAAGATTCACATGGTACACAGTACCATCCCTCATATTCTCCTTTATAAATATCACCATTATCTAAAAATCGCTGGAATATTTTCTCAACAGCCTTTTTATGTTTAGGATTGGTGGTACGATAAAATTCATCATAACTAATATCTAGTTCATTCCATAAATGAATAGCATTCTCTGCAATTTCATCTACATATGCTTGCGGCTCTTTACCTTCTTCTTGTGCCTTCTCTTGAATTTTTTGCCCATGTTCATCTAATCCTGTTTGAAATAATACGTCATAGCCATGTAACCTTTTATAACGTGCCATAGCATCTGCAGCTATTGTTGTATAGGCTGTTCCAATATGAAACTTTCCGCTTGGGTAGTAAATAGGTGTTGTAATATAAAATGTTTTATTTTCATTCAATTTATTTTCCTCCAATTAATCTATCTTCTCTTATTTTATAGTAGTATGAAATGCCTTTCAATGTTAGCTCACATGCACAAGTAAAATAATAGATGTAAATTTAACTTTCATCATGACATATCCTCATTTTTTTGTAAATTAATAATGATAAACGGTGCTATCTTACAATTTTAATAAAAAAATTGGGATTTTAGCACATTTTTTGTTCTATTTAATTGACGTTTATGGCATTACTTGGTATGATAACTTCTAGACAAAGGATTTGTCGAATTTTGTCGAATAAAATATACTAGGAGGAATTCTGTCATGAAATCTACAGGTATTGTACGTAAAGTTGATGAGTTAGGGCGTGTAGTTATTCCAATCGAACTACGACGCACATTAGGCATCGCAGAGAAAGATGCTTTAGAAATTTACGTAGATGATGATAAAATCATTCTAAAGAAATATATGCCAAACATGACTTGTGCTGTTACTGGTGAAGTTTCAGATGATAACTTACGTTTAGTAGGTGGCAAACTAATCTTAAGCCCAGAAGGCGCTCAAGAATTAGTAAAAGAAATTCAAGCTAACTTAAAATAATTAAATTAGCATTTCATGTTTTAGAATAGGTGAAAGAAGGCTACCACTAAGTGGTAGCCTTCTTTTGTGATTTAATTAATATGATATGCTTGGTAAACATCTCGTTTTGATATTCCTCTAATTTTAGCTACTTCTTTAATAGCTTCTTTAGAGGAAATTTGAGTTTCTTCTATTATATGTTGCACATGCTCAGATACAGAAAAATGTTGCCAAGGCTCTTCTTCTGACACAATATCATTAGTTCCTTCTATTATGATACAAAATTCTCCTCGCACTTCACTTTCATTCACCCAACACACAGATTCCTCAAGTGTCCCTCTTAAAAATTCTTCAAATTTTTTAGTAAGCTCTCGAGCTAAGACCACTCTCCGATTTCCGAATTCTTCAAAAGTATGCTGTAGCATTTCTTTCAAACGATGAGGAGCTTCGTAGAAAATCAATGTTTCTTGGCGTTTAGCTAACTGTTGTAATTCTTTCTTTCGCTCTTTTTTCTGACGAGATAAGAAGCCATAAAAATAAAATGGTTGAGGTGATAAACCGGACGCAATTAAAGCTGTAATTCCGGCATTAGCACCTGGTAAGGGCACTACAGCATAATTCATAGCGAGCGCTTTATTGACAATATCAACACCCGGATCAGAAATGCATGGTGTGCCAGCATCACTCACTAGCGCGATCGTTTTACCTTCCGCTAATAAATGAAGGATTTTATCGCCACCCGTCTCTGTATTATGTTCATGATAACTCATTAATGGCGTTGTAATTTCAAAATAGTTACATAGTTTTTTTGTATTTCTTGTGTCCTCTGCTGCTATAATATCTGCTTCTTTTAAAATACGTAGCGCTCTCAATGTAATATCTTCCAAATTACCAATTGGTGTTGGTACTAAATACAAGCAACTCGTATTTTCAAACATAGCACTTTTTTGTGATTTCATCTTAGTTCACCTCTCATATATTGCTTCTTTTTTTCTCTAGAAAGTTGTTTAAACCAATATTCCTGTTGCATTGCCTCTCTCTTACTAAAATATATCTCGAAATAATAGAGTACTACAGGTATGCGGCTTCTTGTATACTTTGCCCCTTTTTTACTATTATGACATGACAATCTCTTTAGCAAATCTGATGTATAACCTGCATAGAAACTATTATCACTACATTTTAACACATAAAAATAATGGTAATTATTCACCATACAGCATTTCCTTAATAGGCGCTGTATATTCCCCATTATGATCATACACATATAATGGAGGTAAGATCTTTACATCTGGCTTGCCATCTTTAATAGCTTCGATTAATAAAATATTCGCCTCTTTACCCTCTTTTGGATAAACGAATTGAATACGCTTTACTTCTAAACGATGCTTACGCATAAGTGTAATAATATCAACTAGACGACCAGGTCTATGAACAAAAGCAGCCTTCCCCCCTTGTTTCAGTAATTTACTTGCTGCTATAATAGCTTCTTCTAAACTTAAGCATACTTCATGACGAGCAATAGTATAATGCTTGTTTTGATTTCGTTCGCTATTTTCATGGGCTAAAAAATAAGGTGGGTTACATGTCACGGTGTCACACATGACATTATCCATTAATTTATCAGCTTCTTTCACATCTCCATGGACAATATTAATTTGATCTTGCAAATTATTATATACCACACTACGAGTTGCCATATCATAAAGCCTTTCTTGCAACTCAATACCTGTGATTTTTGCATGCGTACGAGCACTTAAAAAAAGAGGAATTACACCATTTCCTGTACATAGATCAATAATATGCCCTTTTCGTAAAGGTATACTAGCAAAACGAGCTAGTAATACAGCATCTAACGAAAATGAGAATACTGAAGGACTCTGTATAATTCGTAATGATTCAGCAAGTAAATAATCTAATCGCTCATCTCCTTGTAATATTAAATCCACTAGCGACTACTCCTTTCCATTATAAAAGACTGACTACACATAATGTGGAATCAGTCTTATTTTATACATTTTGTTTGTTTAAAAAGGCTAGACAGAATAAACAATCTTCATCTTTTCTAGAGCTACCAAAATGCACATGACAAACATGATAACCTTCATAATACAATCTTGCTAAATTATCATAACCCTCACTAATATCTGTGTGGCTTGTTTTTTCTGTACTTTCTTTTTGCACGGTTTGTTTCGAAAGCACTTCTTCTAGCCTTGTACGTAAATGTAAATTTTCTGTTTGTAATGCTTGTTGTTCCTCCATCATAATTGCGACAAATTGCTTAAACGCACCGAATTGTTGCTGCATTGCTTCTAATTGTTTTTCGAATTCAATGACAGTATCAAGTATATTACGGTCCTTCACTCAAGCCACCTCATTACTCTTATCTATATCAATTTTTTTCATACTGTAATAATTCCTCAAGAGAATATTCTACAACACGCTCTAAGTTTTGTAAGTAAACTTGAATTAGTCTTTCTAAGACATTAATGTTGATAACCTTTCCTTGTCCCTCTGGCGTTTCAATAATCTCACCAATATCTGGCATGCCTTTTTTTGCTGCCTCGTACTCGTCATTCTCATATTTTAGACAACACATCAGTCGACCACATAATCCTGAAATTTTAGTAGGATTCAAAGATAAGTTTTGATCTTTTGCCATTTTAATAGATACGGGTTCAAAATCGCCAAGATATGTAGAGCAACATAACATACGGCCACATGGACCTATACCACCTAATAATTTAGCCTCATCACGAACACCAATTTGTCTAAGCTCAATACGCGTTCTAAAAATTGCTGCTAAGTCTTTAACTAATTCCCTAAAGTCTACTCGTCCTTCAGCTGTAAAATAAAATATAATTTTATTGCGATCAAATGTATATTCTACATCAACTAATTTCATCTCTAATTTATGTTCTGTAATTTTTTGAGTAGCTGATACAAAAGCTTGACTCGACTCTCTGCGATTTTCTTCTACTTGTATATGATCGCGTTCGTCGGCTGGTCTTACAACTTGCTTTAAAGGAAGTACAATTTCATCTTTGGATACTTCCCTAATCGGAATAACGACCTTTCCATACTCAATACCACGAGCTGTTTCAACAATGACATATTGCCCAACCTCTAATTGAAAAGTTGTTGGGTCAAAATAATATATTTTACCCGCTTTCTTAAAGCGAATTCCTACCACTTTACACAAATAAATACCCCTCCTGCAGATTCAGCATTAGCTGCTCCATCAATAATGCACGATTCATATTACGTTGGAGTTGTTCTCTTGCTTTTAAAATCGCCTGCATTTGCATCGATAGTCTTTCATACGTTGATTTTGATGCAATTTTTTTAAATTCTTCAATCTTATCAGGAAATGCTGGCACATGTGTAACATTTGCCTTTATAGCAACTACATCACGATATGCAAATAATAATAAATCTAATGCACGCTCAAACTCATCACGCTCTTTAAAAGTAGGCAACCATGCCTCATGAACATACAAAAGTGCCTCTTGTACATGTTGTTGAATAGTACCTATTAAGTGTAACACTGTTTTTCGTGTCTGTACAAATTGTTCGTCACTACATAATTGAATGGCTTCATCAATATTATTAGTAAGTAAACTTACTGTAGCTGCCATCGATTTTGTAATAGCTTGTTGCATTAATTGTTGCATGATTTGCTCTCTAGGTAAAGCTGTAAATGTAAAGTGTTGACACCTTGATATAATGGTTGGCAAAATAGCTTGGTACTGTGTTGTTAATAAGATAGCTGTTACGTGACCAACAGGTTCCTCTAAAAACTTGAGTAACATATTAGCTGATGCACTATTCATCTTGTCTGCATCATAAATAATATACACTTTCCGCCCAGCTTCCATCCCCATCATTTTCATCTCATTTAATAATTGGCGAATTTGCTCCACCTTAATTGTTTGACCATCAGGATAAATATGATGGACATTGGTATGATTATTAGAAGCCAGTAGTTGGCATTGTCTACATGTGCCACATGGGATATTATTTGTTACTTGAGTACACAGTAACAGTTGTGTAAAGTATTTTGCGATCTCTGCTTTTCCAGTACCTGCATTCCCCTCAAATAAATAAGCATGGGCAACACGCTTTCTTTCATATAATTGCTCTAGCTGCCGCATAACAACTGGTTGAATTTGTTTCAATTCGGATTGTGTTAACATTATCCACCTCTATTACTTTGTAAAAAAACCTGCGCCTATAATAAGACACAGGTTTTACATATAAAGATTAATTAATAATCCTTTTATTTCACCGATTTTATCTAATAAATCGATTGTATCTTTTTCTTCATCTAAAATGTCCTGTGCTAATTCAATAAGGCGTTCATCAATTGTATTAATTATCTTTAAACGACGTCCTTCTCCAAAACGATTCCATGTGTGCGATTGCTTTAACTCCATACCATATTCTACCGTTTCTTGTAAAAAGCGTTTTACCAACATTTTAAATCGTGTAAGTTCTCGTAAGTTACGTGATTTAGCCACACGATCTCCAGCTGTCGATATATCTCCTAACAAACGTGTGAGCTGTTCGGTTTGAAGTTTTGTTCCTTGTTTAACTAAAACATCGCCAAAACGATTTTGAGGATTTATGGCATTCGGCATTTTTTGATTTGTAGCCATACCTACTCGAATATCTTGATTAATTTTCATTTAAGCCGACACCTCCTCATAATTAAAAGTGATGAAATTGCTCTATTGGCAATACAAACACGATAGCTCCGCCAACTTCCACTTCTACAGGATATGGAATATATGAATCTGCATTTCCACCCATTGGTGAAACTGGTGCTACCATTTGTTCTCTAGCACGACAATTATCTCGAATAATATCTAGTAAATGAGGTACACGATCATCATCTACACCAATCAAAAATGTAGTGTTTCCTGATCGTAAAAAACCACCTGTACTTGCTAATTTTGTAGCGCGAAACTCATTTTTAGTTAAACCATTTGAAAGACGATTACTGTCTTGGTCTTGTACTACTGCAATAACTAATTTCATTCGTCTCAACCCCTTCATTTGAATAGGTGCTACCATTATATCACAATGTTTAACTTCACTTCATATCATTTTATATGAGTTTTTTGAGGAGTGCTTGCCAAACATCCTCAACCACCTTAGTTATTTCTTGATTAGCATCAATGATAACTATTCGTTCTTTATCTTTAGATGCTAATTGTAAGTATCCTTCTCTCACTTTTTGATGAAAAGCCAAATGCTCTTGATCTAAACGATTATTTTCTCGTTCTTGATTAGCTGTAATACGAGACAAGCCAATTTCTGGTGGCAAATCAAATAATATTGTAATATCAGGAAGTTTATCCCCTATCGCAAAACTATTGATTTTCCTTACATTATCTATCCCTAAACCACGTGCGTAACCTTGATATGCTAATGAAGAATCAATAAATCGGTCACACAATACTAAAGTACCTTCTTTTAATGATGGTTCTATTTTTTCAAAATAATGTTGACTACGTGCTGCTGCATATAATAGAGCTTCTGTGTGTTCATTCATCTCTATATGATCAGGGTTTAAAATAATATCTCTTATCTTTTCTGAGATTGTAATTCCCCCCGGTTCACGTGTTACAAGTATTGCTTTATATTTTTCTTTTAAACGTTGCGCTATAATAGCAAGCACCGTTGTTTTCCCTGCACCTTCTGGGCCTTCAAACGTAATCAACTTTCCATCTAACACTTGATTACCTCCTATTTAACTACTTTAATTTCTTTAGTATTTCTATTTTCTCTTTGAAAATTAGCCCCTGCTAATTGTAACATTTCTAAGTTTGTTAACATAGACAATGTAATTTTTTCACCAGCGACAAATAAAGGAATACCAGGAGGATATGGAATAATTGTCTCTGCTGCAATACGATGTAATGCTTGAGTATAATGAATAAATTCGGACGCCTGCTTTTTCACCTCAAAAGGTGAGTATATCGGCTCTATAACAACAGGTTCGTCATAGTGTTCTATTAATTCATAATTCACGGTAGCCGTTTGTATAAGTTGAATATAAGCATATTTTATAGCTTTTCTAATAGCAATAAACGATGTTTCTTCATTAACTTTTACTAATGGTAATATACAAACTACTTGATACAGATCAGCAAGCTCTACATAAACATGTTGGTGTTCTAAAGCTGATTGTAGCTGAAAACCTGTATAGCCAGGTGCTCTAAGTAACAATTTTAAAGGGTCCTCTACTTCTATAATTTCCAAACCTCTTATAGATCGTAAACTCTCGATAAATAATTGGCGCTTCTCCATAAAATAATGACTATCAGCTAATGTATAATTAGCTTTATAATGACGTGCATCATCTAAAGAAGCCATAATTAAATAAGATGGACTACTAGATTGTAGTATAGATAAATTTTGCCTTACTTTTTCTAATGAAATGCTCTCACTATTTACATGTAAATAAGCTCCCATCGTCATTGCAGGTAATGTTTTATGTGCGGATTGTACAACCATATCTGCTCCGTAACGCAACGATGATTTAGGAAAATGTGGTGAAATATCAAAATGTGCGCCATGGGCCTCATCGATTAATACAATAATATCATGAGCATGGCAATACTGAATAATCTCTAATAACTCTTTATTACATTCGCCATAATAAGTTGGTGTTGTTAATAAAATAGTTTTAACAGTAGGATATTTTAAAATTGCTTGTCGTATCGTATCTAAAGAAATAGATACCATCGTTTGTGTTCGTTGATCCCATTGCCCACCAATATAAATAGGATTGATTTTTCCTAACTCTAACGCATTAAATATGGATTTATGAGCATTTCTTTGAATAAAGATCTTGTCGCCCATTTGACAATTAGATAAAAGCATAATCAAATTACCAACTGTTGATCCGTTTACTAAAAAAAAGCTCTCTTTTGTGTTATGTAATTCCGTCAATAACTGTTGTGATGTCAATAAAATGCTAGTTGCATGATATAAATCATCTAATCCATTTAATTCTGTAACATCATAAGCTAATGAATCTTTTATAGGCTGTGGTAATTTAGATAAAGTGCCATGTTTATGTCCTGGTACATGTAAAGAATAATTTCTTTGTTTAACAAAGTTATGCATTGCTTCAACTAACGGTTTCTGATGTTGCATCGTAAAATAACCTCCTTATTTAGTAGATTAGAGTAAATATAAAACCCCTGTTACGAAAATCGTAACAGGGGTTTTAACAAGTGCCTAGCAACGTTCTACTCTCGCAGGACCTACATCCAACTACCATCGACGCTAAAGAGCTTAACTACTGTGTTCGGTATGGGAACAGGTGTGACCTCTTTGCCATTGCCACTAGACAAATTATTCGTTCAAAACTGGATAAACGCACATTGAAAAGTTGGTTAAGTCCTCGACCGATTAGTATTCGTCAGCTGCATATGTCGCCATACTTTCACGCCGAACCTATCTACCTCATCGTCTTTGAGGGGTCTTACTTACTTGCGTAATGGGAAATCTCA
>NZ_BMJT01000015.1 GCF_014643595.1 Lysinibacillus alkalisoli
CCTTGTGCAAAGGTTTGATTAGGTGCTGTTATCGCTTGACGATTGGCTACATGTAGTAACGCATCTTCTTGCCATACATTACTTAATTTTAATAAATCTTGTGCTGTAGCATGTACCATACCGTCCCCTTGAATACCGTCTAAATAACGCACAAAGTCATACGCGTGTAATGTATCTGGTAATACGAATTTATTGTCACAGTGAATAAGTCCGTATGCTAAAGAGGGAATTACTTGCTTCGTATATCGCCTATGATAAACCGCTGTTTGTTGCATCTGTAATGGCTCAAAAATCACTTGCCGCATAAACTGCGTATAACTGCCTGTAATTTCAGTAATAATTTGTGCTAAACATACGTATCCTGTATTGCTATAACTTTGTTTGGTGTCTGGTGTAAATAATAGTGGCTGTTGATGTGTATTTAGCAATTGTAGGACATCTTCATTGGTTGCTATATTTTCACATGACCAATATTGCTCAATTAACGCCATATAATCTGGTAAACCCGATGAATGATTTAATAATTGACGTATTGTGAGTGCTGGATAAGGGAACGGTGTGAGATATTGTGCCACTGCATCATCATATTGTAATTTTCCTTGTTGTTGTAATAGCATAATCCCTAATGCTGTTATAGGTTTTGACACAGAAGCCAGTTCAAAAACAGCATTATTTTGCAAAGGCACTTCGTCTATATTTTGACCAAAAACTGCTTGATACTTTATGATTTGATCTTTTGCTATCATAATCTCACCTGAGAAAATACCTTCTCGTGCTTTCTGTTCAAAAATCGCTTGTACGCGAATCATTGAATGGCCTCTCTAGCCGCTTCTAAAATCCGAACACGCCCATTCAATGTACCACCACCCATGACTAATGGGTCAACGGCATTAATCCATACATGGTTATTTTTCACAGCTTTAAGCCCTTTCCATACTTCACTTTCTTGTAACTCATTTAGGACATTTTCTTGCATGGCATTTTCATATTCATCAAATTGCAAAAAGAGATAGTCAGGATTGGCACTCACTAGACCTTCTAATGTTAATACCGTTTGTTGTGCAACATTCTCGACAACGCTAGGAATAGTAAGCCCAAGCTCGCTGTATAATACATCATTCAAGAACACGTCTTTAGGGTAAATCATCATCTCACCACCACGCAAACGTACAGCGAGTACTTCTTGTGCTTTAAATTGCTTTAAATGAGTGACAGCTTCCTTTTTATCTTGATTATACGTTGCAATTAACGTCTCTGCTTTTGCCTCAGTATTCGTCACTTGCCCTAACATAAGTAAGTTCTTTTCCCAATCAGGGCCAAAATGAGAAGTCGGGATTACAGGTGCAATCTTCTCTAATTGTTTTGTCACTTTTGGGTCTTCCATATCCGTACTAATAATTAAGTCTGGCGCTAGTTCTAGCACATACTCTAAACTCTCATCACTTGTGCCTAATAAGGGAATCGTATCTTTTGTCACATCACCAAAGAAACTTGGGAAAGGCTCGTCATCACTACCTACTGCACTCGCTGCATATGGTGTGACACCTAAAGATACTGCATCCTCAATTGACTCAAAAGCATTTAAAAATAAAATCTTCTGGGGGTCAGCTGGAATCGTATACGTTTGTTCTAAATACGTAATCTCCTTAGTCGCTGAGTGAGCTTCATTCTTTTCCTCTTTACTACATGCAACTAACAGTAAGAGTACAGTAATGTATAAACACATCATTTTGATACTTTTTAACATGGTCCGTTCAACCTCTTTCATTGAGAATTGTTTTCAATTATAAATAGTAGATTGAAAAGCGTCCATGTATAAAAAGAGGTTTTCTCCATGTACTATTCGGCAAACCATTGTGCTAGTTGTTCAATAATAAGTAGGTGGGGCAGTGCTGCATAGTCTCGCCATGGAAAATGTGGCACTTCATAACTCTGATGCTGACGCACAGCACGCATCTCCTGCCATAAGTCATGCTGATGAAGCTGTTCATAGGTCAAACGAGATACCGCATCTTCATACACAAGTAATAAAATAAAATCGGGGTCATACTGTAATAAATCATCCACGGTAACTACAACTAACTCTGCCACTGGTTCTGTTATAACAGCTTGTAACTGCAAATCATTTATTAAAACATCACGTACCATACGGTCTTGATATAAATAAATCTCATGCCCTTTCACTAACAACATAAGAAAACATTGTTTTTGTTGCCTTTGTAATAACTTGGCTGTCTTTTGTGCCACATTTTTATAATGTTGTAACCACTGGGTCGCTTCTACTTCTACTTGTAAGGTTTGAGCCACTTGCACTAACTGTGTTTGCCAATCCGATTTTTCATCGATTACAACAACTTTAGCTAATGTTTGTAATTGTTGTATTTGTATTGGTGTGCATGGATAAGTAAAAATCGTATCCACATGCGTGCGTTCAAAGAGCAATTGTTTGATATTGTTTGCCACAATATGAGGTGCACGCCCTACTAGCAATTTTACTTTCACATCGACTGCAAATTGTTCATAATAATAATTTCGCCATGTGAGATGGATAGGTGCAATCTCTGGGTAAACATATAGTGGTGCTACTATACCTAATAGCGAGCTGTCTAACACAGCTATTTTTTGTTGCCTGTTCTTCTTAAATTCAGACGGGGCAACCCCCACTTCTTGCTTAAAGCGGCGACTAAAATAAAACTCATCTTTATAACCTATAGCATGCGCAATTTCTTTTAAGGTCATATGTTGTTGACTTAATAGATGTTTAGCCACATGTAGTCTTTTTTGTGTTACATATTGCATGACACTACTGCCATATGTTTTTTTGAATTGCTCTGTAAAATATTTCTCACTCATTTGCGCTAGACTGGCTAATGCCTTAATGGATAATACTTCATTATAATGTGTGTCGATATATTGCTGTACATAGTGAATATGATCTGTTGTGCTCATTTGTTGCCTTAAATAGTGATGTGTCATTTGATATACCAGTTCATACAATTTCGCTTGTTGTAAAAGATTATCTTCCACAAAGATACTTGTTGATAAATCTAGCACTTCTCGTGCAAGTGAAAGGATACGTTCAGGTTCTTGTATGCCAAAGTGAATAGGTAAGGGCGTCGCAATTGATTTAGTATAAGTAAGTACCATAAACTGTGTGTTCTCTTGTGCATAATATTGTAAGTGTGAATAGGTGAGAGACATAAAATAAACTTCATATTGTCTTAATGGATAGGCTATTCCATTATGAACAATCTCTACCTCTCCTTGTGTTACAAGAATGATCAGTTGTGCATCTATATCCACTGTGCCCTGTTGTTTTGTACGGCAAGTAATTATCTGAGCTTTTATTGGGCTGCCCATAATTTGTACACTACCTCTCTTAATCAAATCGTTATTGGTGTTACACATCATCATATATGTTTTCAACTAAAATAACGATTTATAAGAAAAATGATTTGCACTTTATCTGTTGGTTAGCCTGTAAATTTTATAGCCTTTTATGTATTGCTGTCACCTTATAATGAAATAGTTAATTTAACTATTTAATCCCATTAATAAGCCACCGATTAACGCTAAGACAAAAATTAAAATATACATGATATTTTTCTTCTTCATCTGTACTCACCTCCTATTGTTTAAATGCAAACCTTTCCTTTTTAAAGAGTGTTATCATAAGATAAACGACACCGATCGTTATACTTAGTGTACTGATGGTATAAATTATGAGAGATAAAAGAGCAATAGGTTCATGGAAGATTTGGCTCAATAAGAATGCTTGATTTGCGATAGGCAACCAGATAAGCCATGCCTTATCAACTAACAGGTTTCCTAAGCCTAGAGCGATAAATAATAAAAGCATGCCTATAATAGTTGAAAAGGTTTGTACTTCTTTTAAATCTTTCGCTAAAATACTTAAACAAACATGGATAGCACTATATAAGAAGCATGCTAAAAATGCCACATACATACTCATGAGCATTTGTTTACTCGTAAAGTCAAATGTTACTTTATCTGTAAATTTCGTAATGATAATAAAAGCAAGCACTATACCCGTATAAGAAGAAATGACTGTCAGTATATTCGTTATTACCGTTACTAGGTATTTTATTAAAATAATCTGACTTCTCGAAAGTGGCAAGAGTAGCGATGTTTGAATAGTATTGCGGTCTTTTTCACCTGACACTGTAGCACTTCCATGTACAATACCGCCCAATACAACCATCAACAAAATACCCATAGGTACAAAATAAGTCGCAATTTCCAAACCAGTATCACTAGGCTGATGTTGGTCTTTTACTTGTACTTGCAGCATTTGCTCTGGTTGCTCACCCAAATCAATAATCTGGGTAGTTAAAGAGGCCATTTGTTGATTAATAAAAAGTTGCTCTATGGCTTCTAATGCATATCGTGATTCTTTTTTATTACTATTAAAATGAATTGTCACGCTGTCATTAGCATTGCCTTGTAACAAAATATCTTCCTGCTCATCTTTTGTAATTTGTTGAAATTGATGCTGTGTCAATAAAGAGGTGACATTTGTATTTTCCTCGCCTTCCCATTTAAAGTAAAAAGGTGTTTCTTCTTTATCCATTGTTAACATAGTAACTGGTAATGCAATTGAAACGGGAAAAATAAATAAAGGAAGAAGCAACATCAAGAGTGATGACTTCCAATTACGGCTATATTCCTTCCATTCTTTTTTAAAATAGGCTAGATTCATTGCTGGTCGCCTCCATCTACTAATAAACCTTCTAAAAATGGGACTCGTTGTTCATATGTAAGATGTTGAATAGCGCCTTCAAAAATGAGCGATCCTTTTTGAATTACGCCAATTCGTTCAGTAAGTTCGGCTATCTCATTCATGTTATGAGAGGTAAAAACGATGGTTTTTCCTTGCTCTTTTAATTGTATAATCAATTGTCTTATTTTTTGCTGAGTGCTTACATCCAAACCATTCATAGGTTCATCTAAAATCAAAATTTCTGGATCACCAATTAACACACGAGCAATAGCTACTTTTTGTTTATTACCTGTACTTAGCACATCTACACGTTTATTAATGTGAGGTTGTAACTCTAAATCACTTATTATTTCTTGAATTCTGCTATGTAATTGAATTTTGTCTTTATAAAAGAAGCTACCAAACAATGCTAGATTTTCTTGCACAGTTAAATCAGGTAAAGGTCTTGCGTCTGTTGTGACAAAACCTAAATATCGCTTAGCTTCTATGCTTTTTGGTTTTATCTCACCACCATTAATCGTATAAGTGCCATCTGTAGGCTCAATTAGACCTGTAATAATACGTAATAACGTTGTTTTCCCAGCACCATTCTCGCCTAATAAACCATAAACCTCGCCTTGATGAATCGTTAACGAAATATCATTCACTGCCTTTGTATCTCCATAACACTTTGTCACATGATGTAGTTTTATAATCGCCATACTATAATTTGATTCCCTCCATCTCTTTAGCTTCATATCAACCTTAATCAAGTTACCATAAATGAGATATAATGTAAAATACAGCGTGTCTGACTTATAATAAAAAGCCTTTTACAAGGCGCCAACAAAAAACTACTAGTACAACATAGCACTAGTAGTTTTTTTCTTATCATATCGTCACTTTCGCAAATGTGACGTTTGCGCTAACATATGGGCAATGCGGCTAACAATAGTATCCACAACTTGCGGGTCCTTCTTTAAATCATAATCATCAATATTAATGCGTAGCACAGGGCAAGCATTAAAATTATTGATCCAATTTTCATAACGCTCATGCATCTCAAACCAATAGTCATGTGGCGTTTGTTGTTCCATATCACGCCCTCTTGCATGAATGCGGTCAATGATACTATCAATTGGTCCTTCTAAATAGACGAGTAAATCTGGATGCGGGAAGTAAGGCGTCATCACCATGGCATCAAATAAATTCGTATATGTTTCATAATCTATAGGTGTCATAGTTCCCTTATCATAATGCATCTTCGCAAAAATACCTGTATCCTCATAAATTGAACGGTCTTGGATAAAACCACCGCCGTATTCAAAAATACGTTTTTGTTCCTTAAAACGTTCAGCTAAAAAATACACTTGTAAATGGAAACTCCATTTTGCAAAGTCTTCATAAAATTTATCAAGATATGGGTTTGTATCTACCTTTTCAAACGATGTGCGAAAATGTAAAGCATCTGCTAATGCTTGTGTCATAGTGGATTTGCCTACACCAACTGTGCCAGCAATTGTAATAACTGTTTGTGCGGGTATTTGATATTTTTCACGTAGATTCATGACTGACAGCCTCTCTCTTCTAACATTTGATTGCATTGTTGTAAGACGTACGTTAAATCATCATGATTTTTAACAAAGTCAATAGCGTCCCCGTTAAAACGCAACACCGGAATGTCAGGGTGATTGCGCTCAAATTGGTCAATAAAATCATGGTAGTCTTGTGCTAATTGCTCCATATATTGACGCTCAATCAAACGCTCGAAATCACGCCCTCTCATTGCAATACGTTGCATTAATGTATCGACGCTCGCATACAAATAAACAACCATATTAGGTTTAGGCATATCTTTTGTTAAAATTTGATAAATGGCTTCGTACTTTTCGTATTCTGAAGCAGGTAATGTACGCTGTGCAAAAATTAAATTTTTAAAAATATGATAATCTGCTACTACTGGCTTCTTTTCTGCCAAAATATACTTTTTAATATCGGTTAATTGTTTATACCGATTACATAAAAAGAACATTTCTGTTTGAAAGCTCCACTCTGCAATATCTTCGTAAAATTTATTTAAAAAGGGATTCTCATCAACGATTTCCTTTAATAAATGAAAATTTTTATGCGTGGCTAATGCTTGTGATAGCGTTGTCTTTCCGACGCCAATAGGCCCTTCAATCGTGATAAAAGGAACATTCACGAGAAGCCCTCCTTTGTACAATTCATTTCAGTGCTTTTCATTGTATCATAAAACGCACAAAAACTGAGGCTCGTCGCTATGCTACAATAAATGAAAAAACCGAGGGATTATTATGTTAACTACAGACGAAAAATTTATGCAAGAAGCACTACAAGAAGCGAAGAAAGCAGCGGACTTGCAAGAAGTCCCAATTGGTGCTGTACTTGTTTATAAGAACGAGATTATTGCTAGAGCGCATAATTTGCGTGAGACAACACAGCGAGCTACTACCCACGCGGAGCTACTAGTTATTGAACAAGGTTGCGAAATTTTACAAAGTTGGCGCTTAGAGCATACCACTTTATATGTAACATTAGAGCCTTGCCCGATGTGTGCTGGCGCTATTTTACAATCTCGTATTCCTCGTGTCGTATATGGCGCACGAGATCCTAAGGGGGGGTGTGTCCATTCTTTATATCATCTCTTAAATGATGCTCGTTTTAACCATGCATGTGATGTGCAAGAAGGCGTATTAGCGCAAGAAGCTGGTGACTTACTTAGCCACTTCTTTCAAACATTACGTGCTAAACGAAAACAACAAAAAACAAAGGGGAATGCATGATGAAGTATACGATTATCCAAGCGCCCATGGCTGGCGTTTCAACACCTGAATTTGTTATTGCTGCAAGTAAAGCAGGGATTCTAGGCTCTTTTGGGGCAGGTTATCTCAATGCCGAACAAACGCAAAAAGCGGTGGATGCCATCCAACAAGAAACAGAACAATTCTGTGTAAATGTTTTTGTGCCTGAAGAAAATAACTATACTACAGCTCAAATGGAAGAAGCTTATGCCATCATTCGCACTTATGAAGAAAAACTACAAGTGGAGGAGGCACCACTCCCTGAAGTACAACAACATTTTTATACACAATTAGAGGTTTTATTAGCTGCCAAAGTACCCTATGTCTCGTTTACATTTGGTTTACCACCTGTACAATGGATAGAACGCTTTAAACAACAAGGCACAATATTAATTGGTACAGCTACTACTACAAAAGAAGCGATCGCCAATGAGCAAGCAGGGATGGATTATATTGTGTTACAAGGAATTGAAGCGGGCGGACATCGCGGTAGCTTTATAGAGGGTGAACAAGTCCCACTGCATGAGTTAATCTCGGCTACTAAGCCCCATATTACAACGCCTTTTATTGCAGCAGGAGGTATTGCTACAGCGGAAGACGTACAAGAAATGTTATCACTAGGCGCACAAGCGGTACAAATCGGCTCTGCTTTACTTGCTACTACAGAAAGTGGTGCTTCAGCTATTCATAAAAAAACATTACTGAATAGCCAACAAGGTGACACTATGCTGACAAAAGCTTTCTCTGGTAAAACAGCAAGAGGCATTCGCAACACCTTTATGGAAGAAATGCAAACGCAACCTATTGCACCGTATCCTGCTCAACATTTTTTAACAAATCGCATGCGACAAGCGAGTGCACAACAAGGCAATCCTGATTTTGTCTCCATGTGGTCTGGCACAAAAGGCTATTTAGCACAAGCTACATCAGTAGAGAACATCATACACCAACTTCTAAAATTATAACCATTACTTCTAGCCTATTGGTATACGTCATTTTTGTTTTTAATCTATTCACTTAGGTTTTAGGTCTTTACTCACGCATTCTATTTTGTCACAACCACTTCTTTATATCTTATAATGCTTAATGCACGTTTTTCGTCATACCATTGACATACTTATTTTTTATTGTTAATAATGAGAATTGGCAGAGAAAAGCTTTTTTTATTAGATTGAGCAGATTTTGCTAGTAAAAAAAGGGTATATAGACGGAGGCATTTAGTATGGGAATACGAACTAAGATTATGGTGTTGATTGCATCTGTGCTCATCGTGACAACTGTGTCCTTTATAGGGATGACAACAAACGATGTAAAAACGACAGTTCAACAATCAACCCAACAAGAAGGCGAACGTGAAGTAGACCGTTTTAGCACACTAGTAGATAACTACTTTAGTGAGTATGAAAGAGATGTAGCAGTATATGCTAATTTAACTGAGGTGTTGGCATTTGCTGAGCAAAAAAATAATGACATCACAGCTAAGGATATTCAAAATATTTTCAGCCATTATGTAGGTGTTAAAGACGAACTATTCCAATTATTTATGGGGTTAGAAGATGATACCTTTGTGAACTACCCTGCGGATGGTTTAATGGAAGAACCTTCTTATAAACCTACTGAAAAAATGTGGTATAAAGAGGCCATTGCTAACCCAGATCAAGTCATTGTAGGCGATGCCTATCCTTATCATAACAATGATAAAGAATTATTAGTCCCTGTATCAAAAGCCATTGTTAAAAATGGCAAACCTATTGGTGTATTAGCGCTTGATTTACCTTTAGAAAAGGTAAATACTATGCTAAATCAGTTTGAGATTGCTTATGGTGGCTTTGTCTTTGTAGTAGATGGCAAAGGTACGATTGTTGTTCATCCTACAGACCAAGGGGAGAATATTAACAAATCAGCCGTATTAGAACAAGCACTAGCTTCACCAACGCAACACGACAAATTTACGATTGATGGTGCTACACGTCACCTTTACTATAATGAGGTCGACAACTTCCGCACAGGTGTTGTATTTATGGAGAAAGAAATGTATAAATCGCTAACACAAATGCAAGTAAAATCACTTGTAATTGCAGGCGTTATTTTAGTCATTAGTTTACTTATTGCTTTACTTTTCACTCGCAAGTTAACACGACCATTGCATCAAGTCATGCAACAAATCGAAGTGATAAAAGAGGGCGACTTATCACAAGAGATTGTTGTAGATACAAAAGACGATATTGGCAAGCTTGCCGTAAACTTCAATGAGATGTTACAAAAGTTACGTCAATCCTTTGTAGCCATTCACCAATCTTCAGGTCAATTAGCGAAAGAATCACAAGAATTAAATCGTATTGCCATTGAAAATGCGAGTACAAGTGACCAAGTAGCGAAAGCGATTTCTGAAGTGGCTGAAGGAGCAGCTGAACAAGCTGAAAATATAGAAGCTATTCAAGCAACAACCGATACCATCAATCAATCTTTTGATCATCTAAATCAAAGCGCACACGAAATGCAAACGAAAAGTGAACAAACAATTGAAGTGAGTTTGAATGGTAAGACGGTCATTGACGACTTACAAACCCAATCAAATGATACGATTTCAAGCATTCAACATACTGAAACACGTATGACTGAACTCACTACTCTTATGCGAAAAATCGAGTCCATTACAGATGTAATTAACGCCATCTCAGAACAAACTAACTTACTTGCACTAAATGCTTCTATTGAAGCTGCACGAGCTGGAGATGCTGGCAAAGGCTTCGCAGTTGTCGCACAAGAAGTACGTAAATTAGCGGAAGAATCACATCGTTCATCTAACGATATTGCACAATTAATTTTACAAGTCAGTCATACGCTAGAAAACACAACAAAAGAAATGTTACACACTAAAGAACGCATTATTGCACAATCTACTGGTGTTACACGAACAGGTGAAGCCCTGAAAAATATTGAGTTAAATATGAGTGCTTTAAATGATGATGTTCATCATTTATATGCAGGCATTGAACGCTTAATGGGTGCTCAACAAGAAGCCACTTATCAAATCACCCAGATTGCAGCAATTTCTCAACAATCTGCAGCTGCAGCCGAAGAAATTAGTGCCTCTGCTGAACAGCAATCTTCCATGGTTAACCAAATGCAAGATGTTGCTAACCAAGTACGTGAAGAGAGCGAAACACTTGACACTACTATTCGACAATTCCGTGTATGATCGCTATAAAGAAATCGCTTTACTAAAATAACCCTGAATAATAGACACTGTAAAAGTGCCTGCTATTCAGGGCTTTTATGTGAAAGCATAGAGATTTCTCTCACTAACTTATAACAAATGGGCTGTTATGCCTCTGATAAATCATCATGCATAACAACCCATTATAATGATATGGAAAATAGTAACTTTTAGGGGCTTTCCATTTTTATACTACGAACTTTACACAGCAATCATTAACTTAGTTACTTGGGAACGAGAATGTCACTTGCTCGATTTGGTCTTCAGGCCATCTTTCTGACACTGTTTTCGTTTTTGTGAAGAAACGTGCTGTATCTGGACCAAACATATGACCTTCACCGAATTTCGAGCGTTTCCAACCACCAAAGTTATAATAACCTACTGGAATTGGAATGGGTACGTTAACACCAACCATGCCTACTTCAATCTCATTAACAAATTTGCGTGATGCTGCACCACTGTTTGTAAAGATCGTAACACCGTTACCTAACTCATGACTATTAATTAACTTAATCGCATCTTCTAATTCATTAACACGCACTACAATACGTGCTGGACCAAATACTTCTTCTTTATAAATCTTCATATCTGGTGTGACATTATCTAATAGTGTTGGCCCTAAATAATAGCCTTCTGAGCTTTCGCAAATAGCTGGATTACGACCATCTACAACTAATTCAGCACCTTCTTCAAGTCCTAAATTGATTTCATTCACAATGTGTTCTTTTGATTCTTTAGAAATAACAGGACCAAAATCAACATCTTTTTCTGTATAAGGACCTACTTTTAACTTTTCAATTTTTTCTTTAATAATGGCTACAAAGCGATCTGCTGTCTCCTGACCAACTGGCATCGCTGCCGAAATTGCCATACAGCGTTGGGATGCTGCGCCATAAGCTGCGCCCAAAAATGCGGATGCTGCTTGTTCTAAATCAGCGTCTGGCATAATAATCATATGGTTTTTACCACCACCGAATGCCGCTACACGTTTCCCGTGTTTCGTACCGGTTTGGTATACATACTCTGCTACACGCGTTGAACCTACAAACGAAATCGCTTGTACTTCTGGATTTTCTAATAATTCGTTAACTGCATCTTTAGCGCCATTTACAATTGTCCATGCACCCGCTGGCAAGCCTGCCTCTGCCCATAATTGACTCATAAATAATGCAGAATGTGGCACTTTTTCAGACGGTTTTAAAATAACTGCATTCCCAACAGCTACAGCCATTGCTGTCATTGCTAATGGCACCATTACAGGGAAGTTAAATGGCGCAATCGCTGCTACAACGCCTAACGGTGATTTTGTAGAGAAGGCATTAATATTACCACCTACATTTACGGAATATTCTCCCTTTAATAAATGTGGGGCATTAAGTGATAAATCCACTGACTCTAAGCCACGTGTAATTTCACCTAGTGCATCTTCTCTCGTTTTTCCGCTCTCTAAGGAAACTAAATCAAGTAACTCCTCTTGACGCTCTGCTAATAAATTGCGGAATTTAAGTACGACTTCCATACGTTTTCCTAGAGACATCGCCGCCCATTTTTTTTGTCCTTCTTTTGCTAATGCAATGGCTTCTTTTACTTCATCTGCTGAAGCGAAAGGTACTTTAGCAATTACCTCTCCTGTTGAAGGGTTATATACGTCACCAAATTCATTTGTCTTACCTTCTACTGATTGACCACCAATAAAATGTGTTAATGTTTTCACTTCGTTTGTCATTGTCCTTCCTCCTTAGCATTTTTAGCTGTAGCCAAATATGTTGCTGAAATATCAAGATGACCATAGCCCTCTTTAGAAATCTTATCATAATTTTCAATCAACTGATTCGTGAAAGTTAAATCAACCTTCCCTTCCATAGCCATCTCTTGCGCTAATCGCATATCTTTTAGCAATAAATCAATGGAGAAGCCAGGGTTAAAATCATCATTTTTCATATATTCTGCATAGTTACGTGTGTAAATTTTACTTTGCCCGTAACTTACGTTTAAAATTTCATACACTTTATCTGGTGATAAACCAACACTCTCTGCTAGTACAATCATCTCCGCTACGCCTTTTGTATAGAAACCAATCATTAAATTATTTAATAACTTAATGCGTGTACCTACACTTGAACGATCACCTAATAAAAAGATGTTTTGACCTAGCACATCAAATACAGGTTTAGCAC
This sequence comes from Lysinibacillus alkalisoli, assembly GCF_014643595.1. Taxonomy (GTDB): domain Bacteria; phylum Bacillota; class Bacilli; order Bacillales_A; family Planococcaceae; genus Metalysinibacillus; species Metalysinibacillus alkalisoli. Next base: position 12,940 of record NZ_BMJT01000015.1, read on the forward strand.
GCTCATACGCTTTTTCATCGCCACCTACCATAATGGTTAATGTCGCTTGAACGGCACCAATAACACCACCACTTACTGGTGCGCCTAAATACTTCAAACCTTTAGCATTGCATTTATCTGCTAATTCGTCATTTAAGCTTGGATTTACTGTACTAAAGTCAATTAATAATGTACCTTCACGTGCTGTTTCAATTAAACCTTGTTCCCCACAATAAATCGCTTCAACGATTTTTGGCGTTGGTAAACTTGTCATAATAAAAGTCGTTTGTGCCACTAGCTCTTCTGTCGTTTGTGCTACTTTACCACCTTGCGCCTCAAAAGTCTTTAAAGATTCTTCATTAACGTCCATGCCATACACTTCATAACCTGCATCAATTAAATTCTTCGTCATTGGCATGCCCATATTTCCTAACCCGATAAAACCTAATTTTTCAACTGTCATACCTTCTACCTCCTAGAAAATTGAATATAATAGTATAGCTAACATTAGTGCAATCATGGAAACAACTACACTGATGACAAACACTGGTTTATACGCGCGATCGTGAGTCTCATTACTCACAGCACGAATGGTTGTTACAATATAACCGTTATGCGGCAACGAATCTAAACCGCCAGACGCCAAAGCAGAAATACGGTGCATAGCATTTGGGTCTAAACCTTGTGCATTATAGATTGGCGCAAGAATTGGTAAGGCAATACCCAAACCACCAGATGCCGACCCAGTAATACCTGCAATAATTGTCACTGCCCCTGCTAAACCTACATAAGCCATACCAGGCATACCTACAAGTGCATCTACAATCATTTGGAATGATGGTGTTTCTTTAGCTACTGCGCCAAAACCTACCACTGCACAAATATTAACTGTAGCGATTACTGCATTCTCTGCACCTTTAGTGAACATTGTGTCATATTTTGTAGCGTATTTTCTCATTGTTAATAAGGCTACTGCACACCCAACAAATAACCCCACTAACGCCGCTGCTACAGACGAAATAAATTGTGCACTTACATTTAACGTAATAACCACTAATGCCAATGGCAATATTGCAAAAAACGTTGGTGGTAGCTTTCTCTCCACTTTTTGTAAGCGTTCAATATTATCAAGTACAGCTTGTGGTGCATCAAATTGTTCACCACGCTTTATGGCACGATCTACCATAAACTTTAATGCAAATCCGCCCATTACCATGATCGAGATGGCAACGACTAAAGCAATCCACCCACCTGCTGTAGGCTTCGTTCCGAAAAACTCCATCGGAATTAAATTTTGTACTTCCGGCGAGCCTGGTGATGTCATTGTGAATGAAATCGACCCAAAAATAATAGCTGCTGGAATAAAGCGATGCGGAATATTTCCTTCTCTAAATAATGAAAGTGCAATGGGATAAGCCGCAAATGCTACAATGGCTACGCTCACTCCGCCATATGCCATAACAGAACAAGCAATAACTACAGCTAGCACAGCATGTTTGGCCCCAATCACTCTCTTGACCCAATTGGCAATTGAATCAGCAGCACCTGTTTCCTCCATAATCTTACCGAATACAGCACCTAATAAATATACGAGGAACCAACTTGCAAAATAGCTTGTGAAACCTGCCATATAATTTTCCGTAAGCGCTTTCTCTAAAGATAATTGATTAGACAATGCTACGATAATTGAAGATATCAACGCCGCAAAAATGATGTTCATACCTTTCATGGTGAAATACATAAGTAAGGCTAACCCTACAAAAAAGCCTATAAATGCGAGAATCAAACGTTTTCTCCCCTCTCCCACTTAGCGTTTGAAATTTCAGATACTTCAGTCAAATACCGTAGTATCTTAAATATTAAATCACTCGTTTCGCTTTGTAAACCTTTATTTTTGTATCTTACGCAAAAATATGCGCTATTTTATATGTTAGTATATTGAAATGACATGCAAGAAATATTATTGTTGAATTTTTTATCTCGTATGATACTTTGATATAGGAGAGGAGTTGAGTTCCATGAAACCTTCTACAAATCGTGCTATCCGCGCACAAAAAACACGTCAATTATTGTTAGATACTGCTTTAGAAATGTTTGGAAAAAAAGGATTTGATAATGTTACTATTGATGAAATTGCTAAAAAATGTGGCGTCTCTAAAGGGGCATTTTATACACATTTTAATTCTAAATATGATGTATTTGCTGTTAAATTTAAAGATATTGACCAATTTTACGAAGGCTTTCCCAATAAAATTAGCGCCTGCTGTTCAACTAAAGAAAAAATTATAGTAGCATACCAAGAACAAATGACCTATTTACGTGATGAGATTGGCTTAGAATTTTTACGTACAGTCTACTCTAGTGCGCTATCTGAAACAATGACAGAAAATCATTACTTAATTGATCCTGAGCGTAAAATTTATAAACTTATTGAGGCATTTTTAGATGAAGGCTTGGCAAAAGGGGAGTTTAAAGATGTATGGCAAAAAGACGTACTGTTGTTAAATTTAACACGTTGTATGCGCGCTACTGTATTTGATTGGATTATCTTTCAAAAGAAATTAGATATTGTAGAGGAAGTCACTACATTAGTTACCATGTTATTTGAAGGCATTGGCATATCACACACACAGGAAGATATAGCAAAATAATAAAAAGCCGCATATGTAAAAGTTAAAAAGCAGCAAAACGACAAAAGTCGTCTTGCTGCTTTTTTGTAATGAGAGACAATTAATAAGGTGATACCTCATCATTCATCGCTGTAATGAGATGACAAAAATATCATTGTAATTACGTTGTGAGGCAATTTCTACACGCCCTTTATTGTTATGATAAACAGCACTCCATAATGTCCAAGCAGGTTTATTAGAGAATACATCCACATCCTCCACTAATTTCACGTCTTGTAATAATGCCATAGCCTCTTCTGCTGTTAATACATCATTATTGGCTGCTAGTTTATCCATTACTTTGCCATAACGATCATGCCCATAACCTAATGAGTTTTTAGCTGGGTGTTGATAAAAATTCGTTGCTGCTTGACGATTATTTTCATGTCGCAATACATGCATTTCATTATCCACATATTCAATAATGGCACTATTCCCCTCTGCATCTGTCAGATGATAATGATATGCGCTACTTGCTGAGTCATTCAAATCGTACTTTTCAAATAGAGCAATGGCTTCGTCTACAGTAGCTGCTTTATCGAGTGCTAGACGAATTGCAGTCGTACACATAATAGGGATTTTACCTCGTTGTTGTGCCGTTGGTGTATCAGGTAATAGTAAAATGCCAATCGCTAGGCCTTTTTCATTCATGCCATCCATTGGGATGTAAGGTGTGGCAAGTGTTAATACTTTATTCGTGCCTTTAACACTTTCCATATCAGGTAATCCTAAAAATGGTAGATGAGTCATTGAAACACTTGAGTAACCATTAGGTGGGTTAGTATGCACAATCATTGAAGGTCCCAACTCCAAATCAAAGTTACGTCCAAATAAATAGCCACCGTCACTACTTTTTGCGCGGAATGTTGTACAACTTAAATCGGGCACATCAATTTTAATCGGCAATCCTTTTAATAAGCGTTTACTAACAAATTGAATTAATTCCGCATCTGTGCGCGCACCTACTCGTAAAAATTCATCTAAACCATAATCGCCAGCATAAGTCATCTCAAATAAACCTTGATTACTTAACTTTTGAATGCTATTTAATGTGACTAGCTCCTTACGAAAAACATAAGCTGCAGTGCCTGTCGCAGCTGCCCCTAAAATGCCAGCACCTGTTGCTATTCTCTTCCATAATCCTGCCATTTCACCACTCCTTATTTTCTTTTATCTAGTATACCGTACGTAATCTACTGCTAACGAGCAAACACGCCGTATTAAAAACGGCTCATATTATTTATACGTTTGACGCGCCTAAAAGTTCAGTATTTTTTATAAGTTCCTTATAAAAAGCGCCATCCTATTTTTTAAAGCCATTTTCAAAAACAAATTATGGTAAATAATAACCCCCCTTATTTTTTCCATAAAGCCGTATAAACACTGACTTTATCGGTTATAAAATGTTGTCATCTATACTTCATTTTGCTCGTTCATCTAAAATTGTTCTAGGTTATTGCTTGCATTCTTAAATTATTAAGTTACAATTATGGTAAATAAAGGAGGATGAAAATTTTATGAAGAAAAGATTTAGCTTTTTAGTAGCCATGCTTTTTGCTTTACTAGCTATACCATTGTCTGTAGCAGCCAGTGAAAACACATCTCGTGATGGGCAACCATTACAAAAGTTTGAAATCGAAAACATTGTAGATGTAACAAAACCTTTTAAAACAGAGGATGGCGAATTCGTTGATATTATGGAACACTTCAACAGTCAACCAAGCTTCATTGCACCTCGTATTATTATTGGTCCTGATGGCCGACATAAAGTAGCTGACCCATCTGTTATGCCTTATCGTGCCATGACATATATTATATTAGAGTACAATAATTTTGTATCAAGTTGCAGTGGCACCATTGTCGACAATTATAAAGTGCTAACGAATGCACACTGTGTCGTTGACAAAGATACAAAGGAAACACCGAAAAAAATCACCGTATTCACACAAATGCAAGATAATAATTATGTGCATTCTTACAAAGCCGTGAGTTCACATTATCCAAGCACGTACAATGGCAATACGGATGTTGACTATGCTGTGATTCTTTTAGATCAAACAAGTAGCACTGTACCAGGTATCGCTAATGGGAAAACACCTATTAAAACAGTAACCAACCTAACGAATAATCAAGCATTAAAAGTGTATGGTTACCCTGGTGATAAGTCGCCTGTAAGTCTATGGGGTATGTCAGGTAATTTAGAGAGCCAAACAAGTACAATTGCTTATTATAATATGGATACTTATTCAGGTCAGTCTGGCTCTGGTGTATTGAATACATCAAATGAATTAGTAGCTGTTCATGCAGCAGGCTTCTCAACGACGAGTGGCTTACGTTATAATGGTGGCCCAAAAATGACAAGTACAGCTGTGAATTTTATTAATAGCTTCAACTAATAGCAAGATAAAAGAGGCTGGAACAAAACCTGCCTTATAAATGAAAAGCCCTTGAACTTTTATATTACATAAAAGTTCAAGGGCTTTGATTTTTGTGGTTAAGAAAGAACACTTTCTGTTAAAATAAATTCACCTTTGTGTGAAAAAATCCATCGTACGTTACCAAACTAACCTTATCGAAAAATCGCAGGCGGTGTATGATGAATGATTTACCCAGTCGATTATTCCAGCAATTCAACGTGAAAACGAAGAAGACCTGACCCTACCTGAACTTACCCAAGTCATTGAGGCTGTCAATAAGGTCATTAAAGACATTGATCAATAGATCGAAGCATAGACAGATGTGCCAGAAAGAAAACACCTATGTCATCAACGTAAATATCTGAAAGCTATGTGTAAAACATGGGCAGTTAAAAGCCGGATATAACGTACAAATTGCGACCGAAGGGCAATATACCCTCGCTTATCAGATTTCCCCAAACCCTACGGACACCCTGACGCTATGCCCTTTTCTGAATAAAATTGAAGCGAACTATTTTATATTACCGCAATATATTGTAGCAGATGCGGGCTATTGCAGCGAACAAAATAATGATTGAATTAAGTTCAAAATTGATATCTGAAACAGATTGAGATTTGATTGTTCCATTGTGTTTTTTTGAAGGGTACGAGATGCTACGGATATTAGTCAGCGCAATTTCCTGACCTACAGAGGGATCGTCAAGGAAATGCGGAAAATAAACAGCCATTGGAACTTTATCGTTTATAGACGAAAACAATTAAAAATAGCCTACTCAAACATTAATTTGAGTAAGCTGTCTATAAAACAGTAGTTATTTGTAATATCAAGATGAATTCTCGTTTCTTACAATCAGATATTAAAACAGTAGAATTGTCTTAGGAAATGGGAGGTCTTTATATGAGAGAAATTGTAATATTAAGTGCACCACTCAAAATAAATAAAAAAGACCCATTTATGAGCCTGTATAATTAAAGTTCCTACACCAAAATCAACAGAGGGCCATATGGAATGAGCTATTGTCATCTTACCACATCTGAACGTTCGAAAATAGAAGATTAGGATACGCTTGTCGTGCCATTACACGTCATCTGAATCGTTCTCATACAACGTATTTCTCATGAATTAAAGCGACTGAATGAATGGCCAGCTGAAAGGCACAAGGGCACGCAGAAGAAAAAATACGGTGCGCGTTCCAAGTGTGCCAATGAGTTGCGTGACATCATCGAAGAAAAACTAAAAGCGACATGGTCTCCTGAACAGATTGTTGGTTCCTTGCTTCAAGGAAAACTAGCGTTCAAAACAATTATTGCTGGCTCTATTCAGAAAAATTTCGCGTGACGCTTCAAGTACTTCGCCAAAAAGGAAAACGTCAGGCGCCACGCGAAACACGTGGTCGTTTCAACGTTGATACCTCTATTCAGTAGCGCCCAAAAGAAGTCAAAATGCGTGAAACATTTGGCCATTGGGAATGAGATACCGTCGTTTCAGCGCATGGTACGAAAGGATATATCGCGACGTTCGCCTAGCGAAAAACACGTTTCTATGTCGGCATTCAACTACCGAATCGCTCAGCGCAATCGACGAAATGGGCCATTGAACAGCTCATGTCGCGTTATCCAAGACAATGTTTTCAAACGTTTACGACAGATCAATGAAAATAGTAATGGTCTTTTACGTGAATTCTTCCCAAAACGAATGTATTTGGGCAACTCCCATCATCGAACATAGAAAAAGCACTTTCATTGATCAACAATCGAACAAGAAAGTGCCTCAACTGGAACACCGCGCAGGATTCATTTGAATATGAAGTAATGCAGTTAATTTAACAATCTATCATGAAAAGAGGGAATGGATTTTGGCATCACCCAAAAGAGAGAATTTCTACCAATAATGTGTCGTGTTCATCGCGAATTTACTTGTACTAGAAATCGAACAACCATTAACATTTCGACATGTTTTACAGAACTTACACGATAAATGTAAATCAGGTATAGCTATCACTTTCAAATCGTCACCTATTTTTTGCACGCTTTTTATTTTTAAAGGGATTGCATCATTTATCTTTTCAATCCCCTCTCCCGCAAAGGAGGTTGGGGCAACTTTTCCACCAATAAGCTTAGGGGCAAGATAAACAATAACTTGTTGAAACAGCTGTGCATTTAGGAAACTCGCATTAACCGCTGCTCCACCTTCAACTAGAAGTGATCGAATGTCTGCTTCCCAAAGTATTTCTAATAACTCTTTAATTTCTATCTTTGTTTTTTTGATATTTAATATTTTTATCCCTGCGTGTTCGAGCAATTGCTTTTTTTTCTCGTCAATGTCGGTTCCGGTTATTACCCACGTAGGTGCTTCTTGGTCTGATATCACTCTTGCATCTTTAGGAATCCTAAGGTGAGTATCTAATATGATTCTAATCGGGCTTTTCCCACCATTTCTCAACCTTGTTGTGAGGCTCGGATCATCTTTTAATATTGTATTAATTCCTACCAATATTGCGTCATGTTCATGGCGAAGCTTGTGAACATCTTCTCTTGCTAACTCTCCACTAATCCATTTGCTTTCTCCTGTTGTTGTTGCTATTTTTCCGTCTAAGCTAGTTGCAGATTTTAAAGTAATGTATGGATATTTTTTTGAAATGTTGTGAATATAAAACTTATTTTGTTCTTTAGCTTCTTGTTCCAAAAGTCCAACTTCAACCTCAATACCTGCACCTCTAATTTTTTCAATCCCTTTTCCTGCAACTTTAGGATTGGGATCCATTGTAGCGACAAAAACTTTTGTAATTCCTGAGTTTATCACGATTTCTGAACATGGAGAGGTCTTCCCAAAATGATCACATGGTTCTAATGTGACATAAAGTGTTCCGCCTTTTGAATTAGACCCAGCCATTTGAATTGCATGAACTTCTGCATGTGGTGTTCCAGCCTTAAGATGGGCACCAATTCCTACAATTTGATTTTCTTTCACAACGATAGCACCAACTACAGGATTAGGAGATGTCTGGCCAGTTGTCCCCTCAGCTAATTTTAACGCAATTGCCATATATTCTTCATCATTCATATAATTCACTCCCGATTAGACAAGATCAGCTAAGAATTTAATATTTATAACTAGTAAATTAATAATTCTTCGATTCGTTGATTCATTGCATTGCTTCTCTTTTCAATACTTAGGTTAATAGGATTTATTACATTGACACTACCGTCATAGGAAACAGCAATAACAAAATCATCTAGATTAGAAATACTGCTAATACCGTTGCTTGCAATTTTATTTCTTGCTATTATACCTTCCGATAGTTCCACACTAATTACATTCCCCCAATAGTCTCCTACAATTACCGTCGTATCATTATAAAAACAAACAGATTTCAAGGACTTTTTACCAAGAGTATAAGAGTGCAATAAATCCCCTGTTTCAAAATCATAGAACTTGATTGAAAAATCCCTTGATACACTTGCTATAAGTTTTCCAGAAGGTGAAATATCTACATCATTTATAATAGCTGAATGTCCTAAATATTTTCGTAACTTGTTTCCGTAAAAATCCCATGAAAGTAATTCCCCTTCTGCTGAGCAACTAACTCCCATTGATTTATTCGGATGGAGGCGTAGAGCTTTTACTGCACCACCATGAATACTCATTTTCTCTATTATTTCACCTGTGTGACTAACACGAACGATGGTTCCACTATAACACCCTACGAAAGATTCACGTTCGTAATTAGGATGGTCAGAGATTCTAATAGTGTTTACAGGACCTTCACCAAGGAATACATCAATACTTTTATTTAATTGTCCATCTTCATTTTTAAAGATATGTATTCTTTGGTTATGTGCTCCGCCCACAACTAATTCATATTGTTGGTTCATTGCTAAACCATTCATAAGAAATCTTCCCGAAGAAGGTTCATAAACACTAAAATCATTTAAATCATTTAATTTAGTTAGCCTAACATATCCATCATCACTAACAAGTGCGATTTCGCCTTTTGCATTTGTAGCTACATCATTAAAACATGGATTTCCCTTATGTTCCTCCTGGATCCCAACTCCATTGATGAGTTCACCTGTTTTCGCATCCCAATATAAAACTGTACCGTCAAAAGTTCCAGCAAACACTTTTTTTCCATCGGTTGAAAAATCTAAAGATCGCTCCCATTTAACTGGATTTTGCTGCAAACTAGTTTTAAGCTCAAGCGATTTAGAATCCCAAATCAGGATTTTTTGATCATATGCTGACGATAGAATATCTCCGTTACTAGGTGAAACTGCTACCTTTTTAATACCAGAAGCATGCCCAGGAATCTCTTTTATTAAATCACCATTTATTATATTAAAAATACGAATATATCCATCATCACACCCTAAGATAACTCGTTCATTTTTCAAATCAATTGCACAGGTATCCGTTTCTACATCAAAAGGACCCCACATATATACTAGTTTTCCAGTTTGTAAATCCCATACGCGTAGCGTTTTATCATCACCAGAAGAGTACAATTTTCCATCGTAGTATGCCAAAGATAGAACGTCTTTTTCATGCCCTTCGATTACTCGTAAAATCGCTCCTGTTTCCAAATTCCACACTAAGATACGTTGATCACGAGAAGCAGAAGCAGCTGTTTTATCATCTATGAACACAAATGATTCAACATCGTCACTATGCCCTAGTAAAGTTTTTTGTAATGTTAAAGTCTTAAGATCCCAGATTTTAATTGAATAATCAGCTGAACAGGAAGCACCTTTTGTGCCAAGGTTATTTACTATTACAGTATTAGCTAAATGGTCATGATACCCAATTAATTTAACTTCTTTAGTATCAATATTGAACCAACCTATCGCACTATCATATCCTGAAGTTATTACAGCATTGCTGTTTGGTATGTGGGCAACTCCAGTTACAGGTCCTCTATGTTTTGTAAACAGACCATTTTCATTAGACATATTAATACCATCCTTTTCTATTTAAGTTTTTTACTATATCATTACTGTTCTTTTACGTGTAATCTTCCGCTAAGCGAAATCCCATTACATATATATCCTTAGGGAAATGTCCATGTCGACGTTTACATCGAGCCAAATCCTTTAATCTTGTAAAACTGCCTCCTCGTGCTATTCGATAAGAGCCAACTTTATTTACTAATTCATCTATAATTTCTTTTCCCCCCGGGTAAGGTTTATAATAGTCTGCTACAAACTCCTCTACATTTCCAGCTAAATCAGCTACTCCAAAATGCGAATTTCCCTCGGGAAACATACCAACAGGACTACTAATTAGAAATCCTGTTTCTACAACATTTGAGTAATCTTTTAAGTATTGATTACCCCAAGGGAAATTATTTTGTTGTGAACCGCCAGCTGCATATTCCCACTCAGCCTCAGTTGGTAGTCTAAATCTCCGGTTAGTTTTCTTAGAAAGCCATGTAGCATAGTTATCTGCTGTTTCCGGGGATATTGTATATACAGGATGGTTACTATATTCAAATGGATATCTACCAAATTTCCATGATGAGGGAATTTCTGCTTTAGGGTTTTCTTTTAAGTATGATAAATATTCTTTATTTGTTACCGGATATTTTGCAATCATAAATGAAGAAATTTGTATCTCATATTCCGGACACTCTTTCTGAATCCATTCTGGTACAATACCTGTTTCTTTATATAATTCAACAATTTCTTCTACTTTTGAATAAGCCAGCCCTAATTTCACCTTCCTGCCTGGTACTGAAATCATACATGGTTTAAAGGGGTCAACGCGTGGATCGTCTAATAGAGCTAATAGCATTCCAGCAGCATAGCGGGTTTGTAATTCTATATTGGGATCTTCAATCATACTAATTAGAACTTTATTTGGTTTATATCTTAAAACTTTGATTTGTTTCTGCAAATTCTCTAGGACAGTTGGTATATAATGGTTCGGTAATCCCATAGCTTCACGGTCATTAAGTTCGTTCATCTTATCTTTATATTTGGTTAGTAAATTATTCATACAAAATTCCTCTCCAATGAATTTTTATTTGTAATTGACCAACATATACTGCTAACATTGACCAACATATACTGCTAACATGGTTCATCCTTTATTGTTTGATCTAGATTTGTAAGTAAATAGTAATAATAATAATGAGGATACTAAAGTGAGAAGAGCTAATGTTAAATAGCCATATATCACTTTGTTTTGACTAACAAAAAAAGTAGTAATAATAAATATAGTTAGGGCTTGTAATAAAAGTTTTATTGAATCAAAAGTAACTGTGATTCTCCCCATATATTCATTTTCTATATTTTTGAACATATAGTCTTTTCTGAAAATTCTTGATGAAGAGTTTGAAACCCCCCATAATATACTTGCTATGAAGAAAATCGTAACATTGGGATAAATGTAAATAACAATTGAACCTAAGCTGAATAAAAACAAAAACAAAAACAATGCTTTTACAGTACTTAATTTTTTTGTAACCCACATTGATAGTATTCCACCTAATATAGCACCTACTGCATACAAGATATTTGCTATACCAAGAACTTCAGGACCCTTATTCAAGAACTGATATATAAATATAGGTTCTAAGTAATTCATAACAATTACCGCGATATTTGGTGAAATACTAACAAAAAGTACTAAAGTTAGAAAGAAAGGCTTTGTTGACAAGTACTTTATTCCAAGAACAAATTCCTTTATCGGTTTTTCTTGGCGTTTCCTATCTAAAATAGCCGTTTCTACATTCTCTTTTTCTTGGTAAGGGATAAAACTAATCAAAAATGCTGAAATAATAAATGTAATTATATTGATAATGAGTACGAGATTAAAAGATACTGAGCCTATGATTAATGCGGCTAATGCAGAGCTAATCATTAACGCAGTCTGCCCTTGAACTTCTAAACTGCTGTTTACTTTGTTGTATTCACTCTCTTTAAATATTTCTTGAGAAAGTGCAGCTAGAGTTGGGTATTTTATTGAATCATAGAGATTTAAGTAAATAATTAATACACTTAATAATAGTATCTTTAAAAATAGTAAATCCAATGAATAAAAAATCATAAATACAATTAGAACAATTACACCAGTGACTTCTAAATAGAAAAAGATTTTTTTTCTGGAGTAACCGTCCACTAAAATTCCAATATATGGAGTTATAAGAACGATAAATAGCATAATGAAGATTGAAAGATAACCATATATAACAGCCTGATTTAATTGATCTATTAATAAAAAGATTATTAAATAGCTACTAATCCCAATTCCCACTGTAGATACCAAGTTAGCTGCTAAAAGCAATTTTAATTTTTCCATAACCTCTCCTGCCAGCATCTGTAGAGTTTTAATTTAGATTTGTAAAATAAGGTGAGATGAAAGATTTCTATCCCACCCAAAAATTCTATTAAAGTTAAATAAATCTATACTCTCTTATTAAATCTATCCCTTGACCATGAACTCTATACGCTTGAATGAACCCTGTATTTCCTCCTATGATTAAATAGTCTGCGTTATCGTGTTGATAATGATACATCGATTTTACATAATCCGGGATTTCATTTTCTAATAGTCCCACTAGATTTTCTGTCTCATAGTCATAAATTCCAACTTGGTATCCGTAACTACCGATAAATACGAGATTATTTATTTTCACAGCATCTTCACGAGTGTTATAAATAATATCACCAATAAAAGATTTAACTACAGTATAATTTTCTACTTCAATTTCAATAAACCCAAATTCCCCACCGACAATGGTTAGAAGGCCATCCTTTAAGTATAATCTTTTTGGATATCCACCTAACTCAATAACATCTCTTTTTGGTTTCCAATTTTCATCTAATACATGCAATTTCCCGCCTGAAGTACCTACTAAAACATCGTTATTATTATAACTACATACATATACAGAAGAATCGAAATACTGTTTCTTTAATAGCTCTCCTGTATCTAAATCCAGCTCTTGTAAGCATCTATTATCAAGGCCGACAATTAACTTTTTTAGTGATTCACTACAAGCAAAGTTTTTGGGTAAAAACTCTAAATGTGTATACCAAAGTATATTTCCCTTCGCATCAGCTCTGAAAACGATATTATCTCTAGATAGTGCAATGAAATGATCGTCTTTTAACAATAATAACTTATGAATTAATCCAAAGTTATAACGATATGAGACTATTTTCGATAGATTTATATCATTATCAGATACATGATCTATTTTAAAGATAGATACGCCCGAACCATCTGGTGCATAAATTATCGATTCATTATCAGGTTTAGGAACAAAACCCCAATAACATACATAAGAATAATCCAACTCTTTTAATATTTTTCCAAATTTATTAACCTTTATCAACTCACCTGATTGTAATAAAGCTAAAATTTCATTATCTCCTAAAGAAATAGCATAAGAGATTTGATGGTTGAATGGTCCTAAAACCCTCTTAAGTTTAAGATCTTTCTCCTCGTTGTTATAAACATATATCTTTCCATCAAAACCTCCAGTATAAACTTCCGAATACGATGGATCAAAGAAGATGAACTCTACATCGTCAGTCGTGAACGGGTAGTTTACTATTGATAGGTCATTATAGTCTAACGTGACAATACCATTTACATTCCATGCTGAAATACCAATTCCAAAATCTTGAGTTGCAATTAATCGATCATGTCTTTTATCGTATTTCACTACATGAACACTGCCTTCATCTACTTGAATTGATTTCTCGAACTCCATCTTTTCAAGATCACCAATAAATACATACCCTTCTTTATCAGATAAGAAATGTTGGTTATCGAACTCCACATTAATACAATCAATAAAAGTTGTCTGATTAGTTGGGTGTTCCATGGTGCTTTCTATTGTAAGGGTATTTTTATCGATTTTGAGAAGCTCTCCAAAACCGTTTGTTGTATATAAATAGCCGTTAAACAGGGCAATACCTCTTGCTGTTCCAGGTGAAGGAGATTCAGCATCTCTTCTATTGCTCAGAGTAGCAGTATCTAGAGTTTTAATTCTGGTTAATGTATCAATATCAAACATATTAATAACGCCAAAAATATTTCTGGTATATATATATTTTTCACAACTTACAATACAATAAATTCTATTTAAATCGAGAGGGGCAATAGAACTAGCTATTACGTTTAGATCCCGATCCAATTTATGTATTCTGCCTTGAGAGTCTGAAGCAATAACAATATCGTGATAAGTATTATATTCAACTCTTATTAGTCTACTTAACATTTAATGATCTCCCTTTTTTTGAGAACCACACCTGCATAGTGTAGCTCTATTTTCCCATTTAGATAGTTTTGACAAGATTAAATTTGAGGACCACACCTAAATTGGTATGGTCCTCTTTTTGGGATTACTTTTTCGCATTAATAAGTCTGCGTTCAGGCTTTTTGAAGTTTTCGAAGCTCATGATATCACCTCCTTAAATATTTTTGACAAGTCAGAATAATCTATATATACTAGCCACTATAGATTAGCATTAATGTTAATCTAATGCAATAATTTCAATAAATTTAAAAGTAGGTAAATTTTGGTTTTAAAAATATAAAGATAAGGAGTTTTATTATGATACTTATTTTATCCGGTAGTCCTAGGAAGAATTCAATTAACAGCGGCTTAGCTAAATATATTCAAAATGCATATGAACAGTATAATGTTGAATCGTTGATTTTTGATCTATCTTCAACACAGCTTCCCCTATTTACTGACGAAGAAAGTGATTATGATAATGAAAATGTTCAAAAGCTATTAAAATATGTTGAAAAAGCCACAAGCATTGTCATTTGTACACCCGAATATCACAATGCCGTGAGTGGTGCTTTGAAAAACTGTCTAGATTTTTTAAACAGAGATCACTTTTTTAACAAAAAAATACTAATGTTTGTAGCTGGATGTCATGGTAAAGGTGGAATTAACGCACTTAATAATCTAAGGTTAATTATGAGAGGTGTGGCAGCTGATGTTAGTCCACAGCAACATGTAATAGATGGAGAATACTTTGATGAGGAACAAAATTTAGTACATGAAGAACATCAATTAATAGTCAAAGAACTTATATATTCATTAGTGCAATTTACTGAAACAAAAGTTTAAAGGAGGCATATTTTGATACACATTGACAATCAAGTTTTAAGTATTTTATCTAAAAAAATTGAGACAATAAAAGTGGATATTGGTTATATCTATTTAATTGGGCCAATTATGCTACCACTCGAGGTAGATGGAAAAAAAGAAATGTTTAATTGGTATAGTTGGTTGCATTGCGAACTGCTGTATTCTCATATTGAATTAATTGAGAGTCTCCCAAACAAAAAATTAGCACATTTACAACAGTCGAGCATTTTAACATTCGGTGATTTTTCAAATTCTGAAACGGCATTGTTAAGATTGCATTCAATTTGCCATACTGGAGATATATTTGGAAGCAGTCGTTGTGATTGTGGTTTCCAGTTTCAAATGTCATTAAGAATGATAGTAGAGAATAAATCTGGTGCGTTGGTATATTTATCAAATCATGAAGGTAGAGGGATTGGATTATTTAGTAAGGCATTGGCTTACCTTTTACAAGATGGAGGTTTTGATACGGTAGAAGCTAATAATCTTTTGGGTTTCTCGGATGACTTGAGAGACTACTCTGAAGCAATACAGATAATAAAATCATTAAGAAAAAAGTCAATAAGTTTAATAACCAATAATCCCTTAAAATTAGAACCATTTAGAAAGTACGGATTAAATATAAAAGAAAGGATTCCTTTGTGGGGAGGACTCTCTGAATACAACGAAGATTATATACTGAAAAAAATTAATAAATCTGGTCATATTCCATTTATCAAACTTTAAAGTTTATGTATAATAAGGCTGCGAGAAGGAAAAACGAAAAGCACAGAAAGGGATTGCTCACCCCTGATGTTAGACTTTATTTAATTCGAACACTTATCACTTTAGTATTTGAGTGATTTAAGCTGCATAGAAGCATTGTGTCATCGCAAATATGCGATGGCATTCTGTTTATAAAGTGCTTTGTCAACAGAATGCTGTTGGGACAAAATCTGTCTTATAAATGAAAAGCCCTTGAACTTTTATATTATGTAAAAGTTCAAGGGCTTTGATTTTTGTGGTAAGGAAGCGTTCACACCATTTCTTCGAAATGGGGACTGCCCAGCTTACCATCCTCGTATGATGCTAAAAATTATCCTTTGTGCATACACGCAGTCCGTTTTTTCAGGGCATAAAATGGAAGCGTTACTCAAAGATAGCCTACGTATGATGCGGTTGGCGCAAGAATATGAACCGAGCTATCGTACGATTAATTGTTTCCTTGTGCATGAAGACATGAAGGATTTACTTCGACAATGCTTTGTCCAATTCCGTTGCCAACTGGTCGAAGCGAAACAGATAGATAACGAAGCGATTTTTATTGATGGCACGAAGATTGAAGCCAATGCTAACAAATTCACCTTTGTGTGGAAAAAATCCATCATACGTTATCAAACTAACCTCATTGAAAAATCGCAGGCGGTATATGATGAATTACTTGCCCGGGCTATTATTCCAGCGATCCAACGCAAATATCCAAAAGTCATGTGGAAAACATGGATTGATCTTGCGTTACATAAACAAAAATACGCCAAGGCTATGACGATTTTTGGCACAAGAAATAGTTATACGAAGACAGACCATGATGCCACTTTTATGCGAATGAAAAAGGATTATATGAGAAAATGGACAATTAAAAGCAGGGTATAACGTACAAATTGCGACAGAAGGACAGTATGTGCTCGCCTATCAGATCTTCCCAAATCCCCCGGATACGTTGACGCTACTACCTTTTTCGGATGAAATTGAAGATAATTATTCTACCTTACCACATCATATCGTCGCAGATGTAGGGTATGGCAGTGAACAAAATTACCATGATATTCTCAACAACTATAAGCGCGAGGCGCTTATCACCTACAATCTTTATCGGCGAGAACAAAAGAAAAAGTATCAACAAAATCCTTTCAACACAGCCAATTGGACATATGACGAAACCACAGATACCTCTATACGTGTCCGAATCAACAAACATTAGTGTTTCATTCTCCTTCGATACGAACCGATCGAAATGGTTTCACCCGAACATTTAAGGTGTACCGATGTAAAAATTGTATAAGTTGCCCTTTCCGTGCGTCCTGTACAAAAGCTAAGGAAGGCAATCATCATACACTACTTGTGAATGAAAACTGGGAAAACCAAAAAACCTATATAAAAACGAAGCTTTCAGATGGAAAAACAGCAGCGATTTATCGAAAACGTAAAATCGATGTCGAACCTGTTTTTGGCCACTTGAAAGCTAATTTGCGTTTCACTCTCTTTTCCTTTGGCTGAAAACTCGTTATATCACAACCTCTTTTAGATGTTTATGGTGCTGGAATAACTTCCACGCCACCCATATAAGGTTGTAATACTTTAGGAATGGCTACTGAGCCATCCGCTTGTTGGTAATTCTCTAAAATAGCAGCTACTGTACGTCCAATTGCTAAGCCAGAGCCATTTAAAGTGTGTACATACTCTGGTTTTGCTTTTGCATCACGGCGGAAACGGATATTGGCACGTCGCGCTTGGAAGTCTTCAAAGTTTGAACAAGAAGAAATTTCACGATACGTATTTTGCGCTGGAATCCATACTTCTAAATCGTATTTCTTTGCTGCTGTAAAGCCTAAATCTGCTGTACACATACTCATTTTACGGTAAGGTAATTCTAATAGTTGTAATACTTTTTCTGCATGACCTGTTAATAACTCTAATTGTTCATATGATTCTTCAGGTTTAACAAAACGTACTAATTCTACTTTATTAAACTGGTGTAAGCGAATCAAACCGCGTGTATCACGACCGGCTGAACCTGCTTCTGAACGGAAACATGCACTATATGCGGCAAAAGCTTGTGGTAACATCTCATCTGATAAAATTTCGTTATTATAGAAATTTGTCACAGGTGCTTCAGCAGTCGGTATTAAATATAAGTGATCTTCTGTTAATTTAAAAACATCTTCTTCAAACTTAGGTAACTGCCCTACACCGACTAAACTTTCTCGATTTACAATCATTGGCGTTAACATTTCTTCATAGCCGTGTTCTGTGCTATGTAAATCCATCATAAAGTTAATCAGTGCACGTTCTAAGCGAGAGCCTAAGCCACGATAAAATACAAAACGGCTCCCCGCCACTTTAGCACCGCGTTCAAAGTCTATAATATTTAACGCTGTACCTAAATCCCAATGCGCTTTAGGTTCAAAATCAAATTGAGGCACATCGCCCCATTGTAAAATTTCTACATTATCATCTTCTGTCGTCCCAACAGGCACACTTTCATGTGGGATATTCGGCAGACGCATCATCATGTAGGTGAATTTTTCTTCTACCTCATGTAAGGCATCGTCAAGCGCTTTTATTTCATCGCCTACTTCACGCATACGTGCAATCGCTTCGTCTGCATTTTCTTTATTGCGCTTCATTTGAGAAATCTGCTCTGATACTTTATTGCGCTCTGCTTTTAATTCTTCCGCTTTTACAATTAAAGCGCGACGCTTTTGGTCTAAGTCCTCAAAGTCATCTAAATTTCCTAAATCTTCATTGCGCGTTTCTAACATCTTTTTTACTGCTTCAAAATTGGCACGTACGTATTTAATATCTAACATGTCTTTCCCTCCAATAAGTATTATGCGAATATAATTTTAAAAACAAAAAAAGCCCCCATCCCTATGAAGGGACGAGAGCTACCCGCGTTGCCACCCTAATTAATTAGCCAGCTTACTCATAGCTAATTCTCTTCTATACATAACGGCTTTTCAACCGGCTACAGCTTACTATTACTTCAACTGAGCAACTCAAGGACGGATTCACAAGCGCTTTTATTAGCTCACACCAACCGCTAACTCTCTTAAAAAAACGTATTTGTTACTGCTTCCTATCTTCGCATTCATATATGAATTTGCATTAATTGTACTATAGGTCTTTTTTTTTAGCAACTTTAGGATAAGTAATCTCGGAATGAATCCTTTATAATCAAGTTGAGGTGACAGAAATGCAAAGAGCTAAAATTTTAGTCGTGGATGATGAGCAAGAAATTGCTGACTTAATTACATTACACTTAGAAAAAGAATTTTATAACGTTACTACCTTTTATGATAGTAACCAAGCTTTACGTGCCATTCAATCTCAAGACTTTGATTTATTAATACTTGATATTATGATGCCACAATTAAATGGTTATGAGCTTGCCACTGAAGTGCGAAAAACACAACATATGCCTATTATTTTTGTCAGTGCTAAAACATCCGACTTTGACAAAGTACACGGATTAGCCGTTGGTGCCGACGACTATATGACAAAGCCTTTCACACCGATTGAACTCATGGCACGTGTAAATGCACAGTTGCGCCGCTTCACAACCTTTAATACACCAAAATCAGCTCACACTACATTGCAATACGGTGGACTAACCATTTCTTCTTTAGAGCGGTCTGTCACACTATTTGACGAGCCTGTTGATTTAACGCGCAAAGAATTTGATATTTTATATTTACTTGCTAGCCACCCTAAAAAAGTGTTTAGCACTGAGAACATTTTTGAAGAAGTATGGAAAGAAGACTATTTTGACAGCGCTAATACTGTGATGGTACATATTCGTACCTTACGTAAAAAGTTAAAAGAAACGAAGAAAAATCAATATATCAAAACCGTATGGGGAGTGGGTTATACATTCAATGATTAAATTACGAAAAAGCTTTCGCATGCAGATGATTGGTTGGTTTGGTGTTAGCTTATTATTATCAGGTGTCGTCACATGGTGTGTATTTTTAAGTTTACGTTGGTATTACCGCAAATATGTAAAATGGGAAGACTCGCTAGCTAGTATACGTTTATTTATGCGAGAAATTGGCGAGATTAATGTGTTTTTATTATTATTTATCCCGTTAGCTTTCGTCATATTTTTCTTGCTTACTAAAAAATATACGGCATACTTCCAACAAATTTCACAGGGCATTCATCACCTCGCTAATGGCGATTTTACACATCAAGTCATACTAGATAAAGAAGATGAATTTGGTGAGATTGCTACTGATATTAATCGTGCCTCTTCTATGTTGCAAGCTGCTATTGCACGTGGTGATTTCTCTGAAAGTAGTAAAAATGAGTTGGTGGTTAATCTAGCTCATGATTTACGAACACCCCTCACATCCGTGCTAGGCTATTTACATTTATTACAATCTGATCATCATTTAACACCAAAGCAACAACAGCATTACTTACACATTGCGCATACGAAGGCTGAACGCCTTGAGCGACTAATTGACACATTATTTGAAGTAACTCGACTCAATTATGGGCTATTACCTTTGAAAAAAACGACTTTTGATGTAGGGCACTTATTATTACAATTAGCGGATGAAATGTACCCTATTGTAGAGCAAGCTCATTTAACTATTCGTACGGCCATTAATGACCCCTTACTTGTACATGCAGATGGTGAATTATTAGCGCGTGTTTTTGAAAACTTATTAACTAACGCTTGTCGATATGGTGTGGATGGACAGTTTATTGATATTACCACCCAGCAACATGCAGAGACAGTTGAGATTGCTATTATTAATTACGGTGCTGTTATTACAGAAAGAGATTTACCTCACCTCTTTGATATGTACTATACGGCTGATCAAGCACGTACTACAGTGGAAAATAGTTCTGGCATTGGCTTATTTATTGCTAAAAACATTATCGAACAACATGACGGAACCATTGATGTCTCTAGCACAATTAAAGAAACCCGCTTCACTATACAATTACCTCGCTATGCGCAAGCTTAAAAATTTAAGAAAGATTTAAACTTTGCCCTACTAGGGATTTAAGTATTTCCTCTTATGATGGTGGTACTGACACTAGAGGAGGCATATTGGATGAAAAAGTGGTTGTTAGCAGGTGCAATTTTTTTAACAGGTGGTTGGTTTGGTACGCAATATCTTTTCGATGTAAAGCCTGCAGCTACTCAAGTTGTAGACACCAATATACATGAGCAAGTTTATCAAGGTGATTTATTATTAGTGAATGAAGACTACCCTGTTAAAGAACCCTTCATTCGCCAAGATATTGTAGATGCAAACACCGTGAACCAATCCAATCACTATGTTGTTTTATACAACAATACATTTGTCTCTAAACATATTAGTGAGCCTTTTGAAAAACTGATGAAAAAAGCAAACGAGGATGGCGTTAATCACTTTGTAATTAGTAGTGGTTTTAGGGGCTTTAAAGAACAACAAAAGTTATATGAGCAATATGGTGATGGCAGTGCTTTACCCGCTGGCTATAGTGAACATAACTTAGGGCTATCTTTAGATATTGGTTCTTCACAAGGCCGCATGGAGGACACAATAGAAGGTGAATGGTTGGCTCAAAATGTTTGGCAATTTGGCTTTGTTATGCGTTATCCTGAGCATAAGACTCATATTACAAAAATTAAATATGAGCCTTGGCATATTCGCTATGTAGGGCTGCCACATAGTGTCATTATGCATGACAATGACTGGGTACTTGAGGAGTATGTGGAGGAGCTCAAACAACAGCAAACATTTCGGACAACAGTGAATGGTATCTCTTATATTATTGAATACTATGATGGTAGTCGGTTCTCTGAAGCGCTATTACCTAAAGATAAAAGCTATACCATTTCTGGCGATAACAAAGGCGGTATTATTGTAGCGATTGCGTCTTAAGATACGAGAGAAAATTTTCTTTTTTGATGGCATGTAATACACAAGCTTCACCAGTAATTTTTTCGATAACTGCTAACTCTTGTGGATATTGATCGCCAACATCAAATGTCATGTATGGTAATTTTTCTTGCGCTTTCCTTGAGCGGATATTGCTTAATTTAGCACCCGCAAAAATAAGCGTAAAACCTCTCTCAGTAAAAGCTTCTTTAAATAAGGCAAGCTTAGCTAATTCATTATAGCCTTGCCCCCAATATGGTTCACCTAGCCATGTACCAACGTGAGCCATATCCCCTTTAATATCTTTTAATGTAATAACACCAATTAATACATGATCCTCATTTAAAATAACACGAGAAATTTGCTTTCCTTGCTGTTCTTCCTCAATAACAGTATGAATGAAATTCTCTGTGCCTTTCCATCCTGTCGCTATATCTGGCAAACCTAAAGCATATTGCACAGCCGTTTTATATGTTAGTTCACTCATTTGTTGAATATATTTGGGATGATGCCTGACTAATGTAATTTTTCTCATGTCTCTTACCTCCATTTTACTGTGTACAATCTTTGTTATTCCTCGTCATTTCTCTCGACGATTGGCCCATACTAATAATAAAAGAAGACTAGTCATGGCCATCGCCATACCGCCATCCCCTGTATGAATATAAGCAGCTAAAGGGACTGCGATAAATCCTAGCCAACCTGCCACTGTAATACTTGCTCGCATTAATACACTACATATAGCAACAATAAGAAATGCAAATAAATAATAAGGCGATAACATCATAATACCACCAAGAAAGGTAGCCACCGCTTCTCCTCCTCGCCAGTTGCGGTAAAAGGGAGCAATATGTCCCATCATAACGCAGGCTAAGCCAACTATGACAAGGAATAAAGGTAGCATTAAATAGTACCCCACACCTACAGCAATCATTCCTTTTATAGCATCTCCTAGTAACGTTAATATAAAAGCTGTACGTCCATACACACGCCCCATATTGCGCGCACCCGGATTGCGGCTTCCTTTTTTTCTAATTTCACCATCATATAAAAGGCGACTCACCCATTCTGCTGTTAATACTGTCCCTAACATATAACAAGCGATTAAGTAAACGCTCCATACCATGTGCTTCACATCCTAATGTAGAGTACCTCTTGTATAATTGCTACCCATTATGACGGAAAGCTAAATAAAAAAACAAGTGATAAAGGGAATTTTTACTTTCCCCTCTATCACTTATTGCCTTACATATCACATAGTTTATAGTTTTCTTTACCAGCCACGTTCTTGCATGCGTTCTTTTGGTGATAATTGATCAATCTCAATGCCCTGCATTGGTGCACCTAAATCTTTAGATAACGCTGCAATTAACGTATAATCTTTAAAATGTTTTGTTGCTTGGACAATTGCTTTAGCAAATTTTTCAGGGTTTTCTGATTTGAAAATACCAGAACCCACAAAGACACCATCCGCGCCTAAAGTCATCATCAATGCTGCATCAGCTGGTGTAGCCACACCGCCAGCCGCATAATTCATCACAGGTAAACGTCCCTGTTCTTTAATTTGTAATAAAATATGATAAGGTGCGCCTAATATTTTGGCTTCCGTCATGATTTCTTCTGGTGTCATATGCACAAGAGCTCTTACTTGCGCATTCACTTTTCTCATATGACGCACTGCTTCTACAATATTACCTGTGCCCGGCTCTCCCTTCGTGCGTAGCATTGCTGCTCCTTCTCCTAAACGGCGCGCTGCCTCACCCAAATCGCGACAACCACATACAAAAGGAATAGTATAGTCGGATTTTAATAAATGAAACTCATCGTCAGCTGGTGTTAATACTTCACTCTCATCAATATAATCTGCACCTAAAGCCTCTAATACACGTGCCTCAACAATGTGGCCAATACGTGCCTTTGCCATAACAGGGATATGAACAGCTTGAATTACTTCTTCCATAATTGTTGGGTCAGCCATTCTTGCAACCCCACCTGCTTTACGAATATCTGAAGGCACTCGCTCTAATGCCATTACAGCTACAGCCCCTGCTGCCTCGGCAATTTTCGCTTGCTCTGCATTAATAACATCCATAATTACGCCACCGTATGGCATTTGTAAATGATCCATCATAAATCCCTCCAATTTGTTGTTAACGTTTAGTATAATGAATATTGACCATATTAAAAGATTCAGATTTCACTATTCTAAAAAGGTCAGGAGGTTATAGAATGGATTTATTGTTATTTTCTTTAAATAAGGAGGATATCACACCGCTCTACGAACAGCTCTATGAAGGAATTAAAGATGCCATTATCCAAAAAAAAATTAATGTTGGTGAAAAGTTGCCTTCTAAGCGTAAATTAAGCGATTTTCTTAATATTAGCCAAACTACTATTGAGTTAGCTTATGCGCAATTATTAGCAGAAGGCTATATTAGTGCTAAAGCTCGTGTAGGGTATTTTGTTGAAGATTTAGATGAGTTACCTTATGTGGAAAAACATACTATCTTACCAAAAACACCTACACAAAAACCTACATACACCTATGATTTCAACCCAAGTGGTATTGATATTGAGCATTTTCCCTTCTCAACATGGCGCAAATATGCACGTGACCTTTATGATACGGCGCATGCTGACCTGTTACTAACTGGAGAAGCTCAAGGTGAATTCGCATTGCGACAAGAAATTGCCACTTATTTGTATCAATCAAGAGGGGTTGAATGCTCCCCAGAACAAATTGTCATCGGCTCTGGTACAGAACAACTTTTACCGATGTTAATTCGCTTATTTGAAGAAGCTACTGTTTTTGCACTCGAACATCCAGGCTATCCATCTGTTGACCGCATTTTACGTCAACACGGCCGTAGCGTCTTTCCTATCAATGTAGATGATGAAGGCATTATCGTCAACGAGCTTGAGAAGTCTAATGCTGATGTTGTGTATGTTACACCATCACACCAATTTCCTACAGGTGCTATTTTATCAGCCACAAGACGCACACAGCTACTCAACTGGGCTGCTGCTTCACCAACACGTTATATCATTGAAGATGATTACGACTCAGAATTTCGTTATACAGGCAAACCAATACCCGCCTTACAAGCATTAAATGGCAAAGATAAAGTTATTTATATGAGTACTTTTACGAAATCATTGATGCCATCATTACGATTAGCTTACTTTGTACTACCTCCATCATTATTAGCCATTTACCAACGTGTTTTTACCTATTACACATCTACCGTACCAAGATTTGATCAACATATCGTAGCTAATTTTATGAGAGATGGTCATTTCTCTAAGCATTTAAATCGTATGCGTAAAATTTATCGTAAGAAACATAATGCCCTTATCGATGCTTTTACACATTATCCTCAAGTTCGCATCACAGGTTCACAAGCTGGCATGCATATTTTGTTAGCACTTGAAGGTAATGAACAACAGCTTTGGCAATCCGCTAAAACACAAGGCATTGGGGTATATCCTTTATCTCAATATTTATTACAACCTGCACATTACGCTGATGCCCGTTTCCTGATTGGCTTTGGTCAATTATATGATATTAACCAAGCAGTAGATGCACTTATGAAAGTATGGCAACTCAAAAAAATAACGCCTCATTCACTGTAATTTGAGAGCTTAGCTTATGATGCTAACATTTAGTACTACTATACAAAAAAGTGGTAATAGGAAATACTACCTTCCCATTACCACTTCTATTACGAGCATGTCTATTTAAAAAATATTACTGACAAAGTTTGAAATTGTTTTCCATACTCGACTAAAGAAATTTCCTGCGCCTTCTGCTGCTGCCTTTGTTTTGTTAGCCGCATGCACATTATCTGTTGCCACTAAATCCACTTGTGGGGGTTGAGCGAGATAGGTAATTTCCTTACCGTCTGCATAGGCTAAATGTGCAGTGCCAACAATGTCGCCTTCTTTAATTTTCCCTTTATGTTGATTAGCTGTTGCTACTACTTTTATTTTAGTATTGGCATGTTTATCTTCATAAAATGGTAGCGCTGTTGCTAATTTCACTTTCGCTTCTTTACCATCAACTTTTACTTGTGTAACAGTATCTTTATCTGCCTTAGTAGTTTTATTGAATGTCGTAAAAGCATAATCAAATAATTCTTTCATTGTGCCAAAGCGCCCATCATACGTACTATTATTATCTTTGTCACGTGCATTTAACACAACGCCAATATAACGTATTCCATCACGTTGCACTGTCCCTACAAAACATTGACCAGCAAATGTCGTATTACCTGTTTTTAAGCCGTCCACACCTTCATATTCATATAAATAACCTGGCAACATATAGTTCCAACTAGTCATTTCAACCATATTTTCGGTGCCTGCCCCAAACACTTTTCGAGGCTGTTTCGTAATGTCTAATACTTCAGGATATGTTTGAATCATATGATAAGCAATTTTAGCTACATCTTTTGTAGACATCACATTCTCGTCAGATGGCCCTGTCCCTGGCAAATGTTGACCTTGTAAATCAACATTGTTTAGCCCTGTAGCATTTACAAAATTAATTTGTTGTAAATCTAACTCTTTAGCCTTCTTTTTAATATAAGGCATAAATGCTTCTTCACTACCTGCTATTTTCTCTGTTAAACCCACTGTTGAAGCATTAGCAGAGAAAATTAAAATAGACTCATACAATTCACGAATCGTATATTCTCGCCCTTCTACTAACGCAACATTCCCTAAACTCATGTCTGTAGATAGCTCATGCACTCTTTTAGACACTTTATAAGTATCGTCCCATTTCAATTCTCCTGAGCGAATATGATCTAAGACAATAAAAACAGTCATCAGCTTACTAACGCTTGCCAACCCTAATGCCGCATCTGCATTTTGTTGATGTAAAATTTGACCTGTTTCTGCATCAATTAAAATAGCGCCATCTGCATTCACACTAAAAGTCTCAGCTGCTTGTACAGGTGGCATCGTACTAAACATTAGTACGAAACTCATTACTATAAGCCACTTCTTCATAATGAATCCCTTTCTGTGAAAAAAGCACTCTCTTAGCAAGCTAAAAGAGTGCTTTGTAATTATCGTGTTGAATAGTTCGGTGCTTCTTTTGTAATTTGAACATTGTGAGGGTGAGATTCTAATAAGCCTGCACCTGTCATACGTACAAATTGAGCCTCTTCACGTAATGCATGTAAATCTTTAGCGCCACAGTAACCCATACCTGCACGAATACCACCAACTAATTGATGAATTGTATCTGTAAGAGGGCCCTTATATGGTAAACGACCTTCAATACCTTCTGGCACTAATTTTTTAGCATCCTCTTGGAAGTAACGATCCTTCGAACCTTTTTCCATAGCACCAACTGAACCCATACCACGGTATACTTTAAAACGACGACCTTGGAAAATTTCCGTTTCGCCAGGTGCTTCAGAAGTACCTGCTAACAAACTACCTAACATTACTACATGGCCACCAGATGCTAGAGCTTTCACAATATCACCTGAGAATTTAATCCCACCATCTGCAATAATAGTTTTTCCTAATTCACGAGCTACACTTGCACAATCATAAATAGCTGTAATTTGTGGTACACCTACACCTGCTACAACGCGTGTTGTACAAATCGAACCAGGACCTATACCTACTTTAACTACATCTGCGCCAGCTTCGTAAAGAGCTCTTGCTGCAGCGCCTGTAGCTACGTTACCAGCAACGATTTCTAATTCTGGATAAGTATCACGAATTTTTCTAACGGTTTCTAAAACACCTTGTGAATGACCATGAGCTGTGTCAATAACAATAATATCAACTTGTGCTTCTACAAGTTTCTTTACACGGATTTCCGTATCCTTAGAAACACCTACTGCAGCGCCTACTAACAGTCTTCCTAAATCATCTTTAGCTGCATTCGGGAACTCAATTACTTTTTCAATATCTTTAATTGTAATTAAGCCTTTTAAAGTACCATCTTCAGATACGATTGGTAATTTTTCAATTTTATATTGTTGTAAGATTTTTTCTGCATCGTCTAATGTCGTACCAACTGGTGCAGTAATTAAATCTTCTTTCGTCATAACATCATCAATTTTTAATGAATAGTCAGAAATAAAACGCAGATCACGATTTGTAATAATACCAACTAATTTTAAGTCCTCTTGGTTATTTACAATAGGAACACCTGAAATTTTATATTTGCCCATTAAATGTTCAGCATCAAATACTTGGTGTGTTGGAGTTAAAAAGAATGGGTTTGTAATAACACCATTTTCAGAGCGTTTTACTTTTTCGACTTCTTCAGCTTGGTCGTCAATACTCATATTTTTATGAACAATGCCTAAGCCACCTTGACGTGCCATTGCAATAGCCATTTTAGACTCTGTTACAGTATCCATACCTGCACTCACTACAGGTACATTTAATTTAATTTTCGGTGTTAATTGCACAGATAGGCTTACATCCTTTGGCAATACCTCTGAATGAGCTGGTACTAATAATACATCATCAAATGTTAAACCTTCTTTAGCAAATTTTGTTTCCCACATTTCGTGAACTCCTCCTAGTTTAAAAGAATATTATTCATAAGATTAACAATGCGTTGCTTTACTGTCAAGAAAGATTAGAAAGAAAGATTATTCCGACTATTGAAAGGGATTACAAAGTGGGTTTTATTCCACTTTATAGAAGGTTATTAATAAAAAATTATATAAAAAAAGTATACTGATTAAAATCAGTATACTTTAGTGCCTAGCAACGTTCTACTCTCGCAGGACCTACGTCCAACTACCATCGACGCTAAAGAGCTTAA
>NZ_BMJT01000016.1 GCF_014643595.1 Lysinibacillus alkalisoli
TTTTACATGGAATCTCTCTTTTTTTATTGAATTTTATTGGTAGAAATTAGTTAATCAACAGACGTGGGGCGAGATTAGAAAAAGAGCAAATTGACGAGGAAGTCGTTCGTTTGGCGATTGAAAGCCAAGTGTTTGTATGAGGAAGGTTTGTGCAGCGTTTCGCTGTACAGACCTCTTTTTCGGTGATCCGGCTTTTTTGCGTTTCATTTGCGGAAAGAGCGTGAAAAAGAATGAGCAGATTCTGGAGGAATGTGAAAAAATAAGCACATACTCTCGGCAACTTGTCGGATTTATTGTGCAAATCACGTGCTGGAATAATGTGCTTAGTTACAGAAGTGAAGCTAATGTCCCAAACATTCTCTTTGGAGCATTTATCGCAAATTTTGACAAATAAAAAGGCACAATTCCTTTTTTCAAGAATTGCGCCCTTTAATTAAATAACTAACATATAGAATTGTCCTAAAATCACTTAATGCTTCTTAAAGTAACACACCCGTTAGCCGAAGTCGGCACAGATGTCGAGAAGCAATTTCCCAGTTCGGCGCACTTATGTTCCTGGGCAGGATTAGTACCGGGGCATAATGAGAGTGCGGGCAAGAGGAAGTCCACCAACATGAAAAAAGGAAATAAATACTTGAAATCAGCATTAATTGAAGCAGCTCATTCTGTCAGAGGATCCAAAACTTATTTGGGAGCCCTGTATAGGCGCACTGCATAAAGAAAGGGTAAAAAGCGTGCAGGGATATCAGTCGCTCATGCCATTTTAAGAATCACCTATTATCTTCTAACACGCAAAGAAATGTACGTAGACTTAGGTGAAGATTACTTTGACAAGCAAAAAGAACAATCGATTGTACGGTATTCTGTTCGAAGACTTGAAAACTTAGGTTACAACGTTACAATTACTGAACCAAATGCCTCCTAATTCAGCCCATAATTCGATTCCCATTTAGGCGCTGCATTTTTTAAAAATAAATAAGCTGCGTCTGATTTCGTATTGTCTTTTTCCCTAAATCGAAGATTTTAATTTTCATGGGAGTTTAAGTGTAATCCTTAATAATCTTGATTGCATTATAAATAAATAAGTGGTTACTTTCCTCAACTATATGACCCTATAACGGAAAAACGCGATCTTCTTATTGAAGAATCAGATTGTTGAATAAAGTGGCTAACATTTTTAATGCCTTTATTATTTTTCAAAGGACTTTATTAACTATGCATCATCAGAAAAAATGCAGATTTACAACGTTAAGAAAATGCACAATTTTATACAGCAACGCCAACGCTGCAACAGTTACAAAGACACACACAAACCTTGAAGGAATTAGGTTTATATGTAACTGCATCCAATGCAAAAGCCACAAACACTTTGAAATCAGCGGTTGTAGCTTTTTGAAGTATTCCCAAACTTTGAATTGGAAACGTAACGGCTGAGGCCCTCAGAATACAGAGCTCAAGCCGCGTGGCGTATTTTAATATTTTCACTTAATTAATTTTAATTAAAACAGGATTGTTGAACTCTTAGTTTGATAAATCTTATTAAAATTCTCCATATTAACATATTGAACTTTAATGTCTATTATCTTTTTTTTACTACAAACAGCCAGCTTATACTCATTATCAAGATATAGTTGATTGAAGAAATATAATTTAGAATTTTGATCAATGGTTTGATACTCACCATTTTCTTCTCTTATACAGAACGAATTAAGAGGGATTGATAGACCTTTTCCTAAAGCCTTGATATAGGATTCCTTCATTGTCCAATACTCATAAAAGCAAGCTATTTGTTCAAAAGATGATTTGCGTTGAATCTCAGCAAATTCACTTGGTGTGAAAAACCTTTCAGCAATCCCTAAATCAATATCTTTTATCTTTTCAATATCAATACCTACTTCATTATCATCTGTCGCACATACTACCCAATTATGAGAATGAGATAAATTATAATGAAAGCTAGGGAACTCGCTAACAAAAGGTTTTCCATACTTATTGTAAGAATAAGAGAAGTTAACAGCTTTTAATTCTTTCCATATAACATACTGAGTAAGTAGTGATCCACATAGAGACCGGATAGCGTCTTCCTCTCTAACATATCGTCTAACTCTCTCTTGCCTTTCCATGGGTATTTGAGACAAATACCTCTCCATTTGGTATTCCGTTAGACTTTCAGGTATCTCAATAGCATATATATTCATTTATCTATTACGCACAAACTGATTACTCAATATGTCATCTATTAAAGTAACAACACGATTCTCTTGGGGTTGAATGAAGAAATGTCCGCCTTTAAATTCATACCACCTACATGTCTGGCTTGTGTGTATTTTCCACCCTTGCATCTCATCTATCTTGATATCATCCTCATCCCCATAAAAAACATAGAAGGGGATATTTAACAAATTTGATCTCTTCTGAAATTTATATGTTTCAACCAACTTATAGTCCGCTCGGATAGAAGGGAGGTATAAATCTAGAAGATCTCGATTATTAAGCAACTGCTCAGGTGTACCTCCTAAACTAAAAACCTTCTCTATAAAACGTTCTTTTTCAAATAAATGGACTTGTTCTTTAGGAGGAAGGTGTGGTGCTGATTTTGCAGAGAAAAAGACAGCCACTGGTAACCTATGGTTATACTCTTGAATTCTGTGGCAGAGTTCAAATGCTAGTAGGCTTCCCATACTGTGACCAAAAATAGCGTAAGGCTCTTCTCCTGTAAGAACAGGTAGTACTATTTGATAAATATCATCTACTGCTTCTTCTACATTATCATAACACTTCTCTTGAAACCTTCTTCCTCTACCTGCCAATTCAATATTTAAGATTTCAATATCTTCAGATAATAGCCTATGCCATTTACTAAAGACTACAGAGGAACCTCCTGCAAATGGTATACAAATTAATTTCACTATCCAGTACCCCTTCTTAAATTTATTCCTTATAAGAACCCTTCCTCTTCTACAACTTCCTCATGTAGGTGAGAAACATATATCCCTATATTACGTATGGGATCCCTGCTTTCGAGACTGTCCCATAATTCGATAGCTACATTATAAATTTCTAACGGGTCTCTTACATTTCTTGATTTTTGCTTGGTTACGGAAGAAAAATCTCCATACCGCACTTTTAGCTTTATAACACTTCCTTGTAAGTGTTGCTTATTAAGATTTCCTGATAATATATTTGTTAACTCTCTTAACTTTAAAAAAATGACTTCCTCGTCATTAACATCTTCATGGAACGTAAACTCTTTCCCCATTGACTTTCTTTTTCTTTCACTTACTACAGGTGAATCGTCTTGACCCCTGACATTTCGATATAGCAAGTAACCTCGCTTGTTAAAATATCTAATTAAATCTGCTTCACTCCATTTAAGAAGGTCCTCTCCAGTATAAATACCCAATTCATTCATCTTCTTTTCGGTTACCTTTCCAACACCGAAAAATTTAGATATAGGTAATTCTTTTATGAATTCTGCAGCCTTATCTGGTGGTACAACGGTGAGTCCACAAGGCTTTTGAACATCTGATGCAATTTTAGACAAGAACTTATTGTAGGAAACCCCTGCAGATGATGTTATCCCTATCTCACGGTAGATGGTTCGCTGTAAATCCTTAGCAATTATCGTAGCGGAAGGCGTCCCAAAATAGTTTGTTGTGACATCTAAAAAAGCTTCATCAAATGCAATAGGTTCAATTACATCTGTATAACGTCTATAGATTTCCATAATCTCTTGAGAAACTTTTTTATAATAATCAAGCCTT
Source organism: Lysinibacillus alkalisoli (assembly GCF_014643595.1). Lineage (GTDB taxonomy): Bacteria > Bacillota > Bacilli > Bacillales_A > Planococcaceae > Metalysinibacillus > Metalysinibacillus alkalisoli. The sequence goes on from NZ_BMJT01000016.1 coordinate 3,765, forward strand.
GGTGGAATAAAAATAGCATGGGGACAAAGCTTACGTGCCATATAAGTAGGCATCGATGAATAAATACCGTATTTTCTTGCTTCATATGAACAGGTAGTAACAACGCCTCTTTCCTTCGTATCACGAGCAATTACTACAGGCTTTCCTTTTAAACTAGGGTTATCTCGTTGTTCTATTGATGAATAGAATGCATCCATATCTATATGAATGATTTTACGAGTGCTCATTTCTTTTCACCCACTTTATTTTTTGGGTCTATATACATTATCACCGCGTTGACTGCGCACTTCTTTCCAAGCACTTATAGCTTCTTTTAGTGAATTCCCTTTATTAGTTGGATCATCATAATAGTCACGAATAAATGTGTTATATTCAAACTGTCTTGAAATAGTAGAACGTTTTCCGTTCTTCTTATCTTCTTGTAATTTATAATAATGGTCCACTACATCCTTATATGTTTTTCCAGCATTTTCTTTAATAAAGTTTTGTAAATCCACTGAGAAGTGAAATTTAGGACCAATTACACTTTTAAAGAATTCTCTGTGCTCCTGAGTACACTTAAAGCCTGGTTCAATCAGGGTTTCTAAATTCATGGAACCGGAACTTTTAGTTGGAGAATAGGATGATCTTTTAGGAGTAGATACTGTTCTAGTAACCCTTAAACGCTGACCTGTTTTTAGATAATGTGTAATACGTTCTGTAATATCTATTTTTGAGCCAGAAGCACTCATTCCAATATCTCTACAAAAGTTTTGTAATTCTTCCTTTAACCAATAAAACTCAAGGAAATCTACTACTGAGATATTTTTATCTAGATTCGGGCGTTCATCTTGTATTCTTTTACTCATTTTCTACTCTTCTCCCTCCCTAAAATTTTACTTATAATAAATATTTTCTCATATTTTTTCATATCACGCAACCCTTGGCATTTGCGTTTAACAAAAGGCCCAGCCTATTTTACTGAAAATAGGCAGGGTTAAAAGTTATGCTAAAACAGCATTCTCTTGTTTTTCGATAAACGGCAATACCTTTTGATCAAAGTCTTCTGTATGAGTTAAATAAGGGTAGTGGCCTGAACCCTTAATTTCCATATAGGTTCCATCAGGGACTAACTCACTTATCTCTCGCGAAATACTTGGACTGACAATTGTATCAAAGTTACCAGCTATACACATTGTTGGTACTTTAATATCAGATAACCATTCTTTCCCAGAGAGAGTTAGGATTTGTGTAATGTAGCGCATAACCACAAGTGGATCGACGCATTGGCTTTTATTCAATAGCTCTCTGGCATTTTCAATAATAGCTAAACGGGTATCCATTTCTATGTTCTCCACTACCACATCGAAGTCTTGATTTACTCCCGCTGAAATCATGCTTGCACCTTCAATCATTTGTTCAATTGTAAGATCTTCCACTTTAATATCAGGTAGACCAAAGTTTTTATAGAAGCTTCCTGATAAAGTCAATGAAGCAAGGAGTTCTGGATATTCCTTAGCGAAGAACTGAGATACTACCCCTCCAAAGCAAGATCCAATAACATGAATCTTTCTCTCGATTCCCAAAGTCTGCAGTACTTCTTTGAATATAACAGCGACTACTTCATTAGTTATTTGCTTTGGTAATTCACTTATACCATAGCCAGGGTGGTGAATAACGATTAATTGATATTTATCTGACCATGACTTTAACTGATTCGTCCAAATTGGAGCGGTTAAACCAATAGCAGGCACTAAAAGGATTGGAACACCTTCTCCAATTGTAAAGACTTCAATTTTTTTATTAAAAGAAGTATTAATCATCATGTGATACATATTGTCAGGATTAAAAGTCACATCAGATTTGTTCATCACTTGATCTTTAATTGCTTTTAAAGTTCCATTTGAATATTTGTCTCCGTATTCATAAAGCATCTCACTAACTTTACTTTGCTCAGTTATACTTAGTATTTCAATATTAGGGTTAATTAACATACTTGTCGATGCGTATACTTTGTCTGTTAAGACATTATGAGGCATGAGGGACTCTTCTGTAGGCTCATTAATAACCTGACTAAATAAATTAATTTCAACCTCTGAAACAGGCATCGGTTGAACATTCTGTTTCTCAATAACACTTCCTCCAAATTTCCTAATAAGCACCTCACTATTATTCTCTATTAAATACTCAGTTACATCAGTCACCGTTGTGTTTTCTAATAAGAGCATGACGTGTAATTTTTCATCCAACTCTTTTTCAAACTCTTGATGAATATCTGTAACAATGAGAGAGTCAACACCATAAAAGCTGAATTCCTTGTCGTTTTCTATCTTCTGTGCACTTAGCTTTAATACTCTAGAAAAGATTTCTTTAACAAACAGTTCCACTTTCTGCTTCAATGCTTCCTTGTCTAACGTTATTGAAACAATATCTACAGGTTTAGCATAGATATCTTTTGTTTGTTTTTTAGCACTCAAATCTTTGTTAAAGGTATTACTACTTGAAGTAGCGATATTTACCTCTGGCAGTTCTACTCCCATAAGAGTCAACACATTATCTTCTACATTTAGGGCCATAACTTGTTTCGTTTGATGAGAAAGTACTTTTTCTAAAGCTTCCATACCTATTCTTGTTTGAATTGGATGTATACCTTTAGATTTAAGCATTCCCATAAATTCATCTAGTTCGTTATCCCAGAAACCCCAATTTATAATTTGGACAGGATAACTTAGCCTTGAGGAAATATGGGATGCAAATGCATCTTTGAACGTACATCCTGCAGCATAGCTGGACCAACCAACATTTCCTGTAAATGCTTCTCCTGAAGAGAAGAATAGTAAAAAGTCTAAATCCTGGCCTTTAAGAGCATTAAAGAGAATTAAACTACCTACTGCCTTAGAACCAAGCTCTTCTTTTAATTTTTCCTCATTAATATTTGAGATAACTTCGTATGCAAAGTTCATAGCTGAATGAATCACACCATTTATTTTTCCAAAATGATGAATGGCTTGTTTAACTGCTCTTTCCATTCCTTCTTGGTCCATCAGATCAGCTTGAATATATAGAACCTCTCCGCCCTTTTCTTCTATTGCCTTGACTTTTTCACGAAGCTGAACATTTAAGGCTGTTCTTCCAGTTATCACTAACTTCGCCTTATAATTTTCCGCTAAATACAAGGATAATTTATGTCCAACATTACCCATTCCACCTACAATAAAGTACACTCCATTTTTCTTGTAAGCTGAATTTGAATTACCGGACAATTTTTCTGGAAGTAATATTCTTTCGAAACGTTTGCCGTTTCGGAATGCTACTTCTTTAACTCTGGTAGCTGTTTCTTCCCCTGCAATTAGTAACGCATTATCATTATGGCTATCTTCTAAAGCGATATCCATACAACTCACCGTAATATTCTTATATTCTTTGGCCAATGATTTTGAGAAGCCTATTAGGGACGCACTATAAGGATAGTTAACCTCATTTTCAGAAAGAATCTGCACATTATTCGTAACGACTTTTAACTGGACCTTTTTATTTGGTAAACCTGTCTCTATCGCTCGAACAATACGGTAAAGTTGAATAACGCCTTTGTCCTGGATTTCTGCAAATCTTTCTATATCCGTACTGTTTACCTCAAGGGACTGAGTCAACCCTCCCAAAAAGTAAATGACATCAATATCTTGAGTCTCTTTTAATAAGCGAACGGTACCTTCTAATGTACAATCCATCTCCCAGACTTCATTGGTCAATTGGTTAGTTCTCGTTGATGGTTTAGCTTGATAAACCACGTCATGAACATGGTGATTTTTTAATTGAGTAACCAATTCTTCAAAACCTTCAGGCTCAATGATAAGGACCTTTCTGTTCTCTTTTAGTGGTTTTACTGTTTGTTCTACTTCTTTCCAAAATGGTTTATAGAAGAAGCGATCGAGAACTAATTCATTGTTTTCTTTATACGAGCATCCTTCCCATTTTGCACAAATATCACCATTGTAATTAATGAAGGCTATGTTAAAGATATCTTCTTCAGCTTTTTGAACATACACCATACCCTCAGTTCCAAACCCTTGGGAAGTATATACTTCATGAATAACTTTAATACCTTCCTCTGTAATTACACCGAAACATTTCTCGATGACTTTTAGCACTTCAGAAACAAGAGTTTGATCATAGAAATAATCATGACGGATACTATTATTCTTCCACTCTATTACCATCTCTTGATCATTGTATTTACATTCCATTATTAAGTTTTCTGGTGAGAACGCTCTAGTGACCCCTGTTTGTAATTTATTAAGAATGGCAGTTACAGGAAGAGGTGAGTTATTTAGTAATTGGCCATCATATTTAGCAACACCTTGAGCAAGTGTTTTTTCCTCTTCGCCAACACACACATTAAATTTTATTAATTCATCCTTATTTTCTAAATGAATATATAAATGAATGTCTTCACCACTTACTATATCTGGTTGAACTAATTCTAAATTTTGTACTTTCATATTTTCGTTAACTTGTTGTAGAGCAACCTTAATCACTTCTAACATCATCACTCTATAACTATAAGGATTCGCCAAGCTTTCTATCATCTCTTTAGTTAAAAAAGTTTTATAGACTACTCCACCTTTAGTGAGACTTAAATTAGCATCTATCTCATGAACTAATGGATGAATATTGGCACCTTTTTTCATTAGTGGGAAATCATCTGTCACCCAGCATCTTTCTTTTGCAAATGGATATTTAGGAACTGTTACCTTCGTTTTTGGTAATCCTTCGTGTAGTAAATTCCACGCAATATCAATACCCGATACCCATAGATGTGCTAATTTATCCAGCTGTTTATTGAGTATTAGATCTTTAATAAACCTTTTTCCTTCTTTACCGGTAAATAGGAAATCTGTATTTCCATGTGACTGGTCAAAATTGTTGTGATAGATTTTATTGCTACTTTCATTCCCATTGCAATACTCCAATAACTTTTCTACGGCTTCTTCTGAGGAAGATGCAACTATGGCCAGTCTTTCTTCCATCTCCTCCCGGCCGGTTTGTAAGGTATACGCGATATCATTAAACGGAATCGTAGTCGAATGACTTTCTACTTTTATAGATGGATTTACTTTTTCCATTACCGAAGATACATTTTCTTCTAAATTAATGTCTAATGTAATATTGTAGTTATCTTTAAAAGTACTAACTAAGGCTTTTAACTCGACAAGACCCATTCCATATTCATCAAAAGAGGTATAAATATCTAAATCAGATGGTGAAACGGTCAAAATATCTGAGAGCTCTTTAAGGATCGCTTCCCTGAAGTTGGGAATAGCTTGTGCCTTCTGTTTTTGTTCTACAGACAACTGGGACCGAACAAACTCTCTCATATTACCCTGATCTTGTGATAAAAACTTCACCATACTTTTTGCATACTCATTTAGCTGCTCTTTGTTTTTTGCTGAGAGAACTAGCAGCTGTGGTGAAGAGTCTTCTTTACTTTCTTCAATAATACTCGGTTCGTATTCTTCCAAGATAATGTGAGCATTTGCTCCCCCAGCACCAAAAGAACTAATGCCTGCTCTTCTTGGCAGACGTATTTCTCGACCATCTTTCACCAGTACAGGCTGTTCCCAATCTTCATATTTCTGCTGAACATAAAAAGGTGTTTGCTCAAAATTAATATTTGAATTTAATACATCTGAGTGAATAGATGGCACTAGTTTTTTATGCTTTAATTGCAGAACTATCTTCGTAATACCTGCTATGCCTGCTGCGGATTCACAGTGACCAATATTGGACTTTACAGAGCCGATCGAGCAGAAGTTCCTATCTTTTGTGTATTTACCAAAAGCTTTACTAATACCCGTGATCTCAATAGGATCTCCTAAAGCTGTCCCTGTTCCATGCGCCTCAATATAACTAATTGTTCTTGGATCAATGCCTGTCTTATCTAATGCTTTCTTAATAAGATTTTCTTGAGCTTTTGGATTAGGTACTGTATAACCATTTGTCTTCCCACCATGGTTGACTACTGAACCTTTAATAACAGAGTAGATTCGATCGTTATCTTCAATAGCTTTCTTTAATGGTTTTAATAAAACTGCACCCACTCCTTCTCCTGGGACATATCCATCTCCACCTTCTCCAAAGCTTCTGCATAGACCTTCGGAGGAAGCGAACTTGGTCTGACTTAGAAAGATATGTTTATTAGGATGGATAGTTAAATTCACACCCCCTGCTATGGCCATATCAATTTCACCATTTCGGATACTTTCACACGCCAAGTGAATAGTAGTAAGAGATGACGAACACATGGTATCTAAAGTGAGACTAGGGCCATTAAAGTTAAAGAAGAAAGATACTCTATTGGCAATAGATGCATACGAAGAAGTTGGTGTTACAATGACACCTTCTTCAATTTCTCCACCATATAATTGATACTGCCCCCACATCGCTCCCACGTATACACCGACATTTTTATCGGCTAGTTTTTTACGTGTATATCCCGCATCTTCTAATGTGTGCCATACTGTTTGGATAAATAAGCGCTCTTGCGGATCAAGCATCTGTGCCTCCAATGGGGAGATATTAAAGAATAAAGGATCAAATTTATCAACATCATCTAAAAATCCACCCCATTTTGAGTATGTTTTGCCTCTCTCGCCTTTTTGCTCAGTAAAATATTCTTTATAATCCCAACGATCACTTGGTATCTCAGTGATACAGTTCTTCCCATCTTTTAAGTTCTCCCAAAACATCTCTAAGTTCTTCGCCATTGGATACTGACCGTCAATTCCAATAATGGCTATATCATCATCAAATACATGGTGATTAACAGTAGGGGTATACTCATGAGTATTGCTTTCTTTATACTTCTCTTCCTTGCCTACTTCTGGTTTCAAAAGCTCCTCTAGTTGTGGTTCCTTGATGATTTCCTTGTCTTCAAAGGTATCCTCTTGATTCAGGATCTCTGTATGATTAACTAATTGGTCCTCATTGTTTTTAAGACCTAATAGTTCAATCAATTGAGAGCTATGGTACTCAATAAAATAATCTGCAAGCTCTGAAGTATTTTGATATTCGAAAAATAGCGTTTTAGAGATATCCCCAAATATAGTCTCGAGCTCTGCATTGAGTTTTAGAATCATAACGGAGTCAATACCGTACACTTCAAAAGCCTCTTCTTCGTCAATTTTATAACTAGGAACTTCAGTAGCCTTCGAAATAACTTCTTTTAAATACTCAATGGTTGATTCCTGTAATTCCTGCTGATTAAATTCTGAATCCTCGTTTGTTTCACTTACCTCTATGCTTTTGTTCGTTTGTTCAATACTTTTCACCTGTAGAACTTCGTCAATTTTCATTACATCGCCCTCCAGCGGGATTAATTGATTCGCAGTTTGCTTGACTGCAACGTTAATTGTGCGTATTGCGTGTGCGTCACTGAGTGGAGATACACCCCATTTTTTCTTCATCATTTCGGTAACTCTGCTATCCACTTTCATACCGCCGTTTTGCCATAATGGCCAACTAATTGATATCGTTTTTCCCTTTTTATCCTTTCGATTCTCTTTCCATTCAGCAAACTCATTAAGGTAACTGTTAGCATATGCATAGTCACTTTGCCCAATATTTCCTGTGATACTTGAAATAGAGGAGAAAAGAATAAAAAGGTCCACGTCAAAATCCTTTATTGCTTCTTCGATATTTATAGTCCCGAAAACTTTTGGTTGAATTACTTGTCTAAAATCTTCTAAAGATTTCTTTAAAAGATAAGAATCCTTAATAATTCCAGCTGCATGAAAAATTCCATCAATATTTTCATGCTTCTCTTTTATAATTTCAAAGGCGTGATGAACATCTTTGCTTTTGGAAACATCTGCTTGAAGATAGCTAACGGAAGCTCCTAACTTCTCTAGATACTCTAGTTGACCATTTAATTCTTTACATAACCCAGAGCGCCCCAATAGATACAGGTAAGGTTTTTTTGCATGCTGAACTATGCTTTTAGCCAAGAACAGACCTATGGTCCCAGCACCACCGGATATAATGTACACACCTTCATCCTTAAAAGTAGGTTCAATATCTTTAAGCAACTGATTTTCGACTCTTGCCTTTACTATTGATTTGACATATCTTTTATCCTCGAGATATCGAACATCTTTAGATTCCTCTGACCGTTCTTGTCGAACTAATTCATGTAATTGATTAGCAGTTTTATAGATACTATCAATTCCTACAGTCCTGACAAGAATGTTTGGTTGTTCAATGACGATGGTTTTAGCTAAACCACTTATCGCTTGGTCAAATACAGTATTTAGATCTTTAGACGCACAATCATAGACATAAGTTATATCAGCTCGATTCACTCCTTGAGTCATTAACGTTTTGACTAATGAGAATATAGCCTCCGCACTATGGCTGAACTTTTGCTTAACTGTTAATCCCACTGAAGATAATGGCCAAAAAATACTCATATTGTTAGGTACATATGTTAATTGTGTTCGGATTTCTTTAAAAAGGAGTTCAATATCCTTATCATTCATAGGGTTAATTGAATAAAGCATTGAACCTTCTTTTCTAAAAGAGTCCCCTGTTTTAACTAATACGACATTTTCACTCTTAATCCACTCAGCATATCGAGAAGGATTGTTATCAAAAATAATTTCGACCTCTTTTTCTGCATGTAAATCTTGTCCCAACTGAATACTGCTTTCCATCCAAATCGGCTCATAGAAATGGATTGGATTTAGTTTCTTTTTCTCAGGAGCTTTAACCATTCGTAATGAGTAATCTTTTATATATACCAATATATTACCTGACAGGTCTGTTAGATAAATATCATATTTGCGAACATTATCTTCACCATTTTTTAGAACCCCATAGACATAGCATTTTTCCAATAATGGGCGGTGTATTTGGACTTCCCCTATAGCAAAAGGTAAGAGCAGTTCTTTGTTATCCCTTCCTTCCCCCAGCAATAGGATGATGGTTTGCAATGCCCCATCCATTATAGAAGGATGTAAGGTGTAATCTTTAATTTGTTTTCTGTCATCCGGCACATTAATAAAAGCCAATGATTCACTGTTACTATGATGAATGCTCTCGATTACCTGAAATGACGGACCATATTTAAAGTCATTTTCTCTGAATAATTGATAGCAATCCTCTTTACTCTTCTGATATGAGCATCGCTCTTTAATAGCAGGTAAGTCTACAGGGGAAAGCTCCTCTAAAGGTTGCTGAAAAGCAAGTTTACCACTTGACAGTAAATTTCTTTTGGATGTGAAAGAGTACGAAAGTTCGGATTGATTAGTTTCCTCCAGGTAAATTTCTATTTTTTCATCAACATTCTCCCCAATAATTAAGGGTTTTGACCAAACAATATTTTTGATTAGGTTAACTTTATAATTTGGAAAACTTCTCTTAGTAGCAGCTAAGGACATTTCTAAATAAGCTACCCCTGGCATAACTCTTTGTTGATCTACTACATGATCTTTTATAAAGTATTCATTACCTGTCAGAAAAACTTCACATATGTTATCAGTCACCATATCACTTTTTTCTAACATAGGATGTTGCTGTTCTAATGGCTTTGAACGCTTTACAGACTCTTGTCCTTTTTTATTATGTATCGGAAAGGACTCTCCTTTAAAAGGGTAAGATGGTAATGGAACTCTCTGAATCTGGTTTGCATCTTCTTTATACAATAATTCCCAGTTAATAGAGTTACCTATCGCCCACTGATAAGCTATATCTTTTAATCTCTTGTTTTGTAGTAAATCATCTATGTCCTGATGTTCAAGTAAATCTGGATGTGGTTTTCTCTTCTTTAAAGTATGATGATAAAATTGACCTTGCTTCGAATCTTTTAGGAATGCATCTAGCTTCTCTAGTAACTCCTCTTCTGAAGATACTACTGTAGAAAACCTTGATTTCATACCGTCTCTTCCCACTTGAAGAGTATAAGAAATATTCTTGAGATTATAAAGTGCCTTTTGTTTAATCGGTTTCTCTCTTAAAAGAAAAGCTCTTAGGCTAAGAGCTACCCCCTTTAACTCTTCATCAGTCTGAGCTGCAAGTGGAATAATGTAAGATTTGTCTCCATTATCTTCTTCTACAGTATGCTCATAATCCTGAAGAACGATATGTGCATTGCTTCCCCCGAATCCAAAAGAGCTTACACCAGCTATACGAGAAAAATCGTCTTGTTTATCGCCTTTCATTGATTTCCATTCCTCTTTCTCACGTACTAAATAAAAAGGACTATGATCTAAATCGATATAAGGATTTTTCTCCTTTAAGTGAACATTGGATGGTAACACCTCATGTTGCATACATAATAGAATTTTAATTAGGCCAGCCATTCCAGCAGCTGCTTCTAAATGACCTATATTGCTTTTCACTGATCCTATTCCACAATGAGGTTCAGATGGAATTTCTAGACCCCATTCTTTATATAGTTGATTAAAAGCTGCTTTTAACCCATCAATTTCTATTGGATCACCTAGTTCTGTTCCTGTTCCATGCGCTTCGATGTAAGAAACCATAGAAGGATTGATATTAGCTTTCTGATAGGCTTTTATTAACAAGTCGGTCTGAGCATTAGGATTTGGTGCAGTAAAAGAATTTGCTTTTCCTCCATGATTAACCGCTGAACCTCGCACAACTGCATAAATATAATCATGTTCTTCTAATGCCTTGGATAATGGTTTTAGTAATACAGTTGCTACCCCTTCTCCCCTAACATAACCATTAGCGCTAGAATCAAAGGCTTTGCATCTACCATCTACACTAAGCATTCCTACTTTACTAGCAGCAATGCTCGCAAATGGATTTAGAATTACATTGACTGCGCCTGCAATGGCTTGCTCACATTCTCCGCTTTGAATAGCAGCGATTGCTCTATGCATAGCCACCAGTCCACTAGAACAAGCCGTATCTACTGGTTCGCTAGGACCCGTAAGATTTAATAAATAGGACACTCTATTAGCTAAGACACTTCGAGCAATACCAGTCAGCGTATAGTTTTCTATTTTTTCTCCTACCGTACCCATAAAGTCAGAACCACTTGAGCCAATGAAAACTCCTGTGGAAGACCCTGAGAACTCTGATGGTCTATGACCTGAATTTTCTATTGTATTCCATACACTTTCCAGAATCAATCTTTGTTGAGGGTCCATTGAATTGGCTTCAAAAGGAGAAATTCCAAAGAAAGAAGGGTCAAACTTATCGACGTTAGGAATAAATCCTCCCCATTTAGAGCTTATCTTGTTACCATCTGTCATTGGATTTCCGTCAAACTCTCTCCAATCCCAACGAGAGGCAGGAACTTCCTCAATTAAATCTTTATCGTTGAAAAGTGAATCCCAAAACTCACCAAGATCATGGCTTTGAGGCATTTTTCCCCACATACCCACAACAGCAATCGGTTCTTTTGTCAGTGGAATATCTTCACTTACTGTCACTTTCTCTTCGCTAACTGGCTTTCTAACTCCTATCTTTTCTTCCGAAACAGATAAGACAAGCGATTCTAGCTTCTCTTGATAGTGAGTGGAAAGATGATGGGCCAATGATTCAATGGTTGAATACTGATAAAAGATATTAGGCTTAATATCTATCTCATATAGCTGTGATATCTTCTGAGCCAGTTTTGTATAAGAAATGGAGTCAAACCCGTATTCACCTATATTTAACGAAACATCTATATCAAACTTATCTATCTCATTAGTTACAGAAATTAATTTAATTAATGAAGTTACCATCACTTGTTTAAGGTCATTATCCTTCTTTCCCTCAAGCGTTTGATTACCTGAAACATTTTTCACCTCAAACTTTGTACGCAAGGTATCCTCATCTAAATCTCTCAGCACCTTTCGATCAATTTTTTGATTTAAAGTAAGTGGAAAGTTCTTAACTATTATGACTTTTGAAGGAATCATATACCCAGGAAGTTTGTTAGAGAGGTCTTGGAGTAATTCCTTAATAAACTCTCTACCTTTGTCAGCTACCTGTTGAATAAACCCTACTAGTTGAGGTACATGTTGTTTATTATTCCTCAATACTACAACTGCTTCGCTTACATTTTTGTTTGTTTTAAGAACCGCTTCTATTTCACCTAACTCCAAACGAAATCCTCTTAGTTTTACTTGCTGGTCACTTCTCCCGATGTATTCAATCTCACCATTCTTAAGATATCTTGCTAGATCACCCGTTTTATACATCGTAGTATGGGGTACAAGCGGGTTTGGAATGAAGCTCTTTTTCGTTAATTCCAGATTCTTATAGTATCCTTTTGATAAACCGTCTCCAGCAATGTACAGATCACCTGATACTCCATTCGGGACTGGGAGTAGATCAGAATTTAACACATAAACTTGAGTATTTCCGATAGGTCGTCCTATAGTAATAGGTCCATTAAAAGTAAGCGGACTAATAGTTGACCAAATCGTTGTCTCTGTTGGTCCATAGACGTTCCATACTTTTGATCCTTGTTGAGTTAAAAATTGCTTAATATCTTGGTCTACTCTTTCTCCACCAACTAGCAACTTCATTTGTGCTTCTGGTAACCAGCCCGATTCCTTAATCATGCGCCAATTGGATGGTGTCCCTTGCACAACGTTAATGCTTCTCTCTTCAAGGACCCTTTTAATGGCTGAACCGTCTCTAATATCTTCGTCTGTACCTATTTCAACAGAAGCACCGCTTATTATAGGTAGAAATAATTCCAATCCTGCGATATCAAAGCATATTGTCGTTAAAGAAAAGAATTTTTCACTTGATTGGATATCTAACGTATCCTTCATGTAGGAAAGAAAATTCGTCAAACCCTCATGTAAAACTTCTACTCCTTTTGGCTTCCCTGTTGAACCAGAAGTGTAAATAACATAAGCCGTATCATCCATTGAAGTTGGCTGTTCATTTAGAACTAAGCTACTTTCACTTTCGATAAATTTATGATCCAAGTCCAATAAGATCGGTGTTATACCATCTATAGCAACATCTTTTGATAACTCTGACTCGGTAATAATAAATCTCAATTCGCTATGTTCAATCATATAATGCACGCGATCCCTAGGATAAATCGGATCTAATGGTACATATGCTGCGCCTGCTTTATGAATGGCAAGTAGGGATGCAAGTAATTTAGGTGTTCTCGTCAAACAGACTCCTACTAGGTCACCATGATTAACTCCACGTTTCTTCAAAAGATTGGCTAAGCGATTGGAGTAACTGTTTAGTTCTTGATACGTCATAGAAATTTCCCCAACAGACACAGCCACTGAAGCAGGGTACATAAGAGCAGCTTGTTCAAAAAGCTCATGTGTTGGAGTAGGATTGTAGTCAAATTTAGTATTATTCCAGTTTAATAACGTATTGTTTAGTTCTTCTTCCGTCAAAACATGCAGAGATGTCAACTTTTGCTCTGGGTTATCAAGGACACTTTTAAGCAGATGCACATAATGTTCTGCCATCTTTTCAATAATCGATTGTTCATAAAGTGTTGGATTATATTTAAAACAGATGTCTACAGTTTCTTTCATCTCTATAATCTCTAGCGTTAGGTCAAATTCACCTTGCTGATGGATTTCTAAGATTGGTTCCCCTAAAAAAGATTCTTCTCTACTATTGATTTTTTCAATCTCTTCAACCCAGTTTTGATAATAAAAGGCTGTATTAAATAACTGTGACTTATTTGTATCATTAGATACCTGATATAGCGGATAAGAACTATGCTCCATGGCATCAAATAATTTGTCCTCATTTCTTTTTACTAGCGAAAGAAATGTATCCTCATTCTCTACTATGTTGTCAAATAAGGTCATATTCATGAAAAATCCAATTACATTTTCAAAGTCAACTTGAGCTCTGTTTGCCATTGGAATGCCCATTACTACATTCTCTTCTGTATATTTTTTTAATAACAGAGAATAAACAGACAACATAATGCTGTATAAAGAATGATAATAATCAAAGGAAAAATTTTTTACCTTCTCTAAAGTATTCTTTTCTAACGTAATGGAATAATTCGCCCCCTTAAATTTTTCTACTTCTTTTTCACTACTGATGTAAGGAAGCTTTATAGGAGAAATACTATCCTTTACAATGTTTAACCAGAATTCTTTCGAAGCACTTCCTCTATCACTGTGTATCATCGTATCTTCCCAAATTACAAAGTCCTTAAAGGTAGTTAAGTCTTTATGGGTTAGTGTTATATTCCGATTATTTTTCCATTGAACATAATATTCTTGTAAATCATTCAAAAAGATTTGCATGGATAAACCGTCAAAGATAATATGGTGAATATTAATTAATACCGAAACAGGTTTTTTATCTACGTGGTATAAAGTAGCATTAATTAATGGACCTTCTTCTAACGAAAAAGGTTTATAGGCTTCGCTTTGCATACTACTTACTAAAGACTCCTTTGGGTCTTCCATTATATCTACTTTAAGGACTGGCACTTCCAAAGAGTCGAGGATATACTGTTTAATTCCTTGCCCCTTATCATCCTTAAATACTGTCCTTAATGAAGGATGCTTTTTTATTACCGCTTGCAGAGCGTAGTAAAATGCTTCTGAATCAAAATTTGAGTTTAATTGATATGCCATCGGGACATTGTAAGCTGTAGCATTAGGAAATAATTTATAAACTGTCCAAAGGGCTTCTTGCCCTTTAGACAGATTAAAACCTGCTGTATAGTCCACTTCAAGGCTGTTAGATATATTGATGGATTTACCAGTTAAACGTTCAATAGCAACTTTCATATCTATTTCATTGCTTTCAACTTTCTTATATATCCCTTCTCGGGTTGGATTTTTCATGATTTTCTCCCCAATCACTACTAAAGATTTTATGGTCAATGGATGCTGCCTCTTCTGCAGTAACCGTTCCTTTTGCAACCTCATTCGTAAGTAAATGAATGATTTTATCCTCTAATGAAGGTGCTTCTAGAGCTATTGCTGATTCCTTATAGGCACTGACCAGATCATTTTCAAATTCTGTATTTTGTTTATTTAAAAATTGAACGATTTTTTCTAAAGAAGCTCTTTCAAAAATAACCTTCGCTGTTATATCAATGTTAGACTTTTTAAGTATGTTAATTAGCTTCATAGCGTATAAAGAATTGAAGCCGTACTGCATTAAAGGGCGATGAACATCTAATTTGTCTTTAGGTATTTGTAAAAGGTTGCATACCGCATCCGTTACCAAATCTTGAAGAGTAACATCTGCCATTTCTTCAATATGAATTGGTTTAATCTCATCTACTTCTCTACTTTCTTCGATTCTTTCAGTAGGTTGAGATAAATCTGTTCCTGGAGATTTATTAGCATGGTTTCCACTAGTAATCCAATGAGATTCTCTTAAGAATGGATAACCTGGAAGAGAAATCGTGGTACCTTCCTCAACGTAACAATAGATATCCCAATTTAAGGAGACTCCTTTCACCCATATTTGAGCTATTTTTTCCAGGGAGCCCTTTTCCATCCATATATTTAAGAGCGACAGGTAATCAGGATCATCTTTAAATAAGTTCAAATCGCTTTCCTGAGTTCTTATGTCTCCTTTAAATATGTTTAATTGCTCCTCAGAACCTGAAAGGAAATTCTCTAATTGTTTACTTAGACTAGTAATTGAACCTGCTATAAAAGCCAATCGACACTCCATATGCTCACGCCCATATAAAAGAGTATGTGCCAGGTTTTCTATGTTCAGATGAGAATTAGACACGATATGACTGTGAAGTTGCTTCGCTACTTCAATAAGCTGTTCTTCACTCTTAGCAGAGAGAACAATCAATCTAGGTTCCCCTCCCTTGTTTATGGAACTTTGTATTTCTAAGGACTGATATTCTTCTAAAACCACAAAAACGTTAGTACCTCCTGCAGCAAATGAACAGATACCTGCACGTAAAGGGTATCCATTTAAACCGTCCTCTTTACATAAACTCGGTCTCTTCCAATCCTCAACAGTGGACTGTAAATAAAAAGGGGTATTTTGCAGCTCAATGAATGGATTAAGTTTTTCAAACTGTAGGGTAGGTACAAGTTTTTTATGCTTTAACTGCAAGATTACCTTTGTTAATTGTGAAATCCCTGACGCTGCTTCTAAATGCCCAATATTAGACTTAATGGTTCCAATCGGGCAGAATTGTTTTTCATCTGTAAACTCCTTAAATGCTTTTGTGAGAGCATTCATTTCTACTGCATCCGCTATAGGGGAACCATTAGCAGCGGATTCAATATAGCTAATACTTTCGGGTGAAATATCATTTTTAATGAGTGTTTCTCTGATTAAATTTTGTTGAGCACTAACGCTTGGCGAAGAGTAGGCACCTGCGTTACCACTGTGATTTGTACCAGATCCTTTAATGACACCATATATACGGTCTCTCCTGCTTTCCGCTTTAGATAAGGATTTTAGCAGAATAGCTCCAATTCCTTCGCTTGGGACAAACCCATCGCTATTATAGAAACTCATACTTTTTGAACTACTTCCAAGTAACCCTAAGTCAGATAGCGCAGCGTATTTCCCAGCGTGAAGACTTAAATTTACTCCTAGAACAATAGCTGTGCTACACTCGCCCCGTTTGATACTTTCCGTCGCTAAGTGAAGGGCCATTAATGAGGAAGAACACGCTGTATCTACAGCCATACTTGGCCCTTGGAAATTGTAAAAATGTGAGATTCTGTTAGCTATTGCCGAATAGGACTGTATCGCTAACATAGCTTTAAGATCATCAGAATCTGCAAGTAGGTGGTAGTGTTGATACATGCTTCCAATAAACACCCCTACTTTCTCACCTTTTTCTTGTAATTCTCTTAGCTTAGAAACCGTGTATCCCGAATCTTCTAAGGTATGCCATACCATTTCTAAGGCTAAGCGTACCTGGGGATCCATATATTTGGCCTCACTCGGTGGAATTCCAAAAAACAGGGAGTCAAATTTATCAATATCAGTTAGAAAACCACCCCACTTACTCTTAGAACTCCTGTTTTCTTCACCGCTCTGATAATATTGACTTGCCTTCCATCGTTCCTCTGGAACTTCTTCAATACAATTTTTTGATGAAACTAAATTATCCCATAGTGATTCTAGATTAGAGGCATGAGGATATTTCCCACTAATACCAATAACAGCAACGTCCTGATTTATACTAGACTCTAGTTCTGCTTGTAATTGATTCGTTGTACTAATGCCTTTTTCAAATCTCTTAAGAGAGACTGTTTTCTTATGTGTTGGGGTAAAATGTCCCCCTATAAAGCTATGAACTAAAAAGGTTGATTCTGGTACTCCAAAGTAGTTCTGTAACGCCCCAAAGTTTACTCCTCCTACTGGAACAAGACCTATATTAAAGTCAGATTGTCTATCCATCAGCAATTGTCCCACATGCCCTGCTTCCATAAGGGATGCATGTAAAGACAATTGTGGTAAATCGTTATAATTTATGTCCATAGTGAGATACAAGCAAAAAGCTGCATCCCTAAGGTGAGGTCTATTAAAAGGCGTATAGCTCTTATTAATTGGAATATCGTGATGTCTACTTACTAATGTTAAGCTATGTGTACCTTTATCATATTTATAAACTCCTTCGCCAAGCCCCTCTATTTTATTTGCCTTTACATATACATAAATTTGTAGTAGAGAGTCTTGACCTAGAGTTGGATATAGTCTTTCTCTCTGATCGCCAAAGTCTTTTACTAGAGAAAGGAAGCCACCAATTTGATCAGTAGATAACTTTTTATCCTCATATATTCTTTGACTAGAACGCGCATAATAATCAGCTGAGCTATAGTGGTTCTGTCTTAACTTAACGCTCTTCCTGATATATGCGTCCTTTCTAATATGCAATTTCTCTTTGGTAATTTCTTGAATTTCCTCTTCTGATAATCCATGGTATTCCATCTGCCCATACATCTTCTCAATATCATTTGAGTTTATAAAAGAAGAATTGATATGTTTAAGCAATGTTGTTTCATTTATTTTCAAAGGTGTTGTATCTATAGGCTCTTCGTAATTTACTTGGCCACCTAACAAGCAGTGAATAAATTTATGGCTTTTATTCAGGTTAAATAGTGCAGATATTGAATCAAAGTTCACACCGAAAGTTGAGCAAAGTCCTATATTAAAGTGAAACTGGTTGCTCATTAGCAATTGACTCATATATCCTGTGTCTAAGATTACTAAACTGTCACTGAATTGTTTATAAAAAGGCTGGATTGCGGCCATTTCAGCAATAAAGAAAATAGCGAATTTTGATTCTCTATAAATCTCTTGATGATAGGAAGAAAAAATACTTTTCGTCACATGGTCTCCACCTGACATCATGTGAAGTTCGTGTAGATGTGGATTGTAATAGTAAATACCTGCCTCTAAACCCGTTACTCCATTTTCCTTGGCATATACATAAGTTTGAACTGAATATTTCCCACCAGCCGAAGGGTATAAATATTTATCATTTCCACCTATTTTCTGAACTTTAAGCAGACTTAAAAGCTCATTAAGTTCTTCAAGGTTCACTGACGATACTGTAAATTCATGTTTTGACGAATAAGCAGAAAGATACTTAGGATCAATATCGGCAGTCTCCAACCTAATATTTGAGAGAGTAGATACTGTTTCAACAGTTTTTTCTGTAGGTAAATTACTGTTGTTCGTTTCTAAAGATATAGAACTTTTTTCATTTTCTTGCTTTAAGTAGTAGGTTGCTATTTCATATATAGTTGAATTTTCTAATAGAACTTCAATTGGCAAAGAAATATTGTTTTTTTCTTTTAAGGCTTGTGCAATATTCACGAGTGTAAGTGAAGTAGTTCCTAGATTAAAAATATCGTCATTAACATCAATAGTAGGAATATTTAAGATTTCTTTAAAACAGTCAGTAATTTTTTCAAGGATGCTATTAATATTCATCTGTTCATCATACTCTTTCCCTTCACTTACTCTCATTTTTTTAGATAGCTCTTCATAATCAAGTTTTCCATTAACAGTTAACGGGAGCTCCGGAACCTCTGAAATGATATTAGGAACCATGTATTGAGGAACTTTGCTCCTCATAAATTTTCTGATTTCAGTAGAAGATAATGGTTCTTTTAGTACAACACAAGCAACAATGCTATCCTCCTGCGTTACCTTATTATCAACAATCACAACAGCGTCTTGGATAGACTTATGAGCTTTTAATGCTGCTTCAATTTCTCCTAATTCAATTCGGAAACCTCGTACTTTAACCTGATTATCATT
>NZ_BMJT01000017.1 GCF_014643595.1 Lysinibacillus alkalisoli
GATGATACAACTTGGTACAGCTGCATCATGAGCGGAATGAAACGTGGCAGATTCAGTTGGAAGGGGGTCCAGTTTAACTGGGACGATTGTTAATTGATGTGTAGGCATAGGAATGGCACCTCCTTTGATTGATACGTCTATCGTACCGGAGGTGCCAAGTGCTTTATATGCGTTATTTGATTACGGGCTTACCTAAAAGCAGCTGGACATTCCTTGTCTCAGCTGCACGTGGAAAGGCTCCCAAACCTACCATTTGGGAACATTATTAGAAGATTAAATTCATAAATTATACAATCTTATTTATTCTCAACTTTATTTGATAAAAATTGATAATGATCCTCTAGTATTTTCGCAACTGCTGCTGTGTTTGTTAAAGGTAGATAATGTTGACCATTTTCAATAATATATACTTTGGTTTGCTCAAATTGTTCATTGAAAATAGAAGATTTATTTAGAGATAGCTCATCTGCCGAAGCTTCTGCAATCAATAAAATAGTCGGAATAGCTATTTTTTTTAAGCAATAATTTATGGAACTAATTTCTTCTGATAAAAAATTATAAGCTACTTCACTACAATGGTGCGCATAAAAATCGCCCTGTTTAATATAATTGTTCAGAAAATATGTTTCAAAATTAGTGTAAGCTTGATTTTCAAGATTAGGCATTGAATATGTTAATTCCTTAATGGCCTCCTTGATATCTTCAAAATTTTCAATTGTAGAAGGTAGCTCTACATTCTCGTGTGATTCATTTCGTTCACCTAAAAAATAATGCCCACCATCTAATAAAGCTAATGAACGAACATATTCAGGGTACTTAGAGGTAAATGCTTGAATAACCCAAGCTCCTAAAGAGTTTCCTAAAAAATGTGCTTTATGGATATTAAGTAATTCAAGTGTTTGTTTTATGTATTCACAAAAAGAAGGAATTGAATAATCATTTAATGGTTGCTTATTACTCCCAGGTAAATCAAATACTAACCACTTATATTTATTCATTTCATTAGCTAATGGTTGAAACATTTCTTTGCGTTCCCCTAGAGCTGGAATAGCAATAATTATCTCTTTAGAATTTGTATTTCCATAAAAAGCATACATATATGTTTAACCCACTTTCTAAACTGTTATTTCTAAATTATAACATTGGGTTTACTAACTTTCTTTATAAAGAATTAATTAACATTGGTGTAAAATCGTTCCCAAAGCGCTGTTTGGGAATCTTTGTTTGCTCAATTCTTGTTTAAAAACTCTAATTGTAGTATATTAAGAGTATAATATGAGTGAAGGAGGAGTCTTTATGACTACTATTGAGCATGTGAATGAAAAAAAACGTGTACAGGTTCAAGTAGATCGTCAATTAGCTGAACAGGTAGAGCATATTCTAGATGCAATTGGCTTAACCCCGACAACTGCGTTAACGGTTTTTTACAAGCAAATTGTCAATCATGGAGGCATTCCATTTGCACTGGAAGCGTCAGAACGTGACAAAGCGACTGCAAAATTAATGGCTGCCACTCGAAAGCAACCTGTTACAAGAATGAACAAAGAACAATTTGAAGCGTGGTTAGAAGAAGATGAATACTAACGATGTGGGCTTTGCCTTTGTGTCATTTAAGGGGGCAAAGGGTGGCAAAGAAAGACCGATTTTTATCGTTGAAGTGACCGAACAAGACATTGTGTTTTATTCGATCACTTCTCAGTATGAAACGAAATCACCGGCTATTCAGCGTCAGTATTATCAAATTGTGCAATGGCAAGAAGCTGGGTTAAAGAAGCCAAGTTGGATTGATATCGGTTCGAAGCGAGTGGTTGAAAAATCGATGTTGGCATTTGATGTCGTTGGGGAGCTAAGTACTGAAGACATTCAAGGACTAGCTGATTTTATTGAGCATTACACGCGTATTAATTAATACAAGATCCGCTTGAATTATTTATAGGTGTTTCGGTATACGTCTGGGAAGGTGCATTTTCACACCGATTCTCCTGTTGTTGTCGAAAATCCGAAAAATATTTGTCAGATGCGCGTGAGAACGCTAGTATGGAAGTAATTAAAAATCGAGCGTAAAAAAAAGAAGCTACCCATCACAGCCGCTAAAAGGGATTGCAGTCCCTACTAGTAGCTCCAGGTAGCTTCATAAACGATCGAACTCTGCCTTCGTTCGTTTTGATAAGCCCATCTTAAAGGATTTTCTGCCTAAAAACAAGCGTTTCAGCAGAAGAGAAGAGAGCAAATGAAAACGACTGAAAAAGTTGTCTTCGTTTGCTTTTTTTTACGCCTAAAAGAGAGAACGCGACATGGGCTTACCACACATTCACGAAAAACTCGTACACGATTTACGATTAATTGATTGGCAAACATTGTTCATCCAACAGCTGATGGCTACGTAACGGTTGCGACACGTAGTAAAACAGGGTGGAAAGAACAGCACTATCCCGTTGATATTTGGCATAACTATATCGTGCAGCAAGACGACATTGACTGTTACTACACACCGAATACCGTCTACAAGCCGCACCGAACAGCAGAGAATGCGCGCCATATTAATGCGTTTTATGTTGATCTAGACTTTTATAAATATGCGTTATCGTTTGAGGAAACGCTGGAAGCGATTGAATTTTTAGTGCGTACAGAGCGCTTATTAGAGCCAACGTTTATTGTGCATTCGGGGCAGGGCATGTATTTGTTTTGGCAAATTGAGAGTGTACCAGCGAAATATAAACAGGTGTTGAAGCTATTTGGCCACATTCAAACGTTTTTAATCGACACGTTGAAAGAGTTAGGTGCCGATCCACACGTCAAAGATGTGGTGCGTGTGTTACGTGTGCCAACGCCCATCAATACGGGGTACAGCGTTAAACAAAAAATAATCCTTCACTCTAGTTAAGAGCAAACGATTATCTTTTGGTGTTATTTTCTTTTAACGAAGTTAGCGTAAGTCGCAAGGAGCTTTTCAGTTTCTTCAACGGAGAGGTCGTAAGCGTTGAAGTACTTTTCTAACAGTGCTCCTTTTTGAATGAGGCGTCGCGTACGTGCTCGTCTTTTAGCATTATCTTTTAGGCGATTAATATCAAGTTCTAATTGGTGTTTTTCGGCAAGCAGCTGTTGCATGGTTTTAATGGTCATGATAATCCTCATAGAGCGTAGTTAATGTCAGTACAATTTGATCGAGCGCTTCTTTGTTGAGGTCTTCGTATTTGAGATTAAGTTTGCTAATGAGTTGTTTGCCGAAATAGTGGTCGAGGGCTTCTTGGCTGTCACGAATCTGTTGCTTCAGTTGTTCCATGCGGGCGAGTTTCTTTTTAATATCGTTCATAGACATAAACTCCTTTTCATGAAATTTATGAAGTGAGTACCTTCATTAGAGCAAGGAGACAGACAGATGTAAAGCGAGATAACTTGAGAAATGGACATCCCTTAAGGGCGCACTTATACACCATGTGCTACGCAATGGTGTCGTGCTTCAAGACGAGTTCTTAGAAGTAGCCAGAGAGGGGTTTTGCCTTTATACTAAAGCCAAAAATTAAAGGGAAGGGTGCCTGTGGCAATTTATCATTTCTCGATGCAAGTCATTTCAAGAGGGAAAGGTCAGTCTGTGGTAGCGAGTGCTGCTTATCGTAGTGGTGAGAAGTTATTTAATGAGCGCTATGATAAGGTAAGTCACTATCAAAATCGTGAGGTTAAACCTGAAACGTTTATTTTAAAACCGTCGCATGCGCCAGAGTGGTGTTTAGAGCGTGTACGCCTTTGGAATGAAGTAGAGCATATTGAGAAAGCGAAAAATGCCCAGCTTGCTCGGGAGTTTAATGTTGCTTTACCCATTGAGTTAACGAACGAAGAGCAACGTGCATTACTTGTTAATTTTGTCGACAAGACGTTTGTGGCAGGAGGTATGGTAGCAGACGTAGCTATTCATAGAGATGATCCGCAAAACCCGCATGCGCATGTATTATTAACAATCCGTCCGTTTAATGAAGATGGCAGTTGGGGTGCGAAAGCTAAGAAGGAGTACTTACTTGATGATGAAGGCAATTTCACTTATACCAAAAGTGGCGCAAAGCGTTCTCGTAAAATTACAACGACTAACTGGGATGATAAAGAGACGCTCGCACGTTGGCGGAGTGCTTGGGCGTTTTATGCCAATCAACATTTGCGGCTAGCAGGTCATAGTGTGACCATTAGTGAAAAATCGAATGAAGCGTTAGGCAAGGTAGAGGAGCCTTCTATACATGAAGGTTTTACTGCACGAAAACTAGCTAAGCAAGGTGAATTTTCAGATCGGGTAGCCATCAATGAAGAAATTAAAGCGCGTAATAAAGCGCATGTAAAGCTTGATGAAGTGAACCAACGTCTTGAGCGTATTACTAAGCATGAACGGCGATTTACTGCGCTCACACCAGCAGAACGTACGGAGTTAAAACAACTGGCCAAAGTGTTACGGATGTATATTGCCGTTGATACATTAGAGGATAAGAAAAAAATCTTAGCGCGTTGGCGTAGTAAGCTTGATGTACAAGAAGATTTTGAAACAGTCGAACCTAAAGTATG
The DNA here is from genome assembly GCF_014643595.1 of Lysinibacillus alkalisoli. Taxonomy (GTDB): domain Bacteria; phylum Bacillota; class Bacilli; order Bacillales_A; family Planococcaceae; genus Metalysinibacillus; species Metalysinibacillus alkalisoli. The sequence goes on from NZ_BMJT01000017.1 coordinate 4,546, forward strand.
GGCAAGTTTACAACAGCAAGAACAAGCGCATAAGCAGGCAACAGCACTACTTACAAATGAAGCAAAACGGATTATGACAACACACTATGGTAATAGTTTAAATAGTGACTATTTAAATCGTATGGTAGTTTCAGAAATGTCTCGTTTAGGGCGTCCCTTAAACGAACAAGAACTGCGTACATTTTGCGAGGCGCATCGTGAGGAAGAATTGATTGAGGAACTTGAAAAAATCACGCAACAACCGCTTATTACAGCGACGACAGCACGAGAGCGTTTAACGGAATTACAACGAGATCCCCTAGCGAATGCTGAAGAGAAAAAGCTATTGGTGTTAGCCTTAAAATTATTCGATGACTATTATGATGAACAATTGGAGAAGGTGCTACCTTCGTTTAATAAAAAGCGTACGCCTTTACAAGAAAAAGAGTGGCTTGTGGCAGCTATTCATTATTACGGTAAGCCTATGCTTAGCGAGCTTCTTACAACGAAAAGTGAGGTGCCCCTTACAAAGTATAGCTCAGCCGAATTGCAACTCGTAAAAGGCTATTTACAAAGCGAGCGAACGTATTTTTTAGCCCAACAACGAGGTAGCAATGACAGTGCTGAAGAAGTGTTTGCTTTTACACAAAAGATGCCAGAGCGTTTAGTGAAAGATGTGCAACACCCTCGCTACCAAAGTTTTGTTTTAAGCGAGTGTCTTGCTCACGGCATTTTAACAACAGATGAAGTAATGACACTAGCCAGTGCACTGCGAGCTCATAACGAACAAGGCGAAACGGTTTATTTTAATGAAAGCTACGGAGGAAAATTATATCCTATGGCACCACCAACGCAACTTCTAAATCAGTTATTACGTGGACAAAATTTGACGCAAATCTTATCGGATTTGGAGCAACAAGAAAAAATAAAACAACAGCTGCAAAAACAAATTAAACGCAAAAAACGATAGCTAAAATTTGGTTATTTTGCATGAAGTATTTCGTAAACGTTAGACGAATTTGTGGTTGTCTCATGTAACATTATTATCAATTTTCTAAATATTACATCTTTTACATGGAAAATAAAAACTGAACTTTATAGAATAAGAATATAAAGTTGGAAATGCTGATAGATGGTTAGTTGGGTCAAGCAGTCGGTGGTGTAGAAGTGAGTGCATCGATTGTGGACGTAAACTAATTCATTTATCAGCATTTTTTATTAGAGAAAGAGGGAGTGTGTATGACAGCAAAGCGTTTCGTTTTTCTTATTATGTGTAGTGCTATTTTACTTGTTATTGTGAGTGAGCCTGTGCAAGTGTTGGCAGCAGCAGGTCAGGTTCAAACGAAGTTAATAAATGCGGCCAATGTCGTCAAAGGAATTTTAACTGCACTTGTTGTATTAGTTGGCATTTGTGCGGCGCTATTTATCATCATTAAACGGATGCCTTCAGCTGATGATCCTCACGAAAAAAATGAAGTATTTAAAAGTGTAGGGCGTGTTTGTGCACTCGTTGGTTTAGCGGCAGCTGTGATTTGGTTACTGCCTTGGATGTACTCTTTATTCACATAAATGCAAAAGTAGAATTTTACACTTTTGCAAAGAAGATTTTTCTACTTCTGATAGAAGGTGATAGTATGGCGGATTATAAGGGTAAGAAGTTTGTTTATCCTGAGAATGTAGAGTCCAGTTATGGTGTTTTCCTTGGTATTACGTTAAAAGAATTGTTAGTGATTATTTTACCTATTAGTGCAATTGGTGTGATGTTACTCGCTTTACCTCCACGTAATGTGTGGTTGATGTTAGTGAAGTTTACGCTACTTATTTTAGTACTTGTAGTTGTCGTTGCTTTTTTAGCATCACGTCCCGTAGCGAGTCGCAAGAATATTCGTTACCAAACGATACTGAAATTAAAAGGAGCGTATGCTAAACGCCAAAAGCGATTTTTTATAGCTGAGAAGAAGAAATAAGGTAGGTGAGGTGAGTTGAAGAAATGGTTTAGTAAAAAACAGCAAGAGGATTTTTATAGCTTCGATTTTACGCCTACACCTCTTGCGAAAGGGCAGTCGAGCTTACAAGAGATGTCGCTCATTCAAGCGCAGTACCAAGATTATTTTGTGACAAAGCGAGGCTATTTAGTCGCCCTCATTCAAACGAGTGGTATTAACCTTGATTTACTCACAACTACGGAACAAGCTGATGCCTTTGACGAGTACAATGCGTTTTTAATGGCAACGCTCGGTGATGTTGATGGCGAGGTGCATCAGTATTTAGATATTACGATGCCTGTATATTTACAAGAATACATTTTGTTTTGGCAACAACGGTATTTGCAAGAACAAGAAAAGCCTACACCTAATGAGGCAAAGCTAAGTTTACTTGCGAGTTATATTGATTACTACAGTACGCTAGCGAGTACGAGCGAAATGACGACGAAGCAACATATTGTCGTACTGCATACCAAAATTGCAAAGCGTACGTACCCAGCATTAGAGCAAGCAGCTCATCAACTAGAAGAAAAGGTTAGCTCTTTTATTCGGCAATTAGAGGCGGCTTTGGTGACGTATGATATGACAGCTAACCAGTTAACCGCAAGAGAGAGCCGAGCAATTTTACAGCATCTGCTTAATTTTTCTCAACACTAGGAGGGATGAGGATGAAATGGTTACAACAACCACCTACAAACGCAAGTGAAGTAGATTTATTTGATGTGTTAGATAAGACAGGGCTTGATAGTATTTATCCCTTTGTGTGGGAAGAGTACCCTGATCATATCCAGTCCGGTGACAATTATATTCGGGTGTTAGCGATTGTAGATTATCCAAAAAGTCGTTATGGTAACTGGTTATCTGAACTCAAGCGTAAGAAGGGTAATATTTCGATTGTGCAGTTTTTAGCTTCATCCAATGCTACTAAAATGGTGGAGCACTACAATAAAACAATTAAAAATAAACAAGCCGAATTATTAAAAACGTTTGACCCTTTACGGAAGCGCCAAATTGAAAAACAAATTGAAGCAGCAGAGCTTCAGTTAAATAAGTACCTTGAAAACGAATCGAGCTACATTTACCAGTACACCTATATTTACTTGCAGGCGGCATCATTAGAAGAACTCAATATTTTAAGTGACTCTATGCATAACACGCTGATTAAACTTCAACTGAAAAGCATGACGCCTATTAAAGCGATGTATCAAACTTTTTGGAGTGCGATGCCTATTTTAGAAAATTTACTAGAGGAGTACACGTATAAGCAGTCTAATACCGAGGCAGCAAGCAGTATGTTTCCTTTTGATGATGCGGAGATTTTACAGCTAAATCCACGCAGTGATGTTGAGGGCATAAACAAGGATACAGGCAGCTTAATAGCCATTGATTACTTGGACCGAAAAAACACACTTAACCAAAACATGGTGGTAATTGGTACGAGTGGTGTTGGTAAAACAACCTACTTAGTACAAAAAATCTTACGCTATTTCGCACGTGGCGTAAAAGTTTATATTATTGACCCAGAGGATGAGTATTCAGCGATTGTAGAGTATCTAGGCGGAACGGTAGTTCACCTTAGCAGTAATGCCACAACTAAAATTAATCCGCTCGAAATTTACTCCGAACAAATTATTGATGATGGACAACCCGTAGTAATGGAGATGGTCATTAAGGACAAAATACAACGCATTTTAGGCTTCTTTCAAGTATTGAAAAGTGATATTACACAAGTAGAGAAGGCGATTTTAGATACTGTGTTGTACAGCGTCTATGAGAAATATGGTGTCCTTGCACATGGACATTTTAGTGAATTGAAAAGTGAAAGTTATCCGACATTAAAGGAAGTTTATGATGAAATCGAACAGCTACGAACAACCGACAAAGAGCGCTTTTTACGTATTGAAGATTTTCACTATATTTTAGAGAGCTATGTGAAGGGCAGTAAAACGATTTTTACAGGGCACACCAATATTAATTTAACAGCTGATTTAGTGTCTTTTGATTTGAAGGCTTTGCAAAATGAAATTGAAGTGCAAAGTGCTGCGTATTTAAATACCTTTAGCTATTTATGGGACAACATTACGCAAAATAAAACGGAGAATATTAAGCTATTTGTCGATGAGTTTCACTTTTTAACATCCAACCCTGATGCTGCAAGCTTTTTCTTTCAGGCATATAAACGTTTTCGAAAATATAATGCAGGTGCAATTGCAGGTACGCAACAAATCCAAGATGTGTTAGAAGGTACGATGCAGGGCGGACGTAATGTTGGCGAAGCGATTGTAGGTAACAGTTATACGAAAGTATTTTTTGGCTTAGATAATAAAGGCGTCGATGATATTGTGCAAAAGTTGCGTATGAATTTTAGTGATAAAGAGCGTAAATTGTTAGAGCGCAGAAAGCAAGGGGAGGCACTTATTATTCATGGCACCCAGCGAGCTTTTATGAATGTGCAACTGACAGAGGAAGAATTACGTTTAAAAGATCCCGTTCGTTATGAGGAAGTATATGGTGCATCCGCAACAACTGTACCACAATATAGTGAACGAATTGTAATGACAGAGATGGAGCGTCAAGAGGCGCTTAACTTCAACTTCTCGCAAAAGTAGATATTTCTTCTTTTGATAAGTAGATAATTAAACTTGTGTTAAGAAGAATTTTCTACTTATGTAATGCTTTTAAACGTTGATTTAAAAGGCTTTTAATATGTTGTAAACAAAAGTGGAAATTTCCACTTCGTTGAAAGTAGGTGATGGCTATGACGCTCAAGATTTACAACCTCCCATTTGGTAGCGTCACGATTAATGAACAAGAAGTGGTTGTTACTGTTGCGAAGAAAGAATTTACTCATACAGATTTTCATTATCCGCACGTTGAGATGACTCATATTTTACCCATGACACAACAGCAAGAGCATGAGCAGAGCATTCATTTTCATTACGAAAAGCCGCCTTCTGTACATTCTATGATGAAAGTAAAAGATGAGGACCAGCTGGTGAAAATGGGGTTGGTAAAAGCAATTTTAGAAGAAGCTGTAGCCCAAAAAATTACTCATTATGTGAGCTTGCATCCTGCCACATTACTCTATCGCCCGATGTTTACGGTGTACTATAGTTACCTCGCAACAGAAGGTATGCCTTATGAGCCAGAGGAAATGCTAACACGTTATAAGGCGTTGGCGCTCTTTATTTTAACACCGCAAAGCTATGATACATGTTTAACCAAACTTACGATGTTACCTGAGCGTAAACAGCCCTTTCTTGCTTCATTAATTGATGCGGATAGCTTAGATGAGATGCAACGTTTAGCCGCAGAGGCTTACGATTATATGAGTTTTCGGCAAATCGAACAAGTACAACGTGAACGTAAACGTACAAGACGAAATTGGCTACTCATTAGTGCCTTGCTTATTGTAGTAGCACTCGCTGCTGTAAGTTACGTTAAACAGCAAGCTAATGAGCAACAAGCGCAAGCTGTAGCTACGATCGAGCAAGACTATAAGGAGAAAGAATTAGCAAAGCAAGCTGATACGGCATTTGAAAGTGGTGACTATGATAAGGCAACAAAGCTTTATTTAAAGTTGGGTGAAAGTGAGGCGCAAATTGCCGAGCGCTTAATAGCAAAAGAAGCGTACCAACAAGCATTAGCTGTCTTTCCTAAAAGCTTAGAGCAAGTTATTGAAGCATTAACCGAGCGTGAGCAACTCGCTCAACTTTTAACACTAACCATTGACGAAAAGCATGAAGAACTTGCCCAGCAACTGACAACCGAAAAAGCCATCGTAGCCTTTGATACAACCAAAATGATGGCAGACTTACCTTTTGTGATGAATGAGCCAACGTTAGAACGGATGGCCAAACAGTACTTAGCCCAAAAAGATATTGCGGGAGCAAAGGAAGTGCAGCGTAAAACGCAAAGTGAAGCACTCGCAAAGGAAATTGAACAGAAGGAAGCACGCATTGCATTAAAAGAAGCGAAGGCAAATTACCATGCGACCGAGCAAAGCGATGCCACTAACAAACAAGAGTTACTACAAATTCAACGTACCAAAATTAAAGAACTGGAGGAGAAACTTAAAGAGGGGGAGTAGCTTATGCAGCTATTACTCGCAAAGCTCCTGATGACAAAAGGAGGGCGGACGCTATTAAGCATTGTTGTTGTGGTAGTGATGCTGTTTTTTCTAATGATAGCGTCTTTACTACTTACCGAACAAAAGTCACCTAGCTTTATGCCAGGTAGTAATGTTTCAGCCGCAGTCCTTCGTTATCAAGCGCAAATCCAACACGAACTTGAAAAGTATCAGTTAGGTGAACATTTAGCGCTAGTTCTTGCGATTACGATGCAAGAAAGTGGCGGTAATACGAGCCTTGATGTGATGCAGTCGAGTGAGAGTATTGGGCTGCCACCTAATACGATTACAGACCCCATTCGTTCGATTGAAATTGGCGTGAAGCATTTTCATAACGTTATTACCTTAGCAGAGCAAAAGAAAGTTGATATTAATGCCGCAGTGCAAAGTTATAACTACGGTACGGGCTACTTAGATTTTGTGGCGGCAAATGGTGGCAAACATAGCGAGGCGCTGGCGAAACAGTTTTCGTTAATGGAAGCGAGTAAACTCGGTTGGGCAAGTTATGGTGATCCGTTATATGTCGCTCATGTGATGCGTTATGTTGGTGCTGAAAATGGCGCTGTTGCCACAATGAATGGCAGCTACAAAGTGATTTACGATGAAATGATGAAATACCAAGGCTACCCTTACGTATTTGGCGGGGCACATCCACAAACATCCTTCGATTGTTCGGGCTTAATGCAGTGGGCGTATGCCAAAGCAGGCATTCAGTTACCACGTACAGCCCAACAGCAATATAATGTGTCGCAAAAAATTGGTTTAGACCAGTTACAGCCAGGTGACTTTGTCTTTTTTACTGGCACATATGATGCAGGTGAACCTGTTAGTCATATCGGGATGTATGTAGGGCAAGGCAAAATGTATAACGCTAATGGTCAAGGGGTGGTGTTTACGGATTTAGCCGATAGTTATTGGCAAGCGCATTTATATGGCTATGGACGAGTGGCGAATTTTTCTGCAGGGGGTGAGGCAAAGTGAAACATTATATTAGTTACGGCTTATTGGGTATTGCGCTCATTGTATTAGGAGCAACGCTTTATGTTGTGCAGCAAGACAAAACAAAGCTTGAGCACAAGTTAACGAAAACAGAACAACAGCTAACGACACTATCAGCAACTCTCGAAGAAGAAAAGCAAGTGGCAGGGTTACAAGTAAAAGGGGCAGAGGTTACATTTGTACAAGATTTCTTTCACACGTATTTAAACTATGACAATGCATCGTATACAGGTCGCTTTGACGCACTTTCTACAATGGCGAGCGCTGAAGTGATAAGTCGGTTAAAAGGTGCATCTTCACTCGCCCCTCCTGTTGTTAAAATGAAAAACGAGCTTGAAAAAGTACAACTTTATTTAGATCCGACAACGCCGCATCATTTTTTAGTGTATACCACAACGAATTATTATATTGATGGTTCGCTTGTGAATCATGGCAATCAATTGTATGAAGTGGAGATTAGTAAGGACAGCGACCAGTACCGCATTGAGCGCTTTATTATGAAGGGCAATATGACGGAGGTGGACGGTGTATGAAACGACTGATTTTTGGCTTACTCGGCTTTGTCGTTGTAGAAGTACTCATCATTATTGCTGTTACGGCTTTTATGACGTTTTCCAACTTAAAGGAAGCGACTACAGGTGAAGCAATTGTAGAAGCACTGCTTTTGTTTGTTCAGCATCCCATTACACAGCTAAAGGCGCTTATGAATCCGTTATTTATTTTCCTAACAGGTGCTAATGCACTGTATATGATTTGGCTACAGTTCACAGCAAAAACAAAAAATACAGGATGGCGCGTACATGAGGCTAATGCTTATCACGGCTCGGCACGTTGGGGTAAGCCAAGAGAAATTGTAGATGACAATCATTTTTTACAAGCAGAGCGTGAGGTACAGCAAGCATTTTTCGCATCGCTAAAGGAGGCGAAGGACAATGGAGGGCATGATACTCGGGCTTTATCAAAACAAGGTATTGATTCAGGCGAACAGCGCTAAACCCAATCGTAATATTATGGTCGTAGGTGGGCCAGGTAGTTATAAAACGCAGTCCTTCGTTATTACCAACGTCCTTTACGAAACCAACAATAGCCTTATCATTACAGACCCGAAAGCTGAAGTGTACGAAAAGACCGCAGCCATTAAGGAAAAGCAGGGTTATGAAGTGCACGTTATTAACTTTATGAATATGAGTACCAGTGACCGCCATAACCCACTGGATTACGTACGCAAGGAAACACAAGCGACTACTGTTGCGACTAAGATGGTTGATAGCGCCAATAAAGACGGCAAAAGAGACGTATGGTATTACTCACAGCGTGCACTGTTAAAAGCGCTAATTCTCTATGCCATTTATGAATTAGAACCGAAAAAACGTAATATGCGAGGGCTGCTTGAGTTTCTTCAAACCTTTGATACCGATGATTCCAAAGGTGAAAGTGAATTAGATAAGCAGTTTTTATTACTTGAATTTACACACCCTGCAAGACGAGCCTATGAACTAGGTTATAAGAAAGCAAAGCAAGAAATGCAAGGCAGTATTATTGTTTCCATGCTGACAACCATTTCGGATTATGTGGATAGCGAGGTAGCCGAATTTACGAGCTTTAGTGATTTTCATTTAACGGATATTGGGCAACGTAAGATTATGCTGTACGTCATTATTCCGCTTATGGATCAGTCGTGGCAAGGCTTAATCAACTTATTTTTTAGCCAACTCTTTAATGAGCTTTATGACTTTGCGAGTTTGCATCATGCAAAGCTACCACGCCCTGTCACGATGATTTTAGATGAGTTTCCGAATCTCGGTAAGTTTGAAAACTACGAAGAATTTTTAGCTACATGCCGGGGCTATGATATTGGCGTTACGACGATTGTACAAACGATTACCCAATTACAAGACCGTTACGGTGAAAAGAAGGCAGAGTCGATTTTGGGGAATTGTGCGACGAAGATTTGTTTGAACGCTGCTAATCGAAGCACTGCTAATTATTTTAAAGATTTACTTGATAAGGCAACGGTTAAAGTGGAAACAGAATCTGCCTCTAAACAGCATGGGCGTGATAGTACCTCAAGTAGTCAAAGTGAAAGTGAAAGCTATACGGCACGTGATTTGATGACGGCAGGCGAGATTATGCAGATGGCAAGTGATGAGAGCATTATCCTTTTTGCTAATAAACCACCCATTCGAGCGAAAAAAGCATTTCAATTTAAGCTATTTCCTGACGTCACTACAACGTATCAAATTAATCAAGCAGATTACCGAGCTAAACCTTCAGCTAGCCAGCTTGACCGCCTTGCGACTGCACAACAGCTATTTGAACAAGAAGCACAAGCCAAAGAAACGGCACGTAAAGAGCGCCTGTTTGAAGAACAAACACCAACCTTTGATGATGATTTTGAAGACTTTCATGGCTTTGAATTTATTGATCAACAAGTAGCTGAGGAAGGAGGAGACTAGGCATGCTTAATATTAAGGAAAGCATTATGAATATGCTGAACGAATGGCTGGAAGACATTTTGACCGCTGTTTTTAAGTTTCTCGCTGAGGTGCTATTTAGTCATGAAGCATTGAGTGGTTTGTTTTTAGATGTTTATGGCATTTTTGCGGTACTCGGTGGCGTACTACTCGTAGCGATTGTATTATTTCGCATTGTAACCGCCTTAATGAGTGAGGCGGGCGGTCAAGAAAGCAATATCGCAGACATTATTATTAGCGCCTTAAAAGCGAGTGTTATGGTTTTTTTATTGCCAGTCATCTTGTATTTTGTAGTAAGCGAAATGCTTTACCCTTTAATGGATTATATGTTTCATGACATTGCCGACAGCTCCTCCGACTTAGTATCAAATATGTTAGCGACTTCATTTGTGACAGGTGTATTTCCTGCAGGTTCGATGGCAGCGATTTTATTAATGCTATTTCTGGTGATAGTGTTTTTATTTTTTACAATCAAAGTTTGTGTATATCACGTAGATTTAGTGATTTTAGAAATCTTTAGCGTTTTTGCGGCAGTGACGATTGCGACAGAGAATTATGATTTTAGTGAAATATGGTGGCGTGAGTTTTTAAGCCAAATTGTGAGTATCACGACGCAAGTATTATTAATGGCAGCGATTGTGTACTTACTTGCGAATTTAAACAGTTGGTATGAATTTATGTTGATTATCGGTAGTGGCATTTTAATTATTCGTGGTCCAAGCGTTTTACGCTCGATGTGGTATTCGAGTGGAGCCGCACGAGGTGGCTTATCTGTTGGTAAAACAACAACTCGTTTAGCCATGATGAAGTTATTGCGTTAGGACTTCTTTTCATAAGTAGAATTATCTACTTATGAAAAGAAGAAAATTCTACTTATGAAAGGTAGTGAAGTTATGAAAAAGCTTAGTGTACTTTGGTTACTCTTACTATTGGTTGGCTGTGGCAATGCTAGTAGTAGCTTAGAGGGTGAATGGTTGGGCACAGATAAAAACGGTGGTGGCGGTAGAGTGACATTTAATGAAGACCACAGCGTGCTAGTTGAAATGGGCTTACTTAACACCTCGTATCAATGGGATGTTGAAGACGATATTTTACTTTTAAAACGTAATGACAAAGTAGCGTACAAATATAAAATTGATCAGCAAAATAAAGACAATATTACCCTGCAAGAGTTAGATGAAGAAGGCAAGGTTGGCGAGGGTAATGATATTCAGCTTAATAGAAAACAAAAGTAGAAATTTACACTTATGCTAAGTAGAAAATTCTACTTATGAAAAGGAGTGAGTGAGATGTATCGAAAAGAAGAAATTATGTATAGCGAATTGCCGATTGTAAATACCAAATATGATTATTTATTAATAGATGAAGTGCCTAATTTATTGGATTATGTGATTGCTGCGTATTTTGAAGTAGAAGGCGAGGACGGTCAAGATTACTACGTTCCCCTTTATGCAAAAAGAGGTGAACGCTAATGCCAGACGATTATGTTGCGATGTTGACGGATAAAGTACAGGAGCAATTGCTGCAGTTTGCGAATGAGGAAGACTTTAAGCAGTATTTACGTTTTCTACCGAATATGAGCCAGTATTCTTTAGAGAATCAGTTACTCATTTATACGCAAAATCCGAATGCTCGGCATTTAGCAGGTTTTCAAGCGTGGAAACAACAAGGACGTGCGGTGACAAGAGGTGAACGTGCCATTCGTATACGTGCGCCAATCTTTGAACCACGTGAAGTGCGAGATACGACTAAACAAGCAAATGCGGAAGCGAAGGTAGTGCCGTTTTTAGTCGGCTATAAATGGGTCAGCGTTTTTGATATTGCACAGACAACAGGACCTGAAGTAAAACGAGCGAACGATTTTGTGAATTCACATTTTGCTTCGAACGAACAGGCAGCCATGTTATATGGCCGCCTAAAAGATTATTTAAACGAGATGACACCACTCACCATTACGAGCCAAGCATACACGCTAGCCGAAAGCCGAGGATACTATGTGCGGGGTGACGAGCGCATTGTCATTAATGAGGCGGAGCCAAGTGGTGTCGCCAAACTTAAGACGTTATTCCATGAGTATGCCCATGCACAAATGCATCATACCAATAGTGCTTATATCAACTTGCCACGTGGTCATAAAGAAGCGCAGGCTGAAGCCGTAGCTTATAGTATGATGGCGCACCTTGGATTTGATACGAGTGGGTACTCGCTTGGTTATATTGCTACGTGGGCAAAGTCACCTGAGACGATGAAACAAGCACTGAAAGAAATCCGTGAAACCTTACAACAAACCATTCCGATTGTAGATCGGCTTACGTACCCTCGTCTTTCGCAAAATCTCGCACAAAAGGTTAACGAAACGAGCCAGTCATACAGTGTATTGCTTTCACAAGCGCAACTACGTGTCTATTTGCCAGCCATTGTAGAATTGCACCACGTAACCGCAATCGAAGCGTATGACCGTACTACAAGTAGTATTGCTTTATTAAAATATCACCCTGTAGCCAAAATGCTTTTTGATGACCAAGGCATGCTAGTGAAGACAGACCGTTTAGAGCAGCGTAATGTGCTACTGCTCAATGTGCTGGATACTACTAACCAAGCTAAGAAACACTTTAAGCGTTTCAATGAACAGTTTACGCTACAAGACGGAAATGAAGGTGTTAAGCTAACGCATAATGACACAGGTACTGTCATTGCAACGTATGCAGATTTGGCTGAAGGAAAACATAAAGTAAACCAATTGATGACGCAGGAATGTGTGTTGCAAGGGAGAGAGATGGGGGTGGCGAATACAACCAACAAACTATCTGTTGGGAACATTGATGTTTAAATTTGCAAATAACTCTATATTCTTAATTCAACATATCTATTTTTATAAGATAACCAAGCTTATAAAAGTTTTTAATATTTAATGAAACAATTGAACTATAAAAAATGATAATAAAGTTATTTCATTTTAACCTAAAAAATACAATAGACTTCTGTCTAATTGAATAACAGAAGTCTATTAAAGTTATTTAAAGTACTCGTCAATATTAGATTCAGCAACCTTATTAACAGTTACTGGGCCTGATAGTGTTGGTAAAGAATCAAAATTAGGTGCTATAACTTTATAAAATTCCTCGTATAAATCAATTAACTTATTGCCATATTCAATAGCTTCGTTATAAACATCTTTTAAGCTAACTATTGTGTCTAATCGTAAATAGTCAATTGCCTTAAACTCTTCACCGTTGATATAATTTATATCCACCAGGTATTCATTTTTAAAGTTATCTACAGTCTCATTCATGTTATTTACAATGCAATAAACTACTTCATTAGGGTTTGCTTGTTCAGTAGCATAATTAGTAATACAGAAAGATTGATTCTCTTTTTTTAAATCTATTGTCGTATCACCTATTTTAACATTGAATTTTTCAACTTTTTCTCTTAACTCGTCAAATACAATAGTATTATTATGTTTCATTTGATTTGCTAATGTTCTAATGGTAAATGGCTTATTAGCGTTAAAAATATAGTTATCCTTAAAGTCTTTAATTTCACTTTCTAAGGATTTTATTGCTGTATCTGTATGATTTAAGAGATATTTTCTAACTTTTTTTTCATCACACCTTTTTTCTGCAGTTGCAACCCACTTGTTACTATTACGGGTGATGTCATTCTTATTTTTCTTATCTCTTAAGGCGCCACCTAAATTGTAGCTTTCCCAAATACGATAGTAAAACCAAGGTACCTGCAATAGTAAATCGTATGAATTATTTAATTCTAAAATAGCGTGCCTTATATATACTGATTTTATAAAACTATGAAGTTTTTCTTTTGAATCATATTCTTTTTCATTTGCATATACTAATGCTAAATTAGCGTGTCTTAATGTTTGTTCAAAACTTAAAAACTTACCTACTGCTATGCGTGTATCATGTCCTTCATGTTCCATATAATTATCTGGCGTAGATAACTTAATTATTTTCTCTAAATTTAAGACCAATTCAACCTCTCCTACTTTATCCTTCTAACAATTCACACAAATTCTCTTTTTTGTTTATAATTCAATAGATGTTAATTTAAAAATTCCTTAAATAACTACTTTATTTTTAAAAGACATTATAATTATTGAGCCATATTTTCATGATAATAGTAATCTATTTCTTCTTGAAACATAAGTTTAGGATTTTTTATATTTAGCACTTCAATTCCTTGTAAGGTCTCTCTTAAAGTTATTAAATATTGGTCTTTTATATCTGAATTATTAGCTAGAGTCTCTAGCATCAAACCTATTCCCTTAGCTTCGTCTTTTTTGGAATCCACTACTACAATAAATTCACTAGTTATCTCATCTGAAAACTGTTTTTTTTGTTTCTTGGTTAAAGCAATTTGCTTGATTTGAAAAATAATCGTTAGTATACATAGACTATGAAAAATCTTATCGTTTAAATTGAATTTATCTATTTGTTCATAGATTGCTGTTGTTGCATCTTCTTCGGATAAATCTTCATGCCTAAAACAAAATTCTTCTATACCCTTTAACTCAATAAAATCTAACCGTTTTTTTTCTGGAATTATTTTTAATCCATCACAAGATTTTAATTCATCAAATCCTAAAGAATGTTTATTAAATCCCTTAAAAATATCACACTTTATCGCATCAAAATCTATTACTTCTACCTTAGCTTCAATTCTATTATTAGTATCTAAATCTTTTAAATTTCTAACCTGAAATAGGCCGATTTTTTTCCCATTTTCCAAAAGAGTCTGTAGCATATTATTCTCCTATAGTAACTTTTTTAATGGATCTGATAGTTTTTTAAATATTGAATTTAAATTATCATCCACATTTATTATTTGTGTATTTTTTCCACATTCTAACTTCTCAGCTAAATAAAAATGAACTTTAGTAGAAATCTCCTTTTTATCAGAGTAATACTTCAATGATTGAATTATATATGGACTATGTGATGTTACTAAAACTCTAACACCTAATCTAACTAACTCTACAATAATTTCACAATATTGAACTTGCCATTTAGGATGTAAATGGATTTCAGGTTCATCTATTATTAGTAAGCTTCTATCATTAATTATTTGCGCCTTTAATAACATCTGAATCACGCTAAACGATTTAATACCTGATGCTACATTTGATGTTTTGAATGAATATGTTTCATTTTGAAACTCTCTTTCAAATAAGAATTCATCATGGTCTTTATCAAATAAACTTTCACCATCTATAATGTTGGAAATTCCTTCTATAAATGTTTGGCCTAAATTATCATCTATCTCATCATAATAAGTAGAGTCAACCATTTTAGAGATTAAATCTTTAAAATGGAAAGGTATTGAAGGATTGTTACTTTCTTTACGATAATTTATTGTTCTTTTATCATTAGTAAATATTTTTGATTCAGCAATCGTTCTATACATTTGAAAAATTAAAGGTGATTCTATATACGTAGCATCTTCAATTTCAAGAGGTGTTTCAGAATATGTAGCGGTTTTAATAATATTTTTAGACAAAACTGCTTCTAATAATGCCTCACCATTTTCTTCGTATATAATCTTCCCAAATTCTTTGGTAAATTTATTATTTAGGTCTGTTCCAAATTCAGATTTCAAAGCCAACATTACAGATCTGATAATGTATCCTTTAGGATCTCTTAATGAGCCCACAGTTCTAGTTAATTCATTAATTAAAGGTTTTATTTCTTCAAATGCTTCCAATGACATATTAATATCCTGTGCTTCAGCTTCTAATCGCTGAATATATAATTGAATAAATTTCTCTAAGCCTAAATAATCCTCCATATTTAACAATCTCAATACGTCTCTTCTGACTCTTGGAGGATAAATTCTGCTGCTTGAAAAGCCTAAATTCACTTGCCCATGTTCCTTCGTTAACTCTCTGAATTTAAAATAAATAGCATCAATATTATCATCAATTTGAGTAAATTTATCTTCTTTAAAGTCCTTATGGTGATTATTCATACCTTTGATAATTGAAAAAGCAGTTTTACCTACAGTGCTTTTCCCGGTATCATTTTCTCCTGCAATTACGCTCAAACCTTCTAATTTTACAGTAGCATTTTTCACTAAACCAATATTATTTATAGTTAATTCCATACTTACAACTCCTAGAATCTAATTTTAGATTTAATTAAATATTAAATACTAATTTTAACTATCTTCTCTGTATAATTTATAGTCTTAGTATATACTAACTAATACCAGCTTACCTGGAAATATTGGAGATTTTAGTTTCTTTATTTGTTATTTTGAAAAATAAAAGTTTTGCTCTATGTTGTTTGTCTTTGGTTCCATTTAAATCCATATATTTTTCATCTCACGCTCCGCTATTAACTAATTTATCAGATACATCGTAACAGTTCCTTTATTACTCATGGATATAAAATCACATACTAAACTGGAAATTGATTTTTTCTCCCTCTCAACTTTAATTGCTCTTAATTTTTTTCAGAAAATAGTACAACTTCAGCAATCACATATTTCCTCTCTGTCACACCATCACTCCAATAAACAAAACGTTTCGTTTGCGAAAATTCCTTCAAGTTTCCTTGACTAATGTTGATTGACTGTACTTCCGGAAAATCTTACAACGTCTGGATAACTTTTATAAAGTCACCTAACTCACCGTCAATTTGAACAGCTATTGAAGACTGTTGCTCTAATCCTCAATACCTGTAATCAGATTTGCTACTATTAATAGCTTTTCTTATTCTATTTCTAATTTTAAATGACTACATAGCTCTTTTTGCGGCATAGAACTCGCTGTATCGATCTTTACGATGTAGGCATATATACTGTGTTCTATTTCTACAATTCGAATGCACACCTTCAATCTCAAATTTCTCAATGACACGTTCTTTTAATAACTAGTCCTTCATTTTGATTGTTCTAGCAAGTTCAACCAACCCTTCTCCTTTATCTACGGTTAATAAAAAACCCGTTGTCCTCATAATAGGCTCATGCGTTTTTGGGTCTGTAGGATGTTTAATTCCTAACTCATCTACAATGAAAATTATTTCTTCCAACGGTAGTAAGGGAAATTAGTCTCGAATATCAACGACAAAATCTAATTATTCAGTTAAATAGAAGTAGTTTCGTTCCAAATCAGATAAAAATTCATGTTGCCGTTTTGTTTTAATACCTTTTAAACGTGTAGATCTTCCAAGTGAAGAGACAAATTGAATCTTCATCCAAGGTTTATAATCTGAACCTACTCCAGATCCACAAACTTCTTTAATCCACTGTTCAACTTTAGATGTTTTAACTCTTTTCGACATAAAAACCCCCCTTTAGACAAATATAATCTATAGAGGCTTTTCATCGCAACTTTATTTCAAAGCTACAGGTAAGAAAAGAACCCAATCTTTTAATTGATGAAAATGATTAGTTAAATCTAACATAGTATTGTGAGTGAAAATTATTTAATTAACCCCTAGAAAGGTTTAATATTTTTAAAAGAGTTATTTAAGCGCCATCCACTACCCCCTCATAGCCAGCACAAGACGCTTGGTTTGAGGGGGTACGTGTCGCTTTGGCATTAAATTCCCCGATAATCAGGCGCTGTACGCTTGCAGCTACAGCGCCTAGATTCCTGTTGAATTTGCGCTGGGACGCCATACCAAACGAGGCGAAAAGCATAAGGGCAAGAGGTAGAGACTGCGAAGGCAGTCTCTTTTTTATTGCTTTTTTTCGATTTCTTTCGCCACTTTAATAGCTAGCAACCGCACTAAGCGAGCTGCAGGTCAGATTCTGCCTAACCTACCGCTAGCTAAGTGCGGGCAATCCTAGCGCAAGGAACGTCAAATTTTTTTGTTGAGGGCGCTTTGCTACAAAAAATTTTGAGCTATTGCAGGCAATTCCTTGCCCTACGCTTGATGCAGCCATTCGGTGGCTCCTAAGAAATCGGAAAAAATTCAGCCTTCCGACTTCAGTTGGTGGCTCAAGCCATCAAAAAACAAAGGAGGAAAACATTATGACAAAACAAAACACAACCAACCAAGCCATGTCCCTTACGCCTGTGTATGAAATTATCCGCCTTAAAGCTGAACGTCGCAAATTACCGAAGAAGTACCTTGCTGAAAAGC
>NZ_BMJT01000018.1 GCF_014643595.1 Lysinibacillus alkalisoli
CGTTTTATTGATTAACGTTTTGCTTGTTCAGTTTTCAAAGGTCATGGTGTTGCTTGCGACAACTTTCATATCATAACATGGTTATGTTTTTGTTGTCAACAACTTATTTTAAAATCTTTTTTATCAGTCGCTCTCTTGCGACCTCAAATAATATACCATGTTAATTTAATAAAGACAATACTTTTCTGTAAAATAAATAATATTAAATAAAAAATCTATAGAAGGTTTTTGAATTCCTTCTATAGATAGCCCTCTTTTAAAATATTATGGACGGATTAAAATCTTTCGTATTCTTGCTTCTTTAAACAAATAAAAATACGTACTCTCTGCAATTTGACGTCGTGCTGTAACTGATAAATCATAGTCATCAGATAACTCTTCCATCGTCTTTGCTTGTTGTAACTCCTCTTGAGCACGTTGTATTAACTCAATTAGTTTTTCATCGTAAATTTGTTTTAACTTTGGTTTACGAAACAACATCGTTTTCACTCACTTTACAATTCACGTCGACCCTCTAATGCTTTAGAAAGTGTTACCTCATCTGCATATTCTAGATCGCCACCTACTGGCAAACCATGAGCTATGCGCGTTGTACGTATACCAGATGGCTTAACAAGTCGTGAAATATACATCGCTGTTGCTTCACCTTCTATAGTAGGGTTAGTTGCTAATATTAATTCCTCTACACGTTCATCATGTAGTCTCGTCAATAATGAAGAAATATTAATATCTTCTGGACCTACACCATCCATCGGAGAAATGGCGCCATGTAATACATGGTATAGCCCATGATAATCCTTCATTTTTTCCATTGCAATTACATCTTTGGCATCCTGCACAACACAAATTGTTGAGATATCTCTTTGTTTGTCTGCACAAATGTGACAAGGATCTACGTCTGTAATATGCCCACATACTGAACAATAACTTAAGTTACGCTTGGCATCTACTAATGACTTAGCAAATGTTAACACATCATCTTCTTTCATCGTAAGCACAAAAAACGCCAGTCGAGCCGCTGTCTTTGGCCCGATGCCTGGCAGTTTCATAAAACTATCAATCAGTTTTGAAATTGGTTCAGGGTAATGCATATACTACCTCCTAGAATGGAAGATTCATACCTTGTGTAAATTTACCCATAGTTGATGCTGTTGTTTCTTCTACTTTTTTCAATGCATCGTTTGTTGCAATGATGATTAAGTCTTGTAGCATCTCTACATCTTCAGGGTCTACTACTGATGCATCTAATGCAACATCAACAATTTGACGTTCGCCTGTAACAGTCACTTTAACCATGCCACCACCTGCAACACCTTCAAATTGTTGTTCGTTAAGATTTTCTTGCGCTTCCATCATTTCTTTTTGCATTTTCTGCATTTTCTTCATCATACCTTGCATATTTCCCATGCCACGCATAATAAATTCCTCCTTTAATCGTCAAATACTTCGATAAAATCATTACCAAATAATTTTTCTGCTTCTGCAACTAATTGATCTTGTGCGGGTGTTTCAATTACATCGTCAGTAGTTGGTTCCTCAGTTGTACCTTTTTTAGCACGAAACTCCTTAACAAATGCATCACGCAAAGTTAACCACTCTGCTTCATGAATACATAAAATTTCATAAGGTTCGTTCTCCACAGCTAATAAACGCCCTACATTTTGACAAAGTATTGTCTCATTCGCAATTAATTTACAGTGTACAGGATACTTGCATTTTAACACAAATGCACGCTCTGATGCCGCCACCACCTCTGTATCTTCAAATCTTGCTGCCTCTGAACGTTGCAGTTGCGACATAATTTGTGGCCATAGCTCTAAAATACGATTTAAAGCAGGCCGCGAAGCGCTCTGCATCACCTGTTTAATCCGACCGATTGGCGCTTTATAATCGTCATTATGTTGCTTTTGCGCTTTAGGTTGTGACACTGTAGATTGCGTTT
The DNA here is from genome assembly GCF_014643595.1 of Lysinibacillus alkalisoli. GTDB lineage: Bacteria > Bacillota > Bacilli > Bacillales_A > Planococcaceae > Metalysinibacillus > Metalysinibacillus alkalisoli. The sequence goes on from NZ_BMJT01000018.1 coordinate 1,943, forward strand.
GTGGTGTTGAAAGTTGTTGAGTTAATTGTTGTACCATCTGTTCTAGAGCGACTACTTTAGCAGACATATTAGGATCTACTGTAACGTTACTATTTTGTGGTGGTTGCACCATTTGTAATAAAGCAGTCTCTAAATATATTTTAGTGTGATGTGAAAATCGCATCTCCTGCTGTGTCTTAGCTAAAACATCTACAAATTGATAAAATGTCCCTGTTTCAAACTGCTTAGCTAACACTTGAACTTCTTCTGTTAATGTAACCATCTCTAATAAATCTTCTGAAACCACACCTGTTTGTATCAATAATAAGTCTCTAAAGAATGTGATGAGATCTTCTGTTAGACGAAGTGGGTCCTTGCCATCACTAACAAGCTGTTCAACTAAAGTTAATAAAGCAGCGACATCACGCGCTGCAATATAGGTCACCAACTCCGTGAAAACATCTTGGCTGACAGCACCTGTCACTAAAAGTGTGTTCTCCACTTCTAATTTTTGTTGACTGAATGAGACAGCTTGATCGAGTAAACTCAATGCATCACGCATACCACCAGCCGCTGACTGAGCAATAATTTTTAATGCTTGTTCGTCATAATCTAGTTGAATATCATGCAAAATCATACTCATACGTTCTACCATATCTTGCGATGATAAGCGCTTAAAATCAAAACGCTGACAACGTGAAATGATAGTTGCTGGTAACTTATGGGGCTCTGTAGTAGCTAAAATAAATACAGCATGTGATGGAGGTTCTTCTAATGTCTTTAATAAAGCGTTAAATGCACTTGTAGATAACATATGAACCTCATCAATAATATATACTTTGAACTTGCCTTCAGCAGGCGCAAATCTTACATTTTCAATAACCTCTCTAATTTCTTCTACTCTTGAATTAGAAGCAGCATCAAATTCAATAACATCATTAAATGTACCTTCAGTAATACTTAGACATGTTGCACATGCATTACAAGGTTCCTCTGCAGGCGCATGTTCACAATTTAAAGCTTTAGCAAAAATTTTAGCTGTGCTTGTTTTCCCTGTTCCACGAGGGCCTGAAAACAAATATGCATGTGTCGTTTGATTGGCAAGGAGGGCATTTTGTAATGTTTGTTTAACGTGTGTTTGACCAGACATATCTGAAAATGTTTGCGGTCGATATACACGATAAAAAGCTTGATAAACCATTTTAACCTCTCCTCTTTTGATTTATTACGTAAAAAAATCGAGTAGCTCACTCGATTCTCTTTATTTAATAGTATAGAAGATTTCATAAAAAAAAGCACCTGTCATCTTGTGTGACAAATGCTTAGTATTGGCATATTTATGCCGTGCACCTCTCTTCGACTGACGCACATAAGCGTTACTCTTGTCGTTAGCTCGGGTCAGGCTATCCCACGGCACATGAATGAGACCACTTAATGCTGCTTCCTTCCGGACCTGACATGGTTCATGGGTATTCATTGCGCAGGACCCAACCTTCAACACTACGTGCAAAAGGCAGACCAAACAATACATACAGCCTCAGTAGAGGAATTCAATCTTGCTAGAGCGGGTTGCAAGTTATAGGGCACCGCTACCTCCCCATCTAGCACGGCATTTATAAGTATAATCACATTTAACGTAAAAAGCAACGATAAACTGTTAAACTAAAGGAAGTTACTTAATAATACGTACTTTCTTAATAAAATTCCTAACCACTTTAAAATTAATTTGATTTTTTATTGACTTATTTTTTTTTACATGCTATATTATTTCTTGTCCAACACGGAGGTATACCCAAGTTTGGCTGAAGGGATCGGTCTTGAAAACCGACAGGCGGGTAAGACCGCGCGGGGGTTCGAATCCCTCTACCTCCTCCATACTGTCTATAATGCTACTCAATCATGAGTAGCTTTTTTTATATAAATAAAAGGATTTGTCACACTAATAAGAGCTGACAAATCCTTTTATTTATATACTGTTGCGATAAGTAGCAATGCTCGCTTTACGATTTGGCTTAATAACAATATTATGTCTCACTTCCCCCTGTAAACGTTTAATACCTAAATGTACAGAATTGGTATTTTGTTGTTGCTGTGCTGATTGTTGTTTATTTTTTTTATTTCTTGATGATTGTTCATGTTGCTGTTGTAATAAATCACGATAAATAAATTGACTCCCCGCCTGAATCATACGCGATTTGCCATACTGGTTCCTTTCTGTTGTTCTTGTAACTCTCATACTGCCCCCTCCTTTTTGTTATTATCGACAAGTGCGATCCCACTTTATAGTCCATAATATCTATTTTACAACAAAGAGTTAAAAAAACCTAGTTGAACAATTTCTATTATCCTAATAAAATAACTTATAAAATGATTCTATAGTAACAAAAATAAAGGGTTATGAAATATTACTTCTCCTTCATTACAAATAAATAAAAAGTGGTAAAGGAGAAAATAATTCTCCCTTACCACTTTTTTTAATCCTCGTATTTTAATCTTTTTTATCACTCTTAAAGAAGTAGCCATCATAGGATTGTTTAATAAGACAGACCAGAGCAATAAGCATAATATTAGAAATAAGGGAACTACCACCATAACTTAAGAATGGTAGTGTCAACCCTGTTACTGGTAATAACCCCATTGTCATACCGATATTTTGGAATATTTGTACAGATAATACACCTGCTATACCTGCACCAATCATCGCACCGAAACGGGTTTCAGACTGCATAGTAATTAAAATAATGCGATAGATTAGCGAGAACAACAGCACAATCACTAATGCGCCACCAATGAAGCCAACTTCCTCCGCAATAGAAGCAAAAATAAAGTCTGTATGTTTTTCAGGAACATAGACATTGTTACCCATATAGCCTTTTCCTTCAAATTGTGCTGAACCTATCGCTGTTAAACCTAATCTTGTTTGGTAAGATGAATCTAAAAACTCAAACGGATGTAACCAACCATTAATGCGTGAGATTTGGTGAGGCGATAATGCCCCTAGCAACTTCTCTTGATAAAAATCTTGGAAGAAAAAGTACGCGCCTACAATAAAGCCAATAATGGCTGTTGGAATAGCCGCAAAAACAAGTAAAATCTTACGTTGGATCCCTGATAAATAAATCATTGGTGCCAACATTGCCAAATACAACACGACCATACCAGTATCAGGTTGTTTATACACGAAGAAGGCTACTGGTGCTAAAATAATCATGAGCTTTGTTAACATCCAAACATCTGTCTTTAAGGTACGTATGGTATGTTTGCGATTATGACGATCAATCTCAACCGCAAAAATAAGTAACAGCGCAAACTTTATCGTTTCTGATGGTTGGAATGAAAACATCGGTAATTGATACCAAGATACAGCACCATTGATTTCAGGAATAAGCGAAGATGGATTCTCTGTCATCGAGGCTGGTGCAGCCCAAAGTACAATTAGCGATAAGAGTAAAATCCCATATAAGAACCATCTTGTTTTAATCCATATATTCAAATCAATGTTAGTCATAACGATTAGGACAACAAAGCCTACAATATAAAATATTACTTGCTTTATACCATGAGTGGGCGATGTGCCAGGTGGTGGAAAGTTATTAACTGTAGAGTGAATGAATAAACTACTAACAATCCCTAATAAAATAATATTTATCACAAGATATTTATCGAGCTTTTGAGTCAATTTTAAGATGAAATCTATTATTGTTTTTACTACCCCAATTTATACATCTCCTAGTTCGTTCTACTTTTAGAAGTATAACAGTAATTGTACTATTAAAGGAACGATAATTGTGTAATAAAGTTGCTAAATTAAGATAGATGTTAAAACATAACCCAAAACCGCTAGCGCAATAGAGCCTATTATACAAGTGACAAATGCCTTTACTCCCATTTTTTTGAAGGAGTGTATTGACACATTTAAACCTAAACCTGCCATAGCCATTGCTAAGAGTAAATAAGCAACATCTACACATAATGTCACAAACCATTCTGGCAATGCTAACCAAGTATGCACAGCACCTACTGCTAAAAATCCGAAAATAAACCAAGGAATGATTGTGCCCCCCACCGCTTGTTTTGTTGACTGCTTTCGCTGGAATACATAGCCAATCATAAGTGCAACGGGCACAAGTAAAGCCACCCTTGTAAGTTTTACAACAATAGCTGTATCTACTGCGGCTTCTCCTCCAGTACTTGCTGCAGCAATAACATGCGCAATCTCATGTAACGTACTTCCTGAAAATACCCCGTATTGCATAGCTGTTAAGGGGAGCCATTGATAGATCAAGGTATAACCTAATGTAAAAATAGTACCTACAATAGCAATAATGCCTACACTCACAGCTGTCTCTTCCTCATCTGCCTTTACTTGTGGGCTAATCGCCACAATAGCTGCTGCACCACAAATGGCTGTACCACTCGCTGTTAACATAGCTAATTTATGAGAGACTCCCAACCATCTCGCCACACAATATACGAGTAACAAAGCAAACAATAAATTGACTACGGCTATGGCAAACATTGACCAACCTGCCTCATAAATATCTATTAAATTAAGACGCATCCCTAGTAAAATAATACCTACACGTAATAATTTTTTACTTGAAAATGTAATACCTGCTTCAAATTTCTCTGGCACACCTAACCATGCGCGCCACAACATACCTATTATAATAGCAATGACGAGTTGCCCAATTATTGATAAAAAAGGGAGCACTGCTAGTCCCTTAGCTACTAAAGCAATGATTAAGGTAATGCAAACACCTAGTAAAAAATTCTTTTTCATATCATACACCTCCTGCTAGTTTTTACTTTACAGAAACAGGTATGATAAGAGAAATACGTTTTTTTGATAGTCATCATTATTATTCTTAATCATGGGGGTTAAACTATGCACTACGATGCTTTACGTACCTTTGTAACGGTTGTTGAAGAAAAAAACTTTACACGGGCAGCCGAGCACTTATTTATTTCGCAACCCAGTGTGTCATTGCTCATCAAAAATTTAGAAAAAGAATTTGCGACCACTTTATTGATTCGCTCACCCCAAGAGGTGCGTATTACACCAACAGGTGAGATGTTATATCGTAAGGCAAAACAAATCTTAGCCTTATATGAACAAGCACATGCTGACATTTCAGACCATCATCATATTGTAAAAGGGACATTATGGATTGCAGCAAGCTTTACCATTGGCGAACAAATTATTCCACAAGTGATTACCCAACTAAAACAACAATACCCTCAACTGCAAATTCATGTGAAAATTGCTAATACAGCTGATGTAATTCATGACATCACACATTTCACAGCCGAAATCGGTGTAATTGAAGGCGAGACAGCACAAACTAATTTAACAACAATACCATTTATGCAAGACGAGTTACTCGTTGTAGCGAGTCCAAGCCTTACTGTATCGTCTCTCTATGACGCCCACTGGTTAATTCGAGAAGAAGGCTCAGGGACACATGAATTTGTCAAGCAAGCGTTATATGAAAACGACATCACCCCAATGAGTTTCATTACAGTTGGAAGTAATCAAGGAATTAAAGAGAGTGTAATGGCTGGTTTAGGCGTTTCCATCCTCTCAAAAACGGTTGTCAAAAGAGAAATAGAAGCTGGTTTGCTCATAGAAATCCCTTGGCACCATAAACCGCTCATACGGTCTTTCTCTTATGTGTATGAGTCACACATTGCACAAAAGAGAAGTGTTCAAGCCTTTGTCGAGCTCCTTAACGATTTTTCATACGCATAATCACAATAGCAATACTCGTAAAAACAATGCCACATAGCACTAAAATAACTATACTCACAAGTGGTGTGAAAGAGTATTCGCCTAATTGATAAACCATACCAAACATCGACTCATAATTTGTCTGTACTTCTTTTGGTAACCCATGAAAAACTTTATCAATGGTTTGTGACATTAATACATCACGAAATAGTACCGTACTATGACTTAAAGGAAAAAGAATAATCACTTTTTGAACCGCTTCTGGCAAAACGCCAATCGGAATATAAATGCCACAAATAAAACCAATCACTGTGCCTAGCACTGTACTTAAAGCGGAAAAAGCATTTAAACTATCAATAAATGCCACAAACATGACGTTAAATGCACTTGCCACAAAAACAGATAAAATGATTAACCCAATCAACTGAAGGTTAACTACAAAGGGCAACAACAATCCACCTTGTATATAAAGATAGATTTCAGCAATAATAAGTATAATTAACGACATAAATACACCTACAATGCTAGCATTAATAACATAGCTTAATTGCAATACGGTACGTGAAATAGGTGCTGTTAAAAAATCGGCCTTTACTTTAAACTCCATATCACGCACAGCAATACCTAATGCACCTAATGTCGTTGTAATGGCTGAAATGGATAGTAGACCTGCAATCATCCATTCACTAACTAATAATCTGACATCTGTCGTAATAGTCATTTGTTGCTCAAAACTATCTAACTGCGTCTTTTGTAAAAACAACACATATAAAGCTAACATAATAAGTACAGATAATAAGGAAAAAAACATACTCAACTTATCTCGTCTAAAAATCTTATTATGGCGTTCTACTAATGCTAACCATGTCATGTAATTGCCTCCTCATTAATATGTAAAAATACATCCTCCATTGTGCCCTTAATCACCTCATAGGAATGCAAATATGCTTCTGCTGCTAATGCAATCGCTGTTGCTTCTAGTGTATGATTGAGGGGTAAACGATATGTCTCACCAAGGCGTGTAAAATCATACCCTTGCGCTGTTAACCATTGTTCACCTTGTGTTGTATTTTTAAAATATAACAGCATATAATCTGACGTATACTGAGCTTTTAGTTCTTGTACTGTTCCTTCAGCTACAATTTTCCCTTTACGCATAATCGCAATGCGGTCTGCTACAGCAGCTTCCTCCATATAATGTGTTGTAAAAAAAACCGTAATCCCTTCTTCTTTTTGTAAACGGCGTACTATCGACCAGACAAATGCTCTTGTTTGTGGGTCTAAACCTGTTGTTGGCTCATCTAAAAATAATAAACGTGGCTTATGAATCAAAGCCCTCGCAATGTCCACTCTCCGTTTTTGTCCACCTGATAACTTTTTATAAGGACGCTTTTCAATTTCGGCTAATGATAAAAATCGTTTCACAAATTCATAATTTTCCGTTAATTGTTGGTTTGTTAAGGTATATAATTTGCCCCTTGTTATAATATTTTCATAAACCGTTAAACGTTCGTCTAATAAACTACTTTGAAAAACAATGCCTATGTTGTCACGAATTGCCGCATTGTCCTTCTCTAATGTATGTCCAGCAATTTTCACTGTACCACTTGTCTTTTTCAAAAATGTGCATAATATTTCAATCGTTGTTGACTTACCTGCCCCATTTGTACCTAAGAAGGCAAATAACTCACCTTCTCGTACATGGAATGAAATATCATTAACGGCTTGCACTTTGCCATAATGTTTCACTAAGTTTTTCACTTCAATCATGTATCTTTCTCCTCCTTACGTTTTTTTAATGCCTCATTAATCTCTTGTACCTCCCCCTTAGAAAAATAATAAACCATTAACCAAATGACAATATACACTACTACAATATTCAATAGGACCAGTAAAAATTCACTCCTAACCGGCTCATACCACTGTGCATAATAGCCAATTATAATTACAGTGCTTGTTACTATGCTAAAGTGACAGACTGTTTGTATAATAAAAGACCATGTTGTGTAATAAAAAATGAGAGTGGCAATGCCAATAATAACGCCACAAATTATAGCTACATAAATTTGCTTTACTAAATCATCTTGTGTCATCGCATAATCTCCAATGCTTAAGGTCATAAAAATATAGGATGTACTTAAACTGATCCCTATACTTATTAACATAATACGTAAGATTTGTTTCATGATTGCCCTCCTATCCCCAACCGTTGTTTTAATAACTTCAAATAATTACGGCTCACAGGTACCGTAAAATCACAAGATAATACAAGTCTTGTCGCATTTAAAATATTCAATTCCATATGTTGAATATGGTTTAGGTTAACAAGCATAGATTTATTAATACGGACAAAGTCGTTTGAAAATATTTTTTCAACCTCATATAATTTCAATTTCGTCAGTAGCTCCTCTACTTCTGTTTGAAAATATACTTTACCCGCCTCACTATAAATATAAATAATATCGTTCACATGTAACATATGAATCTTTTGGTCTCGGTACGCTTCGATTTTTTGAGGTGCCTGTAGTTGACGCATAATTTGTTCAACGTGTTGGTCATATTGTGGGGTACGAATCTCTACTTCCAACTCTTGATACTTTTCATCTACTTGTAATTGAATTTTCATCAGTGTTTCCCTCCACTTCTTTAGTATACTTGGTATTCTCATCATTTCTTACATTCGACAGTAACAGGTCAGATATGTAATACAAGAAGTCTTTTTTCGTATGTAACATGCAAAATGCGGGTAAAATCAATATTAATTGATTTTACCCGCATTTTTACTAGTTATTTTTCTTCTCAGCGATTTTCTTCTTCACTTCTTGGAGCTTAGGTACTAATGTAACAAATGTTTTATAAAGTAATGGCTTATACACTTTATCAATTTCACCGATGTATGTTGTCACACCATCTGTTTGGCAGAAACCATTTTTGAAATTAAATAAACCATCTTCCTCGCCATCTAATACAAAAACGCCACCTAAATCATATTGTTCAGCGCCCATTTCAATCCCATCTACCATCATTTGATAGTTTAATAAGTGGCTCGCGTTTAATTTACGTTTTTCGTTAGAGCTACCTGCATACAAATAATATTGTTTACCTTCGTAATTTAATAATACAGCCGCTGCGAGATAGTCCTCTTCATGCTTGGCACGATAGACCACGAAATGCTTAGGGAAAGCTTCTCTGATTTTTTCAAAATAATGATAATCGCGTGTAGTAATGCCATTACGATCACCCATAATATCATATAAATCAAAGAATGTTTTTAAATATTCATCTGTTGTGCCTGAGTCAATTTCCACACCTTCACGTGCTGCCTTACGTATTTTACTGCGCACACGTGGGCGGAACTTTAACATAAGAGAGTCGGCATCTTCATCTTTTAAACGCACAATCATATTATAGCGGGGTTGAATTAAATCATCCTCGCCCATGCCTTCATTGCGCACCTGGTAACCCGCTTTTTTATATTTAGCATCTAACTCTTCTGTATAGAGTTGCTCGGGGTCCATCTTTAAAGCAAAAGCTTTATGTTTTTTAGCTAATGGTTGGGCTTCACTCACTAATTCATTTACTAATGCAATGTCTTCCAAATCACATAATGGACCTCTAGGTGCGTATAATAGAGAATATCCGCCAGGTACTTTTTTGATTAATAATGACATTGCAGCAATGATTTCTCCATCGCGCTCTACATATACTTGCTCATTGCCCCAATCATCTTTTACATCTTTCCATCCCAAATCTTGTGTTAATGCACGGAATGGTGTTTCTTGAACAAATTTTTCATAACGCGCTACTTCTTGTGCGTTATTTTTATCTAAAATAGGCATGGTAACATCCTTTCATCTATTGCTTGTCTTGCCAAGCGTATACTACTTTTAGCTAAACCGCAATCAATCTCCTTGCCATTCACTGTTACGGTATTTTTTTACATAATTTAATTGTCGTGCTGCTAAATATAATTTACGTTTAAAATGATTATCATAACGATAGAACAATGGATTCACATAGTCCCCACTCTTAAGCAATTGCTTAATCTCAGCAGTAAGCTTTGCGTCTTTAACGAAATGTTTTAACACATACTTTGGCACAACTGTAAATAACATGGGCTTATCAATGTATGTCAGTGGCTTATCTTTCTGATAAATTAAATCGTCCACAAATAACGTAGCCATCTTTTGACCGCATGCATCAATATAATAACTGGAACGTCCTTGTCGGATATTTACCTCAAACACTTTAAATTTACCATCACGTTCATCATATTTTAAATCAAAATTACCAAAGCCTTTATAACCAATGGCTTCACAAAAATCAACAAGCTTCGTCATCATTTCTTCATTAAAGCGCGTCAATAATGCGGTATAATTGCCAATTGCTGTCATCTCATGCTCTTGTAAGGCAACTTGAGCAAATGAAATTACTTGCCCTTTTCCATGTTGATTGCCATAATACACCGCATCCCACATATACGTATCATCGCCAGGGATATAATCTTGAATAATAAGGTCCTCTTTATATCCGCCAGACTTGACCATTTCAATAATACGATTAATTTCTTCATAAGAGTCTACTTTATAAATCTTTTGTAGACCTTCAAATGGGTTACGATAATACTGCACGCCGTCACTTGGTTTAATAATAACAGGGAATAAAACTTCTTCATCAAATGGTTCGTCTGACTGACACGAATAATAATACGTATTTGGTGTGTCTAAGCCATGCTTTTCACATAACTCATAAAAATTCTTTTTAATGTACACCTGCTCTTTTAATGCTTCACTCATATAGTTGAATACAAAGTCTTGAGCTAACTCTTTTTGATTGGCAATGATCATCTCGACATATAAATCATCGGTGCCAATTAAAATAAGCTTTTGTTTAGGCTTTGCATACTTTTTAGCTATTTCTCGCAAAAAGGCTACAAAAACAGTTGATGTATGCAATGCTGGGTTTAATTCTTGCGTAGATGTGATATTGCTATATTGGGTAAACGCAAGTGGTGCACGCCCTACGATGATTGGTTTAATGCGATAGGCATCATAAAATGATATTGCCATATTATAAGCATTAATATTAGTTCCTACAATAACAGGTAAAAACGAATAGTTCTCCATAATAACCTCCTTGGTTCACTCTCTCTTAACTACCTACTAGTATAACGCATTTTTCTATCATACATTTATAAATTTACACTTCTCTGCAAACTCTGAGTAAGTACGTTAACTCTTAACGAAAGGCTGGCGTAGAATGTTGCGATTACAGTCTCCTTCTATCTATTACACCATAAATCATCGTAACGAATGAATAATACTCTAGTATATGCCTTTATAAAAATATGCAAAAAAAAAATGACTAAGAAAAGACTTCTTTTCTTAGTCACTCCCTTAAAAACAACTGCTATGAATCCATACATAATAACCACATATTTAAATACCTTCTAAAATTAAAATATAATGAGGATCTTCAAGCAAAACTACATGATCTAAACAACAACTTAATTTTTCAAACAATAATTTCTTCTCAAAGTAATACTCTTTTAATCCTTTAATCTCTTCCTGAGATAAATTATTTAACTCATCATCTGATAAATACACTAAATCATAATAATATTTATCACCCTCTATTTTATCTAGTAACTCCATCCATTGTAAAAACATAGCTTTTAAATCTTTGATGCTGTAATGATTAACAACCATGATACCTGTATATGAAAAGCCTTTTTCACTTGGTATTAGATCACCATACGGTTTTTCTACTTTACATGGATTAACTGTTGAAATAGAATCATATATATTATGATCAAATTCAATCTCAGAATTAACAAAATCCAAAAATTCATCTTCGATTCCTATTTTAACTACAACTTTATCTTCTTTTTCATTAAAAAATATAAAATCATGAAAGACAGACATCCTAAATCTCCTATACTTTAAAATTGTTACATCAAAAAAAGCCTTTTTGTAAAGGCTGCTTCTATGTATTTAAGTACTGTTCGTAAAATTTCTTTTCAACCTGTAAAAAGCTATACGATGGTTGATTCACGTTGGCTAGCTGTTCCGAATATCGTGCACAAGCTTGAGGTTCTTGTGTTAATAATGCCTTTGTATGTGCAACAGATAAGGCATCAAAAGCCGGTAGATCCTGTAATTGTAAATCAGAAATGGTTACCAGTTCACCTAATAGATATTGTATAGCCACATAATAGTGATAGATTGCTGCGAGCTGGCCTTTGTGAGAAACTTGCGACATAACTTGTTCTAAATCAATGGTTTGATAAAATATCTTTAAGCAATATATTTGGCGTGTTTCAACTGCACTATAAAATAAAAGCATGAGGTAAATTGATAACTTTGTTGGACTGAGTAGTTTAGCATCAATTGCACTTACTTCTTCCTAAAGTCTCCTATCCCATTTATTATAATCTTTCAATTACACTATCAATATCATAACAATTTTATCCATTATATATGCCGATTTCAATTAAAATTAAGTATTATAACCTATTATGGTACTCATTAACTCTTGATATACAGCTATATTTTTAATCAATAACACTTATACGGGGCTATCTTAAATAAAAATCTCAATTGTTATTTAAACACAACCATATGAAAAACCTTGGCGTAAATTTAGCCAAGGTTGATTATTTATACAAGGTTAGGTAAATAGAGATTTCAATATACGACATAAACAAAAACACTTTCTACAATCTACATCATCTCTTTAGTAGGCCCCATAACTGGCGGTACTTTTAAGCCAGCTTGACGCAGTAAGACCGTCATTTGCCCTACATGATGTGTTTGATGTGTAATTAAAATGCGCAATAAATTGCCAAGTGGCATTGCACTACCGAAAGCTGGCACCATGTTTTCTAAATCGGCATCTTGTAGGTCTGTAATTTGTTGTTCAAAGACATGAGCTACATCTTCATACACTTTGGCAATCTCTATAAGCGTATCGGGCTTTTCATCAGGGGTTGGCATGTTAAAACCTGCCCACTTCCCGAATGTTGTGCCTACCTCAACTAAATGCCAAGCTAACCATTCTAACGAGTTATGGCCTTCTGTAATCGCAACCGTTTTTTTCTCTTCTGTAATTGCTTCTATTGATTTTTTTGCCCCTTTAGCTGCATTGTTCCAATCGGCTAAAAAATCTTGTGTTTGACGATACATCATTAATCTCCTCCTATTCTTACTTATCACCTTATCATTATCTATTATTTTTTTTCTATTGATTCACTCAACATTTTTCTAATTTGACAGGTTGTCAGTCAGTACGTATAATAAAAAACAGTTTAATTGATAACCAATATCATTTAAACTGTTTACTTGATTACATTTTTTCAGCAACAATGGAACGCATTACGGATAGCGATAATTGCCCTTCTTTTAAGCCGAAAAGATGTTCAAAAGTAGATTGTAATGCTACAATCCTTGCTATCTTTTCATCTTTAGTCCAATTGAATAACGAAGAGTCTACCCAATGATGGATGGTTGATAAGAAAAATTCTGCAACTAATGTAGGGTTTTTTACATGAAAAATCTTTTCTTGATTACCTTGTAAAATCATATCGATTACAATAGGTGAAAATTGGCAAATTGTTTGTACATAAACCATTTGTCTCAATAAAGCATTATGATCATTACGTAAATAACTAAAGATTTCAATGTGATGTAATGGGTCATCTAACTCATAAATAAAAATCCATGCTAATTTTTCGTAGCCATTTAAATCTGTGCGTAATAAAACATCTCTAAAGTGCATATGCAAGGTTTGTAATTGCCGATTTACCACTTCTGCAGCCACATTTTCTTTTGAATCGAAGTGATAATAAAGCGTTCCTTGTGCAATGCCTAAACCTTTAGTGATATCTGTGGTGGATGTTTTATCATATCCTTTTTCACTAAATAATTTTTCAGCCATATCTAAGATTTCATTACGTCGTTGTGTTGCACTTTTTGTTACTCTTGCCAAACGTCTCACCCCCATTAGTTCATTTAAACATTCGCTTTACACGTAGTCAAACTACACGAAATAATTTGACTGGTTGTCAGTCTAAAGAAGATTTTTTATGTTTAAGAAAGTTTTTGTTACAAGTAGTTTTTTAGTTTTATTATTATCTGGTTGTCGTACAGAAAAAGAAGTAAAAGAAGTAAAAGAGCAGCAAATTTAAAAAACACCTAAAAATGTTAGGGTAATTGGCTTTTATGTAACTACGTTGATGGTACATTAGCTGCGCTACATGATTTGTCGATTGCCGCCATGTATTGTGATGATTTATATGTAATGAAAGCAGGGCAAATCTATGCTAAAGGTACACCACAAGATGTATTAACAGCTGAATTAATTAAAGATGTGTATGGTGTTGACTGCCATATCTCAACAAATCCTGTCACACAACAATTGATGATTTCATATTTCTCGATGACATGTGACAAATAAAGGAGTCCTTTCTATGCAAGCAAGAACAACAACATCCTATTATAAATATCGTTGGTGGGCACTTGCTATTATTTTATTACCTACTTTATTAATATCACTTAATAATTATATGTTACAAATTGCTTTACCAAGTATCCAACAAGAATGGCAACTATCTTTTACAACTGCACAGATTTTATTTTCTTGTTACGCTATAGGTTTAGCTGCGCTACTTATTGTAGGTGGCAAATTAGGCGATATGTATGGCAGAAGAAAAGTGTTATGGATGGGCATTGCCTTATTTGCTGTGGCTTCATTATTTGGGGGCTTAACTTCCACTACTACTGTATTACTTGCGATGCGTTTATCACAAGGTATTGCAGCAGCTATTATCCAACCACAAATTTTAGCCATTGTTCAAGTTCTCTTTCCACCACATGAACAAAAGGTTGCTTTTAGTTTATATGGTGCTGTCATTGGTATTGCCTTTGCATTTGGCTTAATTTTAGGTGGCTTACTCATTGACTGGGACTTGTACCATTTAACATGGCGCACCATATTTTTCTTTAATGTGCCTTTTAGTATTCTCGTATTAGTGTTGCTACCCATCATTCCTAAAGATCGCGATTACCAAAAGAGTAAAATTGATGGGTTAGGTATGGCTTTACTCATTACTAGTATTCTCTTAGCTATTGCTGTATTAACCATTGTACAAAATAGCGGTCTTTCTTGGTCGGTTGGTTTTCTTGTTATCACTACCTTATTAAGTGTGTTGTTATTTATTAAAGTAGAAAAAAGACAACCTTATCCTTTAATAGATTTAACCATTTTTCATCATAAACGTTTTAGTATAGGTATTATGTCATTACTTAGCATTTACCTTAGTATGTTTGCTTTATTTTTTATCTTAAGCTACTATGCTCAAAATTTTTTGCATTATACAGCAAAAGAAACAAGTATGATTTATTTACCAATTGGTCTAGGTTTTTTTATCACATCTATACTGGCTGCACGTTTAACTCAACACTTAGGTAATGCTATTTTATATTATGGCGCTAGTATCATGTGCATTTGTTTATTAATACTCACTGGCTTATTATACGCCGAATTCTCACTGCAACAGGGCATGGTTATTATAGTGTTATTTATTTATGGATTAAGCTTAGGTTTAGCGACCACACCTTTAACTAGCATTATTTTAAGTGGCTTACCTATTGACATTGTTGGCGTAGCATCAGGAATCTTTAACACAGCCATGTACTTAGCTAACTCGTTTGCTGTCGCTTTAGTCAGCCTATTATTCTCTAGCTTTACTTTGCCAAGCTTAGGATTTTTAATCTGTTTAATTAGCATCGCTGTAACAGCACTCTGTGCAGCCTGTTTATTCTTTTATTATCAAAAAGTTATTCAATAAAAAGGATCGCCAAAATTTTGGCGATCCTTTTTATTTAGTCATTCGTTTCTACTTTTTTTCGATTCATCACATACATAAGCAACACAAAAATAAATAAAAAAGCAAGATACATCATTAATGTTTGCCAAGTAAGCGCAAATTGCGTATGTAATGCAGCTTGTGTAATATCGGTTGTAATACGTAAACCAGTAAGTGTGATAACTTCGCTCGTTTCGTTAATCTGAAATAATTCGTAAATCGTATCAATAGTAAAAATAAGTAACCACAGCAGTGTACCAATACCAATGGACTTAGTCAGTTTCATTTTGCCACCTCATATTCTTTCTTTATCACAACATACAACATCAACAATAATAAAAATAAGCAAGGATACAATGCTCCTTTCATATTAACAAGGAGTGATAAAACAATAACAACTATCATTAATAACAAAGTCGCTATGGTTTCATTAACATTACTCTCGGATTTAGGAAATAAAAAACCGATTAATACCGCACCAATAAAAATATTAATACTATATACATATAATATAAAACCTTCACCTTGCACAAAGCCTAACCATAAGGTCGGTAATACTAATACGAGTGTACTCAAGACTAAAGAACTTAACTCAATAATGGGCTTAATACAGTAAAGATGAAATACTTTGCGCACATGATTTGTAGCATCTGCATACGTAATGGCAATAAAGCCAAATAGGGGCATGATAAATACTAAGCTCTCAAGCATGCCTTGTCGCCCAGCTTGAATAAATGCACTAAGACTGACTACTAGGAATAATCCTATAAAATAAAAGAAATTTTTGTTTCGTACGATGGCAGGGATTGTTGTTGGTAAGATGATATGAAAAGAAGGTATGTCCATTTTAAAATACTGGGGTTTTAGTTGCATGTCATCTTTCACAATATAAGTATAATTTAAAAGTAATGCTAAACTACCTATCATTACACTACTCATAAAAACAATACTGAC
This sequence comes from Lysinibacillus alkalisoli, assembly GCF_014643595.1. Lineage (GTDB taxonomy): Bacteria > Bacillota > Bacilli > Bacillales_A > Planococcaceae > Metalysinibacillus > Metalysinibacillus alkalisoli. Next base: position 18,472 of record NZ_BMJT01000018.1, read on the forward strand.
CATTTGGGCAACAGTCATCGCCTGCATACCTACCCAACGATCGATTGTAAATCTTATCGTGAGAAAATGTGTAAACAGAAGAAAAATGAAGGTTATATCTACGAGAAAAGACAATATATTACGTAAAATAATTCCCTTCGTTCTCGAAATAACAGCATAAATCATTTCCATTATAAAAAAAATAGCAATAAATAAAGCATGCATGGTAATAAACACAAACAGCATGACAAATAAATGAGTAGACATGAGTTTTAATGCAGGAACCATTATGATGATAATGATTTCAAATAACATTATGGCTACACTAAGTTTAAATATCATATAACTCATGATGACTTCTTTTTCTGCAAAGGGGAGTGTTTTTGCAAAGAATAAGGCGTTTCGATTTAATGAAATTGTTCGGTGAATGAAAATCGCAATTATTACACTAATCATAAGTATCACATTAAAAAAACTACTCATTGTTATTTTACTCAAGTACAAGTACTCGGCATCATCCATAATATAGAGTCCTCTACCCAATTGCTCTATTTCAATGATGTTCAAATAAAAATAACCTATGTATATAACGACTAATACGAATATAAAGCCATATCTATTTCGTTTATGTTTAAAAAAGGGACGATTGAATACACCATGAAATGTATTATTATAAAATAGCTTAAGAAGTACTAAAATATTTTTCAACGTCACAGAGTTTGTCACGTAAAACACCATCCTGTTTAATAAATGTCGTTAATTCATAAGGAGACCCTGTAAATGGTATTAATTTACCTTGCCGCATGACACGTATATCTTCTGGAAAACAGTCAATTGTATTTTGATCATGTGAAACAAGGATAATTTTTTTACGCTGGCTAATTTTAGCAAAAATAGCTTGCACAAGTAGCACAGTATCAAAATCCAACCCACCTAAAATTTCATCCGCAAAAATATAATCGGTATTAGCAGCCACTGCTGCCGCAATTTGAATTTTTTTCTTCATACCAAAAGAATAGGATTCTAACATTTTATTTTGGCTAGTTGTCATATCTAAAAGCTCTAATAACCATACTAAATGGTCATAATTACTTGCCGCATACCGACTTAAAACAAACTTGGTGTATTCTTTTCCTGTCATGTAATGCGGTAAATAAAAATCTGAGGGTAAATAAAAGAATTTTGATTTATAAGCAATATTACTCGGCTGCAAGCCATCTAATAAAATTTGCCCTGTATCCGGTTTTAAAAGATGAGTTATCATATGTAGCAATGTTGTTTTCCCACTACCATTTCCACCTACGATTACACTAACCCCTATCTCAGAAAACGTAGTATTTAGCATATCGATTACTTTATGGTCTTTAAATTTTTTAGACAAATTTTGTATCTCTAGCATTATTATCCACCCCTTAATACCTAACTATATAAAAAATTCAAATAAAAGTAAAATATACTTTGGCATTCAACTGTATTATAAAAGACTGTAGCCAAGCATTAAGAAGTGGGCTACAGTCTTTATTATTATTTCACTACTTTGTTTAAGTATGCTCGAATCGAAGTAATACCATTGGCGTGTGCTTCTTGCTCTCGCTGCTCATCTGATTGTAGTTTAGCTTCTGCCTTATCAATAATAGCTGCAATATCTTGTTGTGGAATGACAACTACACCGTCTGCATCTGCTACGATATAATCGCCTGTTTGTACACTCACACCACCAATCGCAATCGGTACATGTAACTTACCACCGCCATGCTTGAAACCTGCTCCTGTAGTAGTGCCTCTTGCAAACACAGGGAAATCCATTTCAATCATGGCACGACTATCACGAATAACACCATCCACCACAAAGCCAGCCACACCTACACCTTTAGCAAGTGAAGCCACAAAGTCACCTGCCACCGCACGATTGGTATTGCCCTTTGCATCAATGACTAAAATATCGCCTTGTCGTGCTTCTTTAATCGCCTCAAGAACAGCGCCATTTTCGGCATCGGGTAGCTGAACCGTTAATGCTCTACCTGCAATATGCCATTGATTATGCAAGGGTTTAATTAATGCATCGACATTTGTATGTCCCCCTGTTGCATCTGAGATTGCGGTTGTTGGTAATTTTTTTAATCTTGCTAACATCTGATACACCCCTTTTATTAACGGAATATTCCGCTTATTTTACTTACATTCGACAAAATGTCCCCCTTATCCTTTTATTTCAATTATTATATAAAAAAGAGCGCTATATCGCGCTCTTCATTACACCTATTAATCTATTAATACGTCTTCTATACACTGTAACCAATCTGATGCACTTTCTTGCTCTGCGATGTGAGTGTTTTGTTCCACA
>NZ_BMJT01000019.1 GCF_014643595.1 Lysinibacillus alkalisoli
CTTGAGAAAATAAGGTTAATAAAAGAACGGTTGGAGAGACTTCTAATTCCCCGGCTTTTTGTTTAATTTGTTTCCACTTTTCTCCCTCTAACTCTCCTGTCAAGCGATACCGTGTAACATAGGGAAATCCCTTCTTTAATTGTGGCTTCCCCTGAGGGAGGGACGGCCCCCCTGGAGCCGTCTCTAACTTCTCCATCCAATAATTTAGATCGCATTTAAACACATCGGATTGTTCGAATTCCTTCCAAGCCATGACCATATCCCTAAACGACACATCTATGTCTGGTAGCTTATAGGTCGAATCATGATATAGCTGATACCATTGATCCAACAGTAAATCCACACTGGCTGCATCTACAATCCACTCATCAATACTCAAGTGAATGAGAACATTATCGTTAGGTAGTAAAGAAAACTGAAGGTCAAACAAAGGCCATTGACCTGCTTCATATAATTTATGAGAAAGTTCATTACGTACCTTTTGTTTATGGGTTCCAATGGTGCCAAGATCAACCATTCTCAAATCATGAATTGGCATATCAAAAGCTGGTATTTCACGCAAAATGCTTTGTTCCCCTGATGAATCAATAATGGTATGTAGCATTTCATGATGGTGAACTAATTCCATCCAATTCTGTTTTAGTTTTTGGACATTGAGATCCCTTTTCTCAAATTCACAGTAAATGTGACAACCTATTGTATCTTGACTCATTCCATAGAATTTCCCTATTAGGAAAGACTCTTGAATATCAGTTAAAGGAAAATTATTAAATCTATCGTTATCATTCTTTCTTAGCCTTGGATATTTAAGTTTTTTTATATCCTTGTAACCAGATTGAGTGTTTAAAGATAGCTTCTCTCGCATTTCTAAAAGGTACTTCCTTTTTTGGTCTTGTGACAACTTTAAAAAGTCTTCTTTATGCAACATGACCTCTCCTTACCACACATTTTTTACTTGGTAGTCATTCTTTCAAATAGCGCTATCAAGGTCTCCTCGTCAGCATTTGTTAAATCATCTTGACTATTCGGTGAAACCCCCTCTTGTTTAGAAGGTAAATTTAATACCGTACTGCTAAAGTCTATTTTTCCCTCTATATAAGAATGGATAGCTTCAATAGTTGTTGATTTACCTAATACCTCTAAAGGAATATCTACAGACAATTCCTCTTCTAACAAGTACTTAAGTTTTATTGCCATAATGGAGTCAAATCCATAATTAAATAGCTTCACATTAAGATCTATACTTTCTATTCCTATCAATTGCTCGATTTTATCTGTTACTAGACTTTTGTAATGTGAATAATCAAGGCTTTGTTTTGAATTGTATAAATTAAGATCCTTATAAGCCTCTACATGGACTTGAGAGTTCTTCTCGGCCTCGTTTAGGGTTGCGAAATCTTTAAACCATAGGCTTTGGCTGTCAAACTCATAGGTCGGTAGTGAAATTTTTGTGACAGTCCCCGACTCATATAATCTTTCCCATTGTATAGGGTATCCTACAGCCCATAACCTTGCAATTTTTGTAAAGTCTTCTTCAACAATGGCCTTAAAAGTAACTGCTTCAATAATTTCATTATCTAATATCCAGTCTAAATCTATCTTATGTTCAGCCGCATTACCTTCAATCCAGGAGTGTTCTTTTCTATCTATATAATCGTCACATTGATTGATCAGATCTTCTATGTCAGTAACAATCAAAATGATTCTTTCCGCCATATCTTCTCTACCAGTCTGCAAGGTATGTGCCAATTCTTCTATAGATACATCCCTATTGTCTTTCAACCATTTTCTAAATGAAGAAAGATAGGTTAACAACGATCTTTTCGTTTTTGCAGAAAAAGGTATTAAATGTTTCGTTTTATTAAAAGTATTAGTTTTACTAATTTTTGCATACTCTTCTAAAATAATGTGTGCATTAGTACCACCAAAACCAAATGAATGCACTCCCACTTTTATGGTTGAATCCTCATCACCCGCATTTTTTTCTGTTGGTCGTAATTCTTGTGGTTGGTCAACAATATAAAAAGGAGAACCCTCTAAACGAATGTTTTCATTTAAGTTTTCAAAATTAATAGTAGGTGGGACTTGTTTATACTTAAGAGCTAATACCGCTTTCATTAAGGATGCGATACCAGAAGCAGCCTCTAAATGACCAATATTAGGTTTTATACTACCTATTCCACAATAATGTTGATTATTTGAAGCACTAGAAAGTTGTTTAAATACTTTCTTAAAGGCATCAACTTCTATGGAATCACCCAATTTAGAAGCTGTACCATGAGCCTCGATGTAGCTTAGGGACTCGGGTGAAATATTTGCATCTCTTAACGCTTTGATAATAACATCAGCTTGTCCATTAATACTTGGTGTAGTGAGTCCATACCCTTTACCACTATGGTTAACAGCGCTGCCCTTTATGACTGCATAGATATTGTCGTTATCTTTTAAAGCAGCTTTTAAAGGCTTTAATACAATAACACCGCAGCCTTCTCCCCTTAAGTAACCATCAGCTTGTTCATCAAAGCTTCTAATTTGTCCACCTTCAGTCAACATACCTGCTTTAGTTGCCCTAATAAATCCATCAGGTGAAAGTAACGCATTAACGCCACCTACTATTGCTAACTTACTTTCTCCTAGTTTCAGCGATTGTATTGCACGATGCAGACTAACCAGTGAACTTGAACAAGCAGTATCAATAGCCTCACTAGGACCTTTAAAGTTAAATATATAGGAAATTCTATTTGCTAAAACAGAGTGATCGTTTCCTGCTACAGTGTGTCCCTCATTGATACCTTCTTTAATAAGCAAGTTATTATAATCATTAGTAAAAGCACCAATAAATACGCCAACTTCTTCTCCAGATAGCAACGAAGGCTTATGACCAGAATCTTCTAGAGCTTTCCATACTTGTTGCAATAAAATACGTTGCTGAGGATCCATTAGTTTAGCCTCTGCTGGTGAAATACCGAAAAACGTGGGATCGAACTTATCGATATTTGATATAAATCCTCCCGTATTTACGGAATTCTTACCATTCTGGTTTAGATCCCCATGCTGTTTTTGCCAATCCCATCTCTCAGGAGGAACCGTAGATATAGAAGATTTACCAGCCAATAAATTTTCCCAGAATTCCTCTACAGAATTAGCACCCGGAAATTTCGAACTCAGTCCTATTATCGCAATGTCCGTCTCTTTCTTAATTTCTAAAATGTTATCACTCAACTTCTCTGAATGACTTAATGAGTCAAGTTCATTTTCATTTGAAGCAGCAATCTCAATCAGAGGATCATATCGAATAATCTTGTTCTCATAATGACTTTCCATTATAAGAGAGTGTTGTTCACAGAGATATTCTGAAATAGCATTTAATGTCGAGTATTCAAAAAATACTGAAGGTGAAATTTGAATGTCATAAAAATTGCTAACTAAACCACTGAATTCAGTTATTGAAATAGAACTTAACCCATACTCGGTTAGATCTCTTTTTACATCTATTACTTCATTGTTAGAAAGAATTTGTTGAGCTAAAATCATCAAGTCTTCCTCTACATAGTCTATTACTGACTTTTGAGCTACTTGAATATTCATGCTAGATTTTTGTACATCCTTATTTTTAAACAGTTGATGCACCCTGTCCCTTTCGCCTTTTATTACAGCAAGTTGTGGGTATTCTAGATTCATAGCTATTTCAAATGCTTTAAGACCTTCTTCTTTTTCCAAATCATAAAGCCCTAAATCTTTTTGTATAGCATTCCTTTTAGACTCATCAATTTTCATACCACCCTCTGTCCAAAAAGGCCAGTTTATTGATAATGTCTTTCCAAAACGTTTTCCTTGTTTTCTTAATGCTTCTCGTTTTTGTGCAAAAGCATCTACAAAACTATTTGCATAAGCATAGTCGCTTTGACCAATATTCCCCATAATAGGTGAAATTGAAGAAAAGAGGACAAAACACTGCATGTCTTCATCTTTGGTTAGCTCATCTAAATAAAGAGTTCCGTTAATCTTTGGCTTAAAGACTTGATCCACTTCATTTATCGATTTATTTCTGAAAAGACTGTCAGCTATAACTCCAGCAGATTGGAAGATTCCATTAATTCTTTTGAAGCTACTTTTAGTAAACTGAATTAGATTTTCAACATTTAATCTATTAGAAATATCGCATTGGTAATATAAAGCTTCTCCACCGCATAACTGAATCTGTTTTATTGCTTGTCCTACTTCGTTATCATTTGACCTTCGGCCAGTTAGTACTATCTTTGCTTTTAAGGTCTTTGCTAAATATTCTGCAAAGATTTGTCCTAGGCCACCAATTCCTCCAGCAATAATATAGACTCCATTCTTCATTAATACATTGTTAAAAGGCGAAGTGTATCTTTCTAAATTTACCTGTTCGTATTGTTTAACTAGTCTATTATGTTTTTTGTATAATACATCGTGAAATGAATCATCTTTAGTTATTTCTTGATGAAGAATACCTAACAACTCATAATCAGTATCCTGATTGACTTCATGATGAACTTCTACAATTTTCCCGTTAAATCCACTATATTCCTTCTCCAACACTCTTAAGAATCCGGAAACGGCCTCATGTTGAGGCTGTGAAAGTGATGAAGTGTTTATATAGGTATATAAAAGGTTAATTTCTTTTTGATACCCTACTTCCATTAGTCCCTGAACACTTTTAAATAGGTTAAGAACAGATAATGAATTATATTCAGAATGAGCAGATGCTTTACTTAGATAGACTACGTTTTCTATTTTTTCAAGGTTTTTATCACCTAAAAATTGTCTTAAGTCCTCTTTATTGGATATATCTAAAATGAATTCATTTGGATTAATTTGTCTACAAGCTATACCTGGCTTAACTAGAATCAGTCTATTAAATCTTAAGTATTGGCTTGAAGATTTAATTTGATCTCCTGTAAATATATTATCTACATCAATCAAAAGAGTAGTTCCTGAAATAAATTCAGTTGAATTTATGTCAGAAACTTTCCAATTTGGCTTGTATAACATAACTGGTTGCTTTGAAGTTGGAATGTTTTCTAATTTATATTCTCTTTGGGTAAACCCCTTAATTTCCATAACAACTAAATTCTCAGCATTCAATAAGGATAGGTGATACTTTCTCATACCCACCTTCTCATTACTATTATCCTTGCTTACTAGAACTCTTGATCCAGATTGAAAGCCTTCATAAATTTTAATTTTATCAATAGTGAAGGGCATATAAGGATGAGAATCATTTTTATCAAAACTAAAACCTACTGCTGACTGGAATACTGAGTCAATAAGGCATGTTGCATCATTACCACTGATACTAGTGTCTAGGTTTCCAAGTACATATTCCTCATCAATAAGTAAAGAATCAATCAGTTGGAATGACTTTCCATATTTTATTCCTCGTGAATTAAATTTACTGTAGAAACTAGCCTTATTTATCGTTGATACGCTGTGACTAAAAACATTTTGTATAGTTTTATACGGTTGATCAACAGCACCTATAAAAACACTCCCTGTAGCATGAATGTCATCATCAACCTTAATATTAAAGGTAGTGGATAATTGTCCTCTTTCCATCAGCTCTATTTCAATTTCCACTTTATGCTTAACTTCTATAGGCTTCATCCAGACAAAATTCTCTATCCTAAAGTTCTCTTGTTTGTAAAACTCATTGATGGCTTTTCTAACGAGTTCAATATACATTGCTGCCGGGACAATTTTTTTATTTGAAATTTGATGTTCTTCTACCCAAACATCATTGTTATTTATAGTAGTAACGATTGAAGACTTTCCTACTGTCTCTTTCTTAGAAGCTTCATTACGGCCACTTTTCTCTTGCACCGGTTCCTCTATCCAAAACGATTCTTGTAAAAATGGATAAACCGGTAAAGGTACCGTCCTCCACTTTCTATTTGTAAATAATCTTTCCCATTCTAAATCATTTTCTTGAACAAATTGTTCTGCTAATTCAGAGAGGTATAGTTTAAAATCTTCAGATGAATAATTCAGATTGTTTTTCACATTTTCAAAAACCCTAACTGATTGATTTTTCTCTATAAATAAACCATGATTAATTTGTTTTAACACCCCATGATTCACGTCTTGATAATTACCATCTAGAATACGAAGTAAAGCATTTGCTAAATCATCTTGGCTAGAGACTATAAAGGATAGTCGATGCGCATGAAAACTTCTTCCTTTAAGTAATGTATATGAGATGTCTCCCATCTCATATAAATGTCCCTCATTTCTAGTCCATTGGTAAAAATCTTCTACTTTTTGTTTTAGAGAAGTTTCATTCTCTGCCGAAAGGGTAATTAAATAATATGGATCTAGTTGTTTTTTCCTGTCTTGTAGCTGTGGAGCTTCTTCGACTATCATGTAACAATTAGTACCACTGAAACCGAATGAACTAATACTCGCTCTTCTAGGATGCCCATCGGTCTTCCATTCTTTAGTGTCAGTATTCACATAGAATGGACTATCTTTAAAGTTGATATGCTCATTTTTATTTGTATAATTTAAAATTTTAGGAATTTTTTTATACTTAAGTGACAAAATAACTTTAGTCAAACTTGCTATTCCCGCACCAGCCACTGCATGACCAATATTGGTTTTCACAGAACCAATTGCACTATACTGAACGTTTTTTGTAAATTTTTGAAAAGCATTTGTTAGAGCTTTTACTTCTATTGGATCGCCTAATTTAGTTCCTGTACCATGAGCCTCTACCATAGTGATGGTTTCTGGATCTATCTCGTATTTATTAAGAGTGGTTTCAATGAGATTTGCTTGCGAATCTACACTCGGAGCCGTAATACCATTGGTAGTCCCATCCTGATTCATTCCAGACCCTTTAATAACAGCATGGATAAAGTCTCCATCTTCAATAGCTTTCTGTAGTTCTTTCACAACTACAAATCCCACAGCTTCTCCTGGAACAAAGCCATCCGCTTCGTTATCAAATGTTTTACATAAACCATTTGGTGAAAGCATACCCATTTTGCTTGATGTTACATGTAAATCTGAGGTGCTCATGATATGAACTCCACCAGCAATTGCCATTTCTATTTCTCCATTTAAAATACTTTGACAAGCCAAGTGAATGGCAACAAGTGATGATGAGCAAGCAGTATCAATTGCTAATGTCGGTCCTTTAAGATTTAAAAGATAAGCCAATCTTGCAGACAGAATAGCTGAATCATTACCCATTAAAGTAAATGAACTGTTGTTTATACCGCCTCTTAATAATCTAGTTGTATAATCACCATTCCTAATGCCTACATAGGTACCTACATTTCGAGAGTAAAGGGAGCGATTTGAATAACCTGCATGTTCTAATGTTCGATATGCCTCTTCTAAACAAAGACGCTGCTGTGGATCCATTAGTTTTGCTTCATGCTTGGAAATATTAAAGAACTGCGCATCAAATTTATCAATATCAGGAATAAATCCGCCCCACTTACTGTAGCTTCTGTTAGGGGTTTGAGGATTAGAATCATAATACTCTTCTTCCTTCCATCTCAGCTTTGGAACCTCACGAATTGCACATATGCCTTCTGAAATATTCGTCCAATATTGATTGATATTTGCCGCTTCAGGAAACCTTCCGGAAAAACCAATAATCGCAATTTCCTTTTGGACCTTTAATTTTTCTTCATTGTCACTAAGGTCTGTTACCTCTGCTTCTTTACTTTCGTAAAATGTTTGGATATTCTCTTTTCGCTCTTTGAATAAAGCAGTTTCTATCGTATGCTCCTCTGTTATATAAGTAGCAAGAGCATCAATAGATCTATACTCGATAAAGTGAGCAAGAGTTAATGACCATTTATATTGTTGATTTAAAACTTTGATATAATTAGCAAAATCTGCAGAGGTAAACTCTAAGTCTTCGAAATTTTGCTCCCCATCTAGGTCCGTTGTTTCTACTTGTAATATGTCAGCTGCATGTTTCTTTAATACCGAAAGAACTTTTTTATAATCAGTATTATTGTTTACCCCGAAATTATAATCTTTTTCATTTATAGTTTTTTCTTGCATTTCTGAAATACTTTTTGGCATCCCTTTGTCTACTAGTCGAATAACATCCTGTAGTGTAGGACAATTATAGAGATCTGTAGTTGTAATTTCGGTATTAAACTTTTCACTAAGTAATGTTGCAAAGACTACAATAGAAACAGAATCGAAACCAACTTCATATAACTTTTTGTTTATATTCACGCTTTGGTTATCAACTTCTAATATTGAAGCAGCACAATTAATAATTAAAGTCATAGTATCTCTATCTTGAGAAATGGACTGATGACCAATTAACCTATCAGTCTCAACTTGTGTTTCAATTACTAGTTTTTTATCCTTAGCTGTTTTTATTATTTTCTCCTGAACTTTTTCAGTTGAAGAAGAGGATGTTTGGCTATCAATATTTGGTAAGAGATCGTACTGTTCCTTCTGCATAACGAGCTGAGCTAGCTCGACCAAATTGTTGCAATCATATAACTCTGTTACCTCTATTTTTGCATTCAATTTATTATTAATTTGATGGGCAAATTCAACTATGGTAACTGAATCAAACCCGACAGCATAAAACTTTTTAGTTATGTTTACGGAGTCAGCCTCTACCTCTAATATTTGTGAGACAATTTTTTTTATGCTCTCTAATATCAAATCTTGATTGATTTTAGGTCCTATTAAAGAATCCTTACGATCAATCAACTCCTTCAGGTCTACCTTACCGTTCGGTCTCTTCGGTATAGAGTTTATAATTTCAATCCGGAAAGGAACCATGTAATCTGGTAACATTTGATCTAGATATTGTTTTAAATCCCCTTCATTTACTTCTCTTTTACCAACTACATATGCGTATAATTGGTTGCTGTTACTTTTCGTTTTTTTTGCCACTACTACATTCTCTTGTACATGACTATGCTTATTAATCACTGATTCAATATGACCTATTTCAACTCGTTTACCTCTAATTTTTACCTGGTGATCAATTCTTCCGAACAATTGAATGGTTCCGTCAGATAAAAATCTTGCTCTATCCCCTAAACGATAGAGTATCTTCTCTTTGGATATATGGGGAATATTGCAAAAGCTCTGCTTGTTGAGGTCTGGCCTATTTACATACTCTAATGCTAAAGGTGCACCGCTTATGTAAATATCCCCGATTACTCCTAAAGGAACCTGATTTAGATATTTATCCAACAAATAAATTTCTGTATTAGCAATCGTTTTAAAATTAGGTAAATTAGATACATTTTGTTTTTCTTTTGAGTCAAAATATAGAACTCCATTAGTTTCTGTAGAACCTAAATCATTTAATAATATTGCATTGGAAAATATGCTTTGAAATTGATTGAATGTATCTACTGTTAAAGGCTCTCCTGCTGTAATACAAAGATTTATAGATGATAAATACTGTTTAGCATCTAAGCTAGATTGAAACAACATTTTCAATAAAGATGGGACAGTCATCATGATAGTAATCTGATATTTGTAAATAAACTCTAATAGTTTATTAGGATCGGCTATTACTCTATCGGGAATAATAACAGTTTGTATACCCTGAAGTAGCCCTCCTAACAATTCCCACATAGAAGGCATGAAATTCAGGGCCGTACGCTGACACATTACATCCTCGTTTTTAAAAGGATAGTTCTCCCATGTCCAATTAAATCGATTAATGAGTTGTATCTGCTTATGTTTTACACCTTTCGGAACACCTGTCGATCCAGACGTATACATAATAATAGCTGGATCTTGACTGTCTAATTTTACCCCTAAATTTTTATCGTATTGAGATAATTTTTCTTGCATAATATCATCTGCAATAATCATTTTTACATTTTGATTAGGGAGAATTTCAAAAAGAGATTTTTTACTAATAAAGTGTTCTATTTTTAAATCTTCAGTAATTTGGGAAATATAATCTGAAGGATACGAAGCATCGAGTGGGACGTAGATACCTCCCACTTTCAAAATCCCTAAGAGTGCCATATAAGTATGTATTGACCTGTCAATATAAACACCTACAGGTGTACCCTTTGAAACACCCGAATCAATAAGCTGTTGACCTATGTAGTTAGACATTCTATTTAACGTAATATAATCAACTTTTTCTTCTTCGGTAATGACGGCTGTCTGGCTTGGATTTTTCCTTACTTGTTCCTCAAATAGAGAAGCTAAGTCTTTTTCAAAGAAATAATCTCTTTTTTCTCCATGGTAAAGCTCTAACCTATTTTTCTCTTCAGTAGATACCATAGAGCATGTACCAACACTCATTTCATCATCTTGAATCATGCTCCTCAAAATGTATTTATAATGACAACTCATATTTTCAAGATCAATCTTACTAAAACAATTAGAATTGGATAAAAACTCTATATTTAAACCCTTTGATTTATTAACTCGAAGAGATAAATCAAAGGGTGGTTCTAAGATATCAGGCAAGGAATTTTTACTTTCTTCAGATTCCACATATAGAAATGAGACATTAAATTGAGAAGCATATTCATCAGGCATATGTTCCTCTATCCATTTAATACCCGGAAAAAAGTTCTCTTTATAAAGTGTGTCTGTATAATCCAATTCCTCATTTATATTTAAAAAGGAAGTACCTTCATTAATTTCTACTTTGACAGGTGACTCAGAGATTCCCTCAGGCAAATTAGAAAAAATGTTTGTGACAACTGGTATCTTTTCTTGAGAAGTATATCGATGAAGTAGGACAATCCATGCTGTTAGTAAAAGAGTAGAATAGCTCCTGTCAGTTTTCTTCGCATATTTACTAAAGCTTTTAACTTCATTTGTAGTGAGTTTAAAACTAAAGGTAGAAAAAGTACTTTTGTCTTTACCTACATCAACAAGGGTCGGGAAGTCACATCTTAAAGATAGTTCAGTAAACTCTGATGACCAAAATTCTTTTCCCTGATTAGTTAATTCTGTAACCATTTCTTTAGAGAGCTTTTCTATCCATTGCTCTTCCTCAGCCGTAATTTCTCCAAGAATCGTAAGGTCTTCCCCATTTACTAGTAGCCTACAGCCCTTTTCTTTCAACTGAAAAATGAGTTGACTAGTATGCATTTTTTATCCTCATTTCCTTAACTAGATTAATTTAAAATTTTGTTCAATTTTTTTACGCATGTAGTCTTTATTAAATCGTGTTGGTTCCATTCTAATTGCTATGAAATAACCGTTACCTTTTAGTACATTGGCCGAATGTTTAATACCTGCAGGAATCCATATTGTAGAATTAGAGGAAACAACAAATTCTTCTTCTCCTAACTGAATTTTGTACTCAAGACCCCCTTCTTTACCAACAATGATATTTATTTCATCTTCATCATCATGCACATGGGGAATAGTATAGTCTTCATCTAAACCATTTGCATTTGTCACTTGATGAATTGCTAAATGAAAAGGAAATTCATTTGAAAAGAATCTCTCGATACTTGGGACGTCTGTATGAAAAGGAATAGAGGAAAGTGGACTATTTTCATTCTTAAAGATAAGTTTTTCATATGGAAAGTTCATAATATATCTCCTTTGGTTTCAAATGTTGTTATTTTTTAGGTAGTACAAAAGTCACCCCATCTCCAATAGGGAGAAGGCTTATTGTAACTCTGTCATCGTTCATGATTTTTTTGTTTAGTTCTCTAATAGCTTGAACATCACGAGACTGATTTAAGGGATTTACTACACTGCCCCCCCATAGCACATTATCTATAACAATAACCCCACCAGGTCTTATCAAAAGAAGTGCTTTTTCGTAATAGTTCATATAATTTTCTTTGTCTGCATCGATAAAAATCAGATCATAATAATTAGCCTTATGATTGCTTAAAAGATTATGCATTGTATCTAATGCGGGGGCAATTTTTAGATCAATCTTATGGGAAACCCCAGCTCTTTCCCAATATCTCCTTCCTATCGATGTCCATTCTTCATCTACATCGCAGGCTGTAATCATCCCATGTTCCGGAATAGTCATCGCAAACCATAATGTACTATAGCCTGTAAAAGTACCTATCTCTAATAATTTAGAAGCATTCATTAGTTTAAGAAGTACTGTTAGAAATTGCGTTTCCTCTGGAGGAGTTTGCATAGCAGCCATAGGCAATTTTGCTGTCTCCTCTCTTAATTCTTTCACCAGTGATGGTTCCTGAAGAGAGTGCTCCAGTACATAGTTATATAAAGTATCTGTTAAATTAATTGTCATTTTTGTCATTGTTATCACCCTTGATTAGTCATTACTAATAATCGTTTACTTTCTAATAGTTTTTCTGTTTCGACCATCATTTTTTTAGCGATAACATCTACGTGCCTATTGTTCCAATCCTCTAGCTCTGTTCCTTTTACCCATCTGTTAAATGCTCCCAAGGCAGGTCCACAATAGATATTGAAATTGACCTTTTGTGAAGTATCACCTTTTATCGCTAGTTGGACCGAATTGTTTTGATAAAATTTTAGTAGCGCTTGCATATCACTTTTGGGTGTTCGTTTTTTAGAGGAAGACTGTAGTTCATCAGCTCGTAAAATATTTTGAATTTTCTCACTTAGATATTTCTCTTCAATTATTTCCTTAGTTTTAATATCAATATCCGAAATGTCATTGTATTGTTTTAACAAATCGTATAGTTTATTAGCTCTAGGTGGGAAAAATACTCCTTTTTTCACTACTTGTGTTTGTCCTCTAATTTCTAAATCATTAACGCTAGGAACAAAGCTCATATCATGTAAATCAACTTTTTGTAGCATGTTTTTAACTACGTTGCTCGTTTTAGCCTCAACTGTACATTGATTTATAGAACCTGTTAAAACGAAATCAGCTCCAAGCAAGAATGCTACTGCAGCTGTTTCAGGAGTTCCGATTCCCCCTCCTGCCCCAATTCTTACACGCTTATTAAATAACTTTTCTTCCGCCAACTTATCTCTTAGTTGAATAATAGTCGGAAGAACAAGGTTTAAGTTTGATTGACTCGTTTCCCCACCACTATCCCCCATCACACAAATATCATCAACAAGAGGAACTTGTTTAATCATGCTAACTTCATCAAATGTAATTTGTCCTTCCTTAAAAAGTTGGTCAATTAGTGGGTGTGGAGGAACACTTAAAAACTCCATAGCAGTTTCAACTCTAGATAATTTAATAAGTATTTTATTCTTAATAAGAATTTCTCCTGTCTCAGAACGACTTAAGCCCTTTGCTCTAAACTTTAACAATGACGGACTAATAGTCCAAAAACCGGAAGCTTCTATAGAGCAGATATTATGTTTAAGAAATAGATCCATGATTTCCTCTTCTTTGTAAGAGTCATGTATATTAGCTGCAAAATTACAGCCAAAAGCCTGTCCTTCTCGAACTAACTGTTTAGTTTCTACTATAATTTTTTCTACTTCTTTTAATTCTAAAGACCCTGTTCCAAGGAAAGATAGAAAACCATTTTGAGCCATCTTTGCTACTAGTTGAGGAGAGGAAATACCTTTGTGCATAGAACCTACGGCATATGGGTATGATATATTATAGTCTTCACAGAATTCTCGATCCCCTATAGAAACCACTTTTTTGGTATTCCTTACTTCAGTAGAAATTCGGTTAACTAAAGAAGTTACTTTTTCATCTTGGTAATGCTTTTTTTCCGTTCTCTCTGATTTAATTTTTAATACTAAATCTTTTAAGACGTTCCCTGGTCCTATCTCATAAAAGTCTGAAACACCTTCATCCATTAAGTTTTGAATAGTTTGATTCCATTGCACTGAACTTGTTAGCTGTTTCACAATATTATTTTTGATGTTACTTTCTTTGTAAGGATGGGCATCTACGTTCGAAAGAACTGGTATTCTGGCCTCATTGAACAGGAATTGATCAACATATTTTTTATAATCATCTTGAACATCAGACATATATCTAGAATGAAAAGGACCACTCACATTTAAAGGCACAAATAATTTAGCACCTGAATTTTGAAATATTGGCTGAGCTCGTAAAATATCTTCTTTGGGACCAGCAAGAACCGTTTGACTAGGAGTATTTAAATTGGCAATGTCTATTGTCATTAAATTATGGTCAATAAGTATATTTTGGATTGCTGTCTTTGATAAACCTACAACCGCTGCCATCCCTCCACCTGTTATACTAGACATCAGTTCTCCACGTTTTTTAACTAATTTTAAACCCGTCTCGAAGTTATAGACATCAGCAGCTAAAAGGGCATTATATTCCCCTAAACTGTGACCTATTAAATAATCAGGCTCCCCGTTTTCTTGGCGGTATTTATAGTAACTAAGAGAATTTACAACATACAGGGCAGGTTGAGTATATTGAGTTTGTTTTAACTTATTCTCCTTATCACTCAAGCAAAGATCTTTAATGGAATAGCCAAGAATCTCATCAGCTACTTGAACGTATTCAGCAAACTCCCCAAATAAGTCTTCTCCCATACCTTTTTTCTGAGAACCTTGTCCTGGGAACATATAAGCTTTCATTTAATCACCCTCATTATTAGGATAAAACTTCCGATTCTACCAATAAGTTTAATGATATAGCAAAAGTACATTTTATTACATATTTTCACAAAATATTCACGTAATTTAGTAATAACGTACTAGAAAAATAAATAGTGCTTTTAAACTATCGAAATCTGTAGAAAATTACTTACTGTCCATTTATGTTACCAATTGTACAGATGGTGTCTTGTGACTCAAACTTAGTCTGAACCATATTAATCCTACAAAATTTTTAAAATCAATCGTATCTTCTTAAATAAAACTTATTTTAAATATTATTATTAACTCAACTTTCGCAGTAAGATTTTCACCCTCATCTCTTGACTTAACTAGCCTGTACGCCAACTAGAAACTCCTTTGACTTTCACAAAAAGTTTTGAAAACAACGAAAAAGACACCACTTCTTTTGGTACACTACTGGTAATCAAACCAATACCACAAAGAAAGGTGTCTCTCTCTATGATAACGAATAAAGGGTACTTTGCGCAATTACCAAAAGAAATCAAACAAGGCTTTTCTGAATTAAATATCGGGTATCACCTGCGGAAATCCGGGATTACCAAGCTTTCTGGCTATTCTTGTCTCGCTGTTTTCCAATTGATTTTTTTACTCGTATTCCAATATCCAAACTGGTTTCGTGCGTTTACGAGTAAGAAAGCCGCTGATTTACCGGGTAAGGATACAGTTTATCGGTTTTTAAAGATGCCTACGTATAATTGGCGTCGCTTTTTACTATCGCTTAGTAGCGAGATGGTGCGTCTCATCAAGCCGTTAACCGCTGAAAAACGGGTGACCGCCTTTATTATTGATGATTCTGTTTATTCACGGAATCGCAGTAAAGCCGTGGAACTGCTGGCGAAGGTGTTTGACCATTCTTTACACCGTCACTTAAGGGATTTCAATTACTCACGCTTGGCTGGACCGATAGCAGCACGTTTATTCCTGTGGATTTTGCGTTAATGAGTTCCGCTAAAAAGGAAAACCGCTCCCAAGAAGTGGACGAGTCGATTGACAAACGAACGTCGGGCTACAAACGTCGTGTCTTCTTTACTCGATCACGCCTTAAATCAAGGCATTCTGGCGGATTATGTCCTCATGGATTCATGGTTTACACAAGCTCCTTTAATCCAAGTCATCACGGAGAAAGGGCTCGATGTCATTGGCATGGTCAAGCCATTAAAACAGCGCTACCAGTACGAGGGCAAACAACTGATGCTTCAAGAGCTGTACCAGAAAGCCAAACCTACGATGAGCAAGAAGGATATAATAGGCGCCATCCATGTACAGTTGGGCAATGGCATACCTGTCAAAATCCTATTCATTCGTAATCGCAATAAGCGGAGTGAATGGTTGGCCATTTTAAGTACCGATACAACGCTTGACGCAGAAGAAATCATCCGTATTTATGGCATGCGCTGGGACATCGAAGTGTTCTTTAAGTGCAATAAATCGCTATTAAACTTAAGGAAAGAGTTTCAATGTCGCTCATACGACGCACTCATTAGCCATACAACGATTGTGTTTACACGCTACATCCTCATTGCCTGGCAGATGCGGAAAGAAGCCGACCCCAAGACATTCGCTAACCTATTTTATGAACTAGGAGAAGATATTCAGGACATTGATTTCGTGACGGCCTTACAATCACTCATCGACCTTTTCCAAATTTTAGCAAAAGATGAGGTTGTTTTCAGCATGGACGTTTTTAAAAGTCAAATGACGAAATGGTTAGCCGCTTTACCTAGTTATTTCAAGCGATGCCTAGACATTTCTGGGTGCGAAAGTTGAGTCAGTAGTAGAATCTATATGAGCCGTTTCTACAATTAATCCAGTTACAGCAGTACCATGGCTAAGATTATCACTGTGTAATTCTGATATACCAGTAAAATCATATTTAGTGATATTTAAGTCTTTAAATAACTGTAGATTAATACCATCATCTAAAACTGCTAATTTAATATTTTTGATATTTGGTTGTTGTAACAAAGCTTGATAATTTAATTTAAAATTAACTGTTCGATCTCTATTTTTTAAAGTATAAGTTGTAACTAAACATATTGAAATTATCATAATAACAATGATAATATATGATTTTTTAAAAATTTTAGATATCACCTCTTCTTAATGTATAAATATTAGTAGTAACAAAAGTGGCTTTCTAACCCCCTTCTTAAAATTTTTTATGTATTAATGGTTCAAAAACCATTATTAAGCTCCTAAGAACATTAGGTAGCCTACATATCCATTATTTAATTATTTCTAGAAGTTGGAATGTTTAATATGTAAATTCTAAAACAAAAAAATTCTTCTGTATTTAATAACTAATAAAATATCAAAACAAGATAATTAAATACTTTAAAAAACTAATAACTTTATAACTAATTACGTTAAAGATATAAAATATCACGTCTGTTGATTAACTAATTTCTACCAATAAAATTCAATAAAAAAAGAGAGATTCCATGTAAAA
>NZ_BMJT01000020.1 GCF_014643595.1 Lysinibacillus alkalisoli
TGGTTATTCTGCATATGGACAATTACCTGATGTTCAATTCGCTAATTGTTGGGCGCACGTACGCCGTTATTGGTTAAAAGCCAAGAGTAAGAATGGACAAATCGGTGTGCAGTATTGTGACCGATTATTTCACATTGAGCGTAAAATCAAACATCTTTCTCCAGAGGAACGTGTCCATATTCGGCAACAAAAATCAAAGCCAATCATCGATGAATTTTTTGACTGGATTGATCGCTCGCCCTTCTTCGGTAAAAATGCCATTGCGAAAGCAGCTGAATATACGTTAAGTCGCAAAGCGGCATTAAGGGTGTTTCTTGAGGATGGGAACGTAGCGATTGATAATAACTCCGCTGAAAATGCGATTCGTCCAAATGTCAACGGACGAAAAAATTGGCTTTTCTCTGTGAGTGAAGCAGGTGCGCAAGCAAATGCGATTTGTTTAAGCTTAGCGGAAACGGCCAAAGCAAACGGCATCGATTTTTATCAATACCTGGTCAAGCTACTAACAGAATTACCAAATTTACCAATTCATCAGCAGCCTGAAATTTTACATAACTATCTGCCGTGGTCGGAGAATATACAAGCCTCATGTGCAAAATAGCCAGCTAGCCGAAAAAATTTTCAGTTAGCTGGCCATTCGTCGTGCGTACCGGAAAGGTGCGCCGTTTTTTTATATTTCGGGCTTACGGAACAGCCCAGCAAGTATCCGCTGCAATAAAAAATACAGAGCATGTTTACAAGCTCTGTATTGGATAATACTTTATTGAATTATATTTGTCAACGAAATTTCGTTAAAACAGAAAATCTTCTACTTTTTATTGATAAGAAGCGATATTATTAAATTATTGAATAGAAATCAGGAGGGGTAATTAAATGATTACTGGCTTAGGATTAACCAATTTTAAACCATATCAAGTTTCTAGTGATATAGAGTTTAAAAAATTAAATCTTTTTTTGGGACCAAACAGTTCTGGAAAATCTAGTTATATAAAGGCTTTAAATATTTTAAAAGATAATATTGAAAATAATAAGAGTAACGAACCCATTATATTTAATGAACGTATTGGAGATTTTAAAACACTAGTAAACGGTGGATTTATGAATAAAACTATTACTTTCAATATTGGGTTAGAGCAAGATAAGGATTTCTTAAACACAAATAGAACAATAATAGTTAAAAATGCCATCATCTCATTTATTGAAGGTTATCAAGATTTAAATATTTTAAATGAAATCATACACACTCTTTATACCACTTATATGGCTAATCCTGTTATAAATATTGAAGTACAAATCAAGTCCACTTCTTCAAATCAAAATACAATTTCTTCTTTAATATTTATGCAAAAAGATGGACAAAAAATAAGCCTAATTAAAGAAAAAAATTCTTATTACTTACATCAGGATGATAATAAAATCCAAATTGCTAATATTTTTGTACCATCTGGAATTTTATTTAAATTTAATTCGAGTAAATTAGACCATATTGATGACCAAACAAAAAAATTAGTCCTATATGTATTCACTGCATTGGCAAGTGTTTCTGTTGAACTTCAATTATATTTCAAAGATTTTTACCACCTAGGTCCTTTTAGAACTGATCCTAATCGAATCGAAATTGTTTCTAATGACACAGCAAAATCCGTTGGTTATAAAGGTCAGAATTTAATACCTGCTATATTAAGTTTGTATCGTGACCCAGACCAACATAAAAATAACCTGAGAAAATCTATTAGTAGTTGGCTTCAAGAATTCGATATAGCAAATGGATTAGAAATTGTTCAACCATCTGTAAATCGTTTTTCACTTAGTATAAAAAATAAATATACGGATGTTTTATCTAATATAGTAGACGTAGGAACTGGGACTGCACAAATTCTACCTGTAATTGTAGAATCGATAATTACACCTAAAAACTCTGTTATAGTAATCGAAGAGCCTGAAAGCCATATTCATCCTAATGCTCAATCAAAATTAGCTGACTTATTTGTTAATCAAATAATACAAGATAATAAAACATTCTTCATCGAAACTCACAGTATATTTTTATTGCAAAAAATTCAAATATTAGTTGCTGAAGGGAAAATTTCTCCTAAAGATGTTGGTATATTCTATTTTGACCAAACGCCTAAAGGTACAAATGTTTTAGATTTATCTTTAGATTATAATGGACAATTCACAAGAGAATTTCCTAAGGGATTTTATGATGTAGCATACAATCTTTCAAGTAAATTGATGAATTTGATGTGGGGGGATTAAATTGATAACTAAACTTGTAGTTTCACCTGAAGTACTAGAATATAATTTTAAACCCTCAGTCTTAGAACATGGAAGTGAGCATATCATTTCGAGATTATCCCGTCATCAAATTGTTCTCACTCGAAGTATTAAAGAAGATTTTGAAGTATATTTTTCTGCTAGAGGTATTAATGAGTTACTTCAAGGATGGCTGATAAATAATGCTCATAGTAATGGAAGTAATATCAGTATTGAAAAAGTATCCCCTAGTGCACCTGAACAAAATATTTACTTTCATGCTCATCAAGAAGTATCAGATAGTTTACTTATTGGAAATTTCGATAGGCCTGTACCAAGAACATTTAGATACAATTCTATTGAAGACATAAAAAAGCCTAAAGAAAATTTAATCACTTTAAATGATGTACAAGATATCCTTACTAAGTTCGGTCGTCTTAAAAAGTGGTTTTCTGTTTATGAAACTTCTATTCAACTACAAATTGAAGAAAATAAAGATGCTCAATTACTAGCTAAGTATTTAGTAAATTTTTTAAAGGGCGATAATGTTGAGATTCAAGATGCTTACTTAGTTTCAAACCCTAATAATGAGAAGAATTTCCAAGAATATATCTATCCACATATTAAAGGGAAGAATATAACTATAATTATCCCTACCGAAGATGGAGCAGAAAACAAACAAAGACTAATTCAAAAATATAAGGCCGTAGTTAAATGCTATCCTAAAGAAAAAATACATCAATCTTACATAAAAACTGATTTATATCGAATCGATTTGGGTTACAGATTTGATGTATTCGGAACTAACGGTAAAACAAAACGTGAAATGATACATATATATCGTAACCATTAGGAAAAAGGAACATAACTAATTGCTAGAGTTATGCTCCCTCTATAAATGTTGATGTATCAATGGCTGACGCCATATTTAAGTGTCTTAAAAATTTTTTTCGACACGTACATCTATCGTTATTTTGTAATTCTTGTTTTTTCTTACAATTAGTCCAAACGCTCCGCTAAAGGATGAACCATTAATTGGTAATGAATCCTCTGATCCTGTGCTGTATATAGATGCACATGTAGATCTCTGCGTTGCTTATGATGACGGACCCTCCCGTGTCTCTAGGCGTCTGGTTGCGCGTACATTCCTTCGTTCGGTCTATTCATAAGGCAGAGGCTGGCGATGCTCCTTTAGGGACTCATTCAAATACACTGAACGGTCGTAAGTGATGAATAGTGCCGGCTTCTCCGTGTCATCCTCTTGTTTTGACGGACGTAAATGACGCTTAGGCAGCTGCTTGAAGCGTGGTGAAATCCTTCATCATTTGTTGTTCGTTAAATCGCTGTTTCTTTTTGCACAAGGCATGTAAAATCTTGAGTAGCTTTCCACATAACACGACAATCGATTGCTTCTTGCGAAGTGGATTGACCGTGCGTGAAGTGTAATATTCATGGTATTGCTTAAACGCTGGATTATGTCGAATCAATGGCATCATAACACGGAACAGGAGAGCCCTTAATTTGCGTCTCCCTCGTTTGGAGATCCGTTTTTGCCCTTTCTGCTGACCAGATGAATTTTCACGTAATGTAAGTCCCGCTAGTTTAATGAGTTGGCGTGGATGTTCATATTGCGTGAGTGAACCGACTTCAGACAGTAATTCAACGATTGTCACGTCACCAATACCTGGCACCGATGCGAGATAATCATAATCTGTCATTTGATGGGCAAGCTCTGAGAGCTTGTTTGATAAATCATCGAGCTGTGCTTGCATCATATGATACTGCGTGAGAAGTGTGGCAATTTCAAATCGGGCCATCACAAGTCCTTCTTGCAGTCCAATCGATTGTGGCGCAAGCTCGATTAATTGTTTAGCTTTCGTGAGATGAGGATTTTTCATCCCCTCTACTTGGCGATAAAGGAAAAGTAATTCTTCTGGGGTTTTTCCTTGAATATCGATGGGTAACGGCGTTTTTTCAAGTACCGCAAAAGCCATCTTTACAAAGTTTTTGAACACATGTGTGAACTCTGGAAAGAAGCGATCTAACCAACGAATCATTCGATTATGAAGCGCATTTAAATCTTCTTGTATTTTCGCACGGAGCGTCGCTCCGTTACGCAGTTCTGCCTCGACACCCTCTAAAATACGAGGATAGCTGAAGCGTCCATCGCGCATTAAACGGGCGATGACAAGTGCGTCTTTTTGGTCGTTTTTCGTCTGCAGGTTGTTGTCGAGTTCTTTCGAGCGATTGACGTGCATCGGATTGACCATCACGAACGGAATCCCGTACTGTGTAAGAAACGCAGCTAAGTTCATCCAGTAGTGACCTGTTGGCTCAAAACCAACAAGGATTTCTTGTTTTTCATGCGCCTGTTTGAGCGCAAGTAGGCGTTCGTAAAACGCTTCAAATCCAATGCGCGATTGGAAAATCGGAAAGGATTTTTGGAGCACACGACCACGATCATCTACCGCACAAGCAAAATGTTTGTGCTTCGCGATGTCGATGCCGATGACTAACGTATTTTCAGAAACTTGATTAATTTTTTCATTCGTATTAAAATTCATGATTGTAAGTCCTCTCTGTAGGTGTGCGAGTCAATTGTCTGGTTGACACTCAAACATCATACGAGAGGGCTTTTTTGTTTTCAAATCCCTGAAAATTCTTCTAACAGGAATGCTCCCTCAATCTAAAAACCAAAAGGAAAAAAGAAATATGTAAGGCAGACTGGAGTATTAATTAACTAGTATCTTTTAATAACACGTTCTCTTGATAATTGTACACAGCTGTTACGCATTTTTCGTACCCCGCAATAGGCGCTAAGATGGCTACCCAGTCTGCTATCAATAACGTAATATACTTGCGATACGCTTGTTTCGTTTGTTGTTGCACAGTCATAATCGTTTCAAGGAATAATTGAACCGTTGTCCAGCCTGTTTTAGCTGCACGCCCCTTACCTGTTACGGTCTTCATAAGTTTAGTTGATGTTTGTAATAAGGCATTTAAAGAACTCTGCGAAATGCCTACTGCTTCGCATAACTCCTTTTGAGTACGCCAAATAAACGGCTCTGACGGCTGTTTTTGCGTTGTGATATAGGCGATGATGTCAGCTTCCCATTCGTCATAATGACTACGCTTACGTTCTTCACGAGGCTTTTTAAATTTATACCAATTCCGATTGCCAAGCTCAATCGGAATCGTCTGGCCGTTTGGTACGTACTCGACTAATAAAGCTCGGATATATTCTTGCTTCGGGCCACGGTATTTTCCTGAGTAAGCTGAAGTTAAAATGGTATCAATTTCTGCTGTGCTAAGTGGTTGGGATTGATCGTAATTTAACTGATCGAGTAAATCCTCTGCACGTGCTTTTTCTAAACCCTCGCTAAAGCATGCTAAAGCGAGCGTAAACATCGTATTGTTTCGCCCTAAAATGCCTTTTTGCCCTTTAAGTTTTGTTGTATGTAAAAGTGCTTTAAACCATGCTGTTTTTGTAAGTGCTACGTCTTGCTGCTTTGTCGGCACTACAAATAACGGTCGCTGTACGTCATCATCTTGACGCATAGACCAATCAATTAAATCTGCAATGCGGTAGCGCTGCTCTAACTGACAAAACACAATATTATGTTCATTAGGAATGCGAAAAAAGCCAAAATCATTACAGTACGTATCGGCAGCTACCTGTTGTAAACTGCGCTTTAAATTATCGGCAATACGTTTAGCGACCGTTAAACTACGGAAGTCATTTTTATTAGAAATAAATAGCGGTTGTTCTAGCGCATAATACACCTGGTAACCTCGTGTTGATGCCACAATTAAAGTCGGCACGCCAATGCCTTCTTCTAGGCTGGTCATTATGATATCTTGCGGCGTGTATTGCTGTGTATCAATATCAACAACGAAGGTATTAATTTGCTGAAGATGCTTTTCTTCAAAGCCACAAATATAAGAGCGCTTTGCGTCCGTGTAATGATAATTACGATAGACATTCGGTGTCCAGTGCGTTAAGTGGTTAGCCTGTTGCAGTAACCCTTCTTTGGAGGTGACAATAAAGCCCTTCACACCAGTTGGCGTAAAGTCTTCCTTTTGGCGCACCACAAAAATACCGCCCTGACGTGTCGTTTTTTCTACACGTTCTGCAGCAATGCGTTGTGGCAAGCTCGCTTTTGAATTTTTCTTTTTATAAGTAGCAATGCCTTGATGCAATAGCACATCATACACTGCTGGCAAAGACGACAAAAAAACAGTCATTGCGGTCCTCTCCCTTCATAAGAGAATACGTCAATGACTGTCAAATTAAGACATAGGTATAGTAAATAAGCACAAAACGATTGAAATTTAAAAATCGTCTTGCTATACTAAAGTCAATAGTTTTATATGCGGTAGTATTGTGTTGGCGCACAATGCTTTTTATATGCATATAGAACGGACGTATTCAATTTTAATTCAGTTTTAGTTTAGTTTGTTATTTGAATTGAATTGAAAGTTGTTCAATTATTGATGTCAGAGTTAATAATTGTACCGAAAAAGTTATGAAGAAGCTGTTCCCAGTAATGGGAATGGCTTTTTCTTTTTTATGCGTCTAACTATAGCATCCTCAAGAAACAATGTAAAGCTAGATTCGGCGCGCCATTAGTGGCTTTCAGGTGGAAATTTCTACTTTTCCACTTATGCGAGAAAGTGAACTTGATTTCTACCTATGATAAGTAGAAATTTCTACTTATGCGTAAAATATGGATTTTTTTCTGTTTTTTTTGGACGCTTCAAAGCCTATTAATATGCGATTCTCAGCTATTTATATCCAAAAGTAGAAATAACACAAGTGGAAAATTCTACTTGTGTTATAAAATTAATTTATTCGCAAAAGTGGAAAATTCTACTTTTCTACTTACGTTATAATCTTTGGTTCTTAAAAAAATTTAGAAAGAAGATATTCATCTAGGTAATAATGTCATAATGGGGGCCCGTCACATACCCATCAAGCTAAGCACGAAAAGGAACGAAACTTGACTCGTTTCGACATGGTTGCTAGCTACTGTATGAAAAATAAGCATACCAAATAAGCCCCTAAAAAAGCATTTTTTTGCTAGGCAGCTTGTCTAGGCTTTATCGTCGTTTCATACACAATGCCTAAAATATCAAACACCGTCATTTTCTTAAAGCGATGACATTTGCGACCGTTTTTTGAAAGCAGCTGATACAGGCGATGCGGGATGTTCACCAGTTCTTCTGCATCAGCTGCCATCGCTTGGTAGAATAACGGAAAGTAATCCTTTATCATATAAATCGCCTTGTACTCGCTCAGCTCCTGCTTTTTCTTTTCAAGCAGGAGCTGTCGCATTTGAAACATCGTTGATGAACAGAGAAGAATGCCAATGAGCTGTCCGTATAAATGGCACTCGAGGCGTTCTTTTTTGATTGTTTTACAGGCATCGATTTCAAAAAAAGACTTCCATATTTTAAATAAAATTTCAATCTGCCAGCGTAATGAATAGAAGGCATGCACGTCATTTGTCGGGACTTCTTCAGGTGATGTATTGGTGATATAGACGTTCATGCCCATTAACCGTTTACTTTTCTCCTGCATGACAATGCCCTTCTTCTTTTCACGAATCGCTTGGTTTTTCAAACGTGTTTGCGTTTGGTCGTCGGTTAAACGATGAATGATGAATGATGACACGTGTTGGCAGTTTTTGCGTGTGACCAATATACGCTTCATGCATTTCGATCGTTTCACCAGATGTAAGCCCCTCCATTAGTTGTGCCATATCGAGTTGAATATATTCGGTATGCTTTTTCAACGTCCCATTTTTGAAGGTTTCTGGCGCAGGATTCTTGATATAAATTCGTGTATTCAGCTTCAGCCGTGAGATATAGTACGCCTTTTTTTCATTAATGGCCTGTAAGTCGCCTAAATCAAAGTAACCCAGGTCGCGCAGGCAGAGATCGCCCGCCTCTACGGTTTTGAGACACATCGTTCCGTACGTTTTATCATTATTTTTTCCCGGTCCAACATGTACGTTCAAAAATTGACCACTTAGTAAATCATATTCCAATTGGATTTTCACGCCTGCCGTGTTACTACTGCCACCCGATCCTTGATATTCACAAGCGAACGCATCTGGCAATTGAAAAACGGTGGCATCTAAAATACGGATTCGCTTAAATCGAGACAGCAAGGTGTCGGGGAGTGATTGGTTGGCACAGAGTTTTTGTGCAAGTAGCGTGCGAAAGACCTCTCGAAGGCAGGCAACAGCTGTCTGGTTAAAGCGCTGATTTAAGCCTTCTGCACTCATCGATACGCCCATCGAAGCTTCTAACCGACTAGATAGTTGGATAAGAGATGTGCTACCAATCTCCTGACTCAGCCAGACACAAAGGGCAATGAGTTCATTGGCTTGATACTTACTTTTACGTTTGACAAAGCCCACACGTTTGGCGATCTCTTGAAGCACTGCCGGAGATAAACAAGCACGCAATTCTTGTGCGAAAAGATTCAGTTCATTCGATAGGATTCGATTCATCAAAAACGCCATCCTTTCTTGTAAACTATTGATGTTACAAAAAGAATAGCGTTTTTTTCACGTTGGGATATTGATGTGCTTAGGTTGATGGGTATGTGACGGGACCCCTAATTGATAAAATTCTTTTTGTTCGTCCATTGGGACTGTTATATATTGTTCGATATAAGCTTTTCTTGATTCCTGTTCTGTAGGGAAATTGGATAAATTTTCTATAGCACGTTGTATTTCACTAGAACAGTCTATTTCAGGGTCTTTATTAATAACTTTAAGACAGCAAGATTTTACAATTTCTACTAATTATTGTTCACTAATGCCTTCAATATCTATTTTAATTTTTAGTTTTGGGTCGTTTAAAAACACAACCTCAGTTTCACAGAGGGTTGTTCGTCCTGTACCTATTTTTAATAAAGGAATTTCCGCAAGTCTGGCGCCAGGTACTAATTTATCTTTATTTATAAAGAGAAATAGCTGTTGATTTACCTATCTCAACTTTTCCAATAAAACATAGATTATACGAATTAACACTACAAATTTTTTGGATTTTTTTTACACGTTCTAGGAGTGGAGAAATCATAACTTTATTTATGTTGTTTACATTGGGGTTTTCTAAAATCTTATGAGCTTTATTTATATTTTCTTCGCATTTAGTTAAAACAGCTTTTTGACTCATTAACATCACCCTTTAATCTTTATTCTGTAAAACAATTAAAATTTAATATCTATAAAATATATTAATTACCTTTTTTACAAATTAATTATAATAGTTTATTATAATTAAAGGAACTATAAAGTAGTTAATTTGTGGATAATTTTAGTGTTTCAAGATTATAAGAAGATGAGATACTGAAGTTCTCTTTTGTATCACAAAAGGTTCTTTGTTAATTTAAGAAATGGTACAAATTTAGATTAAGTAGCATATATAAGGTAAAATATGTAAAAAAGTGAGGTATACATATATGGGTGCACATACAATTTCAGTCCTAAATATGAAAGGCGGAGTAGGGAAAACAACATTATCTACGAACTTAGCAATTGAATTATATAATTTGGGTCATAAAGTATTATTAATAGACATTGACCCTCAATTTAATGCAACTCAAAGTTTATTTAAATACTATAAAAATATTTCTGAATACTTTGCTGTTAGAGATAAGAGATTAACAATAGCTGATATATTTATATGGGAAACGTCACCAGGGATTTCAAGACAACAAAACCCAAGAAACGAATCTAACGTAATATTTGAGCTTAAACAAAAACAACTAGACGGAAATAAAACAGCATTTTTACATATCATACCCGGTGATTTAAGATTAATTGTTGACGTAAATGCTCAAGCAGGGGATAAACTTGGAGCATTTTTTAATAGGAATAAAATCAAAGAGAAATATGATTATATTATTTTCGATTGTCCACCAACATGGGGACAAATAACGCTAGTATCCTTGGGATTAAGTAATTACTATTTGATACCTACTGCATTAGATGATTTCTCAACAATCGGAGTTACGTTACTATCTCAACTACTTCAACAAAAGGTTGAATCTTTAGCAACAGATCTTAAATGTTTAGGTGTTGTATATACAATGCTAAATGAGACTACAGCAACTTCGGGTATTAGTCATAAACAACGCCCTTACAAAGACGATTTAGAGGCATTTTTCGAAGAAACAATGTCAGAAGAAGTAAAATCTCCTGTAAAAGCTTTTGATACAGTGTTATACAATTACCCAGCAGCTGTAGCTCGTTCTATAATTTACGAGAGCTACGAAGCTAATTCGGGTAATACTACTAAAAGAGCTGAAGAATTACATACATTCATTAAGGAATTAACAGTAGAGGTTTTAGCAAGAATAAACGCTCCTCAGCAAACTGAGCAAAGTTAGGATGTGGAAAATATGTTTGAAGTAGATATTAACACCTTATTTACAAGTAAAAAGTACAAATTAAGTGAAAAAAGATTATTTCTAACTGCTGTAGTACAAAAAACGATTTATTCAAAGAATATTTTCCCTAAAAATAGCGATCTTTATAATTATATATATCTTTTTGAAAGCTTATATAAACTTGATGAAAAGGACAAGTTTAAGCCTTATCTCTATGATTCTAGAACACAATTAGCAGCTAGAATTTGTAGATTAATAATATCAAAAGATGATTTAGAAGTAGAAAAGGAACTAATGGAATTTCACGCGAAATTATATGGTGCAGATTCTCTGAGTAATACTGATAAAAAGATTAAAAAAGATAATAATTCGTCATTGTTAAAAGATATTATTAATAATCGTAATAGAGAGGAATAATATGGTGGAAGATATATATTCGGGTAATTCAGAAAAAGATTTTGCTATTTTCTTTGGAATGATATTAGAGGAAAAAGAAATAAATCAACAATTAAAGTCTAAATACAAAGCCATTCATAAACGTATATATAATTTTAAAGAAATAATTAATATTAGTGGAACTCAGGAAGCTACAGCTCAAAGTTTTTTATTAGAAACTTTGAATGGTTTGATTGACGTAACGGATCTACTATCTAAAAATAGGTATAAGTTAGCCAGTACTATTTTAAGAAACAGTATGGAAACATTTGCTAAATATTTAGTTGTTCAAAATCAATTGCAAGATTATGAAGGTTTTACAAATAACTTTGAAAGTGCAACTAGTCATTTAATAAATAATTATATCTCTCTTGTTTTAAGAAGACCTAGAAATAAAGATTTTAAAAGGCTTATAAATACGTCCTACAAAGATCCATTTCGAAATCTCTATGGGGAATTATGTGATATTGTCCATGCAAGAGATACAAATTATAGTGAATATCACCATTATTTAGAAAGTATAAGAAATTCTAATTTTAATCAAATAAAGTTTGAAAAGGTTTTCAATTTTATTATTTCTTGTGTAGATAAAATGGTTGTTATTTTCTATCTCCAAAATGCTGAATTTTTATTAGAAAATGCTAATCAAGTTAAACTTGATTATTTACTTTCGAATTTTGATGAGAATTTTTCTGAAGTAAGAACATATTTTCCTTGAAGTGATTTGAAAATAAGTAAAGGATACTACCTTAAATATAAGAATTCTAAAGTTACCTTTAGTTGATAAAAAATCTGGATATTTTTAAAATTTAAAACCCCCGTAGCAACCAAACTACGGGGGTGATGCCTAAAAATCAGACATGTCAAATCTATTTGATTATAACATAATTACGTTTTTTGCCAACGGTTTTATCGTAAGATGAATGAATAGTATAACGTTGATAAATCCAATCCAAATGAGGACACTTTATGTGTTCTAGTCGGAGTAGATAGAGAAGGTAGTATTAAGAAGATAATAATAGAAGTTGAATCAGGCTTGTTTGAAAAATTAGATAAGACCTCTTATGATTTAGTAATGCTAATTAGAGGGGAAATTAGTAGATTAACTTCGGTCAAAGAATTTAAATGAATTAGAAGTAGATAATATCGATGTGATAAGTGAAATTTAAATAAGTAGTGAAATTAAGAAAGGGCTAAATCGTGATAATTTCAGAAAATAATTACATAAAAAAACCATACATTTTATTAGATTGGAATGTAATAAAATATTTGAAATCTCCTAGAAGTAATCAGAGTATAGATAAGGATAAAGAATGTTTCCGCATAATTGAACAAATTGGAAATAAGTATGCCTTTCCTTTTTGTGAATCACATTTGCTTGACCTTAGACAAAGTTATTCACAAGAAAATCTTGAGAGAGTAAATCAAGATTTAAAATTTTTATCATCAATCAGTAAAGAAGTAGGTTTAGGGATAAGAGAGAATGATGGTAATTTGGTATTGATTAAATGTTCAGCGGTCAAAGAGTTTAATGACCTGATTAACGTTAATGATTCAAATATAGACATCCCTGTCAAGAATGTTCCTCAGCATAAGTTTAATATAGATATGGCGACTCTTGAAGAAAGCCATCCTTTGTATCAAATGTTAAAAGAAAACAATGGAATATATACTCCGGAAATAATGGCTAGCAATCTCAATGAAATATTTTATAAGATCTTTGATGAAGTAGATGATTACAAAAATCTAAGAAATATTATCCCTAAGTTAAAAGAAACATTAACAATGCAGCGTGAATATGGGATTGATAAAGAAATGGCAGTCAATTTGATAGAACATATGACACCCTTTATAAATTCAATGGAAATAGATTCAGAAGATGAATTGGTAAAAATTTGGAAGAATGTCTGTACTAAATACTTGGGGATAAATGGTAAGGTATCTGTGCCGTATGGAGAACTTCTTACGAATGCATATATTATGTTGGATTTACATCCGCTATTTAAGGAAAAATTAAAAAAGAAAAATACATTGGGGAATATAACAAGGGATTCAAAAATGGTTCTTTATGCTTCTGGTGCAAAATACTTTGTTACAGAGGATGGAGCAGCCTTTAAAAAAATGAGCTTTTTATTTAAAGCATTTAATGAACAAACGAAAATATTGAATATGGAAATGTTTATTCAAAAGTTTAGTTAAGAGGATGCGTTATGTCTAGGGAAGTTTTATTTTAGATATAATTGATTACTGCCAACCAAATGTACCAGCCTTGTCATCTTTTGTACCAGCATTTTCCAAGTAATAGACCAATGTGTGCCAGCAACTCTACCATTACTCGTTCGGAGCAAGGCTTTATACCGAGCGGCGGGCATGGTAGCCTTGTTTGGTAGAGCCAGCACGTACGCAACTGGTTCTTTTGCGAAAGAATCATACCCACAGAGGCTCGGTGTCAAGCCACTTGAGTTTCCCTTGAATTAGCAAGGATAAACGGCTATTTTAGCGTGTTGTTACATACGTTGGCACTATGTGGTAAATACCTTGGCATTCAGTGGTAAAAAGTTGTGGCAGTAATCAATAATCTTTGGCAAACACAAATAAATACTGTAGCTTATCAATATAAGTGTATAGTAAGCCCGAATTATAAAAAATAGCGCACCTTCATGGTACGCACGACGAATAGCCAACTGGCCGATGTTTTTTTCGGCTAGTTGGCTTATTTTGCACATGTGGCCTGGATATTTTCAGACCATGGTAAGTACTGCTGTAAAGTTTCAGGTTGCTGGTGAATTGGTAAGTTGGGTAATTCCGTTAATAACTTCACCAAGTATTGATAAAAGTCAATGCCGTTGGCTTTGGCCGTTTCCGCCAAGCTTAGACAAATCGCATTGGCCTGAGCACCAGCTTCACTAACAGAGAAAAGCCAATTTTTTCGACCGATGACATTCGGACGAATCGCATTTTCAGCTGGATTGTTATCAATAGCCACGTCCCCATTTTCAAGAAACACCCTTAATACTACTTTACGACTTAATGTGTATTCAGCTGCTTTCGCAATGGCGTTTTTGCCGAAGAAAGGTGAGCGATCAATCCAGTCAAAAAATTCATCGATGATTGGCTTTGATTTTTGTTGCCGAATATGGACACGTTGCTCTGGTGAAAGATGTTTGATTTCACGTTCAATGTGAAATAATCGGTCACAATACTGCACACCGATTTGTCCATTCTTACTCTCGGCCTTTAACCAATAGCGGCGTACGTGCGCCCAACAATTAGCGAATTGAACATCAGGTAATTGTCCATATGCAGAATAACCA
>NZ_BMJT01000021.1 GCF_014643595.1 Lysinibacillus alkalisoli
GATGATACAACTTGGTACAGCTGCATCATGAGCGGAATGAAACGTGGCAGATTCAGTTGGAAGGGGATCCAGTTTAACTGGGACGATGGTTAATTGATGTGTAGGCATAGGAATGGCACCTCCTTTGATTGATACGTCTATCGTACCGGAGGTGCCTGATGTTTTATATGCGTTATTTGATTACGGGCTTACAAAATAACACGCTGAGATGCTGCGAAAAATAATTTTAAAGAAGACTGTTCAATCCACTTGTTTTGAATAGTGGTAACGTATAAAAGAATCTCAATGAAGTGTTACCAAAGGACGTTTTTGGAAGATTTTTAAAGGATATAGCCTATAGATTATCGAAATAAATATAGAAATAATAATAATTTTAGTAGGTGGATATTGTGAAGGTAATTAATTCCATTGTAGGAATCGTGATAATTCTAGTAGGCTGTTTGTTTCTGAATATAACAGTGGTTAACGAAGAATTTAAAACGATAACATATAAAGTATTTGGTTTCATAACTTTATGTGTAGGTTTTTTTTATTTAAAAAAAGTTGCAAAGTTTGGGAAACAATAACTGTATATTCTTGTATATTTATAACTTTAAAACGTTCCTAAATAAAAGTTTAGTAACATTAAAACAGCGACAAACAATGTTAAATCAGTGTTTGTCGCTGTTTTTTTCAAAACCAAATTCGGACACGTTACAATTTTTCTCACGTCCTTTTTATAAAGATAATTTTTTGTTGAATGTATGGTTAGGAGTGAAATAATGACAAAAGAAAAGAATATGCAGCCGTTAAGAACAGCTAAGGAAATTGAAGATATGCGATGGGCTTTGTCACGCTATGCTAGTGCACGAGATCTGTTTTTGTTTAACTTGGGTATTAATACGGGGTTACGAGTGAGTGATTTGGTGCCCTTGAAAGTGAAAGACGTTAAAGGAAAGGGCCATTTGGTTATTACGGAGGGGAAAACCGGGAAACCCAAACGTTTTATGATTCCTAAAGTCATCAGAGAAACAATCGAAGATTATATTCGGGGGATGCAGGAGGAAGACTACTTTTCCAAGTTGAAAAGGAAATGGGCCGATTAGTACGATGCAAGCTTATAGGGCTTTGCAAAAAGCAGCAGCTGCTCTCGGACGAGAGGATATTGGTACGCATACTATGCGAAAAACGTTTGGATACCATCATTACAAGCGAAACAAGGATGTAGCAACGTTACAAATGTTATTTAATCATTTGGCTCCATCTATCACCTTAAAATATATAGGAATTACCGATGATGAAATTGATAAGTCACTCGAAAATTTCTCACTTTAAAAATGGTTTTGATTCATCAATTCAATTAAGTTACTAAACGATGTTTTGGGCACTTTTATGAAAATGTGGAGTAAATATTTTAAAATACGTATTGTATTATTGGTATAAATTTGAAACAATTAATCTCAAGTTAATTAGAGGATACATTTCGTATTCTAATTATTACATCTGTGAGTGATAAACAAATTGTTTTATTAGGCGCAAGTAGTCATAGGGTAGGTGATTACTTTAGTGAAAAAATAAAGATAAGGAGGAATCGATATTGAAATTTAATAATGAGGATCAAAAAGTCTCAAAAGTAGTATGGGTAGTAGCTGGTACAATAGTTGGTTCATCAATTGGAGCAATAATTGGAATAATAGCTTACAATAATCACTGGTGGGGTTAAAAGAGAATATTTCCCATATGAATACTTTACTAATAGCTATTTAGGGACTTACAAAATAAAATAAAAAAACGTTCCCAAAAACGTAAGTTTGATAAAATTAAATACATATCGTTTTAAATCCGCATTTCCCTAACCATACCTCTGTACAAAAATATATATAACTATCTAACACTTTGTAAACCAAAGTGTAAATGTGATAAGAACTATTTTGCAATGTGGTTAATTGTAAGGTATACTTTTAAAAAGTATCGTAAGAGGAGTGGAAGTATGGCGACAACAATTGTAGTAGGGAACTTTAAAGGCGGCGTTGGTAAGACGAAGGTATCAGTTATGTTAAGTTGGGAGCTTTCGAAGTATTACAATAAGAAAGTGTTACTTGTTGATATGGACCCTCAGGGGAATGCGAGTACGCTAATTGCACGCTCTGCGGGTGTTTCTGAATTGAATACCAGTATCTTTGACGGCTTTCAAAAAGGCGATTTAAAGGACTGTATCGTTAACGTGGCAGATAATCTTCATGTGATTCCTGCGCAAGTGTCTTTTAAAAACCTACCGAAGTTCTTATATAGTAAATTTGAAAATGAAATTGACCAAGTCAGCTATTTAAATCAATTACTGGATCCCATTCGTTCGGATTATGACTACATCTTTATTGATGTGCCACCGACGATTAGTGATTTCTCCGACAATGCGATGATGGCTGCCGACTATGTATTGATTATTTTGCAGGCACAAGAGCTATCGCTTGAAGGCGCAGAGACGTATATTAAATACCTACAGTTCATGGTAGACAACTACGATGCGGATATTCAAGTAGCTGGTGTATTACCCGTACTGTTACGCCCTGGTGGTCGTGTTGATATGTCAACTATTGAACGTGCGAAGGAAATGTTTGGTGAAGATAACGTAATGAAGACTGTCGTTAAGCATTTAGAGCGCTTAAAAGCTTGGGATGTAACGGGCATTACGGATAATGACCAACATGACCGCAAAGCGCATAAAGTATTTACCGATGTGTTGGATGAGTTATTAGAAAAACTTGAAGCATTTGAAGAGGGGGGTAAGTATGAATAAGGAAAAAGGCGGATTAATTAAAAAGAAAACACCTATCATGCGCCCTGCTGTAACGGTAACCAAAAAGCAAGATGCTGACTTTGGCTTTGACGTGCCTGTCAAAAAAGAAACAAAAAAATCAGCAACAACACCTGCAGTCGCACCTGTTAAAAAATCAGCCCAACCTCTTGTTTCTGTTGACCAATTAAACGTTGGTACGAAGGTTAAAACGAAAAGCGTCAAAGTGCCTGAAATTATCCATACCGAGCTTGGTTTACTAGGCTCGTTTACGGATGAATCTAAGACGTATGTCATTTTACAAAAGCTCATTGATAGCTATGTAGAACATGAGTTAACGGATCGCCAGCAACGCCAATTTAAATTTATGGTTGATGCGTTTAATCAAGAATAATAGCGAAAGAAGTTATAGTGACATTCGTGTTTTCCTCTTTTGCTGTATAACTTATGAGGTGCTATATGAATGATAAATACAAACTAACATTTGATGAAATGATTGCTTATCTAACAAAAAAGAACATTCAGTTTAACATCACTTCTGAAGATGAAGCGCTAGAAATTTTACGTACACGAAATTATTATTATAAGCTAACTTCATATAAGCGTAATTACCAAAAAGAGTACGATAAATTTCCCTATGGCATCTATATGCACCTTGAATTCGCTTATTTAGTGGATTTAGCTAGTATTGATATGAATTTACGTTATACCTTATTAGAGATGTGTCTGGATATCGAGCATAGTATTAAAGTAAGACTACTCGAACACATCACAGATGATGAAGAGGAAGATGGCTTCACTATTGTAGAACGTTTCTTAGACCTACAAAATAAAACGGTTCAATCCTATATTGGTAGCATGGGAACTAATGCGAGCTATGCGAAAAAAATGTATGATCGTCACCATCAGAAGTTGCCTGTTTGGGTGTTCATGGAGTGTATTACATTTGGCCAATTCGTGCGTTTTATTGAATTCTATTACAAAAATTTCGCAACAGATATTACCTATTATCGAAAATTACATGAAACAATTCGTTATATAAAAAATATACGTAACGCTGCTGCGCATAATACGCCAATCTTAATGAATATTGCTGAGCCAGGCACAGCTAAAAAAACTAAGATTGCTAGTGACTACTTGAGCCAAGTACCTAACATAAGTAAAGACGCTCGTAACAAAAAGTTGAAAAATAACCGTGTGCACGACCTTGTGCTGTTGCTCTTCATCTATAGTGACTATGTGACGAGTAGTAATATGCGAAAACACACATTTGAAAACTTAACGTCTCTTCTGTCTCGCTGTAAGCGTAATAAATCATACTATCAAAAAAATTTAGCACTTATCTCAACCTATAAATTCTTTGAAAGTATTATTAACCATTTAAAGCTATAATGGGCACCATTTTGACTTCCGCATATATCTTTGTTAGTATTATGAATAAGGAAATAACCATTTTGGTTGTAGGGGTAATGGGGAAACTTATTACGCTGAGTTGAAATTTAAACCCGACTAACATCTCGTTGTTAGTCGGGGTTTTTCGTATATTTCACAGTTTTATTCCCTTTTTAAATAGCTAAACCCTCTAATGCTCATATATCACTTCCTGTTCCATCGATATAACTGTTGCAATCTATTTTATAAAGTAACTAACATTTGATTTAATACAACAAATGTTGTATTAATAAATAAAGGAGTTGATTGTATGGCAACAGAGCGTTTTTATACGGTGCAAGAGGTGTTTGACATATTAGCAACGAATAAAGTGACAAGCAATATAGAATCTGTACGTCGTTGGCTACGGCAAGGTGAGCTTGTAGGTATCGCACCAAAATCTCGTAAAGAAGGATGGCAGATTCCGCATACTGAATTAATGAAATTTCTAGACCAGCGCACGCCTAATACAACAAATGTTGCATTAGATGAAGAAGCTGTTCGGGCTGCAATGTGGTTTGAAATCACACGTAAAAATATTTGGGAAGGCTATATTCCTATTACAAAAAGTTTACTGAAAGAAGCAGCATTACATCGCCAGTATTCCACGCATTTACGAGAAGAAGTATGGGAGCGATGTGTAAATAATAGTATGGCGTATAAGCAGCCTAGAGTGAACTATTTACTGGATGCCTTTAGTTTCGAAGGCCAGCGTTTAAAGTTTGACCTGAGCTTTGCGAGCAAAGAAGAACAAGCAATTTATGTGATTTTTGAGTATGTAAAAAAGAATTAAATGATGTCAATAGCTTTAAGGAATGCTTCTACTTAATCAACAGCACATGCAAAAGAAAAGTATGAAAAGACAAAAATCGTTAGCTGTCATCGCTAACGATTTTGTAATTTCAATCACTTATTTTATAAAAACTCGTCTACATCATCCGATTTCAACTTAATATAATGCTCCATAATGGTTTGGTGTGATTTATGGCCAGACTGCTTGGCAATCGTCGGGATATCCGCACCTTTTTGGTACATGGCTGTAATTTGCGTTTTACGGAACGTGTACGGTGCAAAGCCTAAC
This sequence comes from Lysinibacillus alkalisoli, assembly GCF_014643595.1. GTDB lineage: Bacteria > Bacillota > Bacilli > Bacillales_A > Planococcaceae > Metalysinibacillus > Metalysinibacillus alkalisoli. The sequence continues at coordinate 5,286 of NZ_BMJT01000021.1, forward strand.
CAACTGTGAATCGCTTGGTTATAACTCACTTCACTAATCTGACGGCTCGTATGATTTCCCCATTTATCGGCTGCACCAACAAAATAATCATTAGGTAACAGCTCACATGCTACCACATAGTTTTGAATCGCCTGTACACACTCTAGTGTCAGGCGTTTTTCTTTCATTTCGCCCTGTTTTACCATCATTACCTGGACAGTGCGATTAGCTAAATCAAAATCATTTACCTTCAACCGAACCATTTCCGACGGACGGTTGGCCGTAATCAAATTGACCAAACAAATCGCTCGCTTACGAATATCACTTTTTTTATCCGTAGCATAGCGATCAATGAGCCGTAGCACATCACTTTGTTTTTCCGCCCGTTGTCCTCGCATCGGCTTTAAACGCATATACGCCTCCTGGTCATATAAACTACGCAGTAATTTCACGCTAGCTTCATGCGCTGAGGTGAATTGAAATCCATGTTCATGCACTAACCAATACTTTACGCCCGCTAAACGTCGATTGAAAGTGGATAAACGCACTTGTTGCTGCGTAATAAGCTGATGAAGGTACAATTCGAGTGTCTCAAACGTGAGAGGTAAGCCATGCGCCTCACTAAAACTTTTAAACTGTTTAAAGTCAGGCTCATATTGAGCTAGCTTTTGTTGTTGGACTTGACGAATCGTTTCGTCCTTCTCTTTTATCATTTTATATTGCTGCAAAGAAAATAGCGTTTCTTCAATTATATAGCCTCCTCACTTCACGAACTATTTCAAAAGTGGAATTTTCTACTTTTGAAAAGTTTACTTTCGTTATTTATTTACCAAATCATACGAACTTTCGTTTGTTTCAGTGTACCATAATCAACCTTAAACAAGCATGTTTTTTTAAGGTTAAATTTATTAAATAAATTACTAACTCGTTCATCAAAAATTTCAATTACCTATAAGTTAAAGCGGTTGAAACGTTTTACATCATTAAAAGTAATTTAAATCCAATTAAGTATTAATTTATAGTTTAATTAGTCATTAGTCCCAGCGTTTACCTGTTATAATTTAAATATAGTAACAAGTTCATGTAACTGGAGGAATAATAATGGCAACAGCGAATTTAGGATTTGAAGAAAAACTATGGAAGATGGCAGATAAGCTGCGAGGTTCAATGGACTCTGGCGAATATAAAAATGTCGTATTAGGACTACTGTTTTTAAAATACGTATCCGATGCCTTTGAAGAAAAATATGCAGCGTTAAAAGAAGATGAATGGGCAGATGAAGAAGATCGTGATGAATATGTGGCAGAGAACATTTTCTTTGTACCAAAAAAAGCGCGCTGGTCATTTATTAAAGACAATGCAAAGACACCTGAAATCGGTCAAATCATTGATGCTGCGATGGTAGCCATTGAAAAAGAAAATCCATCATTAGTGGGGGTATTACCAAAATCATTTTCATGCCTAGAATTAGATAATATGTAAATTTTAATTAAGCAAATTTTACAACATAATACAAAGCATCACTTAAAAACTTATATACGTGACCGAGATTTAGTAGCAGTAACACTCAAATTTGTTTACAAAGATTACAAAATGGTAACAAGTTTTTGATTTTGGTAGTCCTGCAACTATACATAAGGTATTGGGCGATACTCAACATGTAAATCAAGGTGATATTTATATTTCAAATAAAGGTCAAGGTCTAGAAAAGTTTATAAAAATGATTCAATTGTTGTCTACAGATACTCATAAATATCAAGTTGCTTTGAATTTTATTAATTTACAGTTAAGTTAGGAAGGAAATTTTCGTTATTATCGGATGGAATAAGAAGAATTTGTTGTTTAGTACATGTAAAATGCAAACTGTGTAATAAGGAATATTACATACTTGAAATAGCTACTCCCGATAAAAGAAACTTGTCAACATTAATACTTACATCTATGGATAAATCTAATATTGAATTAAGCATATTAACAATTATTAAAAGTCTTGTATTCAATAGCGGGAATTGGAAAACGGAAGAACTTTTCAAATATGATTTTAAAAGATTAAAACATATTGACCAAAATTATTTTGAGTGGAAAATACGTTTAGAAAAGGCATTTCAATAAATTACTTTGAATAGTGGTGAATTATATGGCTTTAAATGCAGCTCATAGAGGATATATTTATCAAGATTTAGTAACAGCTTGTTATTTTGCACAATCAATAACGCATAATTATGAAAGTATTATGGTAGACAAAAAATTATTTAAAGGGGATTCTCTAGATGATTTGACAATTTTTATAAGGGGGAAAACTATAAGAAGACAATTTAAGTATAGTCAAAATCGAATATTAGAACTCAAAGATATAAAAGGTGAAAAAGGCACAATCAGTATAGTAGAAATTATTAGGAGTCATTTAGAATATAAAAAAGATGGTGAGAAAGAATACAGGTTATGTTTAGCATGGGATGATCCAGTAGAAGATGAAATATTATCAGTTCTAAAGAAAATTGAATGTGAACCAAGTTTAGAAGTATTGACTACTAACTGCTACAAACTACAAATAGATAAGTTGTGGCCAGAAGGCAGTGAGCCTATTTGGGATGAAATAGCAAAGTTAAATATAGATAGACGAGATATTCAAGAGCTATTTGATTTTCTTATTATTGAATTGAATTGGCCAAAGGCATCTTTAGATTTAACATCTCCGGGTATATTAGAAAGATATCTTATTAATATATTAGAAGATAATATTGGGATTGGAAAGTATCCAAATGAAGATAGAAACGCAATAGATGTGGCAGCTACGCTTATTAGACTAGCCAATATTTGTAGAGCAGAAAGTAGAACTATTAATCCCAAAGAAATTGTTAGCCAGTTAGGTATAAGAACAGATTTTGGGAAAGTATCTCAGAAGAATATTGTAGATTTAAAAAGATACGTAAACAGAGAAAGCATTCTCGATGACTTTAAGTTATCTATAGATAAAGCATTTACAGTTTTAATTGGAACACCAGGTTCAGGGAAATCATGGTTATTATCGATGTTGTACGAAAATCTAAAAACGGATTACTTAGTTGCTAGACATTATTGCTATTTAGAACCGGGAGATCAAGATGTACAAAGACGTATTACAACTAATGTCATGTTCGGAAATCTAATAGCAGATTTGATGAATTCAGAAGATGGGATGAGGTACTCAAAGAAAACATTATTTAGTGCTGATGAGGACGAATTAAATAATATTTTAGAACAAGCATCAGTCGATAATGAAAAAGTCTACATTATTGTAGATGGATTAGATCATATTTCTAGAGTATTTAATACTACATCAGATTTATCCAGAGACGAAATAGATATAGTTGATAAATTAATGATGTTAAAGATTCCTGAAAACGTTCATATTATACTCGGAACACAACCTGGTAAGCACCTAGAACCTTTATCAAGGCTAGATAATACTCGTTATTATGAAATGCCTAATTGGGGAAATGAAGAGATAAAACAATTATTTAATAATTATCAATTACACGATAAGGTTACATCATTAGTAGATTCCGATTTTGATTTTTATGAAGAGATTAAGAAAAAAACTGAAGGAAATCCATTATACGTTACTTTTTTGATAAAACGTTTATTAATAGATATTAATAAAAAAGTAATGAACATAGAAGAATTTATAAGTAATATACCTTTAATAGATGGGGATATTAGGAATTATTACGAATATTTACTTCAATCAACAACAGACACTGGGGCTAATTTGGTTGGAGAAATTTTATCTTCAGTAGATTTTGGTTTATCCGAAATAGAAATAAAAGAGATATTAGGACCATATGCGAGATTGGTATCTCCAGCATTAGAATTATTATCTCCTATACTCGTTAATGTATCTGCACAAGGTGGAATTCGAATTTATCATGAAAGTTTTAGAAGGTTTATTATAGAAAGATTAGAGCATGATGGTGGATCAATTAAAAGTCTAGTTCAACCCGTTATAGATTGGTTAAGAACTAAAGATTTCTTTTTAGATTCTAAAGCCTATGAGTTTTTATTAAGTATGCTTAGAAAAGGCGAATTATTAGATGAAATTAAAAGTATAGTAAATAACGAATTCATAATTAATAGTATAGCTTATTGTCATCCTAGAAAAGCTATTGAAAAAAATTTAATACTAGCATCTAATGCCGCAAAAGAATTGAATGATTTTGGATTGCAGATTAAGATAAATGAATTAAAAAAATCTTTATATGTAGCATATGAAGAAAAATTAATGGACATACGTTTATATGCAAAAACATTTGGATTGCTTTATGGATTTGATTTATTAGTGCAGAGATTGATACTTGATGGTCGTATTACTTTAGATATTAATTCCGGACTTATCCTATGCGATTTAATTGATAAGCAAGGAGAAGTCGCTCCATGGGCAGAATACTGTGAAGCTTACAGGGAGCTTGATAAGCAAGAGAATATAGAGGCAGCTTTAGCATATTTTAGAGGGGTTTTAAAGCTAGAATCTTGGATTGAAAAAAGACCAATATTAATTGATTGGTTTAAAAATTTGAATGAAGAATTTAATGGTTCGTATGTTAAGGGAATTATAGGTATATTATTAGATTTAGAGTTGGCGGATTTTATTAGTGAATTAATTAATATGGAATTGAATGAGGAATTAAAAAATACACTTAGATTTGAGTTGGTAAAATATTTTATTTCAGTAGATAGAGTTAAGGCAAAAGAAATGCTTCTAAGTTTACCTTCCGAATGGAATAGAGAAAAACTAACAGATTTATTCTTACAGTTTGGAGATATCTCTATTCTAGAAGATGCAAAGGTAGAAAACCCATCAGAAATAGATTTATTTTTGAATGGTCATATTTCAAGAGCCGAAAATATATATAAATGGATATTAGCTATTAGGATACATGCAGCCAAAAAAAATAATGAAATAATAGATTCAGAGTTAGATAGGGTTTTAGGTCGTGGTTGGTATAGAAAGTGGCTTGTTTTTAATATAAAAATGGCACAAATTGAATTTTATGATTTTAAATCCGACTTAGAAAGAGAAAATGAAGTTTTAAAATCCTTTAAATCGCTATTAAATATTATCAGTCCATTTGAAGGAAAACCCCGTGCCTGTGATTTGTATAGTATAGAGCCTTATATTTATGATTCGTTTAATAAAAGTGTTAAATATGTATGTAGTGTAAGTGGATGGGAAGAATTATTACTTATTTTAGAGAGTATTTCTAAGAAAACGACTACATATTTAATGGGGAGTGCTGGTGGTCCACTAATTTCCTCCAAATTGATTGAATTACTTTATTCATTGACTAATGTAGATGTTGCAAAACCAGCAATTGTTGATGCTATAGAGAGACTTACTCATAAAGCAAGTAGAAGTGGCGAATATTTTGAAATTCAAGCAGAACACGAAATGTATTATTCAATTATTATGAATGAAGTGGGGAACAAAGAAGCTGCATTTTCTAGTTGGAACAGGGTTTGTAGATACTTATCTTCTTATGGCTTCCATAAAGATATTACTATTTATGAGTTGCTTTATAGTGCGGAATATTTTATTGGAATTGATGATGAATGGATAAAACACGGGTTGTTTAAGTTGTTACCATTATTAAATAATATTTTAAATCATACGGATCAAAAAGAAGTAAGGTATGTTCACAATGATTGGTTTAAATATTTATTACGTTTGGATTTTAATCTGGCTACTAGAATATTGTCTCAATCTTTAAAATCTAACTGGGGAAAAATTAATTGGAAACTAGAAGAAGCACTAGAAGAAGTAATGATTAAGAGTTATGGTGTAATCCCTGAAGATGCTTATATCATTTCGGTTCTTTCATCTAGTGTTCCTTTAAGTCACGAATTAGTGAAAAATTTGATTGAAGCCATTAAGTTAATTAAAGAGACAAATATAGAAAAAGCTAATAGTCTTTATAGTCTTGTAAAAGCTAGAATTTATGAAAATAACTTTGAAGATAAAACTTTAAACTTATTGAATGAATTTGAGGAGAAATGTTCCTTTGTCGATACAAGAGAGGTTAAAGGTGAAGAGGATTTAATTAAAAAGGGAACTAATGAGATGGTAGAATACTACCTTTCCGAGGCCTCTTTCATGGAATTAATTTTATATATTAAAAGATTAAATTATGCTGAACTATGTACCGAAAAATTTATTAATTCATTAGGTTATAAAATGGTTGAATATTCAAATCATGAAAAACAAGAAGAGATTAATAAAGTTATCGAGCTATTAGCAAAAAAACTTAGACTATATAATAAAGAGTTATGTTATATATTTAATAATTTAATAGAAGGTTTAGAAAGGCATAACATAACTGAGCCTGCAGTATATTTATCAATTCTACAATTTACAAGAGTATATGAAAACGGATGGAGTTATTTTGGTGGGAAAGAAATAATTCCAAAAATAGAAAGTTACTATAGTGAATATCCTGAATATGTTGAGAGTATTCTTCAAAATGAACTTGTACTCAATACATATAGTGAGATACCTTCTTTTGGGGTATCGTCCAATCTTATATATTTATTTGTGAAATTAAATATTGATTTAGCTAAAGAACTTTGGGCTGAAGCATTTGAGGTAATTGCATTACGTTTAAAAACTGAACGAAAATTCTCTGGGCCGTTTATAGATTGTAAAGATATAGAGGTCAGAACGAATAGTTTAGAAAGTATTATTGAATTAGTATTATCCAGAATCACACATCCAGAATTAAAAAGAAGAACATGGGCCTTATGGGGAATGCAATATTATTACTTTAACTATGAAGATGAATTTTTAAATACTTTAAACGAGTTTGTGAAAACAGATATATATGAATCAACATTTGAGGTAATTTTATGTCTCTTGTTAGAGAAGGAAATTCCTGAGAAAATTTTGAATAGTGAATGGATCCAATTTTTATTAACATCGGATTATTTCAGTATAAAACAGTTAGCCCATTTTGCTCTCGGGATTAAGCCTGAAAATGAAGATAAAAAAATAGCTAATGAGTTATTGATTGAAACTTATTATGATATGAGCATCTTGTCTTTAGACAGAAATCAAGCAGCTATAAATATAGAAAAACATCTACCAAACGTAGTGGAGAAAACTTGTAATACTTTTATGAGTATATTTGATAGTAATGAAGCTTATATAGAAGAGATGCGAAGTATGTATAATGCTTTTAGAAGTACAAGAGAGCGGATATTACCCAAAGTACATTATTGGGGCATAGAAAACGAAATTTATAAACAAGTTTTAAATAGAGAAGTATCGAACTTTGGTAACGTACACCCATTAGTATTGACGCATATGATTAGTGATTTAAAGATTCCGATTTCAATGAATTATAGCAAAGTTCGCTATCCAGAAAATACGAATAAAGTATTAGAAAACTATTCTCCTCAAAAGTCAAATCTACATGGATTTGAAGGCTGGATTAAGATTGCTAGTATTCAAAATGAAGTGATTTTAGAAGAAGGCTACTTTGCAAACATGAAAAGTCAAAACAAGTTTTATAGTGGACTTGTAAGTACTGATTTTGCTGAAATTAGTTTTATTGAGTTTCCATTTAAGGAAGAGGAAGATTTAGATTGGTGGTATATTGGTGAGTCGTCTGATAGCAATTCTTTAGGACAATCATTACTTCATTTAGTTCGATACAAAAAAATTTGTAATGATTTTGGAGAATATCACTTATTGAAATTAGATGATTCAATAATAAAAGAATTAAATTTAACAGCGGCAGATTTTCCAAGTCCTTTTGATTTGCTAGATCAGCATAATGAAGTTGCGGTAGCTTATAGAAGCTGGGATTACGGCTTAATTGGAACAGATTTAAGTGAAGAAACATTTAGATTATCAGGTTGTGAGTTGGTGATGAGACCCGATATATATGATGAATTGTGTAAAAAACTTAAAGGAGAAGTCTATCAGGTAGTAAGGCTATATGACACTCATTGAAAGAAAGTGAATGAATTAGCTACTTAATACACGATGCCATTTGTTATCTGAGGAGAACTACAGTAAAAAAATAAAAGGCTTTAGATATTATAAAAAATGAACAACTCTAATACCACCTGTCATATTCACAGATAGGTGGTTAGTGCATTTATAAGATTAAAATTAAACAACTTTATTATCAGTACACACCACTTGAATATTTAAAATTTCTAAAAATTTCTTTTCTAACTCAAAACCACTAAAACAACCAACTTGCTATCAAACAAGTTGGTTGTTTTAGTTCTATAAATTTTAGCTTCTTACACCATAAATCCTTTCTCACGTAGCGATAAATAGCGATGGTTAGAAACGATAAGATGGTCGAGTACTTCGATACCTAGTAACTGGCCCGATTCGACTAAGCGCTTAGTTACTTCGATATCTTCAGGGCTTGGCTCAACATCAGAACTCGGGTGGTTATGGGCAATAATGATGCTTGCGGCATTTTGCATAATTGCCGTTTTGAACACTTCACGAGGCGACACCATGCTTGAATTT
>NZ_BMJT01000022.1 GCF_014643595.1 Lysinibacillus alkalisoli
CTTGAGAAAATAAGGTTAATAAAAGAACGGTTGGAGAGACTTCTAATTCCCCGGCTTTTTGTTTAAGCTGATTCCATAAGCCTTCCCCAAGTTCCCCTTCCAAACGGTAGCGAGGAATATATGAATATCCATCTCTCAATTCCGGTTTTTGATTAACATGCAGTGAAGGCCCACCTGGTGCATTTTTAAGTTTATTCATCCAATATGTAATGTCCTGCTGGAAAACTGATGATCCCTCGAATTCTTTCCAAGCCATGACCATATCTCGAAAAGACACATCTATGTCTGGTAGCTCATAGCTGGAATCATGATATAACTGATACCATTGATCCAACAGTAAATCCACACTGGATGCATCTACAATCAGCTCATCAATACTCAAGTGAATGAGAACATTATCGTTAGGTAGTAAAGAAAACTGAAGGTCAAATAATGGCCATTGACCTGCTTCATATAATTTATGAGAAAGTTCATTTCGGATTTTCCGTCTATGTGCTTCAAGGGTTTCATGGCTAGCATTTTTTAAATCATGAGTAGGCATATCATAATCTGGAACTTTATGTAAAACAATCTGCGTACCCAAAGAGTTAATGATAGTATGAAGCATCTCATGATGATTAACCAATTGATTCCAAGTATGTTTTAACTTCGCTATATTAAGGTCTTTTTTCTCGAACTCGCAGTAAAAATGGCAGCCAACTTTATCATCACTTCCTAAAAGTCTCCCTACTACAAAAGATTCTTGTATATCGGTTAAAGGAAACGGTACATATATATCCTCTAGCATACTTTTAAGAACTGGAAACCTTTTATCTGTTTGGTTTCCATTGTCTATTAATAGTGTAGATAAATAATGTCTCTTCTCTTGCTCAGAGAGATTTTTAAAATCATTAAAATTCATATTTTATCCCTCCTTCTAAATAGAATCATATATACAGAGGGGAATATCCCCCCTCTGTATACTTGGTTAGGATTTTATTCTTAAAAATAAATCATCCAATTGTTCACTGGTTAAACTCTCTATATCTAAAGGTTTTTGGCCGCTCTTTAAATCCAAGATATTATTACAAATTTCATTGATTGATAAATTATTATTTAACATCGTAAGTGGTATTGATAAATCTAAGTCTCTTTTCAGAATATATTGCAGTTTCATCACCGTAACTGAGTCCATGCCTATTTCAATTAAAGATAGTTCAAGTGGAATCTCCTGCTTCTCATATCCCAACAAATCGGCTACTGTCACTGCTATTTTAGAGCTTATATCAGGAGTATCATTTTGCTTGTGTTCTACCTGCTCTTCTTTCCTAACTACCTGGACCTCCTGGGCTTTAACCTCGTCTTTTGGCTTATTAGTAATCACGGGTAGCTCTATCCATCTTCTTACCTTTTTAAATGGATAGGTAGGTAAAGGTACTCTTTTTACCTCTCTAACCTTGTAAAACTCGTTCCAATTTATACGGTCGAAGTTAATCCAAGCATCAGCGAGATCCACTAAATCATTATGAGATTTAGTTGCCGGACTTATTGCTATAGTCTGAGATGAATCCAGTGATTTTACTGATTTACCTAAAGAACTTCTATAAATATAATCAGTGGCTGTATTGGGTGATCTTAAGAATTCATTACATTTATGAAGGAAATCTTCTTTTCCCTTTACAATCATTGCAATTCTCTCTTCCATGTCTTCTCTCCCGACATGCAAAGTATAGATAATATCCTCGAAGTTTATTTCTCTATATTTAATCATATGTTCTCTTATTTGATGTAAATAGCTCAACAATTGATCTTCCGTTTTTGCTGAGCAAAGAAAGAGAAAGGGTTCCTTACTTTTAGAATTCTCCACTTTTACTTGATCATGAACATATTCTTCTATGACTAAGTGAGCGTTAGTCCCCCCTACTCCAAATGAATGAATAGATGCTCTTCTTGGCAACTGTTCATCAGTGTTAGAATCATTTTGATCCCAAGGAATAGATTGATTGACAATATAAAATGGAGTGTCTACTAAATCTATTTCTTTATTTAGCTCTGTAACATTAGCAGTCATAGGAATCATTTTATTTTCCAATGATTTTATTACTTTAAACAAGGATGCCATCCCTGAGGCCGCTTCCAGATGGCCTATATTGGGCTTCACACTTCCAATTCCACACTTTTTCCGCGGAGAATGAGAAATGTCTTCAAAGGCTTTTATAATCGCACGAATTTCAATTGCATCACCCATTTTTGTTCCTGTACCTTGAGTTTCAATATAATTGATTGTAGAGGGACTAATACCTGATTTTTGCCAAGCATCTTTGATTACATCCGCTTGGGCATTAGCGCTTGGAACAGTTAAGGCAAAGCCTTTACCGTTATGATTAACTGCGCTTCCCCTAATTACTGCATAAATATGATCTCCATCTTCCTTCGCCTTACTTAGTGGCTTAAGTAATATTGCCCCTACTCCTTCACCGCGAATATAGCCATCAGCGTCTTCATTAAATGTTTTTACCATATTGGTTGGAGTAAGCATTCCAGCTTTTCTGTAGGCTATAAAGTCCTTAGGAGATAATAGGATATTTACTCCTCCTGCTAATGCCATGTCGCATTCATTAGACTGAATAGCTTTTATAGCACGGTGTATAGCGACAATAGAACTCGAGCAAGCTGTATCAACTGCTTCACTTGGTCCTCTAAGGTTATAAAAATATGAAACTCTGTTTGCTAATATAGCATGCGAATTACCAGTAGCTATATGAGCTTCAATTGACACATCATGTTTTTCCAATAAATGGTCATAATCCTTATTTGATACTCCAACAAAAACACCCGTCTTACTTCCGTTAATGTCAGAAGGTTTATAACCAGCATCCTCTATAGCTTTCCAAGTAGTTTCTAAAAACAATCTTTGCTGTGGATCCATTAATGTAGCTTCATTAGGCGATATACCAAAAAAGTTATTATCAAATTTATCAATGTCTTTGATAAATCCGCCATATTTTACGTCGGTATAATTTCCATCCTTTAAAGGATCCCCATAGTATTGCTCCCAATCCCAACGTTCTTTAGGGATGAGACTAATATGAGACTCTCCTTGACAAATAGACTCCCAAAACCCATTAATTGTATCTGCCCCCGGTAACTTCCCATTCATTCCAATAATGGCGATAGGTTCATTTACAGGTGTATCTACTCTCTGATTATCCTCAATCTGCTTAACATGGTAAGCCTGATTCTCCCTATCCTCTTCCTCTATCTCTTCTTTGTCTAAAGCTGTTTCTTCTTCCTCTAACACTTCTTTGTCTAAAGCTGTTTCTCCGTGATTAACATTTTGAGGAGAAGCTTTTTCAAAAGGTAAGGAATTTAAAAATTCATTGATTGTAGTAGCTTCAAAGAAATCTATTGCACTTATATCTAGAGCAAGACGTTCTTTTATTTCTTCTGATATTTCGGTTATGGCTATGGAGTCTACCCCATAATCACTAAAGGACTTTAATAAATCTAAATTTTCTTTAGGTAGCTTTATAACCTTACTGATTATTTCTATACATGTATCTTTTATTTCGGTTTGCGTAGATTCATTAGTTAACCCTAATGATTTCTTATTTTTACTTAAGGGTTCTTCAAAAGCTTTGTATTTGACAACGGGCTTTGATTCTCTTTCTTCACGTACATCTTCGGAAATAGATGGCCAATGAATTTGTCCTTCAAACGGATACGTCGGTAGAGTTACGCGACAATAACCTTCTAATAAATCCGGCCATTTGATGTCCACTCCCTTAATCCATAGATCAGCTAACTTTCTTAACTTATTTTTCTTAATCCAGTTCGCTATTACTCCCTTGAGTTCTCTATCTTCCCATATGGAGTCCACTCTGTCCGGCTTAATTCCAACCATAATAGATGATGATCTATTTACCTTTGATGGATCTTGTATATAGGTACTCAGCTGTTGGATTAATTCATCTGTATTAGCTACTATTAGAGCTAGACGATGACGCATAGGTTCTCTTCCAACCTTTAACGTATGGGATATATCTTTTAAACGCAACGACACCCTTTGAGAACTTGTTGTACTTTCAATTTCTGAAGGACTTAACTGCAAAGACTCTATGATGCTTTTAGCAATAGAAGTAATGCTCATTTCATCAAGGATAGATGGTATCTCTATATTTTCACCGTATAATTTCTGTAGTTGCTCTTCTAACTCTTTATAAGACAAAGGGTCAAGGATTTGACCAACGTCTTCATTAATATCTAAACTGTTTACTTCTACATCTATTAGAGGAGAGAGACATCCAGCAACGCATTGTAAAATTTCTTTTTCCTTTACTTTATAAACACTTTCTAAAGGTTTTCCTAACACGCTTAAAAGGTTGAGTGCATACTGTGTCAATTCTTTATCATTACTGGCTGACAATAAGATTAACTGTTCCTGCTGGCCTTCCTCTACCTTCGTCTGCTTTTGCTCAATTGGTATATACTCTTCAAGAATTATATGTGCGTTTACTCCACCTGCACCAAAGGAGCTAATACCGGCTCTCCTTGGGAATTGCTGTACTACTCCATCTATAACTACCTTTGGTTTCTTCCAATCTTCGAATTTCCTTTGAAGAACAAAAGGAGTTTCCTCAAAATTAATATTTGGGTTTAATTCATCCGTATGAATAGATGGTAGCAACTGTTTGTTCTTTAATTGAAGTACCACTTTAGTCAAACCTGCTATGCCAGCTGCCGATTCACAATGACCGATATTAGATTTTACAGAACCAATAGCACAGTATTGATTATCTTGAGTGTAAGTTCTGTAAGCATTAGTTAGGCCAGTAATTTCAATAGGATCTCCTAGCTCTGTTCCTGTACCATGTGCTTCAATATAAGTGATTGTTCTAGGATTAATTTGGGCTTTCTCTAGCGCTCTTTTAATTACATCCTCTTGCTGTTTAGGGTTTGGTACTGTATAACCGTTGGTTTTACCATCATTATTAATAGCTGTTCCTTTGATGACGGCGTAAATATTATCCCCATCTTGGATTGCTTTTTTAAGTGGTTTTATGAGAACTGATCCTATTCCTTCTCCAGGTACAAACCCATCCCCATCTTTTCCAAAACTTCTACAACGGCCATCTGAAGAGAGCATTTTCATCTGAGAATGCATAAGGTACTTATTTGGGTGCAATAGTAAATTTACCCCTCCTACTACAGCCACTTCACACTCATTTTCCTTAATACTTTGAGCCGCATAATGGAGACTAGTCAATGCAGAAGAACACATGGTGTCGATTGCTAGGCTTGGTCCCTGGAAGTTAAAGAAATAAGAAATTCGGTTAGCTATAGAACCTGCGGAAGATCCTAAGGCCACATTTTCACTACTATTGTACTTATCTAAATGACCATATAAAGGATATTCCTGATACATAGCCCCTACAAAAACACCTACATTCCCCTGATGTTTTCTTTGCAGTGAACTTCGTGTATAGCCTGCATCTTCAATACATTCCCAAGTAGTTTGCAAGAATAGTCGTTCTTGCGGATCTGTTCTTTCTGCCTCTTTAGGAGAGATATTGAAGAATAATGAATCGAACTTTTTAACGTCCCTTATAAAGCCTCCCCATTTTCCATAAACAGTACCTTTACTACGTTTATCCTCATTAAAGTAGTAATCATTATTCCAACGCTCTTTTGGGATTTCTGTTATACAATCTTTTCCTAGCTTCAAGTTCTCCCAAAACTCCAAAAGGTTATCTGCTTGTGCATACTTGCCACTCAACCCGATAATAGCTAGATCACTATCAGAATAATTACTCATATGATCTCGATCACTAAGACTGTCGTTAACTGAGGAGCAGCCTTTTTGCTCTTTGGAATCTTTATTCCTATCAGGTTGTTTCTCATTTTCAACAACCTTATGATAATGAGTTCTATTTATGCATCTAGCTAACTCTTCAATATTTTGGTTTTCGAAAAACAACGTCTTGGATGTAATGCCCATAGCTACTTCTAATTTTTCGTTCAAGCGTGTAATTAAAAGTGAATTAATTCCATAGCTCTCAAAGGACGTTCTCTTATCAAGTCGATCCAACGGAATTTCCGTGATCTCTGAAAAAGCTTCTAGAAGAAAATTCTCTAACTTTTCATCCCCTTCTTCTTCATGGAAAAGGTGCGGCGCCTCCTTGATCTCTCCCTGGTCAAAAATTGATTTCTCAGCTATATCAGGCGGAATAATCGTCTTATTTGGGTACCAGTGAGATACCTGCTCAAAAGGATAAGTCGGTAAAGGTACTCGGTTGCCATCTTCAAAAAACTTCTCGATATTCACCTTTGATCCCTTAATCCAACTACTTGCTATATCCATTACGGCATAATTTTCTTTATCCCATAGATCTCTTTCCGTGCTCCCATCAACAGTCCCTATATACACGTTTTTTAAGTTGTTACTATGAGATATATAGGCTTCAAGTTTGTTTTTAAGATCAGCAATATCCTCTGCGATGATAGCCATTCTTTCATTCATTTCTCTTCTACCAACATGAAGAGTAAAGGCAATGTCTTGAAGAGTCACATCTTTCTCTGAATGATCTAAGAAAGAAATAAATCTCTCGGCATATCTTTTCAATTGTTCTTTAGATGCTGCAGAAAATAAGCATACTTCCGAACGAGAAGCTAGTAGTGTCTCAGTATGATTTTTTCTATATTCCTTAATTAACAGATGCCCAATTGATCCCATGGCCCCATAAGAACTTATTAATGTATGTTTTAACTTACTTGTTTTCCAAGCTGTTAACTTATCTATAATTTCTATCTGCCCATCCTCTAACATTAAAAAAGGATTGACAGGTTTCGTATGAATCGTGGGAGCAATTTCTCCATATTTAAATTGTAATAAGACCTTTGATAATTGAGACATAGCTGATGCTGACTCTAGGTGGCCAATGTTAGGCTTAACTGAACCGACTTTAAGATGTTGATTTTTAAAAACCTCTTTTATAGCATTCAGCTCGGAGGCATCTGCCATACTGGATCCTGTTGCTGCACATTCTATATAATCAATCGCCTCTAGGGGCGTTGCAGTTTTATTTAGTAGCTTTTGAATGGAGCTTACTTGCATTTTCTTATTTGGTGATCCATATCGAGAAGCTTCTCCATAGTGATTAATGACGCTTCCTTTTATAACTCCATAGATATGATCCTTATGATCAACCGCTTCTTTCACTTGCTTAATTAGTAAGGCACCTATTCCTTCCCCAGGTACTAGTCCTGTTCCTTCAGCAGAGAAAGCAGCACTTCTATCATTAGTAGAAAGTAAACCTTGTTGATGTAATGAATCATAGTGATAAGGGTGCGATATCAAATTCACTCCTACCATAATAGCTGCATCACACTCACCTCTTTTTACACTCTCATAAGCTAAATGAATGGCTGTTAGAGAAGAAGAACAAGATGTATTAATAGAAATACTAGGACCAATTAAACCAAAGTAATGACTAATTCGATTAGCAATAGAGGAATGTATGGCTGCTATCTCGGCTTGCTGATTTTTCTCCCATTCACTCTCTCCATAATTCTGATAGTCATTCCACATGGCACCTACAAAAACGCCAATTTCTGGTGCTTTGCTCTTTAAAGAATCTGCGGTATAACCAGCATCCTCTAAGCACTCCCAGACAGTTTGTAAGGCTAACCTTTCTTGAGGATCCATGTTTCTTGCCTCAGAAGGAGTAATATTGAATAGCAAGCTATCGAAATGATCAATTTCCTGAATATAACCTGCCCATTGGTCGTTTTTATCTCCATCGTTCATTACTTCAAGGTTATACAGCTTAAAACGCTCTTTAGGTAGATGAGTGATGCTATGCTTACCAATTCTTAGATTTCTCCAATATTCGTACATATTGGTAGCATCTGGATAACGGCCACTTAAACCAATAATGGCGATATCATCTGAAACAGGTGGTTGCTCGCTGCTGACTTCTTTGATATTTATGAATTCTTCTTGTTTTTTAGTGGGATCTACCTGACTCAAATCCTTTAACAATAAGAGATCTTCTTTATTTCTCGAATGGGAATGTTTCAAGGAACCTCCAAGAAAGCTATGAAGTAATATCTCATTTTCAGCTAATGAAAAATCAACTCTTAATTTCTCAAAATTATGTCCTCCAATTGGAACTAATCCAATATCAAATTCGGCTTGGCGATCCATTAAAAGCTGTCCAATATTTCCAACTTCAAAGAAAGCAAGTTGTTTAGCATAATCCCCATATAAAAAAGCGACTTCGTTTACATCTGTAGTAGCAATTAGGCAAAAACCAGAATTTCTATAAAGTTCCCTATTAAATGGAGAGTGAGTATACTCCATGTCAAAAGAAAGATCTTGTTTTATAAGTAACAGCTTATGATTCACCGGGTCATATTGATAAAGGCCTGCATCTATCCCCTTTATTACTTCCTTTTTAATGTATAAATAGAATTTAACGGATCCAATAGGCAACATATTATAGTAAAGGTATTGATGATTAAAAGATGTGTTCGGCTGTAACAAAGATAAAAACTTACTGAAGTTATGAAACGTTATTAGACTCTTATCGTAAGTTCTTTGAGAAGCACGTACATAATAGTCCGACTCATTAATAGGATTTTCCTTTAGCAAGAAAATATCTTCCCCAGTTTTTACACGTCTAATATGAACCCTTTTCTTCATCAGTTCCTCTAATGTTTGAGGATCATTCATTGTATACTTTATTGTCTTAGACATATCTGCAACAGGTACAACTTCATGTTGTTTACTAAGAAGGTAGTTTCTTAAGCTATCCTGCATATCAGGTATACTTTGTTTATCCTCAGACTTATTTTTTACTGGAGCATTACTTATACATATACTATGGATATACATGTGATTATCATCTAATTGGAAGAGATCCTTTATACGTGTGAAGTTCATTGCATTGATGACCTTTGCGTTTAAATCAAGTGATGGCATTCGACTTATTAAAAGCTGATTAATATAACCCCCATCCAGAATCGCCAAACCTTTACTGAACTCTTCACCATAAAAAGGTATGAGTGCTTCCAACTGCGCTATAAAGAATAAGCATACATTGGAATTTTCAAAAGAAATTTGATCATTCTTCGCGAAGATATCTTTTTCAATACCTTCTATTCTCTGTATCAATACCAACCCATGCATCTCAGGATGATAGTAGTAAATACCTAGCTCTAACTCTTCCGCGACATGGCCTTTAATTAATACATAGGTTTGTACAGTATATTTCCCCCCCGCTGATGGGTATAGGTAACGATCTTTTCCCTCTAAATTTTTTATTCGAAGGAGACTCATCAGCTCACTAAGTTTGTCTATTGAGAATGAATGATTTTCACCGCTATTTATTAAGTTTCGTCTAGAAATATAGTGACGGTCTTGAAATTCTATATTCTCCAACTCAATAATAGAGGCTTGTTCTTGATTGCCGATATCTAATTCATAACTCTCCGACTCTATAGATGTATTCTGGTTAATATAAGTAGATATCCCTGTTATAGTAGGATTCTCTAAGAAAACTTCTACAGGTAAGTGAATACCTTTTTCCTCTTTAAACCTTTGTGAAAGCTTCATAATTGTTAGGGAAGTCACACCTAAATTAAAAATATCTTCGTTCTCATCAGCGATCCTTGTGCCAGTGATTTCCTCAATTATTTCTATTAAATATTGAGTATATGAAATATTCGAAGATGGTTCAGTTAAACCTGCAGGTTGATTGTTCTGCACATATCTTATAATTTCATTAATATTCTTACTTTCAAGAAATACTTCAACAGGTACAGCTATTCCACAATTAGCTTGAATAGCTTGAGCAATTTTAACAATTGTAATGGAGGTAACCCCCAAATCAAAAAGGTTGTCAGAGAGCTTCACATCTCTTTTCATAACTTCTATAAAATTATTAATTATCGATTTATCTTCTAAAACAGGAAGCTGGTTATCCATTTTTTCCTCTACTATAACCTCAGGTAACTTTTTATAGTCCAGCTTTCCGTTAACGGTAAGTGGAATTCTAGTTATTGGAATAATTAAATTAGGAAGCATATAGATTGGAAGCAAGTCCCGTAAATACTGCCGTATAGAAGATTTGGATGCTGAATAATCACCAACAATATAGGCAATGATTTGTTGATCGTCCAAGTCATCTTTTACTGTAACTACTGCATCCTCTATAAGTTCATTGGTTTTTAATGCTGCTTCAATTTCTCCTAATTCAATTCGGAAACCTCGTACTTTAACCTGATTATCATT
>NZ_BMJT01000023.1 GCF_014643595.1 Lysinibacillus alkalisoli
AAAACAAAAAGTGGCACCGATTGAACAACTCTTATCTTTGGCTCATGTCACTTATCAAACAGAAATATTACATGGCTCTCCTAGTGAAGAAATCGTACGTTTCGCTAACCAACATGCAATAGATATTATTATTCTTGGGAGTAGAGGTTTAAATACGTTACAAGAATTTGTGATTGGTAGTGTGAGTCACAAAGTGTTAAAAACAGCAAAATGTCCTGTGCTGATTGTAAAATAAAAGAAAAAGATGGAGACAAACTTGTATTAGAAAATATATTATCATTTTGAATCTACTTTGATTACGGCGTTTATTTCTTTAAGAGATGTGTTAGCATATTTGAAATCTCTTAACAAGTGCTATCAAAATACATATTCCATTTTACTCATATATATGGTTAAATTTATATGTATTACGAATATAAGGAGAGATTTACTTGAAAAAGGTTATTTATAGTGCTGCGTTAGTAGCAAGTTTGATTGGTTTATCAGCTTGTGGCGAAACAGAAAAAGAAAAGTCTAAAGATGAAAATATTGAAACAAGTGTAAATAATGAAGAAACCACTAAAGAAGATAAGAAAGAAGACATTTCATCTACAGATGTCTACTTCAAAGATGGTGAAGTTAAAATTGAAGATTTATCTATTAAAATCAAAGAAACAAAAGTAATTCCTGTTGGCGAACCCGGTAATGAATATGGTCAAAAACCTGTCTTTGCAATTTGGTATGATACTACAAATCTAAGTGATAAGGATATTGATCCAATCACATCTTGGATGGCTGTGTTCAGTGTAATACAAGATAATGATCCTAACGCTGTGAATAAATTAAATGTTGGTATGTTACCCGACCAAAATCATCTCGACTCACAGATGGAATCTATAAAAAAAGATGGTACCGTTGAAAACTCTATTGCTTATGAATTAGATGATTTAGAAACACCTGTTACACTTGTTGCCAGACAAGGCTTAGTTGGAAAAGAATTAGGAAAACAAGATTTTGAAGTAAAATAAACAAAGCCGTTACCTATTAGGGTTAGTCCTAGTAAGTAACGGCTTTTTTATAGTTCCTTGCATACTTAAATTCTAATCCACACTCCCCATGTAGGGAGTGACCCGACCAAGAAAATAAGCCACCAATACCAAATCAAATTTCAATCCACACTCCCCATGTAGGGAGTGACGTAAACTAACTTCAAAAACACCTTCTTGGCTGCGTATTTCAATCCACACTCCCCATGTAGGGAGTGACTCCTGTACCGTCCGCAACTGATCTAGATACCACAATTTCAATCCACACTCCCCATGTAGGGAGTGACGTCAAAAGGCGCTCTGGACTGCGCTAACGACCTCAATTTCAATCCACACTCCCCATGTAGGGAGTGACTGGTGTTACTAAAAAGTTTAAGAGGTTACTCAAAATTTCAATCCACACTCCCCATGTAGGGAGTGACATTATAGTTTCATTGATACTAAACGTTCTTATTTTATTTCAATCCACACTCCCCATGTAGGGAGTGACAGCGAGATATGGTTATCTCACGCATTCATTGTACTATATCTAGGGTTTATTGGAAAGTTCTTTATCCTATGCTATTTGATAAGTGTATTATTTTGGTCATCTGGTGTGCGAACCCCCCAGGGATTTCATGGGCACTTCGGGTTCGCCACACAAGGTTCGCACAAAATGACACGTTTATCTATTTAAATTCGCGGTTTACTACTGCCGCTTGATAGCTTAATAGTTGTACATCATTGTATTTCGCAATTTTATCATCCGTGTGATACTTGGCATCAATGATACCTGCAGCACGTGCTTTTTTGAGTAACTCGCGAATCTCTTTACGTCCTGTACTATTTAACATTGTTACACCCTCCTTTTTATCTGTAGTAGACTTAATATGCTTTGCACCTTGTAAAATCTCACGTACACGTAACGCAAAACGTAACACATAAGCTGCCTCTGTGTACCCTCGACTGACTGCGCCTGGATCACGACCACCATGCCCTGCATCAATACAAACTGTGCCATTTGGTTTACCTAAATCGGCCAGTGCTTGTTTAATCGCACTGGCATGCGTTTGGGCCAACAATTCAAAGTTTGCTTGACCAGCAAGTTTATTATACTCGCTGGCATTTGTAATAAAGCCCAACTCAATTAAATAGGCAGGCATATTTGTTTCTCGTAATACGGCAAAATTGGCCGTCTTCTTCCCACGATTAAACTGCTGTAGCACTCGCAAAGCAGGCATGACAGCACCATGATAGGTATTGCGACTGTTAATTGTCGCTGTGTTTTTAGTGGGGTACGTAAAGTCCTCATACCCATTTGCTGAAGTAACAGCAGCATTCAAATGATATGAGATAAATAAGTCTGCCTTATTGCGATTGGCAAAATTAGCACGTTCATTGAGTCCAACATAAACATCTGTTGTACGTGTCATTAATACATTAACCATCAGTCAAACACCTGATTTTCTGGGGCATGATAACACTCCTGGCACATCATCTCGCCATTAAAGTGCTCTAATACGTCAATTTCTTTACAACACACGCAACATTCTGTTTTGTGTTCCATTATTATTCACCTTCCTTACGTGGTTTTGTATATTGAAGTGCTTGTTCGCTGTCCGTAATGCCATCTGTTGTTGGGTCAATCACAATACCTAACAAAACTAAGATGGCTAGGATTGTTTCAGCTAATGTTGTGATTTGGTCATTGTAAATCGTGAAATCAGCATTAAAAATCGCTGCCAATTGATTGCCTAACAACAAAAGCAAACTAAAAAGCGACACAATAAAGGGCTTGTGTCGCAAACGTGCTTTCCAGTTAATTTTCATCATCACATTTATCCTCCAATTTATTAATACGGTGATGAGCTTGTTTATTCGACTCCTCTACACGTGTAATACGCTCACCGTAAATCATCATTTGACGCTCACTGGCTTTTAAATCAATACGGATGTCGTTAACACCCTCGCTGATGTGCTGTAGTTGTGCGCTCACTTGCGCGTCCTGTTTTGTATCGTTTTTGCGGTCTCTATCTCTATTGATGATGTAGCCTAAACCAGCAACTACTAGCCCTAGCACACCAACTAAAACAGGTACATCTATTGTCATAAATTATCTCCTTTTCTAAATAATAAAAACACCCTCTGAGTAAAGGGTGTTAAAAATCAATAAATTCTTTCTCTCCTATTACATGAAAAAACTTCTAAATACTCATTGAACTAAATCAATTATAATCGCCTTAAGATTTTTCAAGTCCTTTTCCAAAACTATAATGAAGCCATTCGAGGAAAACTCTTCGCCCTCGATATTGAATACACAAGGTGCCTTTTCTCTAGTAGTATCTAAAGGCGTTTGACGACAGAAATCTTCTAGAAATTCCATCTTAATCAATTTTTCTTTTATTACCTCTCCTACTTCAACAACCTCATAAAGACCTTTTACTCCAAAAAAATATTCTTCATTATTGTAAGTAACAGAAAATGATGCAAATTTATTCATGTTACACCTCCTATAGTATTATACGATACAAAATATAATATCTATAGGAAATATAAAAATAACGCTACCTTATGCTGCGTCCTCTTGCATTACATCTTTTACTTTTTGTTTTGGGCTAATAAAATCTCAACTTGATCACGTAGCGCCTGAGGCTGTACATCATTTAGTTTGCGTAGACCTGCTTCAATTAGCTTTTGGTATACTACTGCCATTTGTTATCCCTCCTTTACGTTATGCATTTCATAAATTTCTGCTATTGCCAACATGGTGCGTGTTTCACTGTCTGCAATCGTTTGCTTTAGTTCTTCATTTTCTTGCGCCAGTTTCACGGACGCTTCATAGGATTCTGCTAAGGCGGCCATCAACTGCATATTGGTTGATTCTAGTTCCGCCATGCGCCCAGGTAACATTTCTTTTGTTTCTTTTTGGGCGCGTTCCGCTTCCAATGATACTTGCGCTAAAAATTTTAATGCCACGGTCTCACCCCCTTTCTCATATATCAAAGAAGCTTGGTCTACAACCAAGCTCCTTTATCAGTCGAATGTAAATCCGTGGGAAGCAATGAAAATATCGCCCATTGTGTCATTGGCCACTACCTCTACTTTTAATGCAACCGCCCATGTTACGGCTGTTTTTTTGTTGTTTGTAAACGTATAGTAATCCATGTTTAAAAAGTCTGTGGTCATGTCCTCCCATGTTGGGGTAATGTCGTTGGCGTTGTTACAAATCCAAACTTTAATCGTAGCTGTATTACTCCCATCTGTTGCGATAGCATAATCTAACGCAACAAGCGCTCGATTGGCTGGTGCTGCAGCTGTATCAATGGGCTGTTTTAACGTGTCATAAGCTAATTTATTACCCGCTCTAATATGTCGCACTTCGCCATACTTTCCAACAGCTTTTGTAGTTGCATCAATAGCCGCCATGCGCCAATAATATTTCGCATTCATGTCCACTTGCTCTTGTAATGTGTAGGATACGGTTTGCCCTGCTTGGTCATTTTTAACACCCTCTTCGGGGATATCGTAACCATTGACCTTCCATCCTGCACGATTTTCGTCTGATCGATGCGTTAACACCTCTCCTGTAAAATCAGCGTTCTTAGAAATTTGCACAATGAAATGTTGACCATCGTCTTCTTTGTCCGTGCCTACAATACCATTCAATGTAGGCTTTAGTGTTGTACGATAGTTGTTAATTGGCGTTGTTAATATTGGTGCTGTAGGTGTCGCATTTGTCACGATATAGGCTTTATCACTTGCACCTTCTAAACCATTTGGATCCCATACAGTTACCTGGGCGTAATACGCTGCACCTTGTGCTAACACAAAATCAGGTATCGTATGTTCGTTCACATTTTTATAAATTTTATTGGTGTTATAAATTTCTGCATTCGTATCTGCTGTGCGTACTACTAATTGATACGCGGCTTGCGCTTCTAAATCGAGGTCTTCAAAATCCCACTTGAAAGTGGGCGTTAAAGACGTGCCTTCAGGTGATGCTTCATGATTACTTCCTGGACGCAAATTAGCTACATTTGGTGGTCTATTAGGAAGAAAAAACTCATCAAATGTGTATTCTGATGGTACGTCGTATTTGTCCCATACACGCACACGCCACTTATAACGTACACCCCACTCTAATTTTATGTTATCTGGCAGCTGATAAAACGATTGTGCCGTTTGCCTTTTGCCAGAATCGTGTACGATTTGAGCATTCGTGTTTTCGATGATTAATTGCATCGCCGTTTGGATATCGCCTGGATCTGTATCAATAAATTGATAGACAAATGTAGGTGTAATCGTCGAGACGATGGCAATATTAGCTAGGTCACCTTTAGGCTCGACCGTTTTTGCTGTAGGTGGCGCATTGGTTTTTGTGAACGTATACACACGTTCTGATTTAGCACCTTTTTCATTAGTTGCTTCAATCGTAATCGTTGATGGTTGATTAAGTGGTATCTCTTTCCACTGTTCAAGCGTTACAACCATTTCTCGATCTTGCTTTTGCGGCACGTTGTTTTTTGTAGCCACAATTTTTCCATTGATTTTTTCTGTGACATTAACGGAATGTCCTTCAGGGTCTGACACTTGGTACACCACACTAAACGGGCCTGTTTTATTACCTAAATTTTGAGACCCTCCAGAGATCAGAGGTGTAGAGTTCAGCACTTCAAGGACCGGGCGCCAACCGAAGTACGTGTTGCGAGTCGACGCGTCATACCAATACCAATGACGCGCCGAATTGCCGCCACGGCGCGCACGAAT
>NZ_BMJT01000024.1 GCF_014643595.1 Lysinibacillus alkalisoli
TCTCCCCACAAACGCTAGCTCCCCGCTCTCCGTATAATGAGCCAAATCCCCTGTTTTATAGAGGCGTTCCTGAGGGGTAAACGGACTCGGAATGAACCGTTCTTTTGTTAGTTTTTCTTGATTCAGATAACCTCGTGCTACGCCTCCCCCCCCTACATACATTTCACCTACAGTACCTGACGGTACAGCTTGAAGGTGCTCATCCAATATATAGACCTGAAGATCTCGAATAGGAGTCCCTATCACACTACTTGGCGAATCGGTATCTTTCTTTGTAATTCGACGATAGGTCACATGCACGGTAGTTTCTGTAATCCCATACATATTCACCAGTTGCGGTTTTTGATCGCCATGACGTTCAAACCAGCCTTGAAGCATGCGTGGATCGAGTGCTTCTCCTCCGAAAATCACATAACGTAAAGCGAGAGGTTGTTCGTTCTGCTCATCTACTCTCATGAGCTGACGGAACGCCGTCGGCGTTTGGTTTAAGACCGTGACCCGTTCTTCCACGAGTAACTCATAGAAAGATTCAAAGGATCGACTTGTCTTATAAGGAACAATAATTAACTTTCCTCCATATAAAAGAGCTCCCCAAATTTCCCAAACCGAGAAATCAAAAGCGTAAGAATGATAAAGTGTCCAAGTATCTCGCTCATTAAAGCGGTACCATTCTTCCGTTTCTTGCATCAAACGAATAACGTTTTGATGGGTCACCAACACTCCTTTCGGTCTACCAGTCGAGCCGGATGTATAAATCACATAAGCTAGACCATCTTTGCCCACAGGTACGTGTAGATTCGTAACGGCTTGAGAAGACCAAAGATGTTGATCACGATCTAAACAAATGAGAGTCGCTTTTGTTTCTGGAAGCGAGGAATGCACAGTTTCTTGGGTTAATACCAGGGAAACATATGAATCCTCCAAGATATACGCAAGGCGATCCTTCGGATAGGCCGGATCCAGCGGTACATAAGCACCTCCAGCTTTCAAAATTCCTAATATTCCAACTATCATATCTAGTGAGCGTTCTACACAAATGCCCACCATCACTTCAGGCCCTACCCCTCTCGACTGCAGGTAACGTGCCAATTGGTTAGAACGATTGTTGAGCGTTTGGTACGTCATCACTTCATGATTCCATTTGAGCGCAAGGTTTTGCGGATAAAGATCCACCTGTCGTTCAAACCACTCATGAATCGTAGAAAAGGTATCTGTTTGACTTTCCATTGGTTGTCCCTCCCAGCTTTTTTCATCAGAGGCAAGTTCCGCTAACCGTTCACTGAAGCGGGTGAAGAGTGTCTGTTTAACACCTGGTGAAAACAGCCCTTCCATCACGTCCCAATGAAAATGAAGGACGCCATTCTTTTCAACAGGAATCATATCCAAGTAAATACCTGGCGTTTTGGAGCTGCTATATCCCATTTCCCATCCCGAAGGGAGGTATATTTCCTCTTCCACAAGATTCGTAAACACAATAGGGAATGAAAGAAATCCTTCATCTTTACGGCTCATCGCTCGTTTCCGCAGTCCATGCATCCCGCTCACCAGGTGATGAGAAAAATCCTCCTCCAACTCTCTTTGATTGACTCGAGCTCTATGTAAGAAAGATCGTTCAGTTGAGAGGGACTCAATGTAACTTAAAGTAGTAAAATCCCCGATCAATTTGTTCACTTGCTTATGAATAGTTGGACGATCCCAATTCACCACTACCGTGGTGAAAGCATGGCCAAAGTAGTTAGATAATACCTCTTGAAAAGCTGTTAGTAGGACCGTTCCAGGTTTTACGCCCCAACGGGAAGCCTTTTCCTTCAAGGCTCTCCAGTCCAATGTGACTCCTTGTATAGTTGATCGAGACGAGTTGCTTGTTAAGGAAGGGATAGGACCAGGAACGAGGGTTGCCATCTTCCTCTCCCAATACGCCCGTGCCTTTTGTCCTTCTACTGATTGTCGTTGCTCGTTTATATATTGACAGTATTCCCGGTAAGATACTTCCAACGGAGAGAGCTTGGTTTTGGGATTCTCATAGAGAGCCATTAGCTGTCGGTACAACAGGAACAGACTTGCCCCGTCCGCAATCAATGCATCGGTACATAAATGGACGTATGAGAGCTCTTCACCCTGAGTGACCCGAAGGTCAAAAAGCGGCCACTTTCCTAATGGTAATACTTGATTCTGTAATTCTTCACGAACCTTTTGAATAAATGCATCCAGTTGACGGGCATCTTGAGCCAGGTTTACTGGAATCTTATAGGCTGGTACTCGGTTCAAAATCTCTTGCGTTCCATCCTCATGTACAATAGCTCGTAACATTTCATGATACTCAATGAGTTGTTGCCAGACCTGTTGAAGACGAGGAACATCCAACTGTTCAACCTGGAACTCTTGATACATTTGACAACTTTGTTTATTTTCTCCCTGCAGACGCCCTAACACATAAGTTTGTTGGAGATCCGTAAGTCCAAATGAAGAAGATGTCGTAGATGATACAACCATTTGATCTTCCAGGATGACTTCCTGCAAGCGGCGTTCATATCTCCCAAAAATTTCCTCCACTAACGGCCGAGGAAGATACCCTTCCGCTACATCCCAGTTAAAGTGAAGCACACCGTTGCGTTCTGATATTTGATGATCCAAGTATACCTGCGGTGTTTGCGTAATGTTATATGTCATATACTGGAACCAACTTGGTCGCCCTTGACCTACTTTTCCTACGTTATTCAACATGCTTGTAAAGACGACTGGAAAATCAGGAATTACTTTACCTTTTTGCTTCGCTCGTAACTCACGCATAGCCCGAATACCACTGACCGAGCTATGGTCCAAGTCTTCCCAAACCTGTTTTTGATTGACTTGAGCCTGTTGCTTCCAATCCTTGAAACGTTGATCTGCCACAAAAATGTTCGTGGAAACAAAAGGTCCGACTACTTGATCCAAATGGGGATGAAGAGGTAGACGATTAAAATAGGTTTGAATCAGTGAAAAAGAAGACGAATCACTATACTCCTCTAATA
>NZ_BMJT01000025.1 GCF_014643595.1 Lysinibacillus alkalisoli
CCTTGTGCAAAGGTTTGATTAGGTGCTGTTATCGCTTGACGATTGGCTACATGTAGTAACGCATCTCCTTGCCATACTGTACTTAATTTTAATAAATCTTGTGCTGTAGCATGTACCATACCATCCCCTTGAATACCATTAAAAGATATTTAATTATCCTTCTGAATTATAAACAATACTTGAGATATTAATAGTAGAACAATTCCTAGTATACTCAAATACATACCTGTCTTTATATATGGATTTTGATAAGTAAATATAACTTCTGAATTACCACTTTCTAATGGAATACCTATAAATCCTATATTTGTCTGTAGAATTTTTCGTTCAGCACCATTTACAGTAGCTTGCCACCCTTTTGTATAAGGTATTGTAGTCACAAGAAAACTAGACTCATCTTGATAAACTTGACCTTTTATATATTCATTTTCAAAATGACTTATATTCAATTGGTTTTTTGTTTTTCTGATATAATTTCCTCATCGATTTTCATATTTATAGGTCTAGCATAAATTACAATATCACCTATTGTATATCTACCTTCATCTTCAAATTGAATTACAATATCTTCTATATTTTCTTTTACAGACCCTAAATTTATAAATACACTTTCTCTATTGAAATAAGTACTAAATGAATATTTATCAGATTGACGAAACGTCCTTTCACTATCTCCATATAATAGTTTCATATCATACTTTGTATTTTCAGGAAAATAAAAAGGTTTATTTAATTCTTCGTATTTTAATCCTTTCAACTCTATAAAAATCTCATGATTCTTAATAGATTTTATATCTTTAATTTTCACATTTATTTTGGTTTCTTTTTCTTTTATATCAAATTGACTCCATTTATTTTTTTTGTATCTAGATCATTATCTTTTATAGAATACTCAACTCTATTAAAATGTGAATTTAAACCTTTTTCAAAAGATTTAGTAGGTATACTTATGCTATCTTCTAAAACTGCACCTTGAGTTAAGATATATTCTTTTTCAAGTGGGTTTAATTTTGAGAAATGCTCTCTAAACATAATTTTATCTACTGTGTAAGCAAATGGAAAAGAGTATTCTGTTTTGGCCAAAATATAATTTGAATTACTAGTACTTTCTTTTATTACTCTATATCCTACTGGAAGATAGTTTTCGTTTTCCTTTTTAGTTAGTATATACTTAACGTTTAAAAAATAATTCATAAGGCGTCGATCATCTAAACCATTCCGTAGCGGTTGAATAATCTGATAGGTGGAGAAATCCATCTCTTTAGCGAAATTCGAAATATACTTATTTGTTATTGATAAATAAGTGCTCAATCCCTTTAAGTCATGATAAATAAATTGATTACGAATCTCTTTATCTTGTGAAGTTACTCCTACACGATACCATTCATCTTTAGGTAAATCTTTTTGAAGACCTCCATATAAATCTTTATATTTAGATATGGAAGTATTCAATTCAACAGTATCTGATATAGAATTGTTACCATACGAATAATACAGGTTCATAGCATTTGTAGCCATGTTGATCATAACTAATACAATAAAAATCGTTGAAATTTTGTTACTAAAGAGACTAAATTTTATTTCATATGAGAATAAAAGCCACATTGCCCAGCCTATAATTATTGGTGTCAAATAAAAAGTATACATATTTTCTAAAATTGCCGCAATTAGATAGATTAACGTGAAAATAATTAACAAATATTTAGCAATTTTCAAATCTTTTTTTCGTGCATCTAATAACTGTCCACTACCAATAGCAATAAAAAAAGGGATAACAAAACTGAATCTATTATATGGACCCGACATCCCATTCATAAATGAACCAAAAAAAGGAATCAATAGAAATACGCCTAGAAGCAATGAAATTATTGCTGCAAAATTCTTTTCTTTTTTTGTACGCATAAAAAAGATAATAGTAAAGAGGGAAAATATAGAAAGCCCTCCTACAGACCATAAATAAGAATACGGTACGAAAGCATTATGAATTAATACTATGTAATAACTTATATGATAATGAATTAAATTAAGTGTTATTTCACCAGTGTGACGAGACGCATCTAAAAACCCTCCTACCATTGGTAAAAAAAGAATTGATCCGATAAACAGGCCAATAAGATAATAAATTATGCATTGACATAGGGTAAGAAAAAGGTGCTTGATGTTTTTGAATCCATATAGTGTAAGGTATCTAACACTTCCATAGATGAAAGTTAAGATGGTTAATTTATAAAAAAAGTAAAAGTTGACCATTGAGCTTATAGCTACTACTATACTAAAAATTATTCCGGATTCTTTTTTCAATATCTTTTCTACACCTAAACAAAGAATAGGATACAAAATCAGGGGCATAATAAAAAAGGGGTGCCTTTTTACATTATATATAACAAAAAAGCTAAATGTATACATTACTGCACCCAAAAGTCCTGCTTGATGTGAGATCTTAAACTTTCTAGTAAAAAAGATATAACTTATTCCAACACACCAAATACGAAGAAAAATTAATAAGTGAAAAGAGAATTCTCTCAAATTTTCAGGAAAAAACACACCTAAATATACAAAAGGATCTCCTATAACATAGTATCCATATGAAGTAATGGTATCAGCACCTGCACCGATAGACCAATCCATTGAGGAAAACTACCTCCTTTTAGTAAATTTTGTAATATTTCTATATATTCGTTGAACAATAGAAAGTGTTGAGAGAATCCATCACTTTCCCAAATAAAAGATCCCCCTATTGTAAAATAATATCCGTAGATACAGATACACATTCACACGTGTTGATTAACCAAAATCATCCAATATCTATTTGATAAAGTTCGCGGTGGAATTCGACT
>NZ_BMJT01000026.1 GCF_014643595.1 Lysinibacillus alkalisoli
CGTCAGATGTTAGGTGTGCGTAACTTTTCAGCAATGAAAAGTCATAACTTGGTTAAGTTATGAAGGGCGCACGGTGGATGCCTTGGCACTAGGAGCCGATGAAAGACGGTACTAACACCGATATGCTTCGGGGAGCTGTAAGTAAGCATTGATCCGGAGATTTCTGAATGGGGGAACCCACTGCCTGTAATGAGGTAGTACGATTGCGTGAATACATAGCGCAATTGAGGCACACTCAGGGAACTGAAACATCTAAGTACCTGAAGGAAGAGAAAGAAAAATCGATTCCCTTAGTAGCGGCGAGCGAAACGGGAAGAGCCCAAACCAAGAGGCTTGCCTCTTGGGGTTGTAGGACACTCTATACGGAGTTACAAAAGCATAGATTAGACGAAGCGACTTGGAAAGGTCTGCCAGAGCGGGTAAAAGCCCCGTAGTCGAAAGTGTATGCTCTCCAGAGTGGATCCTGAGTACGGCGGAACACGTGAAATTCCGTCGGAATCCGGGAGGACCATCTCCCAAGGCTAAATACTCCCTAGTGACCGATAGTGAACCAGTACCGTGAGGGAAAGGTGAAAAGCACCCCGGGAGGGGAGTGAAATAGAACCTGAAACCGTGTGCCTACAAGTAGTTAGAGCCCGTTAATGGGTGATAGCGTGCCTTTTGTAGAATGAACCGGCGAGTTACGATTACGTGCAAGGTTAAGCTGAAAAAGCGGAGCCGCAGCGAAAGCGAGTCTGAATAGGGCGAAGGAGTACGTGGTCGTAGACCCGAAACCAGGTGATCTACCCATGTCCAGGTTGAAGGTTAGGTAACACTGACTGGAGGACCGAACCCACGTACGTTGAAAAGTGCGGGGATGAGGTGTGGGTAGCGGAGAAATTCCAATCGAACCTGGAGATAGCTGGTTCTCTCCGAAATAGCTTTAGGGCTAGCCTCGCGGCAAGAATCTTGGAGGTAGAGCACTGTTTGGACTAGGGGCCCATCCCGGGTTACCGAATTCAGACAAACTCCGAATGCCAAAGATTTATCCGCGGGAGTCAGACTGCGAGTGATAAGATCCGTAGTCAAGAGGGAAACAGCCCAGACCACCAGCTAAGGTCCCCAAGTAATTGTTAAGTGGAAAAGGATGTGGCGTTGCATAGACAACCAGGATGTTGGCTCAGAAGCAGCCATCATTTAAAGAGTGCGTAATAGCTCACTGGTCGAGTGACACTGCGCCGAAAATGTATCGGGGCTAAACAATTCACCGAAGCTGTGGATGCATACCGTAGGTATGCGTGGTAGGAGAGCGTTCTAAATGCGTTGAAGTCAGACCGTAAGGACTGTTGGAGCGTTTAGAAGTGAGAATGCCGGTATGAGTAGCGAAAGATGGGTGAGAATCCCATCCACCGAATGACTAAGGTTTCCTGAGGAAGGCTCGTCCGCTCAGGGTTAGTCGGGACCTAAGCCGAGGCCGATAGGCGTAGGCGATGGATAACAGGTTGATATTCCTGTACCACCTCCTCACCATTTGAGTAATGGGGGGACGCAGTAGGATAGGTAAGCATGCCGTTGGTTGTGCATGTTTAAGCAGTGAGGTGTGTGTGTAGGCAAATCCGCACACTATAACATTGAGCTGTGACGACGAGTGTGTATACACGAAGTTATCGATTCCACACTGCCAAGAAAAGCCTCTAGCGAGGTGAGAGGTGCCCGTACCGCAAACCGACACAGGTAGTCGAGGAGAGAATCCTAAGGTGAGCGAGAGAACTCTCGTTAAGGAACTCGGCAAAATGACCCCGTAACTTCGGGAGAAGGGGTGCTCTTGGAGGTTCACGCTTCCGAGAGCCGCAGTGAATAGGCCCAGGCGACTGTTTAGCAAAAACACAGGTCTCTGCAAAACCGTAAGGTGACGTATAGGGGCTGACGCCTGCCCGGTGCTGGAAGGTTAAGAGGAGTGGTTAGCGCAAGCGAAGCTGCGAATTGAAGCCCCAGTAAACGGCGGCCGTAACTATAACGGTCCTAAGGTAGCGAAATTCCTTGTCGGGTAAGTTCCGACCCGCACGAAAGGCGTAACGATCTGGGCACTGTCTCAACGAGAGACTCGGTGAAATTATAGTACCTGTGAAGATGCAGGTTACCCGCGACAGGACGGAAAGACCCCGTGGAGCTTTACTGTAACTTGATATTGAATTTCGGTGCAACTTGTACAGCATAGGTAGGAGCCAGAGAAATCGGAGCGCTAGCTTCGATGGAGGCGTCTATGGGATACTACCCTGGTTGTATTGAACTTCTAACCCGTACCCCTTATCGGGGTAGGAGACAGTGTCAGGTGGACAGTTTGACTGGGGCGGTCGCCTCCTAAAAGGTAACGGAGGCGCCCAAAGGTTCCCTCAGAATGGTTGGAAATCATTCGTAGAGTGTAAAGGCACAAGGGAGCTTGACTGCGAGACCTACAAGTCGAGCAGGGTCGAAAGACGGGCTTAGTGATCCGGTGGTTCCGCATGGAAGGGCCATCGCTCAACGGATAAAAGCTACCCCGGGGATAACAGGCTTATCTCCCCCAAGAGTCCACATCGACGGGGAGGTTTGGCACCTCGATGTCGGCTCATCGCATCCTGGGGCTGTAGTCGGTCCCAAGGGTTGGGCTGTTCGCCCATTAAAGCGGTACGCGAGCTGGGTTCAGAACGTCGTGAGACAGTTCGGTCCCTATCCGTCGTGGGCGTAGGAAATTTGAGAGGCGCTGTCCTTAGTACGAGAGGACCGGGATGGACATACCGCTGGTGTACCAGTTGTCGTGCCAACGGCATCGC
>NZ_BMJT01000027.1 GCF_014643595.1 Lysinibacillus alkalisoli
TCGCATATGATGATGCCTTTCAATCCTCTAATAAAATCTTCTAAAATTGCACGACCACGAGAAAGCGCACTTTTAAAGAGAACGATTACTGGCCCTTCGCTTTGAACACTACGAGATACCCAATTGTATGCGTTTGATTGAGCTGGCTTACCATCAGAACGTTTCAAAATTTGATTATAGGTTTCATCCATATGCAGCACGGATTTTGCTGTTAATAATTGCTTCATCAAGTCATAGAGTGGTTGAAGCCAATCTTCTGCTACACGAATTACCCAATTAGATAAATTTTTATCGTTTGTGAGGAGACCATGACGTTCCCACTCATTTACCTGACGATAAAGAGGCAAATACTGAATAAACTTATCGTAGATTAGCTTGGCTAAAACCGTAGGACCGGCTATACTTCTTTGGATTGCACCTTGTGGTGCTTTGCCACGCTTGATTTGTGCCTTCTTTGAGGTATATTTTTTACAGATTTTACACTCATAAATATGTTCAAAGTGTTGTACACGTTTCATTGTAGCTGGAATAAATTTTGCCTCTTCACGTACCAACATTGAACTGAATTCCATCATTTTCTCCTAACAACACTCACAAGTTAAATCGGTCGGATGATGGTGAATTTCTTCGATTTCAATATTCTCGCGAAACGAATCATTTCGTTTTTTATTTGTCTTTTTTCGAATAACCGTATAACTAACTGTATCGGTGCTTTGTTCCACTGTCTGCTCAGGTTCGTTAAAAGACGGGTCGTCTTCAAATAAGGAAACTTGCCCATCGGGTGCTTGGTACTTCGATTTTTCTGATTTAGAGCCATATAAGGCTTTTGTTAACTGACGTACTTGTTCAGTTAAAGCTTCTATTTGTCGATTAGATTGAGCCAATTGTTGCTCAAGTAATTGAATCAATTTTTCTGTTGTTACGTTATTTTCCAACATCTCCACCACTTTTCCGTACAGTATAAGTTATGGATGATTATACCATTAGGGAAAGAGAGATTAAAAGCTACATTTTAAAGATTTTGCAATCGCTTTTGGCTGCTGTAATGACAATCCTTCTAATAGCCAACGTAGTTCCTGCTGCGAAAGATTTCGCACCTCATTTTCATCTTTTGGCCATTGAAGTTTGCCATTATCTAATCTTTTATAAAGCATGGCGAAGCCATCTCCATCAAAATATAAACATTTATAGCGGTCCTTACTCCATCCGGAAAAAAGAAAAATTGAATCGCTGTAAGGATCTAATTCAAAAGAATCTTGAATCAGTGTTGCGAGACCATCTATCCCTTTGCGCATGTCAGTCTTGCCGCAAATAATATAGATGTTTTGCACACTCGTAAAATCATGTCTCATCGACTTTTCAGCTCCTTCATAATGGTTTGGATAATGCGCTCATCTACGCCATTGAAGAAGAAAATTTCAGTTTCAGCGGTTTT
>NZ_BMJT01000028.1 GCF_014643595.1 Lysinibacillus alkalisoli
AAGACTTTTTGATACATAAACGTAACCTCCTCATGTAATCTCGTGTGCATTTACCAATCTTTGATACAGTATTTGACTAGCAGGGTTCATCCCAATAACATTGACATGTGTACCCTTTTCCTCTAATTTAGTAACGACTTTCAGTAATGCGCCAACAGCTGATTCATCCCATAAATGACTACTGGATAAATCAATAATAATGTTTTCCTGGTTGATCTGCTCCATTTGCTGCATAAATTTTTGTGTTGAAGCAAAG
Source organism: Lysinibacillus alkalisoli (assembly GCF_014643595.1). GTDB lineage: Bacteria > Bacillota > Bacilli > Bacillales_A > Planococcaceae > Metalysinibacillus > Metalysinibacillus alkalisoli. The sequence goes on from NZ_BMJT01000028.1 coordinate 257, forward strand.
AACAGAGGACCTTCAATGATAAACACGTTGTTATCTTGGTGAATCTTTACTTTGGAAATAGAAGCAACAAAAAAGAGTGCACTTAAAATGACGCCGAGTACAACACCAATCGCTAAATTGTGTGTGTAAAGCACAACAATGACTGTAGTGAGCATAACAATTGCATCTGTTCTAGGTGCCGTCACCAAGTATTTAAAAGATTTCCAATCAAAAGTACCAATACTTACCATAATCATAATACCTATAAGTACAGGCATAGGAATGTCTACTACCACATTACCTAGGACTAAAATCAAGAACATGAGAAAGACACCTGCAACCAATGTAGAAAGACGGCCTCGTCCTCCAGATTTTACATTAATCATGGATTGACCGATCATAGCACAGCCAGCCATGCCGCCAAAGAATCCTGTTATCATATTGGCAATACCTTGACCACGTGCTTCTTTACTTTTATTTGATTTTGTCACAGTCATGTCGTCTACGATTTGTGCCGTCATCAATGATTCTAGTAAGCCGACTACAGCGAGCGCAAGTGCATAAGGGAAAATGATGGCTAGTGTTTCCATATTTAGAGGTACGTCTGGAATAAAGAAGTGAGGTAAGCTTTGTGTAATAGTACCCAAATCGCCAATGGTTTTCATATTGATATCCATAACTAGAGCAATCGTTGTTAATAACACAATGGCTATCAAAGGTGCCGGAATAGCTGTGATATAACGAGGTAACACATAGACAATAACCAATGTTACACCAATAAAAACATAGGTTAGTATATTTTCACCTAAAAAATGAGGTACTTGTGCCATAAATATGAGAATAGCTAACGAATTAACAAAGCCGATCATAACGGAGTTAGGAATGAATCGCATAAGATTGGCAATACGTAGGTATCCCAATATCATCTGAATAATACCTGTTAGGATAGTGGCGGCTAATAAATATTGTAGGCCATGGTCAGCAACTAAATT
>NZ_BMJT01000030.1 GCF_014643595.1 Lysinibacillus alkalisoli
ATTTCCTTGAGTCCAATTCGCCATTCAATCGGCAGGGTATCACAAATAAACTGGCGTGTGAAACCAGCGAAAGATAGGCGTTTACAGTGCTTTTTCTTGTGTCCTTCCATTTGTAAAAACTTGAGTAATACGTAGGCAATTAACGCCGCGAATAGTTGGCTAAACACCGCGTTTGAAGATTTGTCACAACACGCACAATATCCCCTTCGTCATCTGTAAATTCTACGATACGATGGCGTTCAATCGTTTGTTTTTGCGTTGTACCAAGGATACATGTAAAATCAGCCGTCACGTTGGAATCTGTGACAGCGGCTCTTTTCAATGATTTCTTGCGGCTTAGGTGAATATTTTCTTTCAAACGAATGACGAAATCTTGCCCTGATTGCGCGTAACGATCGACCTTATCCATTGAAAAGTAAGCTCGGTCTGCCACGAGAATAAAACGCTTGTCCTCTAAGCTTACACCGATAGGACCATCGTGTTTTAAGCCCGTTGTTTCCACGACTTTCAGGGGCATCTCAGTCGTATTTGTGAAGCTAACATGTAGCTTGATGCCTGAACGCTCGCCGTGATATAAAGCCCATGGTAAACGTGTTTTTCCGACCGTTACTGTGGTCGAATCAATGGCCAGTAAGTCTTTTTTTAGCTTTAATTTGCGGCGTGTCGCTCGATTTAGACGACCAACAATGACGTCAAAAATACGTTTCACAATGTGATAATTCAGCTCGCCTAAGCGTTTTGAAAGCGTGGAATAATCCACAGATTTCAACCCCTGTGCAGAAGCAACATCCGCTGCGTGACGTAAGCTTTTCCATTCGAAAGCCGCAGCGCCAACTAAATAAGCTAAAAGTGTCGGTACATCGCATTTACGAGCTGTATCTTCAAAGCCAAATTCAGCGAGAATTCCTTTGATTTCTTCCTGTGAAATAAAGTTTTGAAGTAATGTGAAAATCGTGGTATTCTTAGCCATGAGAGATTCCTCCTCGTAAAAGTTGTTGTGGTGACTACTA
>NZ_BMJT01000031.1 GCF_014643595.1 Lysinibacillus alkalisoli
TATCTGAAGTACATTGCAATAACATATACTTCACCAAACACAAATCTAAAAACTCTCAAAAGTCCACAAGTCATCCTTTTCTTTCATGCTCACTTGCCGGGGACGAAGTTGGTGGCGTAGGCCCAGGCATTGTTGTTGACTGGGTCCGCAAGGTGATCAGCAAGGTTCTCCAATGGACCCTTACCGGTGACAATGGCCTGAACAAAGAACCCAAACATAGAGAACATGGCCAATCTCCCGTTCTTGAGTTCCTTCACCTTAAGCTCAGCAAAAGCCTCTGGGTCATCAGCAAGGCCCAATGGGTCAAAGCTGCCACCAGGGTAGATTGGGTCAGTGACCTCACCGAGGGGCCCACCAGCAATACGATAACCCTCAACAGCACCCATTAGGATAACTTGGGTGGCCCAGATGGCGAGGATGCTCTGGGCGTGGACAAGGCTTGGGTTGCCCAAGTAGTCCAGCCCACCCTCGCTGAAGATCTGGGACCCGGCCTTGAACCACACAGCTTCTCCAAACTTGACCCCGTTGCGGGACAATAGTTCGGGGAAGACGCAGCCCAAGGCCCCGAGCATGGCCCACCTGGAGTGGATCACTTCGAGCTCACGGTTTCTGGCGAAGGTTTCTGGGTCGGCCGAAAGCCCAGCAGTGTCCCAGCCGTAGTCACCTGGGAACTCGCCAGTGAGGTAGGACGGGGGCTCGCCAGAGAATGGGCCCAAGTACTTGACGCGGTCTGGGCCGTACCATGGGCTTCCGGAGGAGGCCTGCTTGGTGACGGTCTTCCTCATGCTGACCCTCCCGACTTCGGGGGCTGATGGGCCCAGCTTCACGGCCTTGCCAGCCAAGGATGGGGAAGAGAGAGCCATGGAGGAGGCTGCTGCCATTTTTAAAACTCTAGGATGAGCTTGCTTTCTGCCTTGTGTTATGGAGTTGC
>NZ_BMJT01000032.1 GCF_014643595.1 Lysinibacillus alkalisoli
CTTCAAAACACTCATAACACAAAGCACAAAGCAAAGCTCATCCTTGAGTTAAAAAATGGCAGCAGCTTCTTCCATGGCTCTCTCATCCCCATCCTTGGCTGGCAAGGCCGTGAAGCTGGGCCCATCAGCCCCAGAAGTGGGAAGGGTGAGCATGAGGAAGACCGTCACCAAGCAGGTCTCCTCAGGAAGCCCATGGTACGGCCCAGACCGAGTCAAGTACTTGGGCCCATTCTCTGGCGAGCCCCCGTCCTACCTAACCGGTGAGTTCCCAGGCGACTACGGCTGGGACACTGCTGGGCTTTCCGCAGACCCAGAAACCTTCGCCAAGAACCGTGAACTCGAAGTGATCCACTCCAGGTGGGCCATGCTCGGAGCCTTGGGCTGCGTCTTCCCGGAGTTGCTGTCCCGCAACGGGGTGAAGTTCGGAGAAGCCGTGTGGTTCAAGGCCGGGTCCCAGATCTTCAGCGAGGGTGGGCTCGACTACTTGGGCAACCCAAGCCTGATCCACGCCCAGAGCATCCTCGCCATCTGGGCCACACAAGTTATCCTAATGGGTGCCGTTGAAGGTTACCGTATTGCTGGTGGCCCCCTCGGTGAGGTCACTGACCCAATCTACCCAGGTGGCAGCTTCGACCCATTGGGCCTTGCTGATGACCCAGAGGCTTTTGCTGAGCTTAAGGTGAAGGAACTCAAGAACGGACGATTGGCCATGTTCTCTATGTTTGGCTTCTTTGTTCAGGCCATTGTCACCGGAAAGGGTCCATTGGAGAACCTCGCCGATCACCTTGCTGACCCTGTCAACAACAACGCCTGGGCCTATGCCACCAACTTCGTCCCCGGAAAGTGAGCGTCAAAGAACGA
>NZ_BMJT01000033.1 GCF_014643595.1 Lysinibacillus alkalisoli
TCTCTTCTATTAATCTAGTCGCAGGGCTACACAATATCGAGCATCAACGTTTGATTTTACCTTAATGGAGTTAGAACTTGTGGAGATAATACCACATGATGTTCTAACTCTTTTAATTTGGGCAGAAAATACGTAAAAAAACAAATATATATCAGTTGAAGGGAATGAATGATTTGGCAACAGGTGATTTAGTAAAGTTAGGGGCGTTGTATGTTGGAGGTGCCATAAAAGCGAGGCCGCAAAAACCTTGGCGTAATGATTCTACTCCGCCGGGCGGCAGTGATAATGGAGATATACCAAACTATAGCGCAGGGCAAACAATTGAAATCAAAGACACGCCGTCAAATGTCGCTAATCAAATCTATTGGCGAGAAGTGGTTGAGGGCAATAAAAAATACCTTGTTTGTGACCGTAATCTATTAGTTAGTATTTCGTGGGATGACCTAAATGGCCAAAACCTAATTAAAGGTAAGCAAATCAAAATTGATGGGCAAGACTACTTATTACGTGTTTTGACGGGTGGAGATAATTATCGTAGCGGCAACGACAACTATTCAGGAGGCAGACTGCCAAATGAATGGGATAAGTGGATTACCAACGAAGGTAACCTATCGGGGTTGCCCAAGCCGACTGCTACAGATTTAGATAGCAGTCAAACTGCAGCAGATTTAAATGGAGCACACAATCAGTTTTGGAATTGGTTTTATGTGTGGTCATGGGCGCAGGAAGTTTATTCGGGTAATAGCGGT
>NZ_BMJT01000034.1 GCF_014643595.1 Lysinibacillus alkalisoli
TAATTTCCATTGAAGTCCGAAAACAGAAACCAAAAATACAGGATGATGAAATCTCAAAAAGCAAAAACAAATGGGAATGTAGTTTAAGTACAAACAAACAAAGTGGGGTGGCGGCTACAAATGCTTTGCAAATTTTTCACACTTAGAAGCCTGGGGGCTTGTAGGCGATGAAGCTGATGCACTGCACTTGGCGAACGTTGTCGAATCCGATGATACGGATGAAGCCGTTGGGGTATGCAGTCTTAGCCTCTTGAAGCTCCTTCAACACCTGAGAAGCATCAGTGCAACCAAACATAGGCAGCTTCCACATGGTCCAGTAGCGTCCATCGTAGTATCCTGGTGACCTGTTGTGCTCACGGTACACGAAACCGTGCTCCAACTCGAATTCCAAGCAAGGAATCCATCCCTTCCTAAGAAGGTATTCTACTTCCTTTGCCAATTGTGCATCATCAAGGTCTGGCAGGTAGGAAAGAGTCTCAAACTTCTTCTTGCCAACTGGTGGCCACACCTGCATGCATTGCACTCTTCCACCGTTGCTAGCAATGGAGGTAATGTCATTGTTGGTCTTTCTGGTGGGGAAGCCAGCCATGGACTTGAGGCCAGTGAATGGAGCAACCATGCCGGCACCGGCACGGTTGACAGTGGTAACAGCTGGGGAAGAGATCATTGAGGAAGCCATTTGCTTCTCCTTCTTAGTTCTCAACTACTTGTTCTTCTGCTG